>DASXCY010000182.1:0-67869 GCA_036490935.1 Kofleriaceae bacterium | reverse complement strand
TCATCGAGACCATCAGCCACATCGCGCGCCCGCTGTCGCTGTCGGTCCGGCTCATGGGCAACATGGTCGCCGACCACAAGGTGACGATGGTGTTCTTCGCCCTCGTGCCGATCCTCGTGCCGCTGCCGTTCCTGCTGCTCGGCTTGCTCGTCTGTCTGATCCAGGTACTCGTGTTCTGCACGCTCGCGATGGTCTACATCGGCATGGCGATCGAGCACGAGGAGCATTGATTTTTGCAAACCCGCAAGGTAAGGAGACCCACTCAATGAAGCGCACTATCCAGATCCTGTCGTCGGCGATCGCTGTCTATCTCGTTTACGGCGTGGTGTTTTGCTCGAACGCGTTCGCGCAGGGCGCGGACGCGGCGGCCGTCAAGCAGCAGGGCCTCGCGAACAACTACGGTCTCATCGCGCTCGGCGCCGGCCTCGGCATCGGTCTCGCGGCGCTCGGCGGCGGCATCGGCCAGGGCCGCGCGGCTGCCTCGGCACTCGACGGCATCGCCCGCAACCCGGGCGCGGCCGGCCAGATCCGCGGCCCGTTCATTCTCGGTCTCGCGCTGATCGAGTCGCTCGTGATCTACGCGCTGCTGATCTCGTTCCTGCTCGTGTTCAAGGTCGGCGCGTGATCTGATCTAGGCAACCCGATCTGGACGATGCTCGCGGAAACGGCCCAAGAGGCCGTTTTTGCGTTTTCGGGAGGCGTATGGGACGCTGGCGGCATGCCGGAGGAGGCGAAGCCGCACGAGCTGGACCTCCTGGGCAAGTCGACGCTCGAGATCCTCGCGCAGATCGATCTGTTCA
This sequence comes from Kofleriaceae bacterium, assembly GCA_036490935.1. Lineage (GTDB taxonomy): Bacteria > Myxococcota_A > Polyangia > Haliangiales > Haliangiaceae > JABFXX01. The sequence continues at coordinate 67,069 of DASXCY010000182.1, read as the reverse complement.
GCGGCCTGCCACAGGGCCACCTGCGCCGGGTCGTCGACATCGGCGTCGAGGAGCAATACAAGGGCGGCGCGACGATCTTTTCCGAGGCCGAGCCCGGCGACAAGTTCTATCTGATCGTCGAGGGCGCGGTGCGGATCTCGCGCATCGTGCCGGGCATGGGCGAAGAAGCGCTCGCCGTGCTGCGGCCCGGCAACTACTTCGGCGAGATGTCGCTCATCGACGACGCGGCGCGCTCGGCGACCGCGGTCTGCCACGAGAAGTGCCGGCTGTTCGTCGTCAATCGGCGCGATCTCGAGGATCTGCTGTTCGTCGACCGCGACCTCGCCTACGAGCTGCTGTGGAACTGGGTACGCACGCTGTCGCGCCGCCTGCGCTCGATGAACGACAAGATGACGTTCCTCGCAACGACGTCGAAGTTCTAGCGATGCGCGTATTGCTGGTGGTCGCGCTGCTCGCCGGCTCGGCACGCGCCGAGCCGCTGCCCGCGGGCTCGATCGAGCTCCTCGCCGGCGGCACGAGCGGCGCGGGCGCCGATGCGAAGACGCTCGGTTACGGCTACGTGATCGGCGCCGAGGCGTCGTACCAGCCGATGTCGACCGAGCGCCACGTCGGGATCGCGATCCGATGGTCGACGCTGTTCGACTTGCTCGACTACGGCAGCCGCGCGGGCCAGGTGAACCCACCGCTGCGCGCCGTGCAGATGGACCTGACCGCCGGCGTGCGGCTGCGCCCGTGGGCGACGCGCCGCCGCTACCTGACGGCGCGCGTCGGTGCCGGCCTCCTGCGCACGAACGATCCGGTCGACGGCCCCGATCGCACGTTCGTCGGGCCGGTCGCCGCGGTCGGGCTCGACCAGTACTACGGCTCGGTCGTGATCGGCGTCGACGTGCGGTCCGCGCTGATCGCCTATGGCCCGCAGCAGCTCGCGATCGTGCTGCGCATCGGCCTGGCGGGGCCGTAGCCCCATGCCCGAGCTCGTGACGGAGCGCCTGCGGCTCGTGCCGATCACGCTCGCGGTCGTCGAGGCGTTCGTGCGCGGCGATCGCGCGGCGGCCGAAGCTTGCGTCGGCGCGCGGCTGCCCGACGAGTGGCCGAACGAGGACCTGATCGCGCGCGCGTTTCCGTTCTCGCTCGACGCGATACGCGTCGCGCCCGACGTGCGGCTGTGGGGCGACTCGCTCGTGCTGCTGCGCGATCCGCCGCCGCGCATCGTCGGCAGCGTCGTGTTTCACGGCCGGCCGACCGACGGCATCGCCGAGGTCGGCTACGGCGTCGAGGAAGGCTCGCGCGGCTCGGGGCTCGCGACCGAAGCCACCCTCGCGTGCCTCGAGTGGGCGCTCGCGCAACCCGGCATCACCGCCGTGCGCGCGACGACATTCCCGTGGCATGCGGCCTCGCTCGCGGTCATCCGCAAGTGCGGCATGGTGCCCGCCGGGACGCGCCCGCACGAGCTGTTCGGCGAGCTGCTCGTGTTCGAGCGAGTGCGCTAGCGACGGCGCTTGCGCCGGATCACGAGGCCGACGAGCGCGAAGCCGAGCAGCGAGGTCGGTGCGCCCGCGCCGCTGGCGTCGCAGCAGCCGCTGCCCGACGAGCCGTTCGGCCAGCACACGCTCTCGGCGCCGGCCGAGATGCAATCGAAGCCCGACGGGCACGCGTTCATCGCGCCGGCCGTGCACTCCGTCGTGCACTTGCTGCCGCCGTCGCCCGTGCCGCACGTACCGGACTCGCAGTCCGAGTTGCCGGTGCATACCGAGCCGAGGCCCATCGGCTGGAACGGCGTGATGATGCAGTCCTGGTTGAAGCACTCCTGGCCCATGTCGCAGTCCTGATCGGTCTGACACTCGAGGCCGGGCACGTGCGCCGTGAGGAACGGCTTCTCGGCATCGGTGCGGGTGTCGGCGCCGTACTGCGAGCAGCTGCCGTCGCCGAACGACGTGATGCCGACCTCGACCTGCTTGCCGCCGATCGTCGCGAACGACGGGCCGCCCGAATCGCCCTCGCACTTGCCCTTGCCGTCGGCCTGGCTGTAGCAAAGCAGGAACGCGTCTTCGGAGGCCATCCCGATCGTCGTCGCGCATGATTCGGACGTCTTCTGCACCTGGAACTCGACGCCGATATCGCCACCCGGGGGGCTACCGATCATCGTCGCGCCGTAGCCGACCTGGGTCACCGACACGCCGATCGGCGCGTCCGAGGCGGTGAAGTTCAGCTTCACCGGCGTCACGGTCGTGACCGACGTCGTGAGGTGGATTAGGCCCGAATCGTATTCGCCGAGCGCGTTGATGTTGAAACTCGGGTCCGGCAGGGAATCCTGAGCGGTCACGACCGTGCCAGCGCTGGTGTTGACGTTGACCGTACCGAAGTGAACCTTGATGCTGTTCGTGACCCCTTGCTGGTTCGGTTCGCCAACCTCCGACGCCGTCACGCAGTGCCCGGCGGTCAGCACCCAGTCCTTATTGATCAGTGTCCCGGTGCACAGACCGTCTCCCACCTCGATCACGACCACATTGGGATATTGGCCGACCGTCGTTTGAGTGCCGCCGACGATCGGATCGTCGTTTGGGCCGGCCGAAGCCAGGCCGGTCAGCGATAGCAGAGCGAGGGCGATTCCGACGACGAGGCGACGCATCGGGGCCAGCATCGCCACAACTACGGGGCGGCGTAAAGCCCCTTTTCTAACGGTTCTTGGCAGACCTGCGGCGCCAGGTTCCCGACTTGCCGCCTCGCTTGGCTTCGAGGCGAATCTCCTCGATGACCATGCCGCGATCGATGGCCTTGCACATGTCGTACACCGTCAAAGCCGCCGCCGAGACCGCCGCGAGCGCCTCCATCTCGACGCCGCTCCGATCGAACGCCCGTACGGTGGCCGTGATCCGTACCATATCCTTCGCGACCGCGAGCTCGAGGTCGATCCCGGTCAGCCGTAACGGATGGCACAGCGGGATCCACTCGGCGGTGCGCTTGGCGGCCTGGATCCCGGCCAGCCGCGCGACGCCGAGCACGTCCCCCTTGCCAAGCGCGCCCTTGCGGATCGCCGCCGCGGTCGCCGCCGCGACGCGCACCACACCGCTCGCGGTCGCCTCGCGCGCCGTCTCGGGCTTCGCGCCGACCTCGACCATCCTCGCGCGGCCGCGCGCGTCGAAGTGCGTCAGCTTCTGCTTCATTCCACCGTGACGGACTTCGCGAGGTTGCGCGGCTGGTCGACGTCGGTGCCCTTGCCGTCGGCGACGTAGTAGCTGAGCAGCTGGAGCGGCAGGACGGTGAGGATCGGCTGCAGCTCGAGCGCGGTGTCGGGCACGAGCACGACGTCGTCGGCGTGGCCGCCGATGTCGGCGTCGCCGCGCGTCGCGACCGCGAGCACCTTGCCCTGGCGCGCGCGCACCTCGGCGAGATTCGAGATCACCTTGTCGTATTGCGGGCCGCGCGGCACGAGCACGACCACCGGCAGCTCGTCGTCGATGAGCGCGATCGGGCCGTGCTTCATCTCGCCGGCCGCGTAGCCCTCGGCGTGGATGTAGGAAATCTCCTTGAGCTTGAGCGCGCCTTCGAGCGCGATCGGATACTGCGAGCCGCGGCCGAGGAACAGAAACCCGCTCGCGCCGCCGTAGCGGCGCGCCAGCACCTGCAGGTGCGCGCCCGTATCGACGACGTCGCGCATCTTCTGCGGCAGCTGCACGAGCTCGCCGAGCAGCACGCGCGCGCGCTCGCGCGACAGCGCGCCGGTCCGCCGGCCGAGGTGGATCGCGAGGAGCGCGATCGAGACGAGCTGCGTCGTGAACGCCTTCGTCGACGCGACGCCGATCTCCGGCCCCGCGTGCGTGTAGAACGCGTGGTCGGCGAGGCGCGGGATCGACGACTCGACGACGTTCGAGATCGCGAGCACGGTCGCGCCCTTCTTCTTGGCCTCGCGCACGGCCTCCATCGTGTCGAGCGTCTCGCCCGACTGCGACACCGCGATCACGAGGTCGCCCGGGCCGATGATCGGATCGCGGTAGCGGAACTCGCTCGCGAGATCGACCTCGACCGGGATGCGCGCGAGCGCTTCGATCAGGAACTCGCCGACGAGCGACGCGTGATACGACGTGCCGCACGCGACGAACACGACGCGCTTGATGTTCGCGACGTCGAGCTCGATGCCGTCGAGCCGCACGTCGTCGCCTTCGAGATCGATGCGGCCGACCAGCGTGTCGGCGACCGCGCGCGGCTGCTCGTGGATCTCCTTGAGCATGAAGTGCTTGAAGCCGCCCTTTTCGGCCTGCACGGCGCTCCACGTGATGATCTTGGGCTCGCGCACGCGCGGCTTGCCGTCGAAGTCGGTGATCGCGACGCCCTCGCGCGTCACCGTCACGATCTCGCCCTCGTCGATGAAGAGGACCTTGCGGGTCTCGCTGAGGATCGCGGTGACGTCGGAGGCGACGAAGTTCTCGTGCTCGCCCAGGCCGACGACCAGCGGCGAGCTATTCTTCGCCGCGACCAGCGTGCCCGGCTCCTTGTCGCTCATCACGACGAACGCGTAGCTGCCGCGCACCTTGACGAGCGCCTTGCGCACGGCCTCGGTCAGGTTCGCCGCGCCGCCGGAAGTGGAGGGGGCAGCCAGCTGGCGCTCGACGAGGTGCGCGAAGATCTCGGTATCGGTCTCGGACGCGAACTGCGAGCCGCTCGCGCCCAGCTCGCTGCGCAGCGCCAGATGGTTCTCGATGATGCCGTTATGGATGACGCTGATCGGCCCGACCTTGTGCGGGTGGCTGTTCTCGTCGCTCGGCCGGCCGTGCGTCGCCCACCGCGTGTGGCCGATGCCGATCGTGCCGTGCGCCGGCTCGCGCTCGAGCTTGGCTTCGAGCGCGGCCAATTTGCCGCGGCAGCGCACGACGCGGGAGCTGCCCGAGCCGGAAGTGGGATCGATCACCGACACGCCGGCCGAGTCGTAGCCGCGATACTCCAGCTTGCGCAGCCCGCCGATCAGAAGCGGCGTGGCCTGGCGCGCACCGACGTAGCCGATGATGCCGCACATACTATTTTCCCGGCGCGGCCGTCGCGCTGCCCGAGCCCGAACCAGCCGAGCCCGAGCCCGAGCCCGCCGCCGAGCCCGAGCCCGAGTCCGTATCGGTATCCGAATCCTCGTCGATCCCCGTGATGTCGCTGATATCCGGCTTCTGGTACGCGAGCACCGGCGTGTCGACCGACAGCTTGCCCTGCGGCCCGCCGCAGCCGGCCAGCACCCCTACCCCGACGGAGAAAACGATCGCGCGAGTGTTCATCGGTTCCGACGCTAACATCTTTGCCCGTGGCTGGGGTGCACGGCGCGCGCCAGCGGCAAGCCCGCGAACCCAGGTCCTCGACGGTGTCGAAACGTGTCCGATCGTGTCAAACCCGCACGCGCAGCACCTCGAATGACTCGGCGTACTCGTACCCGCTGATTCGCCCCATCGCGCGCGCGAGGTCGCGGGACGAGTCGATATCGAGCTTGGGCAGCTGCGACGCGTGGCACGAGATCGCGGCGAGCTTGGTGTCGACGTAGCCGGTGATGTCGGCGAAGCAGTTGCCGATCGCGCGCGCCTGCGCGTTCATCTCCGGGCTCGACAGGTACGCGAGCAGGTCGCACGGCGTGCGGCGCAGCGCCGAAACGGTGGCCCGATTGACCAGGCCGTGGTCCCAGTGCAGGTCGTGCGCGGAGTGGGTGACGACCAGATCGGGACGCACGTCGCCGACGATCGTGTCGAGCCGGCGCACCAGCTCGTGCATCGGGATGTCCTCGACGCGCGCCGGCCGATCCTCGTAGACGACGAACAGCTCGGCATCGATCAACTCGGCCGCCGCGCGCGCCTCGACCAGCCGGCGCTCGATGTCGCTCGGGATCGAGACGATCGCGAGCGTGACGTCGGCGCCTTCGGCCGACAGCCGCGCGAGCAGGCCGCCGGCGCCGACCTCGAGGTCGTCGGGGTGCGCGCCCAGCGCGAGCACGCGCCCGCCGTGTTCTTCGAGGATGCGGTTCATGACGCCCTCATGCGCAGCGGATGCGCGCGGTCGAACAGGATGTCGCGGCTCCTCGGCCCACAGTTGAGGACGAGATCGAGAAAGCCCATGTGCGATGCGAAGCCGGCGTAGCGCTGCGCATGGCGCGGGTGATCGAACGCCTGCCAGATCACGCCGATGCCGGCGCGGCCCATGCGCTCGGCGTCGAGGTAGCCGGCCGAGCCGCCGCTGCCGGTGAGGTACGCGTGCGCACCGACCGTCTTGCATAGATCGACGAGCCGCTCGGTCTTCGCGCCGCGCAACCCGAGCGATGACGCGCGCACGATCGGCGTCTCGATCGCGAGCCAGCGGCGCGCCAGCTCGAGCACGAACAGATCGAGCTCGACGAGGCTGTCCCAGGTGCGCGCGTAGATCTCGCGCAGCTCGTCGGCATACGCGCTGAAGAACGGCGCGGGCCCGTAGTGCACGGCGAGCGAGCGCCAGTGCCGCGACTGCCAGTGGTGGCGCAGCCCGCCGCCGTTGTCGATGCGCTTGTCGCAGATGCGCGCCGACTGCGCGTCGTGGAGCAGCGGCACCGTGAGCCACGCCGGCCCCGCCGCGAGCTTCAAGCGCTGGCGATTCTGGAAGTTCTGCGCCTCGTACTGCAGATCGTCCATGACGACGAACAGGTCCGCCTTCGCGAGCTTGTCGAGGTAGCCGAGCCAAGGCAGGTAGTGCGGTTGATGCGCGGCGACGATCACTTGGCAGGTGCTCCTTGGTGCCCGCGCGTCTCCCAGCTCGAGCTGTCGAGCGTGAACAGCCCGAGCGGCGTCAGCAGGAGGTACGCGACCGGCATCAGTACGGCCATCGGCAGGAACGCGACGGGATGCACGCGCAGCCACGGTGGCAGCGCGCGCACGCTCGGCGCCAGGTAGTAGACGACCGAGAACGCGCCGATCAGCACGACGTGCGCGGCGGCGAGCGAGAAGAACGCGCCGTCCTGGATGTGCGTGACGATCACGAACGGATAGACGAGCACGAGCAGCAGCATCGACAGGTACTGCAGGCACAGCAGCGGGTGCATCCGCCACGCGTGCGTCAAGCCGAGCATGAAGTCGACGATGTTCGAGCGCTTCCAGCGCAGCTGCTGGCTGAAGTAGCCGCGCAGCGTGGTCGCGGCCTTGGTGAAGCACATCGCGGCGAGCGTGAGCCGCGTCTTGTAGCCGTGCTTGACGATCTGATGAGTGAGGAAGCGATCCTCGCCGTACTTGATCTCGATGCCGAGGATCGCGCGGTGCTCGAGGATGGGCTCGAGCTCGATCAGCACGCTGCGCCGGTATGCGGTCAGGCAGCCCGACAGGCACATCACGGAGTCGAGCCCACGCTCGAGGTTCTTCAGGTGCTCCTGGCCGAAGTAGTACTTGATCGTCTGCAGCTTGGTGAGCCAGTTCTCGTTGGGGTTCGAGACGTGGATGCGGCCGCCGACCGCCGCGATCTGCGGCGTCGTGAACCGCGCGACCAGCTCGCGCAGCGCGGTCGGAAACACGATCACGTCGGAGTCGACCGAGAGGATGATCTCCGCGGTCGACTCGCGCACCGCGTGGTTGATGCCGCGCCGCTTGCCCATGTTGTGCGGATTCTTGATGACGCGCACGTTGGGCAGGTCCTGCGCCGCCTTGCATGCGTACGCGTAGCTGCCGTCGGTCGAGCAGTCATCGACGACGATCACCTCGAGCTTGTGCTGCGGGTAGTCGAGTGAGACGAGGCTCTGGATCGTGTCGGCGATCGAGGACCCTTCATTGAACATCGGCACCACGACCGTCACGGTCGGCTCGTAGCCGCCGACCGTCTCGTCGAGCTTCTTGCCGCGCGCGAGCACGAGCCAGAGCCCGAACACGTAGCGGTTCAAGAACACGACGAAGATGAAGAGGAAGATCGGAAACGTCGTCACGTGAGCACACGACGCGCGAGCAAATGCGATGCCGTGCGCGCTGCGCGAATCGCGCACGAGGCGAAAAGCGCAGTTGCAATCGAGATGCGAAAAACGAATCGCGCTCGCATGTGGGTCGCGGCCCCGGCGCGGAGACTCGTGCCCCACGTTACGCGCACGCACTCGATCGTTTTCTCGCGCACCTCGCCGATGCTGCGCGAATTGGTCCTGGCGATGGTCTTGCACCGCGAGCGACGGCTCATGCCCTCGTCGAGATCGCGGCCGTTGATCGCACCGCCTCCACTGCGCGTCGTGCCCTCGCCGCTTCCAACACCGAAGCGGCCGCCGCTCGCAGCGACTAACATCGTTCCGCTTCGTCCGGACTTCGGACTTCGGACCTCGGACTTCGGCCAGAACCTGCCAGACCAGACGGTTCCGGTGGTTCTGCCGCCTCCCGAAGTCCGAAGTCCGCAGCCCGAAGTCCCCGCCTCGCGCTGGGCCGCCTTCGAGAAGCTCGGGCTCGTCGCACCGAAGCTCGATCCGCGCAAGCTGTCGCGTCACGTCGTCACCGGCTACCGCCTGCTCGGCTTCGCGATCCTCACGATCATCGTGATCGTGCTCGTCGGCTACATCGCGCAGACCACGTTCTTCTATCTGTCGAGCAGCTGGATCGTGCCGATGACGGTCTCGCCGACCGACGACAAGGTGATCGCGCTCGAGTCGCAGCTCACCGAGCGCCAGAACGTCCGTGATCGCATCGCGGCCGACCTCGCCGATGCCGAGCGCGCGATCGCGGTGCAGCAGGCGTTTCAAGCCGAGTTCGAGAAGGCGATCCGCAGCGACCTCGCCGATCGCAAGGCCGCGTTCGCGCGCATGCACGAGCTCGCGGCCGCGGCCGCGTCGACGCGCGTCGCGATCCGGCGCTCGAACACCGCGTTCGCGGCGAGCTCGCAGCGCCGGATGGGCCAGGAGTACGCGGCCGGGTTGATCGATCGCCAGGCGATGCTGAGCGGCAAGTTCCAGCTCGCGCAGATCGCCGGCTCGAACCTGTCGCTCGCGGAGCGGCAGGCCGATTACGAGACCAAGGCGGCCGATCTCGAGGCGCAGACGCGCTCGCTCGAGGCGCTGCTCGCGAACGCCAGGTCCGACGCGCCGATGAGCTACGACGTGCTGAAGATCAAGGAGGAGTACGACCGCTCGGCGCTCGAGTCCGAGAAGGCGCTCGGCCTGCGCGACGCGCTGAGGAGCTCGCTCGCGCGCGAGGACCAGATGGTCGCGCAGCTGCAGCACACCTCGTACTTGCGCGCGCTCGCCGATCACGCGCAGGTCGCGTTCGTGCCGTACGGCAACCTCGGCGGCATCGAGAAGGGCACGTCGCTGTACGGGTGCCGGCTCGGCATGATCGCGTGTCATCGCGTCGGCACGGTGATGGAGGTGTTGCCCGGCGAGGTCCAGTTCAAGCATCCGCATCGCGACAAGGAGCTGCGCGGCCAGATGGTGGAGCTGTCGCTCGACGACGGCGCCGCGGCGACCGACGACGTGCTGTTCGTCGGAGGTCGGCCGCTGCTATTCTGAAGCGAACTTCCGCCTGCAGCTCGCGCCCGATCGCGAGATGCGCGCTGCTCGCGCTGCTCGTGCCGGCCACCGCGCGCGCGCAGCCCGCCGCCGACGACGGCTACTGCGACTATGTCGAGGGGGCCGCGACGGCGACCGCGGCGCCGCTCTACGGGCCGCAGCTGTTCGGCCAGTTCGGCTACCTCGAGCAGCCGGCGTTCGCGGTCGAGCCGGCGGCCGATTCCAGCAACCTGCGCGCGATCGCCGGCGTGCGCTGGTCGGCGACGAGCGCGTACGCCGGCTCGCAGACGGCCGCGAAAGCCGGCGCCGATTGCCGGCGCCACCGCGCGCTGCTCGACGTGCGCGGCGCGAGCCTCGCACGAGCGCTCGCTGCCCGTGTTCACGTGCTCGACGACGCCCAGCAGGAAGCCGATCGCATCGGCGCCGAGGCGATCGCGGATCTCGAAGGCCGGCGTGCGACCGCGCAAGACGCGACCGCGACGCGGCTGCGCGTCGAGGAACTGCGCTCGCTCGCGCTCGACGCGCGCCGCCAGCTCGCGACCCTGCCCGCGCCCGAAGAGCATTCGCTCACCGGCGTGATGGCCACGTTCCACGCCGCCGACACCGACCTGGAAGCGGCCGATGGCAAGCTGCGCACCGCGCAGGCGTACCAGCTCGACGTGCGCTTCGGCGTCGATCAGTTCCTCGAAGGACCGAACACCGCGACCGAAGGCTTCGCGGTCGTCGAGGTCGGCGTCAACCTCGGCGCGCTGTGGCTCGGCCACGGCAACGCGCGCGCCGCCGCCGGCCGCGCGAAGTACGCGCGCTCCGGCCACGATCCGCTCGGCGCCGACGCGACGGTCGAGCAGATGCGCGCGCTGATCGACGTCGAGGGCAAGCGCGCCGAGCAAACGTCGGCGCTGGTCGGCGATCTGGACCGCCAGCTCGCGGCACTCGGCAAGCTGGGCGGCGACGACGCGCGGCGCTATCGCGAGACCGTGTGGTTCGACTGGATCAAGGCGAAGGCCGACCTCGCGTTCCTGCAGGCACACGTCGCGGCGCTGCGCGAGGTCGTGGGGAGCGAGCCATGAACCGCGCTATCGTGCTCGCCATGATCGTGGGATGCGGCACGCCGCGCGCCGAGGCCTCGCCCGAGCCGACGCTCGCGCTGCATCCGGTCGCGCCGGCCTCGTTGTGCGTGACGCGCGGCGCGATCGCGGGCCGCGCGATCGCCGAGCCGACGACGCGCGCGTTCGCCGCCGGCTCGCACGGCGACGGCGCGCAGCTCGCGTTCACGTTCGGCGGCGACTCCGAGCACGTGCGCGAGCTCGCGTCGGGCCAGCTGCGCCGCCAGCTCGGCCTGAAGCTGCGCGCCGCCGACAGCTGCAACGTCGTGTACGTGATGTGGCGGCTCGATCCGCACCCCGAGCTCGAGGTTTCGGTGAAGCGCAACCCGGGCAAGCGCACGCACGACGAGTGCGGCGCCGAGGGCTACACGAAGGTGCGCGCGGCGCATGCGGCGGCCGTGCCCGCGCTCGCGGCCGGCGAATCGCACGTGTTGCGCGCGGAGATCCGTCGGTCGTCGCGGCCCGGAAGGTACGGAGAAGCAGGGGGCGACGAGCTGTTCGCGTGGATCGACGGCGCGCTCGCGTGGCGAGGCGAGCTGCCCGCGTTCGCGCGCGAGCTGTCGGGCCCGGCCGGGCTCCGCACCGACAACGTGCGGCTGACCGCGCTCGAGCTATCGGCTCCGCGCGGCGAGCCGGAGGCGTGCAAGCCGCGCCAGCGCGAGGATCTCGACGAATAGCCGTGTATGATGGCCGCATGGCGGACTCGACTGCCGTCCCGAGCGCGGACCGGCTCCTCTCGATCATCGAGTTGCAGAACGCGCTCGCGGCGGCGGCCCTCAACACCGACGAGATCATGCGGATCGTGGCCGACCGGGCCGCGACGCTGTGCGTCGCCGCGACGGCAACCGTCGAGCTCGTCGAGGGCGACGACATGGTCTGCCGCGCCGCCGCCGGCTCGACCCACCAGCTCGGCCTGCGCCGCGCGAGCAAATCCGCGCTCTCGGGCCGCTGCGTCAGCGAAGGCCGGCCGGTGCACGCCACGGACTGGTCGGCGACGTGCGCGCCGCTCATGCACGGCGAGTTCGCGGTCGGCGCGCTCGGCGTGACGGGCGCGAAATCCGGCCAGTTCGGTCCGGAGGACGTCGAGACGCTCCGCCTGCTCGCGCAGGTGATCGCGATCCCGCTGCACCGCACGCGCAGCTTCCCGCGCCCGCGCTACGACAACACGCACGACGCGCTGACGGGTTTATTGAACCGGCGGGCGTTCGAGGAGCGCGTGAAGGTCGAGCTCGCGCGCCGGACCAGATATCAACAATCGTTCTCGCTGGCGCTGCTCGACCTCGACGGCTTCAACACCGCGAACGATCGCTTCGGCGAGGCCGCGGGCGACGAGCTGCTCCGCACGATCGGCACGATCCTGTCGAAGCACACGCGCGTGATGGACGCGTGCTTCCGGCTGGGCGGCGACGAGTTCGCGATCGTGATGCCCGGAACCGCACTGGACGGCGCGAAGATCCTGGCCGAGCGCTTCCGCTCGCAGATCGCCGAAGCCGGCCTCTGCGAAGGCACGGTCACCGCCAGCGTCGGCGTCGTCGAAGCCGGCGACGAAACCCTCGAAGCCCTCGGCGCCCGCGTCGACGACGAGCTGCGCTCCGACAAGGCCTCGCGCAAGAGCCCTTGACTTGGTGCGTACCCGCCGCTAGAACCAGTGCCCTGCCATTGCGGGAGTAACTCAGTGGTAGAGTGCAACCTTGCCAAGGTTGACGTCGAGGGTTCGAATCCCTTCTCCCGCTCGATAGTTAGGCTCTTCGGCTCTTCGGCTCTTCTGGCTCTTCTCAAAAAGCGGGGGCAAGCCGCGTTTTGTGAACGACTCCATCGTTACCCGCACAGCGCACGGACGCGCAAGCGGTAGTTCTGGAAGTTGCGGAAGCCGTACGCGCGCCGGCGGATGACCTCCATCTTGTTGTGAAGCCCTTCGGTGATCCCGTTGGTCTTGGTGAAGCGCCACATCCGCGCGATGGGCTCGCGCCAGGACCACAAGGTCTTGGCCAGGGTCTGGAGCGCCGGCATCGGCGCCTCTTCGAGCTCGCGGACGATCTTGACGAAGCGCGCCGCGTGTGTGACGTCTGCCTCGAGCGTTTGGAGCGCGCCGATGGGGAGGACGCGCGCTCGTGGGCCGCCCTCGGTGGCGTATCGCTGTCGATGATCGGCGGCCTTTCGCCGATGGGTCGGTTCCTGGCCGACGAGACTCCGCTGCGCGATCCGACCGCGGACGAGCGCGCGGTCTACGATCGTCTCCGCAACAACGAGCGGACAAGTCGCGACCGCGACGGCATCCTGCACGAGATCGTGCGCGCGACCCAAGAGCGCGGCGACTATGCGGGGGGGCATTGCTACGCGAGATGATGCGCCTCGTGCAGACTTGGAAGCGCTGAGGTCGCCGGTACTCCCGGCTGAGATCTATGCACTTCGATCGATGATGTCCGGGAACCGGACGACCGTCATACCGCGCTGGCGTTACTCGAATACTTTCGGCGAGCGTCGGCGCTAAGCTGTCGACGGACGTCGGGGCGCTTCGGGACCCGCTCCGGATGGTCCGACTCCTGGGATGATCAGACCCCGGTGGTATCCGATGATAAATGCGGAAGCTCCGCAACAAGAGCAATGTCGGCGAATGTTTCCTGCTCGATCCACATGCCCGTCTTGTGGAGCTCGAGCAGCAGGTCGTGGCACATGGCGCTCGCATCATCGATGGCGACGAGCCGCGCGAGCCGGCCTCGCTCGTCGCGGTCGATCACACGACCGTGAGCGATGGCGAACCGGCGGTGCGTGGCGGCGTCCATGTGCCATGGCTCGATCGTCAGGCCGGACCGACGCGCGAGGCTGCGCAATATCAAGATCCCGCTGCGATCGAGATCGCCGAAGTGCCGGACGCGGGGACGAATCCCGGCGCACATACGCAGCAGCACGACGACCGCCCAGCTCGCTTGCCCGCCCGCGAGCACGACGAGCTCGCGGCGAGCGTCGGCGCGGTCCACGTAGTCGAGGAAGGTCGCCTGTCCCTCGATCAGCGTGATGCGCTCGACGGGCAACTCGACGAGCTCCGCGCCGCGCAGCTGTCGGAGCGACAGCGGCGTCGGGTCGCCGAGCACCGCGTGACGCGAAACGTGATCGAAGATCGCATCGCCGCGGCGATAGACGAGCGGGCCGAACGCGTGGACGAGCACGCTCGCGTCGTCGCGGAACAGCCCGCGAGCTTCGAGCGCGAGGAGCTCGGCGTGGCGCGGACTCCGCGGTTGCAGCCCGGCGACCTCGGCCTGAGTATCGAGGTCGTACGCGAGCAGCGCCGCACCGAGCCGTCGCGCGCGCTCGCCGCCGGGCGCGAGAGCCTTGCTATCACCGAGCACCCGCGCGGCGAAGTTCGCGATGCGAATCGGCTCGCGCACCTCGAATACCGCACCGAGCGCGGCGACGACGTCGGCGACGACGCCGCCCGCATGCGCGGCGCCGCGCTCCTCGGCGAGGTTCCACGTGTCACCCGTTGCGGAGCGCGCGGCGGCGAGCTCGTCGGCGAGCACGTCGCGCGCGATCGGGTGAACGGGCGGCGCAAGCGCGGACAGCACGGTGACGAGCGCGCTCTGCAGCGCGCTGCGCTCGGCGATCGGATCGCGGGGAACACGGTCGAGCCCGGCGTAGAGCATCCTCTCGAGGTCGACGCGCGCCGGAAGTCGCGTGAGATCGAGGCGCGCGCGGCCGTCGCGAACGACCACGGCGTCGGCGGTAAACACCTCGCGCAGGGCCGTGACGGTTTCGGCGTCAGCGTCGACCTGGATCGATCGGGGCATCCGGCCGGTGCGCTCGCGCCGATCGAGGATGGCGTCGAGCGCGGCACGGAACCGCGGCACGGCGGCAGCCCGCATTCGGATGGCCTCGATCGGATCCACGACGACGACGATAGCGCGCGACGGATGCTCGCGGCAGAGCCCGGCGCACGCGCTGCAGCATTCCTTGATGGTTGCGCACCGGTCCTCGCGCGCGGCATCGGCCGGCGTGTCGCAGCGGTGGTCACCAGCGAGCGCACGTCCTGGTACCTGACGATCCTGTACGCGCTGCTACTGTTCCGGCGCGATCACGAGATCGAGCCGATGCACGAGGACGTCTGGGCCCGCGTCGCGACGCCCGCCGAGCGCATGGGGTCGTACGACGGACCGACGTTCTGGCACGACGTCGAGCAGCTCGTCGCGTGGGGCGCCGTCGAGCGCATCACCGAGGCGCACAAGCTGCGCAGCTACCGCGACAATCGCCGCGAGCGTTTTCGTTACCGCCTCACCGAAGACGCGGTGGCGCTGCTCGAGTGGCTCGAGTCGAGGCTCGCGGCCAAGCTCGCGGGACGCGTCGGAGACAGCCGCGACCGGCTCGCCGACGTGGTCGGCAATGTCCGCGAGCTGCGCCGCGTGCTCGACGCGTGGCGCACCGGCGGAGCCGAGGCCGGAACCGAGGATGCCGGCGGGCGACGGTTGCCATCGCTCGTCGGCGAGCGCGCCGACCTCGCGCGACGCGCGCTCTACCTGATCGCGACCATCGGCGACACGATCGACGAGATCGGGACCGAGCTCTTGACCTTTCTCGCCGAGATGGCGGCGTTCGCCTCGCGACCGTACGACGTCGCTGCGCTGCGCGAGATCCTCGGCTGGCTCGAACGCTACGTCGGCGTGTACGTGCGTCGCATCGAGGAGCTGCGCGTCGACGTCGAGACGAGCCTTAATAACCTCGGCGCGCCCCGCTACCGCGAAGCTCTCGAGGAATCCCGCTTGGCCGTCGAGGAGGAGCGTGCCGCATTGCCGCGCGCGATGCGGGCGGCTGGTGTCGCGGCGCCGGGCGAGCGCATCGACGCACACGCTGCGTTCTTCGCCGCGCGCGGCGGCCTCGCCGCGATGTGCGCGCGGATCGACGAGTCGGCGCGAGCGGTCGTGTGGAAGATGCAGCGCCATCTGCGCGAGCTCGAGCGCCGCAGCGAGCGTCTCAACGACCTGCGCGCGGCGATCCGCACGGTCGCGATGGGACCGGAACACGATGAGTGCTACGCCAATTTCGTGGGCAGCGTGATCGCGACCGCGCACGTTCGCGTCGATCGCGGTCCCGCGGCGGCGAGCCGCAGGGCTCCACCGCCATTGCCGCGCGCGCACGCCCGCACCCAGGGTGCCGCGGCGGCACGTCCGATCGCGCGCAAGCGCGACGGGCTCGAGGCCGTCCGCGAGCTGACGGCGCGGCGGCGGCAGCGGCTCGGCCAGTGGCTCGACGAATTGCTCGTCGCGGCCGACCGGATTCGACTGTCGGCGAACCCGCCCGCCGGCCCCGGCGCCGCTCGGCGTTGGATCGAGGTCGCGCGTGCGCTCCATCTCGGAGGTGGGCGCGTGCTCGCGGATGTCGGCATCGCGATCGACGCGTCGGAAGGCGAGGTCGTGATCGCAGACGATCGCAGCGGGCTCGTTGCACCTGATTGCTGGGTTGTACGGAGGAAGACATGACGGCGTACTTCGAGAAGCTCAACAGCGCGCGGGTCACGGCGATCCTCAACGTGCTCGTCGAGGCTCCGTTCTTCTACCGCGACGACGAGGCCGAGCTGTTCCAGTACCTACGGCGTCATCGCGCCGAGTTCGAACGGTTCTACGCCGAGCTCTACGGATGGGAGCTCGTCGTCGACGCGCGAACGGCGCGCTTGTACAAGGAGCGCTGGCACAACGCCGCGCTCAAGCCATCCCAGCACGACGTATTCGCCCTCACGCGCAGGCTCGACTGCCTCGGGTTCCTGATCGTGCTGGAGTTCTACGAACGGCTGCTCGAACAGCAAAACCTGTCATCCGACGACGCGACGACGCCTCGCTTCTCGTTCGGGGAACTGTTCGAGTTCGCCCGCGACCGCCTGCACCAAGAGCTCGCCGCGGACGCGCCCGACGACGACGAGACCCGCAAGATGCTGCGCGGACTGTGGCCCGAGCTCGAGCGATACCGGTTCGTGCGCGAGGTCGCGCGGGAGCTCGACGATCACGCGCCCGACGACGATCACGTGCTGTACGAGGCATTGCCCGCGCTCCATCACTACGACGTGCGCCGGCTCGCGCCAGGGGCGCTCGCGCGCGCGTTCGGGTCGATGGAGGTCGGCGCCCCCCACGGAGATAGCGTATGACTGCGTACCGTATCCACGCGATCCGTCTCGTCAACTTCCACAACTTCGTCGATGAGACGGTGGAGGTTCGGGACGGCGGGCACCTTTTCTTGCTCGGTGACAACGGGGCCGGCAAGACCACGGTGCTCGATGCGGTGCACTACGTGCTCGCCGGCGGCGAGCTGGAGCTCAATGCCGCCGCGCGAATCGGCGGCCGACGCGACGACAGCCGCACCCTGCAGGGCATCGTGCTGCGCTACGACCTCGAGCTCGGCGTCCGCAACGAAGGCGGTGCGATCGCGTACGCCGTCGTCGAGCTGGCAGGCGAAGGAGAGGAGCGACTCTGCCTCGGCATCGGCACCGAAGCCACGACGCTGGAAGCGAAGGTCACCCGCTGGGCGTTCATCGTGCGACGTCCACTCCGCGAGATCGCGCTTCTCGACCACGAGGATCGGCCGATCCACAGAGACACGCTCCGGCGCGAGCTCGGTCAGAACGCGGTCTTCGCGCACATGACGCCCTACCGCAAGGAGATCGCCCGCCGGCTGTTCGGGTCCGAACGCCAGTACGAGGATGCGGTCCGGTTCTGGGGCATGGCAAAGGCGTATCGCGAGATCGTCGCGACCGCGCGAGACTTCGGGACGCTGTTCCAACGCTTGCTCCCGACGCCGGATACTGCGGTGTTCGCAGAGATCCTGCGCACGCTTCGCGCGATCGACGATCTCGAGCTCGCCGTGCGCGACCTCGTCGATCAGGCAAGCTACGTGCGCGGCCTCGCGGACCTCGCGAGGGAGGTAGCCGTGCAGCGCGAGGCCGCGACGCGCTATCACTGGCTCGAGCTGACTCGACTGCGGGACGAGACGCTGGAGAAGCGTGCCGACGAGCTCGCGGAGGTGGACCGCGGTGAAGCACTGGTCGCCCGCCTCGATGGAGAAGCCGACGGTGCACAGCTCGCCGCGCGACGCGCGGACGAGAGCCTTCGTCTGGCCGAGCACGGGGATGCGGCGGCGCTGGTGTCGGCGGTGCGCGACTGCGAGGCGCGACGCGCCGAGGTCGAGAACGATGCATCGCGTGCAGCGCTGGCCGTGCGCGACGCCGAGCGAGATCGGGCTGCGGCCCTGCGGATCGCGATGGATCGCAAGCGCGACCTCGTGACCGCCGCGGCGGTTGCAGCAAGCGCGATCGCGGCGAGCTCGCAGGCGCTCGCGGAGGTGCCCGGCGAGCTCGCGCCCGTCCGCGAGCTCGAGGCCGTGCTCCACCGGATCGCGACCGCGGCCGGGGCGGTGCTCGCGTTTCCGGACATCGAAGCGGCGGCCGAGTGTGCCTCCGAGGTCGGAGGCAGAGTGCGCGAACGCCTCGTCGCGGCAAAGGTCGCCGCGGCGGAGGCTCGCCGTGTGCGTGACGCTGCAGCTGCCCGGGTGACCGAGCTCGAGGCTTCCGTAGATCCCATCGCAGTGGAAGGGCTCGACCGCGCGCGGCAGGCGCTCGCGAGCGCGGGGATCGCAGCCCGCCCGCTATACGAGCTACTCGAACCGACGCGAGATGCGGATCCTCGCGACCTCGCCGCGATCGAAGCACTCGCCACCGCCGAGGCGCTCGCGTCGCTTGTGGTCGCGCCCTCGCAGATCGAGCGGGCGCGTCGCCTGATCTCGCCGATCGCGCCCGCGGTGCGCGTCGTCGTGAGGCGCGCCGAGCTCGAGCTGCCCGCTTGGTGTGCGAGCGCGCTCGCGGGCGCACCTCCGACGGCGCTCGCCGCGCTTGCCGCGATCTTGCATCAGCCGGCGGAGATCGGCGACGTCGCGAGCATGGACGCGGAGCGGCGGGTCGAAATCCGCGGGCTCGGGTTCCAGCTCGCGAGCGAAGCCCCGCGATGGCTCGGCGTCGAGGCCCGGCAGCACGCTCGCGAGCAGCAGCTCTCCGCGGCGCGATCGGCCCACGAGGCAGCGGCCGCGCACGAAGCCGACGCGCTCCGTGCCGTGCGCGCGGCAGAAGTGCTGATCGGCGGCGCGGATCGACTCGCGCGCGCTCTCTCGTTAGTTGACGGACCGGTGGCCAGGTCGTGGCAAGCCGCGATGGCATCGGCACAACGGGGCGAGCTCGCCGATCGTGGATGTCACGATGCCGAGCGCCGGCGGGACGAGCTCGGCGCGCGGCTCGGCGCGATCGACGACGACCTCGCTGCGTTGCGCGCTCGGACTGCCGGCAGCAAGCTCGAGGAGCTCGAGAAGCAGCTCGCGAGCTTGCGATCGAAGCGCGATCGGGCTGCCGAAGAGTGGCGACGCGCGCTCGAGGCAAGCGCTGAAGCGATGGCACGGGTGCGTGCTGGCAGCGTTCGCATCGCTGAAGCCGACGCGCGAACGGCCGAGCTCGATGCGCGGCTCGCCGAGACATCGCGCGTCTTGCGCGCGCGCCTCGCGAGCATCGCGTCGCCGCTCGCGAGCGCCGGCGACGAGGAGCTCGCTCACTACGTCCGCGTCACGCAGCGCGGCGACAGTTTTCGCACGACCGACGCGATCCGTCATCGTGTCGTCGAGGCCGAGCGAGCGGCAGAGGTCGCCGCTGCGGAGCTCGACAACGACGGCTCGCGAGGCGTGCGTTCGCTCGCGTATGCGGCCCGGTTCGGCTTCACGTATGACCGCGAACGCAACCAGATCGCCGATCGACGTGCTCAGCCGATTGCAGGCGTACTGGCCGATCTCGAGCGGACGATCGAGGAACAGCTCACGGTGGTCAACGAGCGTACGCGCAAGCTGATGGACGAGCTCATCATGAGCGAGCTCGCGCGCCACCTCCAACACCAGATCTATCACCTTCACGAGATGATCAAGGGCATCAACCGCGTGCTCAAGGATCTGCGGTTCGGTGCTTCCGCGTACAAGTTCGAGGTCGCCGAACGGCCCGACCGCGCCGAGCTGATCGAGCTCGTCCGTCGCTTGTCGATCCTCGACGAGGACAGCCGCGTCAAGTTCCGCGCGTGGATCGACGCGCACCTCGACGAGCTGCGTGTGGCCGAGGACGGCGACGAACCGCCCGAGCTTCTCGATTATCGCAAGTGGTTCGAGTTCAAGCTGCGGATGAGCACGACCGGTGCGGAAGGCGTGGAGCTCACCCACGCGCTCCGCCGCGTGGGATCGGGTGGCGAGCAGGGTGTGCCGAACTACCTGCTCGTCCTCTCGCTCGGCAAGCTGATGTTCGACGCGGCGGGCGCGGCAGTGCGCCCATTGCTGTTCGACGAGGCGTTCTACGGCATCGATGCCGGCCGCCGTGACCAGCTGCTACGGCTGGCCACGGATCTCGGGCTTCAGTTACTCGTCGCATCGCCCGACCAAGACGGCGTCACCAAGAGCATCCGCCACGCGACGACGTTGTTCGTCGTCAAGGATGTCAACCACGACATCCATCTCGCGCCGTACCATTACTGGAATGATGCAGTGCCGCAGCCAGGCCTGTTCGACCCCGCGCCGCCAGAACCGGACGAAGCGATCTGTCACACGAGTTGATCGTCGCGCTTGAACTCGCACGAAAACTTGACAAGCAGCTCCGTCGGAACAACCTGAAGGCTGCAATGAACGCGAACCCGGCGCCAGCTTCCTCCGTCAACCACCGGCTCACCTGGGACGAGATCTGCAAGCGCTTTCCGGATGAGTGGGTCGTGCTCGTCGAAACCAGCTGGGAGAACGACACCGACTTCGACTTCGGAACCGCCGTCGTGCTTGCGCACCACAAACAGCGCAAAACGGCATCGCCCGACGTCAAGGCCGCGTTCGGCCACTACGACGAGGTCGGCTGCTTCTGGACCGGCGAGGTTCGCGGCCCCATCCCTCGGTTCTCGATCCCGTGAAAACTGCGCGGTTCGATCCGAAAGGCGACCTCATCATCGTCGAGGGTCGGGTCTGGGGCCCCGGTGAACGGCAGCGCCGACCACTGCGGCTCGTGCTCGATACTGGCGCGGCGGAAACGATCGTCATCCCCGAGGTGCTCGACGAGCTCGGCTACAACCCGCGGCAGGGCGAAGTCATCACCGTGATCCGCTCCGCGGTCGGTCGAGAAGAGGGCTACTTGATTCGCGTCGCCCGCTTCGCGTGCCTCGGCCACCAGTCGAACGAGTTCCGGGTCCATGCGCACGACTTGCCCGAGGGCTGGAACATCGAAGGACTGATCGGTCTCAGCTTCCTCCGGCTGTTCAACTACGAGGTCCGGTCGTTGGAAGGCCGCGTCCTCATCGAGCGCGTGGCACCGTAGACAAAGAGTGTCCTGTATACACGATCACGTGGCAGCCAGAATCGCGATCGAAAGGGGTCGCGTCCCTTCTCTACGCCAAGATTCTCGCTGCCACGTGGCTGCCACACCGATCGAAAACAACGAGCCGCAGCGCCTGGACGAGCCAGGGCCGCGGCCGGTGCCTTCGGTCTCGGCCCGGCGGCTGCTCGTCGCGACCGACGAGCTCGACACCTCGCGTGCGCCGCCGGATCGCGCGCACATCGTGAGCGTGCTGTACGCGCTTGCAGATGCGCTCGACGTGATCGTGCCCTACCCCGCCAACGAGATCCTACGCGTGCGCGAGGTGACCAACGAGCTCGGTCGCTCCGATGGGCGCGCCGACGCCGAGGCCGGTCTGGTCCGGATCGCGCTCGACTCGGCCGTCCGCGCGCTCGCGCACGTCCAGCCGCTGCCCGACACGGATCGCACGCGTCTCGCGCGCGCGATCGATGCATTGCAGGACGCAACCGAACGCGTCGATCCCGACCACCCACTGGCCGTTCAGTATCGAGCGCTGCGCTCGGCGTTTCGCGCCTCGGTACACGCCGTATACGCCGCCACCGGTGCGCCGGACCCCGAGGTCGCCACGACACCGACGGCTCATCGCTGAGATCAGGCTGGTGGCAGCCATCGGCATGACGGCACGCTGGGCTGCATCGGCACGTACGCTGCACGCGGATGTTGCAGGAGACATTGATGCGCGTTCTCGCGGGTGCGGCATCGGCGCGCACCCTGGCTAGGCGATCTTTGCGGCGAACACGAGCACGCTCGTGATGATCGGATCGTTCCGGTCGCGCCGCGCTGTATGGATCCGGCCCTGGCGAATCTCCTTGTTCGCGATCGTCCTCGGAGCGATCGCGGGTGCCGGCGCGTACGGATTTCGCGTCCTGATCGCGGTGTGCCACAACCTGCTCCTGCTCGGGCGGCTCTCAGCGAGCTACGACACGAACCTTCACACTCCGATGGGCCTGTGGGGGATCGGGGTCGCGATCGTCCCCGCAATTGCGGCGCTGTTTGTCGTGTTCGTCGTCAAGCATTGGGCGCCCGAAGCCAAGGGACACGGCGTTCCCGAGGTCATGGACGCGATCCACTACGAGGGTGGCGCGATCCGACCGATCGTCGCGGCGGTGAAGTCCGTCGCATCGGCGATCTCGATCGGCAGCGGCGGGTCCGTGGGCCGCGAAGGTCCGATCATCCAGATCGGAGCTGCATTCGGATCGTGGGCAGGGCGGTTGCTTCGCGTACCACACTGGCAGCGGATCACGCTCGTCGCCGCGGGTGGCGGTGCGGGGATCGCGGCGACGTTCAATACGCCGATCGGCGGAGTGCTGTTCGCTGTCGAAGTGCTGCTGCACGAGGTCAGCGTCCGCACGCTCGTACCGGTCACGCTCGCGACCGCGACCGCGACGTTCGTCGGACGCTGGTTGTTCGGGAATCATCCGGCGTTCGTGATCCCGCCGATTCACATGCCCGCGGTCGCGAGCATCGTGCTCTTGCCGGCCTACGCCGGGCTCGGTGTGATCTGCGCGGCCGCAGCGGCACTGTTCATTCGCGGGTTGTACTGGATGGAAGACCTGTTCGAAGCGCGAATCCGCAACGCGTATCTCCGTCACGCGATCGGGATGCTCGGCGTCGGGATCACGATGACGATCCTCGCGCTGACATCGGGCCACTACTTCGTGGAAGGCGTCGGATACGCGACGATCCTCGACGTGCTCGAAGGTGCGATCCCGGCGATCGGCATGCTCCTGGCACTGTTCGCGCTCAAGCTCCTCACCACGGCATGGACGCTCGGTTCCGGCGCATCGGGTGGAATCTTCTCGCCCGCGCTGTTCATGGGCGCAGTGCTCGGAGGTGCGTATGGCATCGCGCTCGACGCGTTGTTCCCGGGGCTTCATCTCGCGCCCACTGCCCTCGCGCTCGCGGGTATGGCAGGTGTGGTCGCGGGCTCGACCGGCGCCGCCCTCACCGCGATCGTGATGATCTTCGAGATGACACTCGACTACTCGATCGTGCTGCCGATGACGCTCACGGTCGCCGTTGCCCATGGTCTGCGTCAGCGGCTGGTCCGGGACAGCATCTACACGATGAAGTTGACCCGTCGCGGTCACGTGATTCCAGGCGCCCTCCATGCGACGACGTATCTCGTGCGGCCGGTGAGCGGGCTCGACCTGGTGCCCACTCTGACACTGCCTGCCGACGCGAGCCCGTCACTGCTCGCCAAGACCAACGAAGCTTTCGTCGCGATCGTCGACGACGACCAGGTGATCGGGCTGTTGTCGCGAGCGCGTTTGGCCGCTCGGGCCGATCGCGTACGTAGCGCCGAGAGGATCGGCGACCTGGTTGAAGAAGTCCCCGTCACGGTCTCGTGGGAGACGCCGCTGGTCGACGCGCTCGCAGAGTTGCGGCGGACTCAGAAAACGCACGCGGTCGTGATCCGGCACGGCGCCGTGGAGGGCGTGATCGCTCAGCCTCAGATCGCCGATGCGCTGGTCGACGAGATGCTGGCGGTCGGGGAGTGAGCGCGGACGTGGCCATCACATCGAACGCGCTCGTTCTCGAGGCGCACGTCGACGGACTTCCCTACCACCGCCCTGCGAATGCTTGTTCGTTGTTCATGGCTGCGACGACCGCAGCGCAATCGTCGTGCCGCGCTAACGCGCTGGATCGGTGCGGGAGCAGCCGCTGTATTTGGCGAGATCTCGTCGAATGACAGGAAGCTGGACAATCGGGCAGCGTCAGCGCGGCAGGCGCACGGTGAACGTCGTGTGATCGTTCTGCGACCGGACCGCGATGTCCCCGCCGTGCGCCTCCACGATCTGCTGGGCAATGAAGAGCCCGAGGCCGAGGCCGCGCGACTTGGGGACCCCAGACCTCGGCGCCTGCCAGAACGGCTCGAATAGCTTGCCGAGCGCGTCGGTCGGAATCGTGGGGCCATGGTTCGTCACCGCGACCAGGACGCGATCGCCTTCGGCCGTCAGGCCGACGGTGACCGGCGAGTCGAGCGCGCCGTGCGTCAGCGCATTGCCGACGAGATTCGACACGACCTGGCCGAGTCGGCTCACGTCCCATCGCCCGCGCAGCTCGCCGTGCGCCTCGATCGCGATCGTACGGCTGGGGTTGCCCGCTCGCAGCTCTTCGACGATGGTCCGCACCAGCGTCTCGAGGTCGAACGTCTCGAGCGCAAGCGACGGCAAGCCGCGGAACCGCAGCTGCGTGAAGTCGAGGATCGTGGCGATCATCTGCTCCATGCGCTCGGCCGACTTGCGGATGTGGCGCAGACCTTCCTTCGTGCGGTCGGGAACGTCGGCGCGCTGCACGAGCGTTGCGGAGAGCGAAAGCACGGCGCTGACCGGGTTGCGCAGGTCGTGGCCGAGGATCCCCATCACGCGCTCGCGGTAGGCGAGCGCCTGGGCGACCTCGGATTGCAAGCGTGCGTTCTCGACGATCTGCGCGGCGCGGCGCGCGATCTCGTCGGCGATCGCGAGGTCCGAGATCGTATGGCGCCGGCCGGACTCCGGCCCGAACACGAACGTCGCGACTGCGATCGGTGCGCCCATCACGAAGAACGGAACGACGATCGCGGTGGCCGCCTCGAACTGGCGAAGCAGCGCGTGGAGCTCGGGATCGCGCGCGCGCAACGCACCGTCGTCGGCCTGGCCGAGCTCGTACACGCGCCCACCGAGCTCGACGCCGTCGACACGCCGCGCCGGTGCGCTGCGCCATTCGGCGAGCCGGCTGTCGGCGCGTACCGCCCGCGCGGCGTCGGGATGCACGATGGTCGAGCGGATGATCTCGCCTTCGTGCACGAGCTCGAACACCGACCAGTCCGCGAGCTCGGGAATCGCGAGACCGGCGGCGCGTACGAGCATGCTGTCGAGCTCGGTGGTCTCGGCGAGCAACCCGATCTTCGACAGCAGTAGCAGCCGGCCCTCGGCTTGTTTGCGCGCGTGGATGTCGCGGCTCGCGACCGCGACCGCTTCCACCTCGCCGTCGGGGCGCCGCACGGGGTGATAACGATGCTCGTGCCAGACCGCGCCGCCGGGCATCGGCAGCAAGAACTCCTCCGCGATCGTCTCACCCGTGCTCGCCCGTGCGGCGAGGCCGGTGATGTACTGCTTGAACGGCGATGGCGCGCCTTCCAGCGTGTGGCGGCCGACCATCTCGTCGCGCGATAGGCCGTAGCTCTCGCGCGCGGAGCCTTCCGTCGCGAGATTGAGGAACAGCACGTGAGAGCGTGCGTCGAGTAGCAGCAGGTGATCGTCGAGCGCGTCGAGCATCGCGCCGAACCGGCGGTTCGCGTCGCGCAACGACCGCTCCGTCGCTGCCGCGAACCATTCGGCGACGCGTCGCAGATCCTTCGCCGTCACCTCCGATTCGATCGCATCGAGCACGTTCGCGCACACTTCACGCAACATCTCGGTCAGCGCGTCGACGCCGACTGGAGTCTCGAATGCAGGCAACGTCGTGTTCGCCGCGCGCAGCGAGCGCACGAGCTCGTACACCACGCGAGCCGCGAGCTCGTGCAAGCGGACATCCTCGAGGCGGTCGCGTACCCGGCCGAGGACGTGGTCGGCCTCGCGCTCTACCAGATCCGCGACCGAGCTCATCGAGCCGCAATCCTACCGGTAGCCGGCGGTCGCGCCACCATCGACGCAGAAGTTCTGACCGGTCACTGCGCCGGTAAGGTTGGCATCAGAGCGTGACCGCGGGACGCGCGAACCGCAGCGTGCCATCGTCGCGCAAGCGACGGCCGATCCGCCGGATCTCGGCCTCGCCTCGGCGAAGCGCGTCGGCGCTGGTGTGCACCGAGTAGTTGCCGAGCACCAGGTCGTGCGGATGCGGCGCCGCAGAGCCGAGCACGAAGCGCGTCGAGCCCTTCGCGACGAGCTCGATCGCGGAGTCGGACGGCTCGAACACGACGACCTCGCCCGCTTCGACGCGCTCGGGTGTGTGGAGCTCGCCGTCGCTGATCGCGAGCCAGCCGACCGTGTGGCCAGGTGCCGGGTGATACGTCCAGCGCTCGCCCGGCTTCAGGCTGACTTGCAGGTACGTCATCGGCGGCGCGTCGATCGGGCTCGCCGCGCCTCCATAGGAACCGAGGATCACGCGCGCGGGCCCGTGCGTACGAACCTGATCCGGTTGCACGTAGAGGCTCGCGCTCGCGGCGTTCTCGAGCGCGGGCGGCAGCGCGACCCAGAGCTGGAAGCCGCGCATGACGCCGGGCTGGGCCTGGCCCGTGTGCCACACGCCGTTGCCGGCGCGCATCCATTCGATGCCGCCCGCCGGCAACACGACGTCCGCACCGGTCGTGTCGAGGACCCGGATCGCACCGTCGAGCGGCACGGTCACCGTGGCGATGCCCGAGTGCGGGTGCCAGAACCGCTCCATCGCCATCGGCTCGGTGCGGCCGTCGAACGTGACGTGGTCGAGGAACACGAACGGCTTCATGACCTCCCCGAAATCGGAGGGACTGACGAGCCTCGTGATCGGACCGTGCGTCACGCCACTCGTGCGATGCGTGATCTCGCGGACCGTGGGTCGGATGTCGGGTGCCACCATGATGGGCTCATTCAGTAAGGCCTGAATCGGGCCGCGTCCAGTGCGAGCTCAGCGCTTGCCGCCGAGGTCGAAGCGACCGGCGAGCCCGGCGAAGCCGATGAAGTTGACCTTCTTGTCGGTGATCTCCGTGTAGTCCGTGGTCATCGGCGAGTCCTGGCTGACGAACAGATTCAGGCTGCCGCCGATCACCGGCGCGATCGCGACGTCCTGGCTGATCCGGTAGTCGACACCGACCTGCAGCCGCGCGAGCTCGAGGCCCTGCAGCGACGTGTTCTTGCCCGTCTCCGGCGATAGCCACAGGCCACGCCAGCCGGTGCCCAGGCTCACCCATGGATCCACCGAGCGCGCCGGGCGCAGGTGCGCGGCGGCCTGGATGCCGGCGGTCGCACCGAACACGTCATCCGAGCCGGCGACGTGATCGCCGGTCGCGTACTCCGAGAACGAACCGTACGCGCCGACCGCGAACGTCGGGTTGATGCGGTACATCGCGTCGAGCTCGACGGTACCGCCGGCGCTCGAGACATCCTCGACGTGCTGCATGCCGCCGCCGATCGGGCCAACGCCTTGCGTGTAGCCGGTGGCGATGCCGAGCTCGATCGCGTTCGACGGCGCCGGGACGCGATGGTCGAAGCCCGTCGTGGCTTCGAGCGAGTCGGCGTCGTTGTCGTCCGCGTACGCGAGCGAGCCGGTCAAGAGCGACGAGAGCGAGAGCGCGAGTAGAGACATGGTCTTCATGGCGAGTTTCCTTTCCTTCTGCACGACAGCTTCAGCAACGCGTGCGCCAACTCAGCGGCGCGCGAGTTCGAGTACATAGACCGACGAAACTGCCGGCTCGCCGGCACGTGTTGACGAGGCGACATGCAGTGGCGCGCAAAACAACTGCGGCCGGGCAGCTTCCGCTGTCCGACCGCCGCCTGCGTGTGCCGACGATTACGCTGCGACCGCTGCGGTGCTCGTGACGCCGGTGCGGCGCGCGAGGCGCGCGTCGAGGCTGAGTGCGCCGGCGCCATGGACGAAGAACGTGAGCGCCGCGCCGACGAGACCGATGTTCTTCCAGAACATGACCATCTGCAGCTGGTGCATCGTCGGGTCGGTGACGGCCCAGAAGTTGTGCATCATGAACGTCACCGGCAAGAGGAACGCGACGAGCGCGACCGCGCCGAGCCGCGTCTTGTAGCCGAACGCGATGCTGAGGCCGCCGAGCAGCGCGAGGATGCCGGATGCGGGAACCGCGAGGTTCGCGAGCGGCACGCCTTGCGACGCGGCGTAGCCGATCGTCTCCGACGAGAAGTGGCCGGGGGCGGCCGCGATGAACAGGATGGAGTACAGGATTCGTCCGACGAGCGTTGTGATCTTCATGGTCGGGCCGTAGTGCAACCGTCTCGCCAGCTCGAGTGCTCGGAGTATCGACAACCTGCGCGGCCTGCGTTGTCGGGATCTCCGGCGAGGTGCCGGTTCGGCGGCACCTACTTCGGATCGGGGCGCAAGAGACCGAGCAGCAGCGTCCGCATCGGCGAACCACGCCTCGATCTCGACGACTCCATCGAGCGCGGCGTGCAGGCTGGCGAGCGTGACGAAGTCCGGTGCCGGTGCACGGGTCATGGCCACGCGATGCACCCACAGCAACTGGCGCGCCACTATTCCTTCGTCAGCTCGTACTTCTTCAGCTTGTCGTACAGCGTCGCGCGATTGAGCTGGAGCCGGCGCGCCGTCTCGGACTGGTTGCCGCCCGAGGCGCGGATCGCCTGCGTGATCAGGTTGCGCTCGAACGCCTCGACCTGCTCGCGGAACGACGGGCCGGCACCCGGCATCGAAGCATCGGCGGCATCCGCGGAGTCGTGCGGCGCGCGCAGCGCTTCGAGCCCGACGATCTTCGTGGTCGCGAGCGCGACACAGCGGGCGATCGTGTTCTCGAGCTGGCGCACGTTGCCGGGCCACGCCTGCTGCTCGAGATGCGCGACGAGCTCGGGCGAGAGCTGGACCACGTAGCCGAGGCCGTAGCGCTCGCTGTACTTGCGCGCGAACTCGCGTGCGAGCAGCGGGACATCGCCCTTGCGCTCGCGCAACGGCGGCACGACCAGCTCGATCACGTTGAGCCGGTAGTAGAGATCCTCGCGGAACCGCCCGGCTTTGACCTCGGCCGCGAGATCGCGATGCGTGGCCGCGACCACGCGAACGTCGACCTTCTTGACCTGCGTCGAGCCGATCGGCTGGACCTCGCGCTCCTGCAGCACACGCAGCAGCTTGGCCTGCAGTGGCAGCGGCAGCTCGCCGATCTCGTCGATGAACAGCGTGCCGCCGTCGGCTTGCATGAAGTAGCCGTCGTGCGCGGCCACTGCCCCCGTGAACGCGCCCTTCGCGTGGCCGAACAGCTGCGCCTCGGCGAGCTCGGCGGGGATCGCGGCGCTGTTGAACACGACGAGCGGCTGCTTCGCGCGGGCGCTGTTCACGTGCAGGAGCGACGCGATCAGCTCCTTGCCGGTGCCGGTCTCGCCGCGCACGAGCACGGTGACGTCCTTCGCGGCGACGCGTGTCGCGGTATCGAGCACGCGAGCGAGCGCGGCGCTGCGCCCGATGATCCGCACGCCGCTCGCCTGCTCGAGCGCGCGCTCGCGCTCGGCCAGGCGCAGCCGGCGCGTCTCGGCCGCGCGCTCGATCGTGAAGACCAGCTCGTCGTTGTCGAACGGCTTGCTGAGGTAATCGTAGGCGCCTTGCTTGAGCGCGCGCACCGCGAGCCGCTCCGAGCCGTGCGCGGTCACGAGGATCACCGGCAGCGCGGGATGCGCGGCGCGCACCTTCTCGAGCAGCTGCATGCCGTCCATGTCGGGCATCATGTAGTCGGAGACGACGACGTCGGCGTCGTCGAGCAGCGCCAGCGCTTCGGTCGCGCTCTCGGCGGAGATGACGTCGAGGCCATGTGCCTCGATCGCCTCCTGAACGGCAAAACGCAGCGCGGGTTCGTCGTCGATGATCAGGACCTTCGTCATGCGATCGCTCGTTTCTGGTCGTGCAACGCGCTCGGCAACGCGATCTTCGCGATCGTCCCGATTCCCGGCGTGCTGTGATATTCGAGCGTCCCGCCGTGCTGCGCAATCGCGGTCTTCGCGATCACGACGCCGAGGCCGGTGCCGTTCTCGCGCGTCGTGAAGAACGGCGTCCCGACGCGCGCCGCGATGTCCTTGGTCATGCCGCGGCCGGTATCGCGGATCACGATGCTCGCGCCGAGATCGCCGCAGTGATACTGGATCTCGACCTGGCCGCCGCGCGGCGTCGCCTCGATCGCGTTGCACACGACGTTGACGATCGCTTCCTTCAGCAGCCGTGCGTCGGCGTGCAGCGCGCCGCCTTGCCCTTCGACCCCGAGCGTCACGCCGGCGGCCTCCGCGCGGCCGGCGACGAGCGCGGACACGTCGGTCATCAGCTCGTCGAGCTCGACGCGCGCGACCGAGGCCTCGACCATCGGACGCGCCACGTCGAGGTATTCGCGCAGCAAGCCGCTCATGCGCTCGACCTCGTTCAACACGACGTCGAGCCGGCGCTTGGATTTGTCGTCGCCCGCCTGCTTCGCCTCGACCTGGACGAGGCTCTTGATCGCGGCCAGCGGGTTCTTCAGCTCGTGGGCGAGCTTCGTGGTCATCAGCTCCATGCCGCGACGCCGGCTCTCGGCGTCGACGAGCGCGCCTTCGCGGATGCGAGACAAGCACGTGGCCTGCGCGCGCTGGAGCTCGAACATCTGCGACACGCGCTGGCCGATCGCCCAGGTCGTCACGATCGTCGACCAGCCCGCGAGCACCGCGAGCTCGGCGGCCGTGAACGAGACGTGCGGCGCCGCGTACAGGTACAACGCCACGAGCGTCGCGATCGTGACCGCACCGAGCGCGATGTCGCGCAGCTGCGGGCGCGCCATCGTCCACGAGATCGCGGTGGGGATCGCGAGCACCGGCAAGAGCGGGCTCGTGCATCCGCCGGTCGCGATCACGGCGACGAGCGACGCCGCGCGCATCGCGTAGATCGGGCGGAACGCGGCGGCGTCGTACTCGGCCTTGCCCGGCGACGGCGTGACGACGTAGGCGATCACGAACGCGAGCGTGGCGACCGCGAGCACGAGCCCGCGCGCGATCCCGACGCCGCACACCGCGGCGAGCGCGACCTGAGCCACGCCGAGCGCCAGGACGAGCCCGACCCGGGCCAGCCACTGCGTGCTCGTGATGAGGCGTTCGACTGCCACTTCGACCTGATGGATAGCAAGCATCTGGCCAGCATCGATCCGTGTTGTGTCGCCTACTTGGCCGGCGCGAAGCCCGGCACCTGCCGGGTTTCCGGCAAGCGCACGGCCTCGAGCTCGGCCGTGATCGTGACCTTGTCGCCGACCATGACGCCGCCGGTCTCGAGCACGAAGTTCCAGGTCAAGCCGAAGTCCTTCCGGCTGAGCGTGCCCGATACGGCGAAGGCGACGCGGCGCTGGCCGAGGTGGTCGACGATCACGTCGCTCCGCTTCACGTCGAGCAGCACCGTGCGGGTGATGCCGTGAATCGTCAGGCTGCCGACGACCTCGTAGTCGTCGAGCGTATGACGCTCCACCGTGGTGGTCTCGAACGTGATCGCCGGGTAGCTCGCGACGTCGAAGAACTCCGGCGAGCGCAGGTGGTCGTCGCGCCGCGGCTCGCGCGTGTCGACCGATGCGGCGTCGATCTCGACGCGCACGCGCGAGCGCGTGGGATGGTCGGGATCGAACTCGATGACGCCGGTCCACTTGTCGAATCGACCGTGGACGTTCGAGATCATCAGGTGGCGGACATGAAATCCGATCCGCGAATGCGCCGGGTCGATGGACCACTGCTGGACGGCCATGCCCGTGCGCAGTGCAACCGCATGGCCAAGCGACGCGGCTGTCGATTCGCCAGCTTGCCGCACGCTGGCTGCCGGGTCTCCGGCAGCGTCGCCGGTCGGCCCTCAATCCCGGAGGGCCCGCGCCGACAGGTTCGCGAGGATCGACGGGTGCGAGAGCTCGAGCTCGGAGACGAGATCACGCGCCGAACGCGGTGCCGTGACCTCGCGCGGATCGAGCTCCAGGAACGGCCACAGCGGCTCGCGAATGCGCGGCGGGAGCACGCCGTCGAGATACTCGAGCGCCGTGCCGCGCAGCACGCGGTCGTCGGTGCCGAGCGCCTGCAAGCTGATGCGTAACGGCTCGGCCGGCAGCACGAGCCCGAGCAGCGTGAACACGTGAGCGAGCGCGGTCGCGGAACGCTGCTCGAGCACGCGGTACACGAGCGCATCGGAGTCGGAGCCGTCGAAGCCGTCGAGCAGGCGGTAGCTGCGCCAGATCCGGATGTCGACGCGCACCTCGCGCTCGATCGCGTCGAGGATCTGCGCGTCGCTGGCGGGCATCGCCTGGCCGGCGTCGCGCACTCGCGCCAGCGCCTTGCCGGCGCGATAGCGGACCTCGAAGCGCGGATCGGAGAGCGCGCGCCACAGGCCGAGCGCCGCGAGCGCGGGCTCGCCGTCGGCGATGATCGCGGGCAGCTTGCGGCGCACGTCGAAGTCGGTGTCGGGGTCGAGCAGCGCGTCGACGAGCAAGCCCGTGAGCCTCGGCGCGAGCTCGCGCAACCGGCGCACCGCGAGCGGCGCCACCGGTGCCCACGCGACGAGCGGGAGCGCGTGCGCGGCCAGCTCGGGCGCGAGCGGCTCGGCGAGCACGCGCTCCACGCGCGCGCGGTCTCCCGAACGCAGATCGGAGATCGCAGCGAGCAGCGAGTCGCGCGCCGCTTCGATCACGACCGGCGCCAGTGCGGGGCGAGTGGGCAGCAGCATCGACTCCTGCGCGGGCGTCGGATCGGGCGCCGCGCTCGCCAGCCGCGCCTCGAGCGCCCGGCGATACGCGCGCGGGATCGTCAACGCGACCGCGAATGCCGCGAGCGCGAGCACCACGGCGGCGATCACGATCCCGGACGGCAGCGCGAGCAGGAGCAGCCCGACGAGCTGGGCGCCGAGCAAGTCGCCGATGCGGTCGGCGCCGACGTCGAGCATGACCTTCGCCGAGCGCTTGTCGTGCGGCGCGAGCGGCGAGATCAGCAACTCGACGGCGGCGTGATAGACCGAGCTGCGCGTGACCATCTCCGCTCCGCGAGCGAGCGAGATGACGAACATGACCGGCACGGCGACGACCGACAGCGAGAACGCGGCGACGATGGCCGGCAACACCACCGCGGCGCGCGCGGCACCGACTCGCGCGATCGCGCGGTTCGCGAACGACAGCTGCACGAGCGCGGTCACGACGTTCGTGACGGCGTAGTAGATGCCGAGCGCGCCGAGCGGACCGCGCGCGCTGCCCGCGATCTGCACCTTGAACACGTAGTCGAGCGCCGCGGCGGCCATCGCGGTCAGCAGCGCCATCGCCGCCATCGATCGCAGCAGCGGCGTGCGGGCGACCACGCGCATGCCTTCCCAGACGTCGCCGGGGTCTGCGCTGGCCGCGCTCTGATGGCGGCCGAGCGCGCGGATCAACACGATGCACGCGATCTGCATCGCCGCGACGACGAGCAAGATCGCGCGCGCCGGTAGCCAGGCCGCGGTCGCCTGCGCGACGAGACCGCCGGCGATTCCGCCGAGTGTCGCGCCGAACCCGATGCGGGCGATGTTGCGCTTGGCCGCGCGCGGATCGAAGCGCTCGCTCACCGTCGACCAGAACCCGGAGACGAGGATCGGGCCGAGCGCGCCGAGGTGCAGGTACGCCGCCGCGCCGACGACGCGCGGGCAGTGGGCGCTCGCGAGCCACTCGACGACGAGCAGCGCCGCGCTCGTCAGGTACACGATCGGCACGAGCCGCTCGGGCCCGATCACGGTCATGCGCCGCGCGACGACGAGCACGAGCGGGATCGTGAGCACCGCGCCGATCGCGGCGAACGTCGGCAGCAGCGTGACCTCGAACGACGTCAGGAACATCGCGTCGCGCGCGGTCTTGCCGGCGACGAACGCGGCGATCACGACGAACGCGGTGAGCGCCGCGAAGCGCGTTTGCCAGCGTTCGGCGGTCACGCGGCCTCCGCGACGACGCGAGCACGGCGCTGCGGCGCGGTCACGTCCTGCGCGCACGCCGCGCTGCGCGCGAGCGACTCGGGGCGGTGCGCGCGCCACCACGCCTCGGCGCGGCGCGGCGTCCACGCCGGCAGCGGCACCGCGGCGAGCATGCGCGCCAGCTGCTCGGCGCTCTGCGGCCGCATGCTCGGGTCCTTCGCGAGGCACGCCATGATCACGGCCTCGAGCTCGGTGGGGATCGGCAGGTCGGTGCGCAACGACGGCGGGACCGGCGTGTCGCGGATCTGCGCCGCGATCATCGCGTTGCCCGAGGGCGCCTCGAACACGGTCTTGCCGGTCAGCAGCCAATAGGCGACCGCAGCGAGCGAGTAGATGTCGCTGCGCACGTCGTAGCGGGCGTACTCGGCGCTCTCGGGCGCCATGTACGCCGGCGTACCCCACACGCCGTGCTCGACGGTGAGCGCCGGATCGTTCGCGATCCGCCGGACGAGCCCGAAGTCGAGCACCTTCAAGAAGTCGAGCTCGAGCCCCATCACCGACGCGAACAGGTTCGCCGGCTTGATGTCGCGATGGACGAGGCCATTGGCGTGCGCCTCCGATAGCGACGACGCCGCCTGGCGCAGAAAATGGACGACGCGCTCGGCCGGCTGCGGTCCGAACTTCTGCACGATGGTCTCGAGATCGAGCCCGTCGAGCAGCTCCATCACGTAGTAGAGGACGCCGTCACTGGTCTCGCCGTAGTCGTAGATCGCGACGGTGTGCGGTGACTTGAGCAGCGCGGTCGCCTGCGCTTCCTGCTGGAACCGGCGCGTCAGCTGACCGAGATCGACCGGCGAGCCATCGGACAGCGCGTGCGGGCGCATCAGCTTGATCGCAGCGGGCCGCACCAGCGCGGCATGCTTGGCCCGCCACACTTCACCCATGCCGCCGTGGCCGAGCTTCTCGACGAGCACGTACGCTCCGATCTTGTGCGCGTCCGCGATCTCGCGGCCGAGGCCGTAGATCACGCGCACCGTGACGACCGCGAACGTCGCGGCAGCGAGCGTCATGCCGAAATCGAGCGCGACGCCCCAGTCGGTGGGCCAGCCGCGGTGGCCGAGCGCGACGTGGATCGCGAGCGCGACGGGCCCGGCGAGCGCCGAGCCCAGCGCGACGAACGCCGTACGCAGCGGGCGCGTCGGCAGCAGCGTGTAGCTCATGATCCACAGGACGGTGCCCGCGGTGCCGCGGCCGACGTCGGGAGCCTGTTCGAACCACGCGATGCTGAACGCGCCGGCGAGCTGATACACCGCGCCGATCGCGAGCAGGCTGCGAGCCGACAGCTTCGTGCGGGTCACGACCACGAGGAACAGCGAGCCGGCGACCGGAACGGCGAGCGCGTCGAGATCGCGCGGCATCTGAGCGGGCAGCCGCAGCAGCCCGGCATGCTCGAGCCGGAGGACGGCCATCACGGCGACGGTGGCGATCGCGTACATGACGGCGAGCAGGCGAAGCCGCGGGATGGCCGCGACCTCGATCGCGGTCACGCGGGACTCGGAAATGGTGGAGCTCACGTGCGACGGCTTCAGCACGACGCATGCCGATCGAGATCGCCAGCGCGGCCGCGGACTTCGCCGCTGCGACCGCCGAGCGCACGGCAGCGCTGCCGGAAACCCGGCGGGCTCAGAACGTGCCGACGATCGACAAGGTGGACGCGCGCGCGTCGAGTGACGGGGCAAACGCCCAGTCATGCGTTCGATGGCCCGACGCGCGCGCGTCCTGATAGCGATAGATCAGCGTGGACGTCGCCGCACCGAGCAGCGAGCCGGCGACGACGTCCGAGACGAAGTGACGGTCGTGATCGACGCGCTCGGCGTCGACCGCGAGTGCGCCGGCGAAGATCCCGGCGTACGCGAGGGCGTGCGTCGCGGTGAGCGGCTCGTCGCGCCAGACGTGGCCGTGCAGGTACAGCGCGCTGTAGGTCGCGATCGAGAACGCCTTGGTCGCGTGCCCCGACGGGAACGATTCGCTCTCGTCGGAGCCGGCGGTGGCCGCGGTCCAGTCGGGGCGGTGCCGGCCGAACACCGGCTTGACGGCCGAGACCACGAGCGCGCTCGTCGCCATCGCCTCGGCGAGGCCTTTGGCGTGGTACCAGCGCGCCGAGTCGTCGCCGAGCACGTACGACCCGGCGACCGCGGCGCCGAGCGCGGTCATGCCCCAGCTCGGAATCTCCCACGAGGCAACCGGCGCGCGGCCCGCGTGCGGGTCGAACCACAGCGGCGTCGACCGCGGCGCGACGTCGGTGTCGAGCAGGTAGCCGCCGGCCAGCGGGATCCAGAACAGCGGCACCATGCCGCCGTCGTACAGGTACGACGAGTCCGGGGAATCGTGGCCGTCGTCGGCGTGCGCGCGGCCGGCGAGCGCGGCGACCATCGCGAGGACCACCGCGGCTCTCACGACGCGCTCCGCGCGAGCTGGTCGTGCAGCTTGCCGGTGCGCGCGACGAGCACGAGCCAGACGAGCGTGAGCGCGAGGTTTACGATCGCGAACCCCTGGATGCCGACTCCGAGATGAACGAGCACGTACACGACGCCGAGCCCGGCGAGCACGTCGGCGATGCGGAACACGAACGTATCGATCGCCGCCTTCGCCTTGTACTTCGCGTCGCGCGATGTCGGCAGGAACAGCGCCTGGCGGATCGTGTTGTGCAGCGAGTAGTCGAAGCTGTTCTCGGCGGTCTTCGTGAAGCGGATGACGGACACCGTCGAGCGCCCGAGGAACACGAGCCAGCTGCCGAGCGCGACGAGCGGCATCACGAACAGCGTGCCGCGGACACCGAGCGCGCGGATGAGCCGCGAGACCAACAGGCCTTGGATCAGCGCCGACACCACGTTCACGGCGCCGTAGTACGACGAGTAGTACGACGCGATGAACGCGCCGCGGTCGGCGGCGCCGCGGCTGGCGTCCTCGACCAGGCTGCCCACGACGAGCTCGCCCGTCGTGTTCACGACGGTCGCGAGCACGAGCATGATCGCGATGAGGCGGAGATAGCGGTCGCTGATAACCATTCCGAACCCGCCCTTGCGATCCATGCTCTCGGCCGGCTGCTTCGTGCCGACGCGATCGACGAAGCCGTAGATCACGGTCGATAGCGCGAGCCCTCCGGCGGCGACCAACATGAGCTCGTAGACGCCGACGTGGTGCTGGAGCAGACCCGGAACGAGCGCACCGAGGATGGCACCCGCGCTGCCGCCGAGCCCGATGATACCGAACAGCCGCTTGCCCTGGTCCTGCGTGAACACGTCGGTAGCGAATGACCAGAAGTTAGAGATCACGAGCACGTTGAACACGCCGACCCACAGGTAAAACGCGATTCCGATCGGGAGATGGGCGCGAGCCAGCACGTAGAACGCGATCAGGCAGCCGATGAAGAAGGTCTGGATCGTCACCATCAGCTGAATGCGGCTGCGGCGCGCGGCGAGCGCTCCGAACACCGGCACGACGATCAGCAGCAGCCCGGCTTGCCCGGCCGACGCGTACGCCTTCATCTCGGCGCCGCCGTCGAGCAGGATCAGCGGCTCGCGCACGACCTTGAGCACGTAGTAGGTCGTGAGCAGCACGAACACGTTGGTCGCGAGCAGCACGACCTTCGCGAGCTCGCCGCGGTGGACGGGTAGAAATGATCGAAGCGCGCGCATGGCTAGCTCCTCCGGATCCCGATCACGCGCGGCGCGTGCGCCTGCGGATCGCGGGCGATATGGATGCGAACCGCGGGCAGCGCGTGGCCGGCGCGGACCGCGTGGACCTCGACGATCGTGTAGCCGTCGTGGTCGGCGGGCAGCGACAGGGGCGG
The DNA here is from genome assembly GCA_036490935.1 of Kofleriaceae bacterium. Lineage (GTDB taxonomy): Bacteria > Myxococcota_A > Polyangia > Haliangiales > Haliangiaceae > JABFXX01. The sequence continues at coordinate 29,708 of DASXCY010000182.1, read as the reverse complement.
CAGCGTCGTGCTCGCTGTATCGGCGTGCCAGGCGAGCGGCTGGCCGCGGTAATCGTAGGCGTCCGCGACGTACGTGGTCGCAGGCGTGTCACGGAAGTAGACGCGCGCGAGGTCGTCGAACGAGATGCGCGCGCCGGCGTCGATCGCGATGTGGTCGAGCGGGCTCACCCGCGCGAACCACGCGCGGCCGGTGATGCGCTGGCGCTCGACGAGCGTGCGCGTGATGTAGTCGACCGCGCGCGGATCCTCGTACGCGCCCTGCTCCGCCGCGGCGCGGATCTGCGCTTCGGTGAACCGCATGACGATCTTCGCGGCCCAGAACCCGTCGGCGCTCTGCACGTGGCGAAACGGCGCGTACGGATAGCGATCGTGCCAGCCAAGCGGATCGAAGTGCGCGCTCTCGAACCGACCGACGCCGCGGATCGCGGGGACGTCGATGCCCTCCCACGGCCGCCGCCACAGCCCGAGCGTGACGAGCGAAGCCGCTTGAACGCGGTAGTCGAGCGTCTCGGCGAAGCCGTCGGCGGAGTCGACCTGGTCGTAGCCGTACACGCCGAGTGCGAGGCCGAAGTCGAGGATGTGATGCAGCAGGTAGTGGCCCGCGCCGTCGGCGATCCACATATCGAGCCCGTTGTCTTCCTTGACGTCGGTGTTGTCGAGCCACGCGAACAACACGCGCTGGCCGCGGAGCGTGCGGCGATCTTCGTGGGCGACGCGGTCATTCGGATCATCGGCGCGCAGCCCGTCGGCCGCGTAGCCGCCGACCGGCACGCCGTCGAGGTAACGGCTGACGAGCGCGCGGTAGCTGCCGTCCTTGCGATGATCGATCTGGGTCAGCACCTCCGCGAGGTCGTGCTCGGTCATCGCACGCTTGTTGCCGAACACGTCCTCGACCCTCGCGGTCGGCGCGAGCTTCAGGTCCTCGCGGCGAAGCGTGACGATCGCGTCTTCCGGCGTGTTGTAGCCGGCGGCCCACAGCAGCTTCTGCGCGACCACGTCGGCGCCGGTCTGCATGTCGGGCTCGCCGCGCGTGTCGAACTTCATGACGAACTTCGCGCCCGATGCATCGCGCACGAGGAGCCCCGGCGACGCGCCGCCGACCTTGGTGCCGACGACGGTCCACGGGCCCGTCGGCTCGGGATGGTCGCCGCGGCCAGCCGAGCGGATCTCGTCGACGCCGAGCTCGCGCTCGCCGATGCGGTTCTGGAACCACGTCGAGTCCGGGACTTCATCGACCGCGTTGACGTCGCCGGCGCGGTGCGTGTCGGGCAGCGCGAACAGCTCGTCGACCTTGTTCGCGAAGAACACGTCGAGCATGTACAGCGTGCGTGCGAACACGCGCGTCGTCGGCTTGGCGATGTCGTGACGGTCGTCGACGCGCCGCGCCGGGTTGGTGTTGGCGAACCGGAGCTCGCCGAGGCCGGCCGAACCGCACGCCGCGAGCAGGATGGTGGCAAGGAGAGCGCGCATTATTTCCTCCTCGCGCGAGCGCGAGTGTCGTAGGTGGGAGCGAACGCGAGGCTGATGAACGTGCCGTCCTCGGAGTGGGCGGCCTGGGCACGGAGCAAGTACGCGTCGAGCGTGTGGAGCTCGATGCCGCCGCCCCAGCCGACGTGCAGCGCGTTCGGATCGAGCGAGCCAACGTCATGTGCGACGCGGCCGGCATCGACGAACGTGTACGCACCGATCCAGCTCTGCAGCGGGAAGTCGTACTCGAGCGTGGCGACCGCGGCGACGCGATCGCGAAATCGATCGTGCTCGAAGCCGCGGAGCAGCTCGGCCCCACCGATGCGCGGCAGATCGGTGAACGGGATCTCGTCGATCGGAGCGGTGACGCCTTCGAGGTAGCCGCGCACGACGAGCACGCGGTCGCCGTTGTAGAGATCGATGTAGCGGCGCAGGTCGGCGCTGTAGCGAACGTAGTGCGACGGATCGCCGTCGACGCCTTGCGTGAAGCCGGCGCCGACGTGGCCGTACCAGCCGCTCGACGGCGCGACGTGCGAGATGTAGCGATCGACCTCCGAGCGCGTGTCGAGCGACAGCCCCGCCTCGCCATAGAAGTTGTCGGCGCCGTGCTGGAATCCGACGACCGACATCTCGTCGTACACGTTCAAGGTCGGCGCGTAACCGTCGAGCTCGGCGTCCGTGCTGAAGTGGCGCAGCGTGTAGGCGCCGACGAGATCGACCGACAACGGGCCGGCGATCGGCGTCGTGCTCGTCGCTTCGACGTGCGAGACGTCCTGCGCGAACCGCGTGTGAACGGCCTGGTCGAGCGGAGCCGGCGCGGCCATCGGCGCGGTCACGTTGCCGTTGCCGATGCCGAAGAAGTTCGAGCGATCCCACGCGCGGTAGCTGAGGCGCAGCCCGACGCGGGTACCGCCCGCGAGCTTGCCGCTCGTGAGCGATGCGTCGTAGCGCTGCTTGAGCTCGCCGCCGTAGCCAGCCGCGAGTGCGAGCCGCTCGCCGTGACCGAACACGTCGTTGTCGAATGCGTGCACGCCGAGGTTGAGGCCGACCTCGGACTCGACGAACGCGGTCGGGAAGATGCCGTACTGGCCGTCGTCGCGCGTGAAGACCTGCATGACGCGATCGCGGAGCTGGTAGCGCTCGATCAGCCAGGCGCCGCCGCGCAACGGCGCGAACACCACCTCGCTGCCGAGCCGGATCGGAGAGAGCACGACGCGGCCGATCTCGCGTGCCGTGCTGGAGTCGTCGTCTTCGACGGTGACGCCGCTGACCTGGTCGGCCGGCACGGCAGGAGGCGCGGGCGACTCGGGTGGCGGTGGATCGGCCGCCGCCACGCGCGCCGCGAGCGCGGTGAAGGTAATGAGGAACGAACGCATGGGCCGCGGCATCAGCACGCGACATGCCGATCGCGAACTTCAGGTCATTCGCGAACTTCGCGCGCGCTGCTGCCGATCCCACGGCAGCGTTGCCGGAAAGCCGGCAGCCGCGCGACCGCAAGCCAGTGATGTCGCTAATGCTGGCGATGGCCGCGTGGTTGCACGAGCGGCAGGGCGGAGAACCGCCATGCAGACCACTTCCAATGTTTCAGTTCATGATCCGGACGGCGTCCCGCACGAGATCGTCGGCCTCACCTGGGTCTTCGCGATCGGCGCGGCGATCATCGCGTTCGCCGCTTTGACGATCGGCGGCCTGGTATCGGGGCTGGCGCTCGTAGGCGTGCCGGCGCTCGTCATCACCCTCGCGCAGCGCGCACGCACCAAGCGCGGCGCGCGGCGTGTTCGCTCGAGCGACGTGCTCTTCCGGTCCTAGCAATGGCCGTCGTCACCTTCGCCCCGATCGCGACCATTCCCGTGGTGGAGCCCCGGGCGCGCCCCGTGTCTTCGATGACCCGCGGCGTGTTGCTCACGTTCGGTGGCCACGTGACGACCATGGCGAGGCCGATCGCGATCGCGTGGTTCGCGCGCGTCTTCGATGCCGCGTCGCTGGGAACCTTCCTCGTGATGTGGACGTGCATTGCCATCGGTGCCCGGTTCGCGACGCTCGGTCTCGATCGCGGCCTGCAGCGGTGGGCGGATGACCGGCGCGCGTCGGCCACGGCCGCTGCGATGGCGATGGCCGGACTGACTGCACTCGTGCTCGCCGGCGGCCTGGTGCTCGTGATCCCGGAGTTGGGCCTGATCGAAGGCGATGCACTCCTCGCCACCCAGGTGCTGTTGGTGGTCGCGCTGCCGGTCACGGCGATGGAAAACGTCGCGCTCCGCGCCCCACGCGGAGGGACCCAGACGGCGACCTACGTGCTGGCGCGCGGCGTGACCGAGCCGGTGCTGCTCCTGCTCGCTGGGATCGTGTCGAGCTGGTCTAGCGACGGTTCGGTCGCACTGCCCGCGTCATTATTGATATCGGTCGTCGGCGGCGCCGCGGTGGCCGGTGCGGCGCTCGTGCGGACCTTCGGCGTACGCGACCTCGCCGCCAGCGTCGTGAAGGCGCGCTCGTGGCCGGTGCGCGAGCTGCTACGGACCTCGCTGCCGCTCGGGCTTGCCGATCTCTTGCAGAGCATCCAGGCCAGCATCGATCTGTTGGCGGTGGCCATCGTGACCGCATCGCCGCGCGCCGTCGCCTCGTACGCAATCGCCGCCGAGGTCGCCGCGGTATTCGTTTCGATCCGCTTCGGCTTCGATCAGATCGTCGCTCCACTCGCAGCGGAAGCGCGAGCAGACCGCAATCGGCTGCGCGAGCTCGGATCGGCGGCAACACGCTGGTCGATCACGATCGCCGCGCCGATCGTGTTCGTGCTGCTCGCGTTTCCGGGCACGCTGCTCGGCTGGTTCGGCGGGTCGGACGAAGCGTCGGTCGTGCTGCTGGTGCTCGCCACCGGCCGCGCGATCGAGATGATGCTCGCCCCCGCGGCCTCGGTGTTGGCGGTCGTCGGCGCGCCCAGGCTCTCGCTGCTCGACGCGGGCGCTGGCGTCTCGATCGCGCTGCTCGGCGAGCTCGCCGCTGGGCTTCTCGGGCTCGGATCGATCGCGATCGCCGTCGCGAGCGCAGCCGGCATGCTCGCTTCGAGCTCGCTGGCCGTGTTCTGGACCACACGACAGTCGTTCCACACGATCAACGCTCCAAGCGGGCCGTTGGCCGGATTTCCATACGCGACTCACCGCGAAGTGGTGCTTGGCCTCGAGCCAACCGCGATCGCCGCCGTCGAGCGTCGGCGAACCACGAACCTTCAACATGATCAGCCTTCCTGTCGTCCTCGGAGCGACGCTTCTCGCCGGCGCCCGGCTCGAGCGCGCGCTGGACGGCCTTCGTCATGCCCACCTCGCGCCGGCGCGCGGGATCATCGAGGTCAACGAGCAGCGGCTCGCGGTCGGAGACGGCATCGCGGCGATGGACGAGCGTCAGCTTACCATCGTGGCGCGCGAGGATTCGGAGCTCATCCGCGATCGCTCGGGATGCCGCGCGCGAGGAACGGCGTACTTCTAGGGCACGGTCGTGCGACCGCGCGAGTATCGTTGCAGCATGCGCCGCGCCGTGCTCGTACTCGTGCTCATCGCGTCGACCTCGATCGCATACGCGCAAGACGAGTTCGAGATTCAAGTCTACGACGCCGACACCGCGAAGCTCGGCGATCCCGGCCTCGAGGTCCACGTCAACGAGCATCTCTACCCGCAAGTATCCGATGCGGCGCACGTGACGTTCGAACCGCACTACGGGCTTCGGGCGTGGCTCGAGCTCGGCGGCTACTTTCAGACAGCCATGAACACGTCCGGCGACTTCGCGTATGCCGGCGTCAAGCTGCGCGCGAAGCTGCGCTGGCCGCGACGCGTATGGTGCCGACGGATCGGGCTCGCGATCAACTTCGAGCTATCGGACGTCCCGGCGCAATTCGAGCCCAACGTGCGGGGAACGGAAGTGCGCCCGATCGCGGATCTGCGCGTAGACCGCTGGTACGCATCGGTGAACCCGATCGTCGACACCGATCTGCGCGGTGCCTACGCCGGTCGGCCGCAATTCCAGCCGTCCGCCAAGCTCGGCTTCGCGCTCGACGATGCTGTGATGCTCGGCGCGGAGGCATACGGCGCGTACGGTCCGTTCGACGCGCTCGGCTCCGAGGATGTCGAGCGGGTGTACGCGGCGGTCGACCTGCGCGGGCGATGGTGGGACTTGAACATCGGCGTCGGAGTGAATCGGGGAGTTGCCGATCATCCGATTGCAAAAATGATTTTTGGTATCCATCCGTCGTCATGAGCGTCGAGTGGGCCGCCCACTCGACGTGACGTCGCCCGCGAGGCGCTTAGAAGGTTGCCTTGCAAGTCTCCCTGCGAATTGGTAGTGTCTCGGCATGATCAGGGCCGAGCAGACCGCCGAGGAGCTGCGCGTCGTGATCGGCGCCTTCGTACGCCGGCTGCGCGTGGAGGCCACCACGCAGCCTTACACGTCGTCCCAGGTCGCGGTGTTGCGCCAGCTCGACGAAGCCGGGCCGATGATCACCGCAGACCTGGCGCGCGCGCAGCTCGTCAAGCCGCAGACGATGGGCTCGCTTGTCGGCGAGCTCGAGGCCGCTGGGCTCGTGGCGCGCCGCGACGACTCGAGTGACGGCAGGCGACGTCTGGTTTCGCTCACCGCCGCTGGCAAGCGGCTCCTCGCCGAAAGCCGCCGGGCGCGCCAGACCTGGCTCGCACAGGCACTCGAGCGTCACCTCGACGCGCGCGAACAGCGCGCACTCTTCGATGCACTGCAACTCGTCCGTAGGATCACCGCCAGCTAGGAGTCTGTCTTGCCGATCACCACTCTCGATCCGACCACCGCTCTCGTCGTTATCGATCTCCAGCGCGGGATCGTCGGTCTCCCTACCGCGCACCCGATCGCCGACATCGTGGCCAATGCCGCGAAGCTCGCGCGCGCGTTTCGCGAGCGCGGCCTGCCCGTGGTGCTCGTGAACGTCGCCGGCGGAGCGCCGGGGCGCTCGGACGCGAAGCAGCCCGCCTTCACGCCGCCGCCCGACTGGACCGAGCTGGTGCCCGAGCTCGACCGCCAACCGAGCGATCTCGTCGCGACGAAGCTCACATGGGGCGCGTTCCACGGCACGTCGCTCGACATGCAGCTCCGCCGTCGCGGCGTCACGCAGATCGTGCTGTGCGGCGTCGCGACGAGCATCGGCGTCGAGTCGACGGCGCGTGCCGCGCACGAGCACGGCTATCACGTCGCGCTCGTGAGCGACGCGATGACCGATCTCGTGCTCGAGACGCACACCAACAGCATCGAGCGCATCTTCCCGCGACTCGGCGAGGTCGGCACGACCGCCGACGTGGTCGCGAAGCTGAGCTCTTGATGCCGGCGCGGCCCGCCGCCCACGCGCCGGTCCACGCGAACCTCGTGCTCGCGATCTGCTGCACGAGCGTGGTGCTGATGGCGATGGATGGCACGATCGTCAACGTCGCGCTGCCGTCGATCCGTCACGACTTCGCATCCCAGACGTCGGGGTTGCAGTGGGTGATCGATGCTTACACGCTCGTCATCGCGAGCCTGCTGATGCTGTCGGGCTCGCTCGCGGATCGCTTCGGCCGCCGGCGCACGTTCCAGCTCGGCCTGAGCTTGTTCACGCTTGGCTCGGGGCTGTGCAGCGTCGCGCCCGGGCTGAACGCGCTCGTCGGATTTCGCGTGCTGCAGGCGATCGGGGGCAGCATGATGAATCCGATCGCGATGTCGATCATCACGAACACGTTCGTCGAGCCCAAGGCGCGCGCGCGTGCGATCGGCACGTGGGGCGCGATCGCGGGGCTCGCGATGGCGCTCGGGCCGCTCGTCGGCGGCGCGTTGACCGAGTCGATCGGCTGGCGCGCGATCTTCTGGGTCAACGTCCCGATCGGGATCGCGGCGATCGTGCTCACGCAACGCTTCGTGCCCGAATCGAAGGCGCCTCGCGCGCGCCGACTCGATCCGTTGGCGCAGGTGCTCGTGCTGACCGTGCTCGTTTCGGTGACCTACGCCGTGATCGAAGGGCGCGACCGCGGCTTCGGGTCGCCGTTGATCGTCGGGCTGTTCAGCGCAGGCGGCGTCGCGCTCGTCGGGCTCGTCGCCCACGAGCGACGCCGCGACGAGCCGCTGATCGATCTGCGGTTCTTTCGCAGCGCCTCGTTCGCCAGCGCGACGGTGATCGCGGTCTGCGCGTTCTCGGCGTTTTCGGGATTTCTGTTCTTGAACCCGCTCTACCTGCAAGAAATCCGTCATCGCTCGGCGTTCGAGACCGGCCTGTATACGCTTCCGATCGCGCTCGCGATGATGGTGTGCTCGCCGATCTCCGGGCGGCTCGTCGGAGCGTACGGCGCGCGACCGTCGCTCGTCGCGGCGGGCATCGCGATCGCGACGAGCGCGCTGATCTTGACGGGCCTCGACGCCGACACGTCGACGATGACACTCGTCGCGAGCTACCTGCTCCTCGGGATCGGCACCGGGCTAGTCAACGCGCCGATCACGAACGCCGCCGTCTCGGGCATGCCGCGAGCTCAGGCCGGCGTCGCGTCGGCGATCGCATCGACCTCGCGGCAGACCGGCTCGGCGCTCGGCGTGGCGATCGCCGGAACGATCGCGAGCACGGCCGGCCGCGGCGCGCACCGAGCGATCGACCCCGAGTTCACCGCCGCCACGCACGGGTACTGGTGGCTCGTCGTCGGGCTCGGCATCCTGGTAACCGGGCTCGGCATCGTCTCGACCGGCGCGTGGGCGAGCGCGACCGCGCGCCGCATCGCACGACACCTGGACGAGCCGCTGTAGCGCGAAGGGTGGCCCCCCGCCGGCGCTTTGACGATGGGAGCACCGGTGTCCGAGCTGCCGCTCGCGACAGTCAGTCGATCGGTTGGCCAGGCTCGAGCGACATCGTCTTGGCGATCGCTGCGTACCCTGCCTCGCCGCGGACAAGCGCCTCCTGGCTGGTGTGCACCGAGTAGTATCCAGTCACGAGCGGGTACGGATGCTTCATCGCCGACGCGATCACGAGCTCGACGTCGCCCTGTGCAACCACCTCGATCGGTTCGCCCCCCGCTTCGAAGACCGCCATCTCGCGACGAAGTCGTTTGCCATCGACGTTCAACCCCCCGGTCGCGACCGCGAGCCACGCGACGTCGTGACCGTTCGACGGCTGGTAGGCGAGCTCGGTGTTCCGTGTTCCGCGACGTAGGCGGGGCTCGCGACGAGCTTTCCGCCCACCGCTCCGATTCCGCGCGACCAGGCTCGAGTCCGTCAGGTATCCGACTCGGACCGCCGCGAGGAGCTTGCCGAGCATCAAGCCCTCATGCACGGCACGGAGAGCTGGCGTTTCATCGACGGCAAGAAGACGATCTCCGTGCGACCGCAAGGCCGGCTCAAAGCAGACAACGGCATGGCGCTGGCCGCGGCGGCGGTGGCAGGACTCGGTATCGCGTACCTTCCGGATCTTTTCACCGAGCAAGACATCGCGTCTGGGGCTCTGGTCGCGCTCATGAAGCGCTATCCGATTCCCGACGGCGGAAGCTTTCTTGTTCGCCCGCCGGGCGATCAGCCTTCCCGCAAGGTGCGCGCGTTGACGACGCTGTTGCTCGAACGATTCGGGTGAGCGAACAGCGGGCCGGCTAGCCACCCAACTCGAGCCACTGCGTCGCCGAAAGCGGAACGCGGAGGCTTGCCGGTCGCCCGCTGCCCTGGCAGTTACGCCGCGCGAGCTTTTTCGCGCGCGTTAGTCGATCGCCGCCCGAGTGGTTCGTCGCCCCGGGGAAAGGACACGAATCATGCGCTCCATCATCCAGCTCGCTCACGTCTCGCTCGATGGCTATCTCGCCGGCCCTGGCGGCGAGATGGACTTCGTCACCTTCGACCACGAGATCGCCGACTACATCTATCCGCTGATGCGCTCGGTCGACACCGGAGTCTACGGCCGCACCACGTACCAGATGATGGAAGGCTACTGGCCGTCCGTGCTCGACGATGCGAACGCGAGCGCCGGCGAGAAGGCGCACGCGCGGTGGTACGCGGACGTGAAGAAGATCGTCGCGTCGCGCACGCTGCCGGCAGGGACGGGACACGTGACGATCGCGGGCGACGACATCATCTCGGTGATCGCCGCCGCGAAGCAGGAGCCCGGCGGCGACCTGATGATCTTCGCGAGCCCGACGCTGTCGCATGCGGTCTCGGCCGCGGGTCTGATCGACGAGTGGCGGCTGACCTGGCAGCCGGTGATCGTCGGCGGCGGGCTGCCGCTGTTCGGTGGCAAGGAAGCGCGCAGCAAGCTCGAGCTTCGCTCGTCGCACACGTTTCGATCCGGCGTCGTCGCAACCCACCACGTGGTGAGACGCTGACATGATGCGCGCCATGAGGATCATGATGACGCTCCAGGGCGACGCGCCGACCGACGAGCTCGACGCGATCGACGCGTATCTCGCGGCGCAGGGCGCGATGGTGCTCGGCTCCGAGCGACTCGACCCCACCGAGGTCGCCACGATCTCCGCGAGCGGCGACGAGCCGCCGATCGTCGAGCGCGCGGGCTCCCTGCTGCGCGCGCTGTGGATCCTCGACGTCGCGTCGCGCGCCGCGGCGGTCGAGCTCGCGCGCGGCGCGCCCGGCGGCGATGCGACGCTCGAGATCCGCGAGTCGTTCACGCCGCAGGACTTCGGCGCGCCCGCCGATGCGCCGCCACCACCGCCACCGCCGCCGGTGCAGCCGGGGAGCTCGCGCTACATCGCGTTCATCCGGCAGGACGCGGTTGCCGAGTCGTCGGTGCACCCGAAGCAGGAGTCGATGGCGATGATGGACGAGTACATGGCGCCGCTCGTCGCTGAAGGCACGGTCCTCGGCGGCGAGGGGCTGAAGCCGAGCGCGACGGGCACGCGCGTCCGCCGCATGGCGGAGCAGCGGTTCGTCGTCGACGGTCCGTTCACCGAGTCCAAGGAGCTGGTCGGCGGGTACATGATCGTGCAGGCGCGCTCGCTCGACGACGCGGTCGACCTCATCCGACCGTGGCTGCGGATCCACCGGATCGGCCAGGGCGTGCCGTCCTCCGCGATCGAGGTTCGGCTCCTGTCCTAGAGCGCCGACCGGTTTGCACGAGGCCGCGCTCCGCAGCGGTTATCGACAGATCGACAGGTCGGCCATCACCAGGCGAGATTGGAATTGCGCCAGGTCAGCGAGAGCTCGTACACGAGCGTAGGCGCGTTGACCTGCGCCATCGTCGGCTCGACCGGATCGCTGGTGTTGCCAAGGCTCGCCCACATCCACACGCCGGTGAAGCCGATCGCGTAGTCGCCGCGATAGTAGTCGAGGCCCGCGCGGAGCTGCCCGCCGTAGCCGGTGCCGGCGCCGTCGTTGCAGCCGTCGCAGGAGCGATAGAGATAGAGAATGTCGGCGGCGAGATCGAGGCGCAGGCGATCGCGCCAGAGCGCGGGGCTCGAGGTCAGGCCGAGCACCCATGGATAGATGAACATCTCGCGCGACGTGTTGGCGTACACGGGTGCGGTCACCGAGAAGTGCTGAGCTCCGACGCCGAGCTCGAACCCGAAGCCTGCGTGCGGTCCAAACACCGCATCGAAGTCAAAGCCGAGGGTCGTGCCGCCGCGCGAATCGTTGCCGGCGGCGTCGGCGACGTGCCAGCCGGCGCCGCCGACCAGGCCGACGCGAAGGCGCTGCAGGACGGTCGTGCGTTGCTCGACCGCCGGGCTCGCGCCGTAGCCGCGCTCGGCGCAGTTGTCGAGGCCGCCGAGGTTGCCGGCGGCGATGAAGGTCGCGCTGCGGCCGTCGCGCGAGCGAGCGGCTTCGCAGTCGGCGTAGCTCGCGAACGGGCCCTCCTCGCCCGTGATCGCCAGCTGGTTGGGCGCGCATTGCCCGCTACACCGCCACGCGTAGTACCAGAGCCCCGCGCGCGCCACCGACGGCACCGCGACCACCGCCACGACAAGGACGATCAACTGGCGGCGCAATCCCTTAACGTATCACGCGGCCGCGGTGCGGTGGAAACGGTCTCCCATGCAGCGGGAACCAGGTCGATCCTCCCCTACGCGGGCGGCGCGATCTCGATCGCGAGCTTGCCGAGGTGATGGTGTTGCACGTCGCGGAGCGCGGATGCGGCGTCGTCGAGCGAGTACGTCCGCGAGAGCTCGACGTGAAACGGACCCTGGTCGACGAGCGCGCCGAGACGAGCGAACGCGGCGCGCGAATCCTTGCCGTCGTACATCTCGCGCCGCCGACCGCGAGGAATCGCGGGCCGCGGCTCGACACCGTCGGGAAACGCGATCGCGCCGTGCGGCTTGACGAGCTGGAGCGCGCGCTTCCAACCGCGACCGCCGGTGAACACGAGCGCACCGTCGAACCCGTCGGGTGCGAAGTCGCGGAGTTCGCGCTGCAGCGAGCGGCTGTGGCCGTCGGCCACCGCGTCGGCCCCCAGCGTGCGCGCGAGCTCGACGCCGTCGTCCCGCGAGCACACCGCGAACACGCGCAGTCCCTCGATCTTCGCGAGCTGCATGGCAACATGACCGAGGCCGCCGCTCGCGCCGAAGATGACCACGCGGTCGCCGCGCTCGAGCTCGAGCGCGTCGAGCCCTTGCATCGCGGTGATGCCCGCGACCGCGAGCGCGCCCGCTTCCTCGAGCGTGATCGAGCCGGGGATCGGTGCGAGGTCGCGCTCCTTGATCGCCGCGTACTCGGCGTAGAACCCGCCCTTCGCGTTTCCGAAGCCCCAGCCGTACACGCGGTCGCCGACCGAGAACCGGGTCACGCCGTCGCCGATGGCGACGACAGTTCCCGCGCCGTCCGAGCCGATCACGCGCGGGAATCTCGCTTTGGCGTCGTGGAACGCGCCCTCGACCAGATCGGGATCCCACGTGCCGACCCCGGCGATCGCGGTTTGCACGAGCACCTCCGTCTTGCCGAGCTCGGGCACCGGCAAGACCTCGGTGTGCACGACCGCCGGTGGTCCGAATTCATCGAATGCGGCGGCGCGCATTTCGAGTGGGATCGCAGTCGCCATGGCAATACCTCCTGCGCGAAGTGGTGCAAGGGCAAGGCCGTCGCCGCCGAGCTCGGGAGATCGCGCGATCAGCCACGCGGCCGGCGCGTCGCGCTTCGCAAACCGAGGCGCCCGGTGTCACGGGGAGTCGCATACCTGCGCGAGTACGCGCGTTGCAACGCCGAGGACAGATGCGAGCTACGGTCGTCGCCGTGCTCTCGCGAAGCGTGACGGGTTACCGCATCACGAGCAGCTCGAGGTCGAGCCCGACGGCGTTGGCGAGCGAATAGGGTTGTGGGCGATACGTCGCGAGGTCGAAGCGGCTGCCGAAGGCGTGCGCGACTTGCAGGCCGATGCGGACGCGCAGGTGGCGGCCGCCGGCGTCTAGGCCAGCGTGGCCGCCTGCGGTGAGGCCGCGAAGCGTGACCGAGTCGCAGCCGGTGAACGGCTCGACGTCGCAGTTGCCGACGCGCACATCGGAGAAGTGCACGTCGCCGCCGTCGAGCGACGCGTATCCGCATGCGCGGCCGGTGCGCGAGCAGCCGCGCGCGAGCAAGCCGACCTCGCCGCGCGTGTAGTCGCCGCCGCCGACGTCTTCGACATCCCACGAGCCGTGCGCGAGCACGGCATGCACGAAGATCGGCAGCGCCGGGTGCACGGCGACGCCGGCCTCGACGAATTCGTACGCGTTCGCGGTGAACCCGCCCGCACCGACACCGGCGCCCGCGAACATCGGCAGCACCGGGTCGGCACGTGCGCCGGCCGCCGACGTCAGGACGCAGACGATCACGATCGACCGCACGCGGCTCTGAATCTGCATGCTCGATGCCATGGCAACTCGCTCATCCGCGCTTGCCGGCGACGAAAAACTGATCGCGGCATGACGCGCATGTCGCGGCGTTATTGACGCCCGCAGTCGTACTCGGAGTCGTGGCCGTTCCAGTTCGTGCGGCATTCGCCAGGACACGCCGCGAACGTGAGCGGACCCAGATCGTGGTGCGAGATGGCGAGACTGCGCGCTTCGTAGCGCTCGAGGCGAAGCCGGTCGGTGACGGCCGTGCGATTCGGGCGCGTGCCCGCATAGACGATGGCGACCGCCTGATCGCAGCGATTGAGCAGCGCGATCTGATCGCCCTGCAACGGGCGGACTTCGGCGATGCACTGGCTCGGCGAGGCCGGGCGGCGGTCGAGCGTGACCTTCGCCGAACATCCGTCGGCGCTCGCGTGCAGCGCGGCGGCATGCATGGGCCACGCCTTGCGGTCGGGCTTGGCATGCATCGATTCGATCGGCGGCGCGACGGGCGCGGAGACCTCGCGGCGCACCATCTGATCGATCGCGTCGGTGCGCGGCGGCGCGTCGGCGATGTGCATCGCGGCCGCGAGGTCGGTCGCCAGCGCGTGCGCGTTGCCCGCGTCCTTGTGATACGCCGCCGCCGCGCGCGTGTGACCGCGTTGCGTGTGCCATACCGCGAGTTGCTCGCATGCGGCGGGTAGGTGGCCGCATGCCTCGTGCAACACGTTGAGCGCGTCGGTTTGCGTCGGCGCGTACTTGCCGTGGAGCTGCCACATCACGGCGCAATTCGCGCCGGTCGGCGACTCGCACTCGAGCACCGTGTACGCCCACGCGAGATCGCCGCGCCCGGAGAGCGCCGCGGTCTGAGCGAGGTCCTGGCAGCACGGCGCGAGCTGATCGGGCGGCGGCATCGCGTCGTGCGGCTCGGCGCCGCCGCAGCCGGCGGCGACGGCCAGCAGGTGCAGCACGAGCTCATTGCGCCGGAACATCGATCCTCCTGCGCGGCATCGACGGCGTGAGCTCGATGTGCTGGCGGCGAGCGGCCTCGAGGCGCACGACGGTCTCGGCCGGAACCATCCCCGCGGCATAGACCGCGACGACATGCTCGCCGGGCTCGACCTCGAGCACGCACGGCGCCGCGTGCAGCGGCGCGCCATCGACGTAGACGATCGCGTTCGCCACGGTCGTGACGACCTCGATCGCGGCGGTGCTCGGCGGCGCGGGCGGCACATCGGCGGGCGGCGGCTGCGCCGATCCTGCTCCAGCCGGCGGCGACACCGGCGGCGCAGCCGGCGGCTCCGGCGCGGCGGGAGGCAGCAGCTCGAACCGCAGCTTGATCTGGTGCTGGTCGATGACCTCGACCACCTGCTTCTGCGCGACGAGCGGCGGCTTGCGCGCCTCGATGACGTGCGTGCCGGCGCTGAGCGTCAGCACCGCGGGCGTGTGCTCCGGGACCAGCACGCCATCGATCACCAGCTCGGCGTCGGCCTCGTTGCAGCCGACGATGACCGTGCCGGTCGGAGAATCGGCCCGCGCGACCGCGCCGATCGCGACGAGCACGAGCAGCCACGTCACCGTTCGCATTACAGAAAAATGCCACGACGCCGGCCGTCCCGATCTGATCTTTCGCGTCATTCGTACATCCCGCCGAACGGCGAGTACGGACCGCGAAGCGAGCTATCATGGCCGAGTGCCCGGCCCGCACGACGACCCGCCGACGGTGCCGGCGCCACCGCCCGCGCGCTATCGGCTCGGGCCACAGCTCGGCGAGGGCGGCATGGGACGCGTGTACCGCGCGCACGACACGACGCTCGGCCGCGATGTCGCGATCAAGCTGCTCGAGACCACGATGCTGCACGGCCCGGAGCGGACCCAGCAGCGCGAGCGGTTCGTCCGCGAGGCACGCGCGGCGGCGCGCCTGCTGCACCCGAACATCGCGGTCGTCCACGACGTCGATCCCGATGCCGGCTGGCTCGTCATGGAGCTGGTCGAAGGCGAGTCGTTGCGCGCGATGCTCGCGCGCGGGCCGCTGCCGCCGGTGGTCGTCGCGTCGATCCTCGAGCAAGTGCTCGCGGCGCTCGATGCCGCGCACGCCGCGGGTGTCATCCATCGCGACATCAAGCCCTCGAACATCATGCTCGCGGCCGGCCAGCGCGTGAAGCTGGTCGACTTCGGCGTCGCGCGCATCGTCGACGCGATGGTGACGCGCACCGGCGATCACCTCGGCACGCCGGCGTACATGGCACCGGAGCAGATTCGCGGCGCGCCCGTCGACGCGCGCACCGATCTGTACTCGCTCGGCGCGACCGCGTACGAGCTCGTCACAGGTGACCGGGTGGCCGCGTTCGAATCACCGGGCCCGGCGACGCTCGCCCGGCTCGCGCAGGCGTGCGGCGACGAGCGGCGGCTCGCGGAGGTGATCGCGCGCTGCCTGCAAGGCGATCCGGCGGACCGCTATCCGTCGGCGCGCGATGCGCTCGCCGCGCTCGCCGCGGCCGCGCCCGTCGCGCGGGTGCCGGCGCCGGTGCGGCGCGGACGATCGCGACGGGCCGCGGTCGCAGTCGCGATCGGCGTCGCGGTCGCGGCGGCCGGCGGTGCGTACGCACTCGAGCACCGGCACGGTGCGCGCGATCCGCGCGTCGCGAAGGCGTTCCTGCTCGCGCAACGCGGCGAGAGCGACAAGGCGCTCGAGCTCCTCGGCGGCTACCTGGCCGAGCATCCACGCGACGGCGACGCGCAGACGATCGCGTTCCTCGCGTCGTGGTGGCGGACCGGCGACATCGCTTCGACCGAGGCGCGCGCCACCGATCTGCCGCTCAGCCCCGCGCAGCGCGCGATGATCGCCGGGATCGATCTCATCACGAAGCGGCGCGAACCCGAGGCGATCGCATATCTCGAGGCCGCGGCGCGCGAAACGCCCGACGCGGTCGAGATCCTGTACGCGCTCGGCGAAGCGCAATGGCACGGCCAGCACCTCGAGGACGGCGCGACGACCCTCGCGCGCGCGTTCGAGCTCGATCCGCGCTGGGAGATCGCGTTGCACCACGTCGTCGAGTACCGGCTCTCGCGCGGCGAGACCGACCGCCTCGCGCCGATCGCGGCGGTGCTACGCGTCCACGACCCCGCCGAGGCCGCGACCCTCGACTGTCAGATCGCGACCAGCGAGCGCGCCTATCCGCGCGCGATCGCCGGAGCGCGCGCGGCGCTCGCCCGCGGCGACGTCGAGGCCATCCCCGAGCTCTACATCTGTCTCGCCCAGGCGCAGGCGCTCGCCGGCGATCTCGACGGCGGCATGGCGACCGCGAAGATCGCGTTCGACCTGTGGCCGATCGACACCCGCGAATGGGGCGGTTTCGCGCAGTACGCCGAGTTTCTGCTGTATCGCGGCGATCTCGACGGCTACCTCGCGCTCGTCGCGAGCAAGCCGAGCCGGCAGCGCGTGCTCGCGCTCATGTACTGGCGGCCGACCGCGCCGTTCACGGAAACCGCGCCGTCGGGCCCGGGCATGCGCGAGCCGCCGATCGGCGCGGCGTCGTGGATCCTCGAGCGGCGCCTCCACCACGTCGACGTCTCGGACGTCTACGCGACCTACCCCGAGCCCGAGGTGCGCGACTGGGGCATCGCGCTCGCCGCCGAGGCACGCGGCGCGCGCGGCGAGGCGATCGCCGCCTTGCGCGACGCGCTCGTCGTCCCCGCCAAGGGCGACATGCGCATGCTCGTCGCACATCGCCTCGCCAAGCTCCTGCACGACGCGGGCGATGACGCGGGCGCCGCCGCGGCGTGCGACGAGGTGATCCGGCCGCGCCTGTACGTCATGTATCGCGCCGTGCTGCTACCGGATTGCCGCAAGTGGACCGCGCGCCCGTCATCGCCGCGATAGGCCGCAGATCGGCACCGCGAGCCGTTCGCCCCGGGGCCGCGCGCGTCCAGACCAGCTCGAGGCCCGTGCCCGGCGCCGGATCGAGCGGGACGCACCGGTGAAGCACGCCAGATCGCGCTCAGGCCAAGCGCTTCGCGATCGCGTGCAGGCCCGTCGCGCCGTCGGGATGCCGCGGTGCTCGCGTGACGTCTTGCAGCGCGCCGGTGCCGTCGGTCGCGCGCACGCGGAACACGTGATCGCCGGGCGCGTACGGCCAGTCGTAGCGCCACTGCACCCAGCACAGCGGCGACAGCGGCGGCGTGACGAGCCGGGTCTCGAGCCAAGGGCCGCGATCGATCTGGAGCTCGACCTTGCGAATACCGCGCGCGCCGGCGTAGGCGATTCCACCGATCGCGACGATCGCGCTGTCGCGCGCACGTCGGATCGCGTCGATGACCGAGGTCGTGTGCGGGATCGCGCTGCGGCTCCATCCCCGATCCACCCAGTAGCCGCGACCCTCGCGGTCGGCGACGTGGAGGTGCGTGATCCATTTCGGTTGCTTCATGCCGTGGCGGTTCGGGATGTAGATGCGCAACGGGAACCCGTGAAGATCGGCGAGCGGCTCGCCGCCCATCGCGTACACGAGCAGCGTGCGGTCGTCGTCGACGTCGTCGAGGGCGACGCTCTCGTAGTAGCCGTCGGCAGCGCGCACGTGGACCGCGCGGGCCCCGCGCTGCACGCCGGCGCGGTCGAGCACGTCGCGCAGCCGGACGCCGGTCCACAGGCTCGTGCCGATCAGGTCGCCCGCGACCGGGTTCGAGATGCATTCGAGCGTGACCGCCTGGGTGATGCTCGGCATCGCGCGCAGATCATCGAGCGCGAGCGCCAGGCGCCGCGCGACCAGACCGTCGACGACAAGTCGCCACGCTTGCGGGTCGACCCGCGGCGGCTCGAGGTTGATGTCGACGCGATAGAAGCGATCGTTCGGGGTCAGCTCGGCGCGCGTGCCCGGAGCCGGTGCGATGCGGGCCGCGAGCGCGTCGTGCGGCGGCGATGCAGCCGGCCCCGACGTGCTGCTGGTGTCGATGCGCATGGGCCCGCGACCGCGCCGGAACCGCGCGACCAGCGCAGACGCGCCGAACAGCGCGGCGGTGCCGACCGCGATGGTCGCGCCGAATCCGGCGAGAAAATGCCGGCGCGCGAGGCGCGGCGGCCGCGCGGCGACCTCGTGCACGTCCAGCACGGCGGCAAGTGCCTCCGCCCACGCGAGCAGCACGACCGCGAACCAGATCAAGTGCGCCAGCGTCAGGCGCGCGAGCGCGGCATCGGCGGCCGTCGCGGCCGCGAGCCAGAGCACGCCGGCGGCGCCGGCGGCGAATGCGCGATGTCGCAGGCGAGCCACGATCGCCCCGAGCACGCCCGAACCGATCACGAACATCGCCGCGGCGAGCGCCGCCTCGGCGAGCTTTGCGACGGCGGCGGTCGGACCCAGGCCGAGGGCGCCGATGGCGCGGATCATCGCGTCGATTCCGGCCGTGACGACTCCGCCCGGCAGCACACGGGTGATCGCCTCGAAGATGTCGTAGGGTGCGACCGACAGCCCCCAGACGGCCGCGGCGAGCACGAACACGGCGAACGCGACCAGCGCGAGCCCCGCACCTACGAGCGCCCCTGTCCACGCGCCGATCGGCCGTCGCATGATGTGCGGTGAAGCACCCGACATGCCATCACGAGGTCATCTCCGACTTCACCGGGTTTCGCACTCGCGGTATAGCGTCGCCGATGAGGGCCTCGTTCTTCCTGCTGGCGTTCGCCGCGTGCGGCGACACGCACCTCGACGTCCCCGCGCATTGCAACCCGCTCGGCTTCGGCGATCACTGCGCGGTGCCGTGGCCGTCGTCGGTGTTCGAGGTCGACGACGCGACGACGATGACCGGGCACAAGCTCGCGATCTTCGACGACACGTTGCCGAAAAATTACCAGGACGTCGCGGTCGACCCGACCGGCTGGAACATCGCCGACGGGTTCTCGCCGGCCGCGCCGATGCTGGTCGCGTTCCCAGGTGGCGTCTCGGTCGACGGCCTGGCCACGGTCGATCACCCCGAGGCCTCGCTCGCCGCCGACAGCCCGACGATCGTCCTCGACATGGACACCGGTGCTCGCGTGCCGCACACCGCCGAGCTCGACGCGCAGGCCACGGGCATGCCCGACTCGCAGGCGCTGTTCATCCGCCCGGTCGTGCGGCTCGTCGCCGGCCACCACTACGCGGTCGCGATCACGACGCGCGTCAAGGCGGCCGACGGCGGCGACCTGCCCGTCCCGGCCGGGTTCGCCGCGCTGCTCTCCGGCGACAAGACCGATCACGCGCTGCTCGAGGCGATGCGCCCGAAGTTCCCGGCGATCCTCGACGCGCTCGCCACCGCGGGCGTCGCGAAGACCGACCTCGTGCTGGCCTGGGATTTCACGGTCGCCTCCGACGACTTCCTGCACCGCGAGATGATCGCCGCACGCGACCGCGCGCTCGCGGCGGTCGTCGATCCGGTCACGTTCACGATCGCCACCGACCAGCAGCCCGATCCGAACAACGCGAACATCGCGCGCTACATCACGGGCAAGCTGCACGTGCCGCTGTTCCTCAACACGCCGAGCTTCGGCGTCGAGGACACGACGGTCGTCGACGACGCGCAGGGCCTGCCGGTCGTCCAGGGCTTCTACGACGTGCCGTTCGCCGCGATCGTGCCCGCGTGCGCGTACACGAGCCCGACGCCGGTGCCGATGATCATGTACGGCCACGGCCTGCTCGGCGACTCGACCGAGGTCGATTGCTGCGGCGTGCCGCCGGTCGCCGTCGATCTGTGCGCGGTGATCGCCGGCACCGATCTGCGCGGCATGTCGCAACAGGACACCGGCGCGGTCGCCATCGCGCTCAACGACGCGAGCAAGGCCGGCGGCGTGTTCGAGGTGCTCGAGCAGGGCCTCGCGAACTACATCGTGCTCGCGCACTCGATGCGCACGTCGCTCGCGACGCAGCTGTTCGTCGACGCGAGCAACGGCAACAAGTCGCTCGTCGATCCCACGCAGCTCTACTACCTCGGCATGTCACAGGGCGCGATCTTCGGCGCGTCGACGATGGCGTACGAGCCGACGATCACCCGCGCCGTGCTGACCTCGGGCGCCGCGAACTATTCGTTCCTGCTCGATCGCTCCGGCGACTGGCCGCAGTACCGCAGCATCCTCAACGCCGCGTACACCGATCCGCTCGACGACGAGCTGGTCATCAACCTCATGCAAATGCGCTGGGACAAGACCGAGCCCGCGGGCATCGCGAACAGCGTGCTCGACGGCACCGCGACCGGCGTGCCGCCGAAGCAGCTGCTCCTGCAGATCGCGGTCGCCGACAACGAGGTCAGCGACTACGCCGCGTACTGGGAAGCGCGCGCGCTGGGCGTCCAGGTCCTATCGACGACGGTCGCCTCGCCGTGGGGCCTCGACATGACTGCCGCGCCGACCGGCAGCGCGCTCGCGATCTATGACTGCGCCGGCCCGGCGATCCCGATCACGAACACGCCTCCGCCGCAGCAGGGCTGCACGATGGCCGGCACGAGCGAGCTGCACGATCTGCCCGCGCACGTCGCGGCCGGTCGCCGGCAGATGAAGGACTTCTACACGACCGGCCAGATCGTCGACGAATGCGCCGGCGGCGGCGACTGCACGTGCGCGACCGGCGCCTGCAACTGAGCCGCCGTAGCACGCCGCGACGAGCTGGGCGCGCGCGGCGGGATCGCGCTCGCCCGCCGCACGGATGTACGTGTGGCCGGCGGTCTCGACCGGACTCGGCATGCGCGGACGATC
Organism: Kofleriaceae bacterium; assembly: GCA_036490935.1. Taxonomy (GTDB): domain Bacteria; phylum Myxococcota_A; class Polyangia; order Haliangiales; family Haliangiaceae; genus JABFXX01. The sequence goes on along the minus strand of DASXCY010000182.1, from coordinate 8,771 downwards.
GACTACGAGAACGCCGCCCACACCATGTAGAGCGCCCACGCGAGAAACCCGGTCACCAGCACCGCGACGAGCACGGCCTCGACGACGCGGTGGCGCGGGCGGCCGCGGCGGGCCGCGCGCGCGATTCGCGCGGCGGCTTCGGCATCGACATCGAGCGCGGGCAGATCGCGGCTGACCTCGCGGAGCTCGCGGGCGTCGTCGGCGTCCTCGCTCATCGGGTCCTCCACGCAGCGGGTGCGTGCTCGCCGAGCGCGGCGGCGAGCTGGGTGCGGGCACGCGCGAGCCGCTGGCGGACCGCGTCGGCGCGCAGCCCGAGGATCGCGGCGACCTCGGTCGGCGCCATGCCCTCGACGCCGACGAGCAGCGCGACCTCGCGGTACGCGGGAGGCAGCGCCGCGAACGCTTCCTCGAGCGCGACCTGCGCGCGCGAGTCGGCGAGCGCCTCGAGCGGCGAGCGCTCGGGCGTGGCCGGATCGGCGGCCGGCAAGTCGCCGGCGAGCTGCGCGCGAACGCCTCGCGCGCGCGCCCAGCTGACGACGAGCCGGTGCGCGACCGTGAACAGCCAGGCACCGAGGCGCGTGTCGGCGGCGAGTGCGCGGGCGTGCTGGGCGAGGCGCAAGAACACCTCCTGCATCAGATCCTCGGCGACGTCGCGATGCCGCGTCATGCGCACGAGGTAACCGTACACGCGCTTGCGGTAGGCGGCGAACACCGCGTCGAACGCGGCCGCGTCGCCCCGGCGGAGCCCGGTCACCCACGTGGTTTCGGACTCCACCGTGTAGACAACGCACCACCACCGGCAGCGTGACGCAAGAAATCGCGCGTCACGCCGGCGGGGCTCGCGCGTTGTACCTGGCGATGCTCGAATTCTTCCTGGCCGGCGGCTGGATCATGTTCGTGCTGCTCGCGATCGGCGTCCCGCAGATCGTCGTGGCGGCGCGATTCGCGCGCGAGGCGAGCCCGCACCGGCTGGCGCTGATCCGCGCGCTCACCGCCGCGCTCGTGTTCGCCGCGATCGCCGGCACGGCATCCGATCTGATGGCCGTCGCGACCCACGTCGCCGACAACCCCGAGTGGCTGAAGGAGCCGCTGCCGGTCCTGCTGCAAGGTTTCGGCGAGTGCATGACCCCCGCGATCCTCGCGGGCTCGCTCGCCTCCATCGCGTGGATTCTCGTCGCATTTGGAGTGCGCCGGATGCCCCGCGATTCGAACGACCCCTCGTGACCAGGAGCTTCGCCATGACCCGTTTCCTCACCATCGCATCCTTGCTGCTTGCCGCCTGCGACCCCGCCGACCTGCCGCCGCCGGCCGCGCCGACGGCCAAGGTCGTGCAGCCCACCGACCACCAGCTGTGCGTGCAGCTGTTCGCCAAGAGCCGCACGTGCAGCGCGCAGTTCGTGCCTGCGCTCGTCGACGCGCGCGCGTCCGCCGATCAGCCGCACGGCATTGCCGATGCCGTGAAGGCGGATCGCGCCGGCGTGATCGCGCAAGCGAATCAGGAGTGGGCCGACGACTCGCAAGACGCCGCGATCGACACGCGCTGCACCGCGCTGCCGTCGCTCGGCAGCGACCGCGACGCAGCCGAGCACTGCCTGTCGGCCGCCGACTGCGATGGCTTCGTGTCGTGCGAGATGCCGATCCTCGCCGCTCACCTCGGCGATCGCTAGCGTCGCCGCCGGCGCAGGCCGAGCAGCACCACGCCGACCGCGAGCAACCAGCCGGCGTGGCCGCCGCCGGCGTCGCAGCCGCTGCCGCCTTCGAGGTGAAGCGCGCCGGAGCCGCCGCCGTCGGGATCCATCGTCGGATCGCCGGTGGTCGGGTCCGAGGCCGCGCCGCCGTCGAGCGCCGGCGGGCCCGCGCCGCCGTCGCACGCGAAGTCGCCATCGAGATCGTTCGCCGCGCTCGACGACGCCGCCCACACGTACGTCCTCGTCGCGTGATCGAGCCCGAGCGGGACGAGATCGGCCCACGGCACCGCGATGTCGAGGAAGTAATCGGGATCGCCGCCGATCATCGTGGTCGCCGCGATCGACCGCGCGTTCGCGCTGAACGGATACGTCTTCACCGGTGGCACGTTCGCCGGATCGGTCGGCGAGTTCGGAATCGTGATCGTCGTGTTCTGGAACACCGACACGATGCCGCTCGGCCCGCCGGTGCCGTCGGCCAGCACGAGCAGCTCGTAGGTCGTGCGATCGCCGTCGAGATCGAACGCCATGCCCCACGACGAGGCCAGCACCTGGCCGCCCGGCGCCGGATCCTGATCGAGCCGGATGCGCAGGTACAGGTACGTCGCGTCCGACGCGCGCAGGCCGGCCGGCGCGGTGTCGTCGCCGACCAGATCGAGATCGTCGAGGAAGCCCGGATCGTCCGCGCGCGCGTCGGTCATCACCTGGCCGCCGCAATGCAGCGGCAGGTACGCCGCATCGGCGGGGAACGGCACCGCGCCGGCGGGAGCCGCCGCGAGCACGACCGCGAGCACGAGGATGCGCCTCATCACATACCTCCGACGATGATGAACTCGACGCGACGGTTGCGCGCGCGTCCCGCGGGTGCCTTGTTCGGCGCGACCGGCTTCGACTCGCCGTAGCCCTTCGTCGACAGTCGATCCGGCGCGATGCCGCGCTTGATCAGCTCCTCGCGCACCGACGACGCGCGGCGCTCGCTGAGACTCTGGTTGAACGCGGGATCGCCGACGTCGTCCGTATAGCCCTCGATGCGCACGTGGTGAGCTCCGGGGTTCGCCTTGAGCGCCTCGGCGATCTGATGGAGCAGCGGCTCGCTGCGGTGATCGACCTGGTCGGAGCCGGTCGCGAACTGCACCTTGCCGAAGATGTAGATGCGGCCATCCTCGACGCGCACGTACGTCTTCGCCGGGCAGCCGTCGTGGGCCGCGTCGCCCGGGACCTCGGGGCACTCGTCGCGCGTGTCGGGAATGCCGTCCTGATCGTTGTCGGGATCGGGGCAGCCGTCGGCGTCCTCGAAGCCGTCCTCGTCCTCCGGCTCGTCGCGGCACTTGTCGTCCTTGTCCATCACGCCATCGTGATCGGAGTCCTCGAAGCCCTGGTGGCGCGGTGCCTCGTGGCGATAGCGGATGCCGCCGATGATCCGGATCGCGGGATCGCCGACGCCGTCCGTGACGCCGCGCGACGCGCCGAGGTAGAGATCCGCGTTGCCGATCGCGTAGTCGAGCCCGCCGAGCACCTCGATCGGGAAGTCGGCGTGCGCGACCGCGGCGTCGACCTCCTTCTCGCCGTTCAGCTCGACGCGTGCGGTCAGCTGGCGGGTGAGGCCGTACGCGAGCCAGGGCGAGATCGTGAGCTCGTCGGCCCACGGCAGCGCCGCCGCGTGATGCGAGCGCCACGCGTAGCCGCCGTCGAAGCCGAGGCCGAGCCGGCCGACGTGATACGCGAACAGCAACTCGGGATGCACGGTGAAGCCGCCCGCGCCGCGCGCGGCCTCGTCGTTGCCGGTCGGAAAGCTCACCGGCACGCCGAGCCCGAGCAGCACGTGGCGGTGCAGCGTGCCGCGCCGGAGCAGCGCGAATTTCGGCACGAGTCGGAGATCGCCGACGCCCGCGTTCGCGTCGAGCTGCGAGCCGCCCGCGACGTACGGATCGCCGTCGTAGACGAGGTGAAGCGGCAGGCCGATGCCGAGCTCGGCCCAGCCGAACAGGCCGAGCGACGCGACGAGATCCGTCGTCACGCCGGTGTGCAGCGGCCGCGCGGCGACGCCGCCACCGTCGTCGCGCAGCACGATCTGATCGTCGGCGTAGCTCTCGAACAGGCCGACGCTCCAGCCCCACGGCGACGGCACCGACGGGTGCTCGACCGTGAACGTCCCCTCGGCGCCGGTCGCCGGCACGAACCGCTCGCCGTCGAGCCCATCGGCAGCCGCGGGAGCAGCCGCGAGCAACACGAGCAGCGCCCACGGCGCTCGCTTGGTCCCCATCCCGCAAGCATAGGGAGTCTGCGTGTGGCACATCGGCTCCTCGCGCGGGAAATCACGCTCCCGCGAGGTCGCTTACGTTTCGATCGCGGCTATTGCGGCACGGCCGTGCCGGTCGCGCTCGCGTCGAGCAGGCTGCCGAGGTTGCCGACGGTCGCGTCGCGGCCTGCGAGCTGGCCGGTCTGCGAGCCGAGCCAGTTCCATTCGAGGAACGCGACGATCGACGAGTGCTCGAGCTGCACGTGCGAGATCGTGTCGGCCGCCGCGAACGGGCCGATCGCGAGCAGCGGGACGCGCGTGCCGTAGGGTTGGCCGTCGACCGCGCCGAGCCCGGGCGGCGCGAGGTGATCGAAATACCCGCCGCCCTCGTCCCACGTCACGAGCACGAGCGTGTCGGGGCCGTACTCGCTCGCTTGCACGGCGTCGACGACGTCGCCGACGAACTTCGCGCCGTCGCTGATCGTCGTGCTCTCGCCGGGGTGCTCGGTGTGATAGCCGAGGCCTTTGACGAACACGACCTGGGGCAGCGCGAGGCTCGAGAGATCGGCGGCGAGCTTGGTGTAGTCACGAAGCGTCTTCGCGTCGTCGGCGAGGTTCGCGTAGTAGTCGAAGGGATCGTCCGATGGATCGAAGTCGCACGGATACACGCCGAGCCCGAACGGGCAGTCGGCGGGCGCCTTCGGGCACTTGTTCTGCGCGCTCGCGGTGACCATGTCCTGATAGCCCTCGGCGTAGAACGCCCACGACACGCCGGCGGTCGCGAGCAAGTCGCCGATCGTCGGCCCGGTGAACGACATCGCGGTCGAGATGATGCTGCACTGCTGGCCGATCGCGTCGGGCTTGAAGTCGTCGTCGAGGAACACGAACTGCGCGCGCGCCAGGTACATGTCGTTCGCCGAGCTCTGGCCGGAGACCGGCTGGAAGTAATGATCGGCGAGTGCGCCGGCGGCCGCGAGGTCGTAATACGGCTGCACGGTGGCGGCGTCCGCATATGCGAAGTTGCGCGGGTCGGAGCAGCTCGCCGCGCCGGTGACGTAATGATCCATCGCGCCACCGTCGGCCTCCTGGAGCTCGCAGCCTTGCGTGTGATCCGGGTCGTAGGCGCCGTTCGCCGTGTCGTCGAGCACGATCGGCGACGCGCCGCTCGGATCGGTCGCCGGCCCGGTCTCGCAGCAACTCGGGCCGCTCGTGCACGCCGGCGCGGAACCGGCGGCCGCCGTGCAGTAGTGCGCGAAGTAGTTGTCGAACGTGTGGTTCTCCTGGATGACGATCACGACGTGATCGATCTTCGACGCGGGGCACGGCCCGTCGCAGCTGCCCGGCTTGCGCTGCGACGACGAGCTGCAGGCCGCGGCGAGCATCACGATGGCCGAGGACCGCATCCGAGGATTATAAAGCGCGAATCGGGTGCTTCTTGGGCGGCAGATGCCTCTTGCGCTTGACCGGCACCACGGCCGCGGGCCTGGTGGCGGAACGCTCGACGGTCGCGGCGTCGGGTCGCGGGGCGGCATCGTCGGGCGCGGGGGACGAGGCGGCCGCGTCGGCCGGTAACAGCGCCGGCGGGGTCGCCACGGGTGTCGGAGCCGGGCTCGGACTCGGGCTCGGGCTCGGACTCGGGCTCGGGCTCGGAGTCGGGCTCGGGCTCGGAGTCGGCGCCGTCGCGCTCGTCGCGCTCTCGCCCGATCCGGTGAGCTCGTACGCCGCGACGCCACCCGCGCCCGCGACGAGCAGGCCGGCGACCAGCCAGCGCGCGCGCGACCGGTGCGGCTTCGGCGGCGGCGCGAACTCGTCGGCGCCGACGACCAAGCCCTTCCACACGCTCCGATCGTGCTTGTCGACCGCGGGCTTCTCCGACACCGCCACGACCTGGCTCTCCGACAAAGGCATCGTCGAATTCCCTTTGTCGTCGCGACTCATCGCCAACGAGCTTACCACTCGCGTGCGCGGTGTTAGGATCGCGTGGTGCCCGCTCCGCTCGAGCCGTCGCACGCGCTCGTCGCGCTCGAGGACGCCGACGACCGCGAGCAGATCTTCGAAGTCTTGCTGCGTGCCACGCGGTCGCGCGCGCGGTTCGCGGCGCTGGTCTCGGTGCACGGCGACCACCTGCGCGGCCGGCGCGCGAGCGGCGAGCCCGGGCTCGATGCGGCGGGCGTCGCCACGCTGCGCGTCCCGCGCCATGTCGTGCCGGCTTTCGAGACCGCGATCGCGTCGCGCGCGCCGTCGGTCGGGCCGCTCGCGGCGAGCGAGCCGTTCGTCGACGGCATGCTCGAGCTGCTCGGCGGGCCCACGCAGGCCGCGCTCGTGCTGCCCGTCGCGATCGGCGCGCGCGTCGTCGCCCTGATCGTCGCCCACCGCGGCGCGCAGGCGCTCGCGCTCGCCGATGTCGCCGATCTGTTGCCGGTCAGCGCCGCGGCGAGCCCTGCCCTCGCCCGCGTGCTCGCCGAGCGCGGCAAGGTCGCGCCGGCGAAGCCGCGCGCCGACACCGGCTACGAGATCGAAGTGATCGTGCCCGACGCGATCAAGCAACGCGAGGCGCTCGCGAAGCTGCGCGCGGCCGAGCACTTCGAGGACCTCGCCGGCGCGATCCGCGAGCTGGTGCGTGAAGGCATGGACCACGGCGATCCCGACGAGGACGAACAGCTCGAGCTGCTGCTCGAGCTCGGGCGCGTCGAGTCGGAGCAGCTCGCGCGGCCGGATCGCGCGGTCGAGGCGTGGCGCAGCGCGCAGACGATCGACGGCAGCGACGCTCGGGTACTCGACGCGCTGCAGGCGCTGTTCGTGCAACAGGGCCGGTGGGCCGAGTGCGCCGAGCTGCTCGAGAAGCGCGTCGCGCTCGCCGAGCAACCCGCGCAGCGCATCGCGCTCCTGCTCGAGCTCGCCGCGCTCGCCAACGAGCGGCTCGACGACACCGAGGCCGCGATCGCGGCGTACGAGCGCATCTTGCACTGGGAGCCCGAGCACGACGCCGCGACGCGCGCGCTCGAGGCGCTGTACTCCGCGCGCGAGCAATGGGAGCCGCTCGCCGCGCTGCTGCTCGATCGCGCCTCACGCCAGGACGACGTGCACCACGCGGTCGCCGCGCTCGAAGCGGTCGCGCAGACGTACGAGGAGCGCGTCGGCGACCTGCGCGCGGCGTTCCTCGTCTGGCTGGCCGTCGCGCGCCGCGAGCCCGAGCGGGCCAGCGGCATCGACCAGCTCGCGCGGCTCGCGCCCGACGCGAACGCGTGGCCGGAGGTGATCGCCGAGGGCACGGCGCTCGCCGAGGAGCTCGAAGCCGGGCACCCGGCCGTCGCCGCGCACGTGTGGCACCTGGTCGCGACGTGGACCCGCGAGCACGGCGCAGATCCCGAGGCGGCGGCGCACGCGCTGGAGCGCGCGGTGGAGCTCGAGCCCGATCGCGGCGCGCGCGGCGGGCTGTACGGCGAGCTCGCGGCGCTGTCCGAGCAGCTCGCCGAGCCCGGCGACGCGATCGGCTACTACGAGCTCGCGCTCGCCGACGAGCCGGAGGCGACCGCGGTGCTCGCCGCGTTGCACCGGCTGTACCGCCAGACCGAGGCGTGGGCATCGCTCGCCGAGCTGTTGCCGCGCGTGATCGCCGTCCACGACACGCCGAGCGAGCGGCCGCGCGTCGTCGACCTGTACGGCGAGCTCGGCGAGCTCTGCGCCGGGCAGCTCGCGCGCCCCGACGATGCGATCCGCGCGTTCACCGCGGCGCTCGCGCTCGAGCCGGGTCACGCCGGCGCGTTCGCCGGCCTGACGCGCGTCTACGAGGCGACCGGCCAGACCGAGGCGCTGCTCGACGCGAAGGAGGCCGAGATCGACCGCGCGGACCCCGGCGAGCACGCGCGGCGCTACGCCGAGCTGGCCGCCGCGTGGCACGCGCGCGGTAACTTCGATCGCGCGATCTCCGGCTGGGAACGCGCGCTCGCGGCCGAGCCCGGCAACGTGCCGGCGCGTCGCGGCCTGGCAGCCGCGCTGCGCGCGAGCGAGAACTGGGCGGCGCTCGCGATCGCGCTGCGCCAGCTCGTCGATGCGGCGAGCGAGCCGGCCGAGCGCGACGCGCTCCAGCTCGATCTCGCGAGCGTGCTCGAGACCAAGCTCGACGACGTCGACGGCGCGATCGCGGCGTATCAGGCAGCGCTCGGCCACGATCCGGAGCAGCGCGCCGCGCTGGCCGCGCTCGCCGCGCTCTACGATCGCGCGGGCAAGGCGAAGTCGGCGATCGCGGTGCTCGAGCGGCTGCTCGCGCAAACCACGGAGCCGCACGCGCGCGCCGACGTGTTCCAGCGCCTCGGCCACGCCCAGCTCGCCGAGCGCGACGCGGACGCGGCTCGCCACCAGCTCGAGCAAGCGCTCGCGCTCGACCTCGACAGCGCCGACGCGCACGAGGGCATGGCGCGCGTCCACCTCATGCAAGACGAGCTCGTCGCGGCCGGCGCCGAGCTCGTGCGCGCCGGCGAGCTCGCGACCGACGAGCAAGCCCGGCTGCGCTGCTTCATCGACGCGGCGTGGGTGTATCGCCACCGCCTGCGCGACAGCGAGCGCGCGCGCCAGCTGCTTCACCTCATCCTCGACATCGCGCCGGAGCACGCCGACGCGAAGCAAGCGCTCGCCGAGCTGCTGCACGACACGCACCAGTGGGAGACCTTGTGGCCGCACCTCGAGCAAGAGGTCGAGCGCGCGCGTGCCGACGCGAGCCTGCCCGCGGCCGAGCGCGCCGACGTCTATACGCGCGCCGCGCGCTGCGCGCTCGAGCTCGATCACTTCGGCGATGCGCTCGAACTGTACGAGCAAGCATGCGCGCTCGACCAGGCCCCGTCGCTGCA
>DASXCY010000181.1:0-8768 GCA_036490935.1 Kofleriaceae bacterium | reverse complement strand
TGCTGATCCGCCTCGCGGCGGCAGCTAGCGCGATCCCTTCGTTGCCGCGTCCTCGCGTTCCGACGAGGAGCGCGTCGGGGCGGCGCCTCGGCCTCGCGCGATCTGCTCCGCGATTTCGGCTCATCACAGGCGAACTCTGGGATTAGCCGAGAAACGCGTGACCCAGCCCACGATACGTGGCGGCGCGCCCGACGACGCGATCGCCGCGGATCAGCACGTACTCCGCGAAGTGCTCGGCGAGCTCGCCGGCCTTCGCGTGGCGGAACAGGACCGGCGTACCGAGCGGCAGCGGCGAGCGCGCGCGCACCGGCGTCTGCACCTCGCCTGCCCCTTCGAGTGCGAGCAGCTCGAGACCTTCGGGCAACCACGGCCGCGGCAGCCGATCCGGCGCCGGCGTGCCCGACGCGAGATAGCCGCCGCCGGCGCACGTGAAGATGCCGGGCGCCGGCGACCGCGTGACCTCGAGCGCGAACCCGGCCGCGGGCGCGAGCGCGAGCCCGGCGTACTCGTCGAACAGCGCGGCGGCGACGAAGCCCGAGCCGGCGGTGACCTCGGTGAGCGCATCGTCCCCCGCGCTCCACGCGACCGAGCCGGTGCCGCCGCCGTTGACGATCGCCGGCGCCATGCCGCGCGCGGCGAGCGCCTCGACGCACGCGCGGCGCAGGCCTCTCACGTACGGCGCCGAGCGCGCCTTGATCGCGCGGATCGCGGCGTTGCGCGCACGTGCCCCCGGCGCGCGATCGGTGAGCCCGGCGATCTGCGCCTCGTACGCCAGCAACCCGTGGAAGCGAAGCTCGGCGCGCGCGCGGATCTGCTCGGCGAGCGCGACCACGTCGTCGGCCGTGCGCAGCGGGCTGCGGCGCACGCCGAGGTGCGGGCCGCGGCCGAGCGGGCGATACGACATGTCGACGTCGATCACGACGGGCACGACCGTGCCGGCGCGCGCCGCCGCAGCCGCGACCGCCGCGACGTGGCCGGCGCAATCGATCGCGATCGCCGCGGTCGCGGTGCGATTCGCGGCGGCGAGCGCGTCGAGCTCGCGCGCCTGCAGCGTCGGATACGCGAGCAACAGGTCGCGGTGGCCGGCGGCCGCGAGCATCGCGGTCTCGGCCGCGGTGTACGTCATGACCGCGGTGGCGCCGGCGCGGTCGAGGACATGCGCGATCAACTCGGGGCACCGCAGCGCCTTGGTCGCGACGCGCAGCGCCTTGCCGGCGGCACGGATCGGCGCGACGAGCGTCGCGACATTCGCGTCGACCGCGTCGAGATCGACGAACGCGACCGGCAGCCGTTCGCCCGCGAGCGCGCGGCCATACGCTTCGTACTTGCTCAAGCATCCACGACGAGATCACGCGCCGCCCGCGCCTGGCAAGCGAGCACGAGCCCCTTCTCGCGGTCGGACGCGGTGAGCGCGTCCTGCACGTCCATCGTCACCTTGCCGGAGATCACCCGCGTCTTGCACTGCCCGCAGATGCCGGAGCGGCACTCGAACGGGATCGCGACGCCCTGATCCTCGGCGAGCTCGAGCAGCGTCAGCTCCGGCGTCGTCTCGGCGGTCTTGCCGGCGCGCGCGAACTTCACCGCGCACGCCTGGCCCGGCTCGAGCGGCTCGTCGGCGGGCACCGCGCCCGGCTCGAGCGGCGGCGTCGAGATGAACGCTTCCTGGTGGATCTCGGCGTCGGCGATGCCCATGCCGACGAGCACCGCGCGCATCGCGGTCATCATCGGATCGGGGCCGCACAGCATGATCGGTCCGCGCGCGAGCCCGGGCACGAAGTCGCGGATCAGCGCCGGCGTGATCTGGCCGCGCGCGCCGTCCCACCTCGCCTCCGGATCATTCGTCAGCGTCACCTTGACGTGCAGGTTGGCGTGCCGCGCCTGCAGGTACGCGAGCTCGTCGCGGAACGCGAAGTCCGCGAGCTTTTTCACCGAGTACACGAGATCCATCTCGCCCTGCCACCCGCGATCGGTGAGGCTGCGGATCACCGACATCATCGGCGTGATGCCGATGCCGCCCGCGATCAGCACGACGCGCTCGGCCTCGTGGCCCGCGAAGAAGAACTTGCCGGCGGGCGCCGCCACCTGGACGAGCGCGCCTTCGCGCCACGTGTCGTGCAGATGCTTCGAGCCGTAGCCGTTCGCCGCGCGCTTGACCGAGATCTCGCAATACGCGTTCGCGCGCGTCGGCGACGACGCGATCGTGTACGAGCGATTGACGCGGCGGCCGTCGATCGTCAGCTTCAGGTTCAAGTACTGCCCGGCGACGTGCTGGAACGGCAGCGGCCCGCCGTCGGCCGCGACGAACCGGAACGTCTTGATATCGGGCGTCTCGTCGAAGATCCGCGCGATCTTCAGCTCGCCGGACCAGAACTTCTTCTGCTTGGGGCCGGCCTTGCGCGCCGCCTCGAGCTTCGCGCGCGCGTCGCGCACCTCGCCGCGCAGGCCGAGGTAGTGCGCGACGACGCGATACGCGAGCAACACGCCCAGCACCACGGCGAACAGCTCCGGCAGCGCCTTGTCGGACTTGCGCTCGAGATAGAAGTGAAGGACGCCGGCCCCGACGATCACGTACGCGAGCCGGTGCAGCAGCTTCCAGCGCTTCGCGCCGAGCCGGCTCACCATGCTGTCGAACGACGTCAGCGCGAGCGGGATCATCAGCACGAGCGCGCCGAAGCCGTACCAGAGGTAATCGCGCGCGATGATCTCGTGGACCGTGCTGCCGACGTCGTGCGCGCGATCGAACCAGAAGAAGATCGCGAAGTGCACCGCGATGTACGTGAAGCCGAGCACGCCGAGGTTGCGGCGGATCGAGATCAGGCTCGCCCACCCGGTCAGCTTGCGCAGCGGCGTGATCGCGAGCGACGCGATCAGCAGCGACAGGCCGATGAGGCCGGTCGTCAGGATCGCGAAGTTGACCTCGTCGACGCCGAGCTGGTGGTGCGCCGCGTCCCAGCCGAGCACGGTCATCGGCACGAGCCCGTTGACGATCACGAGCCACTTCGCGAAGCGGCCATCGACGAGCTTGTCGTTAGAACTGGGCATCGAGATCCATGCCGGTGTAGAGGCTCGCGACCTGGTCGGCGTAGCCGTTGAACATCTGCGTCTTGATCCGTCCCACGCCGATGCGCGCCTCGGTGGCCTGGCTCCAGCGCGGATGATCGTGGTGCGGATTGACGTTCGCGTAGAACCCGTACTCGCCGGGCGCCTGCTTGTTCCACGTCGACGGCGGCTCGTGATCGACGAGCGTGATCTTCACGATCGACTTGCAGCCCTTGAAGCCGTACTTCCACGGCACGACGAGCTTCACGGGCGCGCCGTCCTGCGCGGGCAGCTCCTCGCCGTAGAGCCCGGTGGCGAAGATCGCGAGCGGGTGCATCGCCTCGTCCATGCGCAGGCCCTCGACGTACGGCCACGGCAGCACGTCGCTGGTCTGGTTCGGGAACCGCTTCGGATCGAACAGCGTCTCGAACGCGACGTACTTCGCACTCGCGAGCGGCTCGACGACCGCGAGCAGCTTGCTGATCGAAAACCCGACCCATGGCACGACCATCGACCACGCCTCGACGCAGCGATGGCGATAGACGCGCTCCTCGGGCGGCGCGATGCGGCGAAAGTCGTCGAGATCGAACGTGCGCGGCTTGCCGCACAGCCCGCCGACCTCGATCTTCCAGCCGGCGGTCTGGAAGTTGGCGGCCGCGCCGGCGACCGCGTCCTTGTTCGTCGTGAACTCGTAGAAGTTGTTGTAGTTCGTGATCGCGGCCTGCGACGTCAGCGCTTCGCCTTCGACCTTGTATGGGCCGGCGGGCGCCACCGCGACGCCCTCGATCTTCTTGCCCTTCGTCGTGCTGAGGTCGACGCCGTTGAGCTTGCGATACACGTATGCTGTCGCGCCGGCGCTCGCGAGCAACAGGCCGCCGCGCAGCAGCGCACGTCGGTTCAAGTACACGTCGCGCGGTGTGATCTGGCTCGGATCGATCTTCTCGCTCATCGCTCCCTTGCTACGCGGCCGGTGCCGCGCGGTTACCAGCCGTACCTGCTGGCAACCATGACCAGATTCGACGATAGTGCCCTTAGGTTCCAGGAGGAAGCATGCGTACGGTGATTCGACTCGTCTCGGTGTGCATCGGTATGGTCGCGCTCGGCGGCGGCTCGGCGGCGGTATTCGCGCAGCCCGCCGTTCCGGACCAGTGCAAAGATGTCTCGAACGTCCCGGCCGACGCGAAAATCCCCGGCCCGGGGCTCGCCGCCAAGATCGCGCTCGCGACGTGCGGCGCCGAGGTTCGCATGTCGGCGCTCAAGCTCACGCCCGACGACGCGTCGATCCAGGCGCTCACCGCTGCGGCGCAGCCGAGCCTCGACGCGCTGAGCGAGATCATCAAGGGCGCCGACGGCACCTACTCGACGATGGCGACCAAGCTGCGCGCCGACATCTACTCGAGCATGGCCGTGCGCATGCGGAACTCGATCCCGCCGATCACGATGGACACCGTCGGCCAGGCGCTCGCCGACCACGACAAGGCGCACACCGACCTCGAGCCGAAGCTCAAGCCCTGGCTCGACGCGGCGCAAGCGCACTAGAGCGATCGTTCGAACAGGCCGAGCAGCGTCGTCCAGTGGCGCTCCTCGCCGGCCTTGTCGTGCACCGGCGTGTCGCTCGGCACCCAGCCGTGGCGCGCCTGGTACGTCTCGATCTGGTGATCGACGTGCGCGTCGGTCAGCGCCTTCTCGAGGCGCTGCTTCTGGTCTTCCGGGAAGCTCGGGTCTTCCATCGCCGCACCGACGTACACGCGCGCCTTCAGCTTCGGCGCGAGCAAGTGCGGGCTGTCGGGCTGGTCGTTCGCGAGGCCGCCGGGATGATACGAGGCGACCGCGCCGAACCGCTCCGGGAAGTGTCCCGCGGCGGACAGCGCGAGCCGGCCGCCCATGCAGTAGCCGGTCGCACCGAGCTTGTGGGCGTCGCGCACGGTCGTCTGGGCGTCGAAGTGCGCGAAGAACGCCTTCGCGTCGGTCATCACGTTCGCGACCGACGCGAACTGGAACACCTTGCCGAACCATTCCTTGCCGGCCGCCGGATCGCTGAACAGCTTCGCCGGATCGGGCGCGGTGTAGCTGCCCGCGCGATAAAACAGATCCGGCATCACCACGTAGTAGCCGGCGCCCGCGAGCCGTTCGGCCATCGCGACGAGCGCCGGCCGCATCCCGATGCCGTCCATGAAGAACAGCACACCGGGCCACGGGCCCGCGCCGCTCGGGTGCATCACGTGCGTGGGACACATTCCATCTTCGGTCTTGATCTCGATCTCGGCGTGCTGGGACTTCATGGGCGTGACTTTAATCGATTGGACCGGCAACGCGGGTCTCGGTTATGGTAGAGACAATTCATGGCTGGTGCAGTCCGATTGCAAGAGCAGCGCGCGTGCATCGCGCGGCGCGTGCTCTCGACGATCGCCAGCCTGTGGCTCGTCGCGTACGGCGTGCTCGGCGCCCGGCACGAGGCGCACGTCGCGCACGTCGTCGACGCGCGCACCGGGGCGATCTTCCACGGCTCGGCGATCGACGGGAACCACACGAGCGACCAGTCCGACGTCCATCGCTCGAAGGGCACGCCGGATCACGACGCGTGCGTGCTGGCGAGCACGCTCCACCAGCCCGCGAGCCCCGCGGTCGCGCGGCCGCACGTCGCACCCTCGCCTGTCACCGCGCTCGCGCAAGCCGCGCCGATCGCGCGCACCGCGCTCGCGACGCGCGCGACCTACCGCACTGCACCGAAGACTTCTCCGCCCGTCGCTGCATAGCCGTTCGCTATCGCAGCCACCCGCGGAGGAGTCGTCTTGCTTCGTTACGCATTCGCCATCGCCATTGCCATGCTCGTCGTCGTCGCGCTGCCGCGCGCCGCCCGGTCGCAACCGGCCGACGCCGGCGTGGCCGACGCGCCGCCCGATGCCGCGCCGCCGCCCGACGCGGCGCCCGCGCCTGCGCCGGCGCCGCTCGCGCCGACACCGACGCCCGAGCCAACCACCGAGGAGCCGCCGCGCATCGTGTCGTCGGGCCCGCCGCTCTACCCCGACGTGCCGAAGGGGCAGCCGACGCCGATCGTCGACGTGCTCGTGCATGTCGAGGTCGATTCGACCGGCAACGTCACCGACACGCGCGTGATCTCCGCTCCGCACGCGCCGTTCGACGATCTCGCGGTCGCGTGCGTGCTGATGTGGAAGTTCGAGCCCGCGAAGCAGAACGGCAAGGCGGTCGCGAGCCACCTCAACGTGCCGATCCGCTTCGATCCCGCGTCGAAGACGCCGAGCGAGACGATCACGGTGCACGGCCGGCTCAACGCGCTCGAGCGCGGCCACGCGCAGGCGCCCAACGTCGGCGCGCAGGACGTCCACATCGAAGCCGGCAAGCTCGCGACCGAAGTGCCGCACAAGGATGCGACCGAGCTGCTCGGCTGGGCGCCCGGCTTTCTGCTCACGAACGAAGGCGGCGAAGGCCACGCCGAGCAGATCTTCCTGCGCGGCTTCGACGCGCGCGAAGGCCAGGACATCGAGATGCGCGTCAACGGCGACGTCGTGAACCAGGCCGGCAACCTGCACGGCAACGGCTACGCCGACCTCCACTTCATCATCCCCGAGCTCGTGCAGTCGCTGCGCGTGATCGAGGGCCCGTACGATCCGCGGCAAGGCAACTTCGCGGTCGCGGGCAGCGCGGATTACGAGCTCGGGCTGACGAAACGGGGCTTGACCGCCATCTACGAGGTCGGCTCGTACGGCACCGATCGCGCGCTGCTCACGTGGGGCTCGCCGACGGCGAACGCGCACAACTTCGGCGGCATCGAGCTGTACTCGACCGACGGCTTCGGCCAGAACCGCGACGCGAAGCGTGCGACCGCGCTCGGTCAGGTCGAGCGCGCGCTCGGCAACGATGGCATCTGGCGGCTCACGACCGGCCTCTACATCACGAACTACCACTCGGCGGGCGTCCTCCGCGAGGACGACTACGAGGCCGGCCGCAAGGGCTTCTACGACACCTACGATTTCGGGCAAGGCGGCGCGGCCTCGCGCGCGTTCGTGCTCGGCGACGTCGAGTTCCAGCACGACGACTACACGACGCATCACCAGATCTCGCTGACCGCGCAGACCATGGAGCTGCGCGAAGACTTCACCGGCTTCCTGCTCGACCAGCAGCAGCCGACCCAGCAGCCACACGACCAGCGCGGCGACTTGATCGAGCTCGAGTCCGACGCGATCACCGCGCAGGCGCAGGGCTGGATGCGGCGCACGCTGAAGATCGCGAACCTGGCGCAGCAGGTCGAGCTCGGCTACTTCGCGCGGCTCGACGACACGAGCGGGCAGCAATACCGACTCGACAGCGTGGTCAACCCGCCCTACCCGTACGCCAAGGAAGCGGATCTCGACGCGATCCTCGGCGATGTTGGCCTCTACGCGGCGCTCGACGCGAAGCTCGCGCCGTGGGCAGCGCTGCGCGGCGGCGTGCGCACAGATCTATTTTCGTACGACGTCATCGACAACTGCGCGGTGCACGACATCGCGCACCCGAACCCGTCGAACCCGCCCGGCGATGCCAGCTGCCTGTCGCAGGCCGATTTCGGCAAGTACCGCGAGCCCGTGCAGCGCGCGACGACCGCCGGCCAGGCGATCCTGCCGCGTGCGTCGCTCGTCCTCGGGCCCTGGCTGGGACTCTCGCCGTCGATCAGCTACGGCGAGGGCGAACGCTCGATCGATCCGATCTACATCACGCAGGACAAGGACACTCCGTTCGCGCGCATCACGTCCTACGACGCGGGCGTCGCGTACAAGGGCACGGCCGACGACCTCGACCTCGAGGCCCGGCTGTCCACGTTCGAGACCAAGGTCGATCAGGATCTGATCTTCAGCGAGACGGCCGGTCGCAACGTGCTCGCCGGTGCGACCACGCGCAAGGGCGCCTCGTTGTCGGGACGCGTGCGCGGCGCGTGGTTCGACGAGAACGCGAGCGTCACCGCGGTGACGTCGACGATCGACGCGACCGGCGACCTGATCCCCTACGTGCCCGATCTGGTCGTGCGCTCCGACAGCGTCGTGTTCGGCGAGCTGCCGGTGCACATCGACGAGGCGCACCCGGTGACCGGCAGCGCCGGCCTCGGCGTCACGTACGTCGGGCCGCGCGCGCTGCCGTACGGCGAGCGCTCCGACACGGTCTTCACGGTCGACGGCTCCGCGAACGTGAGCTGGGATCGCTACACGATCGGGCTGCGCGCGTCGAATCTACTCAACACGCAATATCGGCTCGGCGAATACAACTACGCCTCGGATTTTCATAGCCAGTCGATGCCGACGCTGACGGTCGCGCGCGAATTCGCCGCCGGCGCACCGCGCGAGATCCTCCTGCACTTGGAGCTCAAACTATGAAGCCAGCTGCGTTCGCGCTCGCGCTCGCCGCCTGCGGCACCACCGGAGGTCACGTCGTCACGTTCGACGTCACCGCGCAAGGCGCGCAGGCCGCGGCGACCACCGACACCGGGCTCGGCTGGCACGTCGAGCTGACTCGCGCGCACCTGTTCATCGGGGCGGTCTACCTGAACCTCGCGGTCCCGATCTCGGGCTCGCAGGAGACGACGTGCATCCTGCCCGGTATCTACACCGCGGAGGAGCTGTCCTCGCTCGACGTCGACGTGCTGTCGACCACGCCGCAGCCGTTCCCGCAGCCCGCGACCGGCACCGACGACGAGGCGCGCACCGGCGAGATCTGGCTGACCGGCGGCGACGTCAACG
>DASXCY010000180.1:0-54198 GCA_036490935.1 Kofleriaceae bacterium | reverse complement strand
GTGGGTCGCGGCGTGCTCGCCGCTCATGGAGAGGCTGCACGGCGACGACAAGCCAAAGGCGCCGACCGGCGGCACGCCGAGATCGTCGACTCGATCAACATCTCGGATGGCCGGCTGCGCTGGGTCTTCAATACGGACAATATCTACGGTCGTTTCCAGGGCGATAGCGGCGTGCGGTTCGTGATCACCGGGCCGAACGGGTTCGCGCAGATCGCCGGCGAGGAGTACTACGGCACCGGAGACGTCGAGTGGAAGGACGAGTGGAGCGCGGGGACGTACACGCTCACGCTGAAGTGGTTTGGCCAGGAGCTCGATCACAAGCAGTTCGACGCGCGACAGCGATCCGCCGCTCGTGTTCAGCCCCAAGGACGAGGTCACGCTCCAGACGCCGGTGCTGATCGACGTGACCCGGCCGGTGACCTCGTACGTCTACGTGTGGATCAAGGGCGACAGCGTGCTGTCGACGAGCGACGACGTGTTGCGGATCCAACGCGTGTCGCGCGGCGGCCCGCTCGCCGTGGTGCGGCGCGCGGAGGGCGCCTTCTACGGCGACGCCGATCGCACGGGGGCGACGCTCTACGTCATCCTGAACGCGGAGACGCTCGTCGGCGCCTGGCGCTACGCCGAGCCCGCGCCGCTGCACCAGCACGTGCTGCTGCCGGCCGTGCCGCCCGATCGGAAGCAGCTCGCGATCGCGCGCGCGGTGGCCACGACCAAGGCTCAGTATCGCGACAGCACGTTCGACGTCGACGAGCGCATCGCCTGCGCGGCCATCTCGTCGCCCAAGATCTTCGATGCGCTCAATGCCTACGAGAACGCGAGCGCCGAGGAGGGCTTCGAGGGCTACCGCCAGATCACGAAGCAAGAAGAGGCCGCGGACGAGCGACGCACATCTGCGGAGCGCGCGAAGGCCAGGGCCGACCAGCGCGATTCGGCCGACTTCACCGGGTTCGCGGACGGCCGCAGGCTGAGCCGGCTCGACCAGATCAGGGCCGCCGCGCGCAAGTACAAGCCGGGCTGTCTGACCGCGCTCGGAGTGCCGCAGATCGCCAAGGTGAAGAAGATCTAGTCGCGCCCACGTTAGAGTCGCATCCGCATGGACGGAATTCCCAAAGGCGCGCGACCCACTGCACAGCCCGGCGGTTACACGTACTGGGTCGTCGGCGGCGATCGCGCGCTGCTGCGCGACGCGTACCATACGTTTCTGCGCTTGCCGTGGGGCGCGTCCCTCGCGCTGATCGCGCTCGCGCTGATCGTCGTCAACCTCGCGTTCGCGACGCTGTACTACGTCGTCGGCGGCGTCGACGGCGTGTCGGGCTCGTACTGGGATGCGTTCGTGTTCAGCGTGCAGACGCTCGGTACGATCGGCTATGGCGTGATGGTGCCGAGATCGACCGCCGCGAATACGCTCATGATCATCGAGTCGATCACGAGCGTCATCGTGATCGCGCTCGCGACCGGCCTGGTGTTCTCCAAGTTCGCTCGCGCGACCGCGCGTGTCGCATTCTCGCAAGACGCCGTGATCGCGAAGCGCAACGGCAAGCCGACGCTGACCATGCGTGTAGGCAACCGTCGCTCGAATGTCATTGTCGAAGCTCGCGTGAGGATCACCGCCGGCTTCACGCGCACGACGCTCGAAGGCGAGCCCTTCTACGAGATCCTCGATCTGAAGCTGGTCCGCGAGCGCATCTCCGGCCTGCGCCGCGGCTGGGTCGTGATGCACGTCGTCGACGAGACCAGCCCGCTGTACGGCAAGACCGCGGCGGATCTCGCCGCCGAGGAGGTCGAGCTCGAGGTCTCGCTGACCGGCTTCGACGACGTCACGATGCAGACCGTGCACGCGCTGCACAGCTACATGGATCGTCAGATCAAGATCGGCTATCGCTTCGAGGACACGCTGCGGGCGCTGCCGAACGGCGACCTGCTCGTCGATCTGACCCAATTCGACGCGGTCGTGCCCGAGGACACGCCGCGTGATAGCGTACGCACCGCATGAAGCGGATCGTGCTCGCTGTGGCGCTCGTCGCGTGTGGCCCGGGCTCTCCCGGCGGGCCGACGATCAACAACAAGGTGTCGAGCGGCCTCGAGCCGACGCCGGCTCCCTCGTCGTCGGTGATCTCGAGCGACATCCTCGCGCGCGAGCCGGTCGCGAACAACGTGCAGGTCAAGCACATCCTGATCGGATGGAAAGACACCGACTCGCACGACCCGCGCGACCAGCAGCGCACGAAAGCCGAGGCCGAGACGATGGTCAAGAAGCTGCTCGACCAGCTGAAGTCGGGCGCCGATTTCGATCAGCTGATGAAGGAAGATTCCGAGGATCCGGGCAGCGCGGAGAGCGGCCGGTCCTATGCGGTGTCACCCGACGCGCAGGTCGTGATCGAGTTCAAGCAGCTCGGACTGCGCCTGAAGGTCGGCGAGATCGGTGTCGTGCAGTCCGACTACGGCTTCCACATCATGAAGCGCGTGGAGTGACCCGCGTACGGCTCGACGGTGACGATGCCCTCGCGCGGCGTCTTCGATCCGACGTGCGAGCCCGGCCGGCACGCGAGGATCTGCTCGTCGTAGGTGTACGTGTAGTGCGTCGCGTCCGCCGGCTCCAGCGTCTCGATGCCGCGCCACTTGCAGCCGTCCCGTTCCCATGCGGTGCTCTCGAACCGCATGCCCGCAAGGTGATCCTCGTCGGTGGCGATCGTGACATCGCCATCCTCGAACACGCTCAGGTAGAAGATCTCGTGGCCCGGCTCCGGTATCTCTCGCGGTGCGTCGAGCGTGAGCCGGTAGCGATGCACGGCGCTCGGCGCACTCGGCAGCACGGCGAGCGCGGCGAGCACGGCCGCTCCCATCACCGTCCACCGAAAAGCAGGAGCGACGAGCGCATCGTGCAGCATCCACCGATGGTATCCGGTGGCGCCCGCGGTTCAAGCGCTTTCAGTGCGGCCCGGTGTACGACACACAGTGATCGGTGTCGTGCGACGGCGCCTCGTTCGAGCCGTTGTAGTCCTGCGGCCGCGCCACCTCGCATGCGAGGAACACCGAGAGGTTTTCGCGTTCCTGGTCGGTCGGCTCGGGGCAATCCTCGTCGAGCTTTCCGCCCAGCGTGCTCGGACAGCGCTGGCTCGTGCCGCCGCCCGGCATGAAGGTGTTGTGCGCCTTCGGGCCGAACCCCGCCTGTTCGTCGGTGTGTTGCCAGACCGTCATCGTGCCGAACAGGCTGTCGAGGTTGTGAAACAGCGGCGCGCCGTTGCGCTCGTTCAGCGTCAACGAGCTGTCATGGCAGTTGTCGCAATAGTGACAGTTGAAGTCGTGCATGAAGCTCGCGTACGTGAACTGCGGATTATTCGGATCCGGACACGTGGTCTGGGTCAGCGTCGGCACCGCGTCGGTGCCGCAAGCGCCGACCAGCACCGCGAGTATGAAGATGCGCATGGTGACTCCTTAAAAGGTGAGCCCCGTCGTGACGACGGCGCGGATATCGAAGGGATCCCCGACCAACCCCGCTTGCAGCTCGGCACCGGTGTCGACGCCGCGGCGCTTCCACGCGACGCGGCCGGCACCGAACACGCGCACCGCACCGGGCTCCGAGCCGACCGGCACGCCGCCGGCGAGCTTCGCGCCGGCGCGGACCGACGGCGTGATCGCGTAGTCGCCGCCGGCGGTCCACGAGATCTCTTCCATGTTCATCGGCTCGACGAGCGACATGACGTGAACCATCGTGTCGTCCGGCTCTCCGAGCATGCGGCTATAGCCGGCCGTACCGTTCAGCTCGATCTTGCCGACATGCCACGACGCGAACATCATCGGCATGACCATCGGCTTGCCCATGCCGATGCCGGCTTCGATGGCGCCGGTGGGAAACGCCGCCCCCATCATCACGCCCGCCCCGTACGAGCTGCCGCGCAACAGCGTGACGCCGGCGCTGGTGAACAAGTCGCCGACGCCGTACGCGGTGATGCCGTTGCGATCCATGCGGTAGTACGACCAGCTCGCGCTCGCCGAGTACCGATCCATCATCCAGCTCGCGCTCGGCATCACGCCTTGATAGCTGCCGCCGTAGAACATGCCGTCGGGCTGCGACGGCGAGAACGACGCGGCGATCACCGACACGCCGGCGCCGAACGTCGACGCGCCGGCGTCGCCGCCGTGCATCGACATGCCGTCCATGTCGTCGGCGAAGGCCGCCGCCGGTACGAATACGAGCGCGAGCGCGATCCGGATCAACTGCCGCACGTACTCCCCGTTCCGGTCGTGCGGCCGGAGTCGACGACGTAGAAGTTGCAAGCGTTCGTGATGTCCGTGCTGAGCATGGTGTCGGCGGCGTCCACGAGGTTGGCCGAGACGTACGTCTGGCAGGTGCTCGCGGTTTCCCCGCAGACCATGTCTGGCGCGGTGCCTCCGATCGGGTGATCGATGCAGCAGATCTCGACCGCGCACGCGGGGTCGAAGCCCTCGTTCATCGTGTGCTCGTCGAAGCACGCCTGGTACGTATCGAACGCGTCGCAATCCGTGGTGCCCGCAGGGGCCCCCGGACACGGGTTGCTGCTGCTGCTGCAGCCGATGGTGAGCGAGGCGCAGAGCGCGCCGAAAATCGAAGCGGTGACGAAACAGCGAAGCATGAGAATCCTCGAAAAATGAGAGCTCGCGCGCGTCCATTGCTGTACGCGTGCACGTGGAAAACGGATCGATGCCAGCGCGCGCGAGCTACGAGGGCCCGTACGGCTCGTCAGGCGAGGGAGCGGCTTTCGGACCGTGAGGCGCGGCGAGGACGGCCGCGGTGGCACGTATCGGCGCGATCGCGATCGCGACCTGCTCCGGTGTGAAGCTCGGCGCCTCGGGCGCGACGACCTCGTGAGACCAGCGATGGCATGCGCGCATCGCCGGGCAGCCCGAGCGATCCGGCTTGTGATCCGGACAATGGCAGTTCGACGGATCGGGACAGCAGCACTTCGCGACGACGGTGATCGTGCGCAGCTGCGAGACCGGCACCGCCAGCGCGCACACGACCGCGACGACGATCGTCGAGGCGGCGGTTGCGGCGCGGCGCAGGCTCACGCCCCCTTATATCACGGGCTTTCTACTACGAAACCTTTGCGTTCGAGCGAGCGCCGGAGCGAGCGCAGCCGCACGTGATCGACGGTCACTATGACGCACGTCACGGCCCCTCCCGCCACGAGCAGCGCGAACGCGACGTGGGTCCAGTGCACGGCCGCGAGCACCAGCGCGCCCCACGAGATGAAGTCGCGGCGCACGACGTACGGCGCGTACGTCGCGAGCCAGCGCAGCGCGGGGGGCAGCTCGCGCGGCGTCGCGATCGCCACGGCCGCGGGACGCAGGCGCACCGTGTTCGGCTGCGCGCCCGGCACGACATCGAACTTGCCGGCGTAGTCCTGGCTGTTCGCGGAGCCGACCGCGACGACGATGTTGTAATAGATGCAATAGATCGTTCCGGCGTACGTCACGAGGCTCGCCGCGATCGCGACCTCCCACGGATCGACCGGCGGCGCGCCGAAGAAGCCCGGGCCGTACGCGAGGTGGCAATGCCAGCCGAGCGCGACCATGTAGCCCACCGACGACAGCTCGTCGACCACGGTATCGATCCACGCGCCGAGCCGCGAGGACAGCAGCTTGACGCGCGCGACCTCGCCGTCGCAGCAATCGAGATAGCTCGCGGCGAGCACGATCGCGGTGCCGGCGAGCGCGGCGCGATTGCTCGCGTGCGCGGCGACCCAGCAGCCGAGCGCGACGATCGCGGCGACCAGGTACGAGATCTGATTCGGCGTGATCGGCGTCCACACGAGCAGCCGAGTCAGCGGGAACGAGACCGGCCGATAGACGTAGCGCGTGATCGCGTTGTCCTGCGGCTTGATGAGGATGCGATACAGCGCGCGATGCGCGGCGCGGCGCGCGGCCGGGGTGCCGATCGGTGCGCGTGCGGGTTCGCCGTGCGGTACGCGCGCGGCATCCGCGAAGCCTGCGGCGATCGCCGCGTCGCTCGCGCCGGCTGCAAGCTCGGCGATCGCGCGCACGGCGGCGGCGCCGGTCGCGACGAACGCACCGGCGTACGCGCCCGATTCGGGATCGACCGCAAGCGCGGCGCCATCGCCGGGCAACGCGCCGACCATCGGCTGGACGAGGGGCGTGTGCACGAGCTGGTCGGCGCGGATCACGAGCAGTGGCGCGCTGCGCGCGCGCTCGAGCTGGCCCCGCGCCGCCGGCTCGTCGACGACCGTGACGCGCGTCGCGCCGACCTTGCGGGCGACCCGGATCGCCCGCTCGCGTGCCGACAGCCCCGCGATCCGCACGCGCGCGAGCGGATCGTCGGCGAGCACCACCGCGTCGAGCTCGGTCGACCGCAACGGCTTTAGCTCTACATGGCTGTCGAATCGCGGACAAGTGACAGGAATTGGGCGGATCGACGCCGCGTCCGAGGGCGACCTGTCGAAAGTTGAACACCTTTTTGACCCAAGTGTGCGAAACGCTACTCGCATACGGATTGCACGAGAGCCTGCGCTCGCAATGAAGGCAGTCATCCTAGCCGCGGGCTGCGCGACGCGGCTGCGCCCGTACTCCGACGATACGCCGAAGTGCCTGTTGCCCGTCGGAGGAGTTCCGATCCTGCGGCGCACGATCACGAGCCTGCTCCGCTGCGGCTTCGATCAGTTCGTCATCGGCACCGGTTACCTCGAGCACATGGTCCGCGATGCGGTCGGCTCGTGGTTCCCGCGGCTCGACGTCTCGTACGTGACGAACAAGGATTTTCGCACGACGAACAACGCGTACTCCCTGCTGCTGTGCCGGCCGCACGTCGAGCCCGACGGCTTCATCCTGCTCGACGGCGACGTCGTGTTCGATCTCGAGGTCGTCGACGAGCTGGTCTCGCGCGGCCCCGATTGCCTCGCGGTGCGCTCGGTCGGCTCGATCGGGCTCGAAGAGGTGAAGGTCATGGCCGACGACGAGGACCGCGTCCTCGCGATCGGCAAGCACGTGCCGGTCCGCTCCGCGATGGGCGAATCGGTTGGCATCGAGCTGTTCTCGGCCGGCTCGTCCAAGCGGCTGTTCGCTGCACTGCATCAAAGAGTGTTCGAACAGGGCCTCCTGCACGAGTGGTACGAGGCCTCGTTCCAGCAGCTGATCGACGATGGAACCACGCTATATGGCGTGGATATCGGGTCGATGTACGCCACGGAAATCGACACGGTCGAGGATCTGATGGCCGCGAATGCCCGGCTCGCGCTGCGCCCGGCCTTCGACGTCAGCGTCGATGCGGTCCGTCTAGCGGTCTAACGCGCATCGGCGTAACCTCGTCACATGCGCGAGTGGCTGGCGCCGCTTTTGTTAACTTGCGCGTGTGCGCAGGCTGGGACCAACGCCGGCGGCGGTGGCGGTGGCGGCGGCGGCGGCGGCGGCATGGATGCGAACAACACGCAGCTCGACAGCGGCATGCAGTTCTTCGACGCGCCCGGGCCGCGGGACTCGGCGGTGCTGCCTCCCGATGCGGCCGTTGGCGACATGTTCAAGGAGACCGTCGACCTGACGATGGCGTACGGCGACTCGATCGCATGCGCCGTGCAGACCGGCGGCGATACGGGCAACACCTACGACGACACGTGGTACCGCGCGTTCCAGCTCTCGGACTATCCCGAGATCACGGGTGGCTTTCACATCTCGTCCGTGAACGTGGGCGTGCAAGAGGCGAAGGCGGCGGGCACGATCACGGTCAACGTCGTGAGCTACGCCGGCGCGCTCGATGGCGCGACGCTCGACGTGTCGGGATCGACCTTGCTGGGAACCGGCACGGTCAACCCGCCGAACACGAGCGGCGAGACCGGCGAGTCGATCACCGCGACCGTGAGTGCCGATATCCCGGCGGGCGGCAAGTTCGTCGTCGAGGTCGTCGCACCGGACACCGACACGACTGGCTACTTCTACGTCGGCGGGACGGCGAGCGCGCAGACCCACCTTGGCTACGTGTCGTCCGTCGCGTGCGGCATCACGCCCGAAAATGCGACGACCGCGGGCGAGACCGGCAGTCTCATCATGGAAGTCGTCGGGACGCGCTGATCGCGGCGCGCGCGTAGCTGCGCGCGCGATCAGCGGCGATCTCGGCGAACCGCGCGGCGAGCGCGGCGGGATCGGCGGCGACGCGGGCGTGGTTCGCGGCGGCGATGCGCGCGGCGAGGTCGGCGCGTGCGGCGGGCTCGGCGCCGCCGAGCATGCGCGCCTGCGCAGCGAGATCGGGCGGCGGTGGCTGCGCGCGTGCGGCCGCGAGCAGCGCGAGCGGGACCAGCTGCAGCAGCGGATCGGGCGCACGCCGCAGGAACGGGACGAGCCGGGCCGGCGTGGCGAGATCGAGCGGCGCGTCGGGATGAAACTCGGCGATGCCGGCCGCGAGCACGCGCGCGGCGACGCGATCGCGCAGCGCGCGCAGCTCGGCGAGCGCGCCCGGCCACTCGGGCGCGACGACCATCGCGACGCGCGCGCCGGGCTCGGCGAGCGCGCGCTCGGCGGCGGCGACCCACGCATCGAGCGCGGGCTCGCCCCACACGATCGCGACCGCGAGCTCGCCGGCTTCGCGGGCCGCGCGTGCCCACGGGCACAGCTCGTACGCCTCGACGACCTCGACGAGGTAGCGGTCGAGGATCCGGCGCACGGTGGCTTCGCGCGGGTCCACGGTGGAACGCAACCTTTGTAGCATCGGCGTGTCATCCTCGACGAGTGACCGGACGGATCTGCGTCGTCTTGCTCGCCGCGGCGGCGACCGCAGCGGCCGGGCCGTCGCCCGAGCGCTGCCAGGCCGGCGCGCGGTTCGCGGCGCACGGCGACCTGCCGCGCGCGGCGCTGTATCTCGACGGCTGCGCCGACGCGGCCGAGCGCGCGGTCAAGAAGCAGCTCGACGCGAGCCAGCTGTCGGAGCTGTCGATCGACAGCGATCCGCCGGGCGTCGTCGCCGAGCTCGACGCGCTGCCCGGCGAGCAGCTGGTCACGCCCGCGACGGTATGGGTGCGCGCCGGCCATCACGAGCTGCACGCGATCGGCTCGACGCAGCCGCTCGCGACGATCGAGGTCAAGCCGCGGACGCGCGCGACCGTCGTGCTCGAGGTGCCGAAGGCCGCGGCGCCGGGTGGCAATGGCCACGTCGACTTCAACGAGGACAACGCCGGCGAGGTCGCGGGCACCGCACCGCCGCCACCGGTGAAGCACCCGCCGATGCTCGAGTGCAAGTTCACGAAGACCTGCGCTGCATCCGGCGTCCAGCTCGACGATCCGCTCGCGCTGCAGGCGGCGGCCCCGCCGCGCTATCCGCGCTCGGCGCTCGAGCTGCGCGTCGGCGCCGGCGACGCCGCGAAGGGAATCATGCCGTCGGTCGCCGCGATGTTCGGCGCGCGCATCTGGGGCGACGCGCATCCGCTCGGCTTCGCGTTGCGCGGCGACTGGAGCCGGCGCGCCGATCACGACGCGCTCGGCTTCAGCGACACGCTGACGCAGGTGATCGCCGCCCCCGACGCCGCGTGGCTCGCGCTCGCGGCCGGCGGCAAGTACTCGAGCTACGACGGCATGGCGCCCGTCGCGGCGGTCGAGCTCGCGCTGCGTCGCTTGCCGGTCACGCTCGGCGTGCGCTGGGAGCTGCGCGACGTCCTGCTCGAGGTCGGCGTCGGCTGGCGCCGCTACTGAACGTGTAGCGCGCCGTCCCAGCGCGCGACGCGATCGTCGCGTGCGACGCGCGTCCAGTCGAAGCCGCCGACCAGCTCGCGCGGCGCGCACGGCCGCGGCTCGGCGGCGAGGCCGGCCGCGTGCACCAGGATCCCGCACAGCTCGTCGCCGCGATAGCGCGCGCGCACTGCCGACCACGGGATCGAGCCGTGCAGCTTCGCCAGCTTCTCGCCGGTCCTCTGCTCGAGCAGCAGCAGGTGATGGCGATAGCGCGGCGTGGCGACGCCGAGCAGGCGCTGCAGCAGCACCTGCGTCGCCGTGCTCGGCGCGATATCGCGGCCGCGGACGACGTCGGTGATCGCCTCGTCGGCATCATCGACGACGACCGCGAGCTGGTACGCGATCACGCCATCGCGGCGGCGCACGATCGGATCGCCCAGCTCGCGCGCCGGCGTTTGCGACAGGTCCAGGCCGCCGAGATCGACGAGCTCGACGCGCTCGTCGGATAATCGCACGCGCACCGCGGCCTCGGCGGCGCGCCAGCCACCCGCAGGCAGCGGTCGGTCGCGGCACGTGTTGTCGTAGGCCCATCCACCGTCGGGCGCGCGCCGGCCGATCGCGCTGCGATCCGCGCGCGAGCACGTGCACGGGTACAGCCGGGCCGCGGCCGCGAGCGCATCGAGCGCGGCCTCGTGCGCCGCCGTGCGATCGCTCTGCACGATCACCTCGTCCCAGTCGAGGCCGAGCCAGTCGAGCGCGCGCTGGATCTCGTCGGTCCAGCCCGGCCGCACGCGCGTGCGATCGAGATCCTCGAGCCGCAGCACCGCGCGGCCGCCGCGCGAGCGCGCGTCCAGCCACACCAGCAACGCCGACAGCAGCGTGCCGGGGTGCGCCTCGCCCGTCGTCGACGGCGCGAAGCGCCCACGCATCACACGCCGGGTCGACGCGTGATCGCGGTCGCGACCTCGGGCTTCTGCAGCTGCTCGGCCCACCACGGATGGTAGTGGTTCACGCCGCGCAGGAACGTCCAGGACGTGTCGTGCAAGCCGGGACGCGTATCGATGTGCACGAACTGCTCGCTCGGATACCAGCCGACGCCGACGTCGCTATACGTCTTCCACAGGTAGTCGCGGATCTCGCGCAGCGCCACGCCGCGGATGCGGAAGTCGAGCGCGCGGCCGTCGCGGTGCGGCGACGTCGAGGATTCGTTCGAGCCGACGCGATAGCCCGACACGTACTCGATCACGCGGCCCTCGTGATGGTCGGCGACGTCGGCGAGCATCGCGAGCGTCTTCTGCGCCATCAGCTTCTGGCGAAACGTCGTGCGGCAGCGGAACAGCCGCTTGATCATCGCCGCCGTTTCCGGATCGGTCGAGCCGTCGCGCCAGATCGCGAGGTCACCCGCCTGGTGGTCGTTCTCGTCGTAGAACACGAGCTCGACCGGCGCGGCCGTCTGGCCCGCCAGTGCCATCGCAACTTCCTGTGCCGGCATCGGTGCCGGTGATGCAGCCGCCGACCAACTCGCCATCGCCATCGTAGCCAGTCGAACTTTCAGGATGATCGGCAGCAAGCTTTACCTCACGCGGAGACTCCCGCGGAGATCGACGCTCTCACGAGATGATTGGAGATCAAACCGTTTTTTTCTGTACGGATTCCGGACCTTTCACCGCATGTGTAACACCCACGCACGTTCTACTCCGCGCGCGATCTGCAATGGCGCTCACCAAGATGACAGTTGCTTACACGTGGGCTACCGTCGGTGCCGATGCGATTCTCCGAAGAGCACACGCAACTGCGCCGCACCGTCCGCGAGTTCGTCGACAAGGAGATCAACCCGCACATCGCGGCGTGGGAGCGCGACGGCGCGTTTCCCGCACACGAGGTGTTCAAGAAGGCGGGGCGGCTCGGCTTGCTCGGCGTGAACAAACCCGAGGCGTACGGCGGCATGGGGCTCGATTACTCGTACCAGATGTGCGTGACCGAGGAGCTCGGCAACTGCCACGGCGGCGCGCTGCCGATGGCGCTCGGCGTGCAAACCGACATGGCGACGCCGGCGCTCGCGCGCTGGGGCTCCGACGAGCTGCGCCGCGAGTTCCTGGCGCCGGCGATCGCGGGCGAGGTCGTCGCGGCGATCGCGGTGAGCGAGGTGTCGGGCGGCTCCGACGTCGCCGCGATCAAGACGACCGCGCGCAAGGACGGCGACGACTACATCATCGACGGCTCGAAGATGTGGATCACGAACGCGGCGCAGGCCGACTGGCTGTGCCTGCTCGTCAACACGGGCGAAGGCGCCGTGCACGCGAACAAGTCTCTCGTGATCGTGCCGACGAAGCTCGCGGGCGTCACGATCGGCCCGAAGATCGACAAGCTCGGCATGCGCGCGAGCGATACCTGCCCGATCTACTTCGAGGGCGTGCGCGTGCCGCAGCGCAACCGGATCGGCGCCGAGGGCATGGGCTTCATGATGCAGATGGTGCAGTTCCAGGAGGAGCGCCTGTGCGGCGCGGTCGGCACGCTGCGCGGCATGGAGCGCCTCATCGACGCGACGATCGACTACTGCAAGGAGCGCGAGACGTTCGGCCAGCCGCTCATCCACAACCAGGTCATCCACTTCCGGCTCGCCGAGCTGCGCACCGAGGTCGAGGCGCTGCGCGCGCTGTGCTACCGCGCCGTCGAGGACTACATCGCCGGCAGCGACGTCACGCTGCTCGCGTCGATGGCCAAGCTCAAGGCGGGGCGGCTCGCCCGCGAGGTCAGCGACGGCTGTCTGCAATACTGGGGCGGGATGGGCTTCACGTGGGACAACGTGGCGGCGCGCGCCTATCGCGATACGCGCCTGCTGTCGATCGGCGGTGGCGCCGACGAGATCATGCTCGGGATCATCTGCAAGCTCACGGGCACCCTGCCGGGCAAGAAGAAGAAATAGACTCGCTCGGTGCGCCTTGTCGCGGTGGTCTTACTCTGTGTCGCGAGCACCGCCGCGCGCGCCGATGACTTCGACAAGCCGCGGCCGATCGCCGGCTTTCGCGTGCGCCCGTTTGCCGACGGGCATACCAAGGTCGCCGAGCGCACGCTCGGATACATCTTGCACGAGCACCTCGGCGATCCGGTCTCGAGCGCCGATCTGCCGCGGCTGCAGCGCGACCTGATCTCGAGCGATCTGTTCGAGCGCGGCACGGTCGCGCTCGAACCGGCGTCCGACGGCGTGCTCGTCGTCGCGACGGTCGACGACAAGCTGTCGTGGATCATCGGCCCGACCGCGTACTTGTTGTCGACGCAAAAGGCGGTCGGCGTCGGGTTCGTCGAGAACGATCTCGGCGGCCACGATCAAAAGGTGATCCTGTACGGCCAGATCGGCACGCAGCAGTCGATCGTGTTCGCGACGTTCCTCGATCCCGCGGTGCACGGCACGAAGTGGACGTACCGCGTCGATCTCTACGGCGAGCAGCGCGAGATCGACGAGTACGCGAACCCGTCGCAGAACGAGACCGATCAGACGATCGCGCGCGCGACCGACCAGACATTCCTCGATGCCGGCGCGCTCGTCGGCTACACGTTTCGCTGGTGGGCGATCGCGAGCCTGCGGCTGCGCGGCGCGTACGTGTACTTTCGCAACCCGCACGATCCGACCACCGGCGCGGCGGCGATCTCGCCCGAGAAAGACGGCTGGGACGTCACGGCGCAGGCGCGGCTCACGCTCGACCATCGCTTCCATCGCTTCGGCGTGACGTGGGGGCCGTACCTCGACATGCTCGTCGAGCCGAGCGTGCCCGGCCTCGACAGCTACGGTTACGGCAACTCGCTCCTGCGCGCTTACTACAGCTGGGAGCTGTTCCCCGAGCAGGAGCTCGAGGTGCGTTCGATCAACTCGCTCGGCTGGCGCACGCCGTTTCACGAGGACAACGCGATGGGCGGCGCGAGCGATCTACGCGGTTACTTGACCGATCAATTTCGCGGCGATCTGAACGTCGTGTTTCGCGCCGAGTACTCGGTGCCGATGTTCCAGTGGTGGATGTTCAAGTTCCGTGCGCTCGGCTTCTACGACTGGGGCTACGCGACGTTCGTGTTCCCGCGCGCCGCCGGCGTCGATCGCAGCTACCTGCCCGGCCAGCTCGATCGCGGCTTCATCCGCGACGACATCGGCGCGGGGTTTCGCGTGTACGTGAAGTCGGTCGTGCTGCCGCTGCTCGGCG
Source organism: Kofleriaceae bacterium (assembly GCA_036490935.1). Taxonomy (GTDB): domain Bacteria; phylum Myxococcota_A; class Polyangia; order Haliangiales; family Haliangiaceae; genus JABFXX01. Next base: position 40,354 of record DASXCY010000180.1, on the reverse strand, counting down.
TCGACGTCGCGTACGGCATCGCCGCGAAGAGCCCCGAAATCGTGCTCGAGCTCGGGCTCACCGACTTCTGAGATTTGTTACGCTAGGGACTTGATGATCACGCGGGCACTCCATGCAGCATGGATCGCAACGCTCGTCGCCTGCGCTCCGATGACGACGACGCGCCGCGTCCTCGAGACCAATCGATCCGGTGGTGTCGCGCGCGATGCTGCCCGGCACGGCGCGCCGGCGCTGACCGTCGAGCCGCTCGCCACCGGCATGCGCGTCGCGTCGATCGAGCCGCTGACGTGCACGGAACGCGACATCGAGATCGTGCACCGCATCGAGGTCACGAAACGGCACGTGAATACCGCGATGACCGTGTTCGAGTACGCGTTCGGTGCGGTGCTCGCGGGCGGCGGTGCCTACGCGATCGCGCAGCCCGACCAGGCCGCCGCGGACATCTCGAGTGGCGTGAAGTCGAGCGCCGCGCGCGACGCCGGCATCGCGAGCGCGAGCGTCGGTGGCCTGTTCGTGCTGTTCGGCGTCATCAACTCGGTGCGCGGCGGCACGACCGAGCGCGCGTTGCCCGACGAGCGGCGCCCGGCGGCGATCGGCAAGGACGTCGCGTGCGGCACGTCGCCGCGGGCGGGCGATGCGGTCGCGCTCGCGGTCGGCGATCGGCGATGGCCGCTCGGCACGACCGGCAAGGACGGTGGCCTCGACGTCGCGTGGGACAAGATTCCCGACGACGCGTTCGAAGCCGCGTGGCGATCGGCGAAGCTGGCGACGATCGCGGCATCTGCGCCCGTCGACCTGACCGCGGCACGCGCCGCAGCCGCCGAGCGCGCCTGGACCGCGCTGCAGGCCGCCCCGATGTCGCTCGGCGACGCGAAGGTGTACTTCGCGCGGTTCGGCGGCAGTCGCGACGCCGAGGTCAAGGCAAAGATCGCGGCGCTCGCCGACGACACCTACGGGCCCGAGCTCGACGAGGCGATCGCCAAGGTCGACTTCGCCGCCGCGAAAGACGTGCTCGTGAAGTGGACCGCCGACGCGCCCGACAGCGCGCGGCGCACGCAGAAGGAGTCGGAGGTCGTGGCGCTCGAACAGCACGGCGCCGCCGACACGCTGTTCGCGAAGGCCGACGCCGCGATCGCCGATCCAGATCCGACGAAGCTTGCCGCTGCGCAGCATGCGCTGGACGAGCTCGCCCGTATCGCGCCAGCCGATGCGCGGCTCGCCGCCGAGCGCGCGCGTCTCGACAAACGGCGCACGACCCAGCTCGCCGCGGCGCGCGGCCACGCCGACCGCGCCCGCCACTTCGCGCGCCACGCACAGTGGAAGCAAGCCGATGCGGAGATCGCCGAGCTCGAACAGCTCGCGCCCGGCGATCCGATCGTCGCCTCGACCACCGAGTACCTCGACAAGTACAAGGCCGCGGCGGGTGTAACGACGGGCCCGACGAGCCCCGACGCGAAGGCGAACGCACAGGAGCAAGCACGCGCCGCCGCCGAGGCCAAGGCCAAGGCCGACGAGCAAATGCGCGCCGCCGCCGAGGACAAGGCACGCGCCGCGGCCGAGGCCAAGGCCAAGGCCGACGAGCAGGCACGCGCCGCCGCCGAGGACAAGGCACGCGCCGCCGAGCGGGCGAAGGCTCGCGCCGAGGAGGCCGCGCGCGTGGCCGCGGATGCGAAGACACGGGCCGCCGAGCAGGCGAAGGCAGGCGCGGCGGAGGCCGAGCGCATCGCAGCCGAGGCCAAGGCCCGTGCCGCCGAAGCCGAGCGCGCGCGCGAAGCCGAGCGCGCGCGCGTCGCCGACCAGGCCGAGCAGCGCCGGCTCGCAGCCGCCGCAGAACGGGCGCGCGCCGAGTCCGTGCGGCCGCACGTGGACAGCGGGCGCGTTCCCGCGGGGGCCGCGGTCACGGCCGGAGAGCTCGAAGGCCTGTGGGCGTCGCCCGCGGGCGATGCGGTGTGGCTCGTCGATCTCCGTGCGGGCGGTGATGGTCGCACCGCGGTGTGGCTCGCGGGGCGGATCGTCGCCATGCGCACGATCCGCTGGCGCACCGAGGGCGACGCGCTCGTCATCCGGGCCGGTGCGTCCGAGCTCCGCGGCCCCGCGCGCGCCGCCGGCCGCACACTCGCGTGGGCGAGCTCGGCGTGGCGGAGGCAATGAGTGGCCGCAGATCCGCTGATCGGTACGCGCGTCGGCAACTATCAGATCGTGTCGCAGCTCGGCGAGGGCGGCATGGCGCGCGTGTATCGCGCGACACACCCCGAGATCGGGCGCGACGTCGCGGTCAAGGTGCTGTCCACCGAGGTCGCGGCGATTCCCGACGTCGTGCGGCGGTTTCGCGTCGAGGCGCAATCGGTCAACAAGATCGACCACCCGAACATCATCCACATCTTCGATTTTGGCGCGCTGCCCGATGGCCGCCCGTTCTACTTGATGGAGCTGCTTTCGGGAGAGAGCCTCGCGCACCACATCCGGCGCGTCGGCGCGATGCCGGTGATCGACGCTCTCGCCGTCACCGACGCGGTGCTCGACGCACTCGAGGTCGTGCATCGCGCGAACATCGTGCACCGCGACCTCAAGCCCGACAACGTGTTCCTCGCGCGCTCCGGCGAGCGCACGATCGTCAAGGTGCTCGACTTCGGGATCGTCAAGCTGCTCGACGACGCACAGCTCGACAAGACCCGCACCGGGGCGCTGCTCGGCACGCCGTCGTACATGGCGCCGGAGCAGTGCGAGGGCCGGCAACGCGACATCGGCCCGCGCTCGGATCTCTATGCGGTCGGCTGCATGCTGTACCAGATGCTGTCGGGCCAGCTGCCGTTCGACGCCGACAGCCTCGGCGGGCTGCTACTGCAACACATGACGCAGACGCCGCCGCGGCTCGTCGAGCGCATCGCGGGCGTGCCAGCGCCGATCTCCGACGTGGTCGCGAGCTGCCTCGCGAAAGATCCCGGCGCGCGACCGGCCAGCGCGGCGGCCTTGCGCGCACAGCTGCGGCCATTTCTCGCGGCGCCGCACGCCGCGACGCTCGCCACCGTCGTGCCGATGTATGCCGCGGCAACGATCGCCGCGCCGACCGCGCCGGTTCCGAGCGCGCCGAGTGGCGCGCGATCGCGTGCACCTCTCGCGCTCGCGGCGATCGGCGTGATCGCAGGCGCGGGGATCGCGATCGCGTTCGCCGTGCACGGCGGCAACCGAGCCGCCGCGCCCGACGCGCGCGCGATCGATGCGGCGCGCGCCGACGCGCTGCGACCGGACGCCGCGCTCGACGCGCCGCGACCCGATGCGTCCGCGGCGGATGCCGCACCGCCGCCGGACGGCCCGCTGACCCTCAAGGAACGGCTCACCGCACTCGATCACCTGTGCGCGGAAGGCACCTTCACGCAGGCGGAGTGCGCCGCGCGCCGACAACAGATCCTCGACGACTTCGGAAAATGAATCACCCGCGAGCCGTTGCGTTCGATTGCTTGGCCAGCATAAAGTGCTACAGCATGCGCGAATTCCTGGTTGTCGTGATAGGAGCGGTCGCCCTCGCCGGCTGCAAGTACAACAAGGAAACCGTTCCGGTGCGCCGCGCGGAAGCCGACGTCCGGGTCCCCAACCAGCAGCGCGTCGTCGCGCTCGCCACCGACCAGGCCGTCGAGGCGCTCGATCTGTCGAAGCTGCAGGGCAAGACCGTCGCGATCGAGGTCTCCGGCGTGTTCCCGCACTCGCAGGACGATTTGCTCGCGTACCTGACCGCGCAGGTCGAGGCCAAGCTCTCGCGTGCTGGTGCGCGCGTGCAGTCGCAGCCGCCGCTCGTCGTCGTGGCAGGCGCACAGCCCGGCGCCGCGCCGCCGCTGCTCCCCGCGCAGGGCGCGCTTGCGCTCACCGAGCCGCCGGACTACCGCCTGCTCGTCGACGTATCGTGGGGCGGTGCAGACGTGCGCGAGAAGGTGATCACCGACGAGCCACTGCTGACCAAGCAGATCGGACTCGCGGCCGGCGGCATCGTCGGGGGCGTGGTGCTCGACACCATCAGCGACACCTCGTTCCGCCAGACGTTCGCGACACTCGGCGCGGCGGTCGCGGTCGCCGGCGCCGCGATCTGGTATTGGAAGAAGACGCCGTTCCCGCGCGTCACGACGCTGCTCGGCCGCGTGCGCATTCTCGCGCAGGCGATTCCGACGAAGGAGGGCGTGTCGTTCACGACCGAGGGCGTAGGCGAGAGCAAGATCATCAACGACGATCGCTCGCCCGAAGGCTACATGGTCGTTCGATGAGGCTCGCGCTCGCGCTCGCGCTCGGCTGTGCGGGAACCCCGCAGGTGGTCTATCACCCCGACGTCATCGAGCAGGTGGAGAGCGACAGCGACAAGGTGGTCGAGATCGTCTCCGACGAGCGCCTGCCCGATCACGAGCCGTTCGCGGTCCCCGAGCAGGCGGTCGCGAGTGCGCTGCTCGCGAGCGGCATGTTCCTCGACGACGACGCGCGCGCACTCGCCGGCCCGATCGCGGCGCGCCTCGCGACCATGCACGCCGACGAAGCCGTCCGCATCGTCGGCTGGGCCGAGGACGCGCCGCGGTACTATTACGTGCTCGTCCACCATCACCGCTTGCAGATCGTCTACTACGCGGGCAGCCGGCACGCCGACGAGTACTCGGGCGTGATCCCGACCGAGGCGCAGCCGATCCACGCGCCGAGCGAGGCCGCGCAACCCGCGCAGCCCGCGGCGGTGCCGGAGCCCGCGCACGCCGCACCCGAGCCGGCGGCCGTCGCGGTCGCGCCGGCGCCGATGCCAACAGCTCGCCCGCATCGCGCGCACGCGGCGGTGCCGGGCTACACGCCGATCACGGAAGCGGAGGCGCGCCGCCGCCTGCACGAGCTCGACGAGGCGCTGCAGGCCGGGTTGATCGACGAGCGCGAGCATCGCGTCAAGCGCAAGGAAGTGCTGTCGCGTCTATGAACAAGGAGACCCCGATGAAGTGGCTGATCGTCCCGGCGTTGCTGCTGTCCGCGAACGTGTTCGCCGACGATCGCGATCCCGACATGCAAGGTCCTCCGACCTCCGATCCGGACCGCTCGGGTCTGACCGTCGCGCTCGGCTTCGGCCCGGGCGAGCTGCACGTCGTCCCGGATAGCGGCAGCGAGCAGCGCGTCGAAGGTCCGGCGTTCACGCTGCGCGTCGGCACCGCACTCTCGCAGACCTCTGCGATCGAGGCGCTGATCGACTTCGTCGACGGATCCGGAACGCGCAGCACGGTGTTCGGCGGCGACATCAAGGTGTACGCGGCGCCGTCGCTGTACCTCCGAGTCGGTGGTGGCGTCGGCATGTTGTCGCTGCCGGGCTCGAGCATGACCGGAATGTCCGGCACCGATCATCACTTCGGCGCGACCGCGCTCGCCGCGTTCGGCTGGGAGTGGTTCCAGCTCAAGCACCTCGCGCTGTTCGGCGAGTTCGAAGCGGCCGGTGACCGGATCCTCGAGAGCAACGCGAACACGACGATCGTCAACGCGGGCATCACCGTCGGCGTCACCTGGTTCTGAGCACCAGCGCCGCGACGACGAGCGTCGCGCCGGGCATCGCCAGCACCGCGAGCCAGCCGGCGAACGCGGCGCGGTCACGCCAGGTCGCGCGCGGCGCCGCGTCGGCGAACGCGACGCGGCGGCGCAGCTCGGCGACCTCGAGCTCGAGCAAGTCGTCGTGCCATCCTGCGTGATACAGCGTGCGCGCGTGGCGGCCGCGCACGAACGCGCGATACGTGCGGCGCGGCGCGACGACCATCCCGCCGGCGAACGCGATCGCGTTCAGCACCCAGGCGGCCGCGTAGTCGCCGCAGCCGCCGGCCACCTCCCACGCGCCGATCTCGGCTTCACCCGCGAACGTCGTCGCGTAACCGGTCGCGACGTGATGCAGATCGTGCATCGGGATCGCGCGCTGCCGCGACGGCGTGTTCGGAAACGCGACCGGCACCGGCCCGACCTTGAATTTCACCCAGCGATCGCGATACGTGGCGTCGGAGAACCCGTTCATCGCGAAATACCGCGCGCGCGCCTCGCGAACCGTCATGCGACTTCGATGCGCGCGCGACGCGGTTCGCTTCACTGGCCTTCGGGAACGACGCCGTTGACCGGAACCCAGATCGTCTCGCCCGAGCTGCCGACCTCGAGCTCGTAGTAGCCCTGCATGAGCTGGCGGATCGTCGCCGATTGCATGAGGCCGTTCGGCCCGGGAAACAGCACGCGCTGGCCGGGCGACATCTTCGACGGAATCTCGCCCGAAGCGATCGAGCCCGACGCGGCGTGACCGATCGCCGCCGTGCCGATGCCGAGGATCGCTCCGCGCGGCTCCTGCGCGGCGCCCGGCGGCGCGGGCGACGGCGTCCTCGTGCGCAGCGAGCCGGGCGGCGGCGTGCGCACGACATCGACGCCGGGCTGCGTGATCTCGTCCTGCGATTCGACCTCGCCGCGCGGGATCGGCGACATGATGACGCGATGCGGATCGAGCGGCGGCTGCGAGCCGCGCGCGCCGATCTCGCCCGACACCGCGCCGGTCGGGTTGCCCGTGCGTGGAGGCGGCGGCGGTTCGACGACCGGCGGCGGCGGATGCGAACGCACGGTCTCGAGCAGATCGTGCTGCGCCCGGCGGATCAAGTCGCCGTTCGAACCGGCGCGCGCGCCGAGATCCTGCGGCCACGGTTGCGAGCCGTCGTCGGCGTAGATCGTCAGGTGGCCCATGCGCACGAGCTCGACGCCGAACACCGCGCCCGCCGCCGGGTTGTACGCGACGAGCTCCTCGACGATGCCCGCGAGCATCGCGCCGTCGGTCACCGCGGCCGGCGTGCCGGCCATGACGACTCGCCGCGTGAGCAAGCGCGCGAGCATGCGCTCGATGCTGCGCGACACGCTGCGCACCACGCCCTCGTTGACCGCATCGAACGGCAGCCCGACGAACTGCGCGATCAACAGGCCCGGATCCGCGCACCGGACCTGCAGCGAGCCGGAGGCGCGCAGCCGCACCGGCATGCCGTTCATCGGCATCACGAAGCCGGTCGTCATGTCGAACGAGACCTCGACCGGCGCGGTCAGCACGAAGAACGCAGAGGTCGGCCGCTGCGGATCCGGCGTGCGCCAGCGATGACGACCGGGACCGAGTCGCTCGCCGACGACCCACGCCGGGCACATCACGACTTGCTCGTCCTCCGCGCACGCCACCTCGTGCTCTTCCGGGCCGATCGGAAACGGCCAGGCGTACACGAGATGGTCCGACGCGACGGCGTCGCGCGCGATGACCGGCATCAGCGAAATCGTACACGATCTCGTCGGTGGGGAAGGCGGCGGCGGGCGGATCCGTACAACGGCCAGAGACCCGAAGCCCGGGTCTAATCGCCGCGGGCATCGTTTGCCCGCGAGTCCGATTCGTCGCCCTCCACGACCGGGTGGATCCGCACGCGGCGCACGCGCCGGGGCGAGGCTTCGATGACCTCGAGGACGGTTCCGTCCTCGATCGTCAGCCGTTCCCCGGCCTGCGGGATCGCCTGCGCGAGCGACATGCACAGCCCGGCGATCGTCGTGCGGTCCTTGCCGACCGGCAGATCGAGGTGAAGATCGCGGTTGACCTTGCGCACCGCCGCCCAGCCCTGGACGACGATCGTGCCCTCGGGCTCGCGCGTGAAGTACTGCTCGGGCACGTCGTCCTCGCTCATGATCTCGCCGACGAGCTCCTCGATCAGATCCTCGGTCGTGACCAGGCCGGCGAGCCCGCCGTGCTCGTCCATCACGAGCGCCATCTGCGTGCGGCGGCGCTGCATCTCGCGCAGCAGATCGAGCGCGCGCGTCGCGTCGGGGACCTTGTGCGGCGGATGCAGGATGTCCTCGAGCACGACGAGCCCCTTCTCCCACGCGAGGGCGAGCACGTCGCGCGCGACGACGTAGCCGACGATGTTGTCGAGGTTGCCGTCGTAGACCGGCATGCGGCTATGACCCTCTTCGAGGATCACGCGCTGCACTTCATCGGGCGGCGCGTTGCGGCGTAGCGCGACGACGCGCGTGCGCGGCACCATCACCTCGGCGACCGTGACCTTGTCGAACTCGAGCGCGCGCGACGCGATCTCGCTCGCACGTGGATCGACCGAGCCGGTCTTCGCCGCTTCCTCGACCAGCTGCTGGAGCTCGTCGCGCGACAGCCGCGCCTCGGAGAACGTCGTGCGATCGCCGAACAGGCGCAGCACGACGTTCGACACCGCGGTGAGCACCCACACGAGCGGCCGCATGACGTGCGACAGCGCGCGCAGCGGCCGCGCGACGAAGAACGAATAGCGGTCGCTGTAGCGCAGCGCGAGCGACTTCGGGATCAGCTCGCCGATCACGAGCTCGAGGAACGTGACGAGCGCGATCACGAGGACGAGCGCGCTCCATGATGGGAATCCGGCCGACGCGAGCGACGGCTCGAGCTCGTGCTCCATGCGTGCGCCGCCGAACGCCGCGGCCGCCGTGCCGACCGTCGTCATCGCGATCTGCACCGTCGCGAGGAAGCGATCCGGATGCTCGCGCAGCGCCTTCACCGCCAGTGCGCGGCGGTCCTTCTTGCGGGCGAGCTCGCGCATCCGCGTCTTGCGCACGCTCAGCACCGCGATCTCGGCGCCGGAAAACAGCCCGTTGACCATGAGCAACCCCACGACGATCAGCAACTCGGAGCCCATGACGCGGCCGCGCGCAGCATACGCTATATGCTCGGAACGTTGGCTGGATGAGCGGCAAGCACTACATCACGCCGGAGGGTGCGAAGCGATTGCGCGCGGAGCTCGAGCAGCTGTGGACGAAAGAGCGGCCGCGCGTCACGCAGGAGGTCGCCGACGCCGCGGCGCAAGGCGATCGCTCGGAGAACGCGGAGTACATCTACGGCAAGCGCAGGCTGCGCGAGATCGATCGCCGCGTGCGGTTCCTGTCGAAGCGGCTCGACGTGCTCACGGTGGTCACCGAAGCGCCGAGCGATGCGTCGCGCGTGTTCTTCGGCGCGTGGGTGACCGTCGAGGACGAGGACGGCGGGGAGGCCACGTATCGCATCGTCGGCCCCGACGAGAGCGACGCCGACAAGGGCTGGATCAGCATGGAGGCGCCGGTCGCGAAGGCGCTGCTCGGCAAGCGCGACGGCGACGAGGTGATGGTGCGCCGGCCCAAGGGCGACATCACGTACACGATCACCGGGATCCGGTACGCGTGAGCGCCGCGGCCGAACCCGAGCAGTCGGCTGGCGTTCCCGAGCCGATCCACGACGACGAGCCGTCGCGCTCGATCGAGGTGGCGCTGCCACGCGAGCTGCGCCGCTACGCGCGGTCGGCGGCGGGCTGGCGCGTCGGCTGCGAGGTCGCCGTGCTGCGCGACGGCGGCGAGACGTATCCGGCGATGCTCGAGGCGATCGGCGCGGCACGCCGCTCGATCTGCCTCGAGACGTACATCCTGGCATCGGACCGCACGGGCGGGCGGTTCGGCGCCGCGTTGATCGAGCGCGCGAGGGCGGGCGTGATCGTGCGCGTGATCTACGACGCGATCGGCTCGTTCGGGCTCGCCGGCGCGTACGTCGACGAGCTCCGCGCGGCGGGCGCGGAGGTGATCGAGTTCAACCCGATCGCGCCGTGGCGTGCACGCTGGGGGTTCTCGCACCGCGATCACCGCAAGGTGCTTGTCGTCGACGACGCCGTCGCGTTCACCGGCGGCCTCAACATCGCCGACGATTACGCCTCGATCGACGACGGCGGTGCGGGCTGGCACGACCTGCATTGCCGCGTGCGCGGGCCGATCGTGCTCGATCTCGCGCGGCTGTTCCGGCGCACGTGGTTGCGTATCGGCGGTGCGACGTACACGGCACCGCCGCGGCCGAGCCGATCGCCGGGGGTCGGCGGCACGAGCTTCGCGCGCGCGATCGACAACACGGCGCGCCGCAAGAAACCGGCGATCCGGCGCGCGTACGTGCACGTGATCAAGCACGCTCGCGAGTCGGTGTGGATCCAGAACGCGTATTTCCTGCCGGATCGCGGCCTGCGCCGGGCGCTCGTGCAGGCGGTGCGGCGCGGCGTCGACGTGCGCGTCATCGTACCCGGCCACTCCGACGTGCGGATCATCGAATGGGCGAGCCTGTACGTGCTGCGCCGGCTCGTGCAGCGCGGCGTCAAGGTGCTGCGCTGGCGCGGCGCGATGATGCACGCGAAGACCGCGGTGGTCGACGCGATGTGGTCGACGATCGGCAGCTACAACTTCGACGCGCAGAGCCGGTTCAACAACCTCGAGGTGACGGTCGAGATCCTCGATCGCGCGGTCGGCGCGGCGATGGTCGCGGAGTTCGAAGGCGACGTCGCGAGCTGCGATCCGTTCGACAAGGCGGCCTGGCAGCAGCTGCCCTGGTGGCGCAAGGCGCTCGCCTGGATCGGTTTCAGGCTTCGACGCTGGCTGTGAGGACCGAAACCGAAACCGAACCCGAACCCGAACCCGAACCCGAAACCGAAACCGAAACCGAACCCGAACCCGAAACCGATCCCGATCCCGAGTCGGAGTCGGAATCGGAATCGGAATCGGAATCGGAATCGGAATCGGAGTCGGAGTCGGAGTCGGACTCGGCCCGTTTGCGCGATGCGACCGCGCTAGCTCCACCCGGTCCGAGTCCAGGATCCGGATCCGACTCCGACCCCGAGTCCGAGTCCGGCGCCGCATCCGGCACGTTGCCTGCACATGCACGTCGCTCGACCATGTCACTCGAGCACAAGGCCGCGCGCGGTGCGCTGTGGACGGTGCTATCGAGCATGGGTGGGCGTGCGGTGGGCGTCGTTGGCACGCTCGCGATGACGCGGTTTCTGCATCCGGAGGTCATCGGCGAGGTCTCGGACGCGACCGTGGTGTGCATGACCGCCAACTGGCTCACGATCTGGGGCTTCGGTCAGTACACGGTCGTACGCGGCCGCGGCCGCGACGAGGCCGAGGTCACCTGGCACGCCACGTTTCTGTACATCACGCTCGGCATCCTCTCGCTCGGGCTGATCGCGCTGTTCGGCGGCCGGCTCGCGCCGCTGCTCGATGCGCCGCACGCCGCGGTCTACGTGCCCGGCATGGCGCTCGCGATCTTCATCCGCCGGCTCGGCGCGATGCCCGAACGGATCCTGACCAAGCGCATGAGCTTTCGCGCGTCGGGCATGGCGCTCGCGATCGGCGAATTCGCGTACACCGTCACCGCGGTGACGCTCGCGGCGACGCGCGTGTTCTCCGACGACTGGGCCGGCATGCCGATCGTCGTCGGCAACCTCGTGCAATCGACGGTCGTCGTCGCGATCTTCGTGCGCGCCGCCGGGATCCGGAGCTGGGCGACGCCGACGAAGCTGCGCTGGGCGCGCATGCGCGACATGCTGAGCTTTGGCGTGCCGCTCGGGCTCCAGGGCATCGCGCATCAAGCGTCCCGATATTGGGACAATCTGGCGGTCTCGCGATTCTTCGGTGCGGGCGGCGTCGGCATCTACAACATGGCGTACAACCTCGCCGACATCCCGGCGATCCAGGTCGGCGAGCAGATCGCGCTCGTGCTGTTGCCGTCGATGGCGGAGCTGCCGAGCTCGCGCCGCGCCGCGGCCCTCGAGCGCGCGACCGCGCTGCTGTCGATCGTGATCTTTCCGCTCGCGATCGGGCTCGGCCTCGTCGCGTACCCGTTGATCTCGGCGATCCTGCCGGCCGACAAGTGGCAGGAGGTCGCGCCGCTGCTCGCGGTGCTGTCGGTGCTCTCGGTGTTCCGGCCGATCTCGTGGGTGCTGTCGGCGTACATGGAAGCGGAGTCGAAGACCGGCAAGCTGATGTTCCTGGAGATCGCGAAGGTCGGCGTGCTGCTGACCGGCATCGCGCTGCTCGCGCCGTACGGCCTGCGCGTCGCGAGCAGTGCGGTCGGCATCGCGTTCGGCGCGACCGCGATCGGCGGCGTCGCGCTCGTCGCGCGCGAGGGGCCGTCGCCGATGCGCCTGGTCGCCGGGTTCATGCAGCCGCTCGCCGCGTGCGCGGTGATGGCCGCCACCGTATGGCTGGTCGGCCGCGCGCTCGCCGCAGCCGGCGTGCAGCATCCCGTCATCTACCTCGTCGCCGAGATCCTGGCCGGCGCCGCCGCCTACGTCGCCGCGATCCTCGCGATCGCGCGCGACCGCTCGCGCGATTTGCTGCAGTTGCTGATGAAGGCCCTGAAGCGCGGCTAGCAGCCGATGCGCTGGGCGGCGAACACCACGTCGTCGATGAACAGCTCGAAGCCGGCCGTGTTCGCGCGTGTGACGCCGACGGCGACGGCGTCGTACGTCGGCGCGGGGTCGTCGAAGGCCGCGTCGATCGCGAGGTTGCCGTCGATGAACAGCTGCATGCGATTCGACGCGGTCGCGCCGACCGCGATCACCAGCTCGACGCACACCCACGCGTTCGTCGCGGCCGCCGTCGAGCCGGTGTGATCGTGCAGCATGCCGACCGGGCTGTCCTCGGTGACGGCCCAGTTGCCGACGTCGTCGCCGAGCCCCTCGATGTACTGGCCCGTAGGATTCGCCGACGAGTACACGAATACCGTCCCGATGTAGTTGATGATCGGCTGCTCGGAGTACACCCACTCGCGCACCGCGAACGTGCCGCTGATCGTTTGCGCGAGCATGAGCGCCGGACCGCCTTCACCGCCGGTTCCACCGGACGGCGGCACGTGCGCGTCGAGCGCGAAGCGGCCGGTGTGAACGTGTACGCCGTCGACCATCTGGGCCGAGGGCGTGTAGACGCTGCTCCACATGCCCAGCCCCACAGATTCGAAACCGTCGCAAAACGTCGCGAACGGCGGGCACGGCTCCGGCCCGTCCAGCGAGGTGCTCGCGTCGCTCGGGTCCGCATCGGGGTCGCTCGCGAAGTGAACGCGCCCGCAACCGGCGATCACGATGCACGCGACCAAGCCCCACCGCGTCAATACCGGAGCCCCACGGCCAGGCGCATCGAGAACAGCATGTAGTCGTCGGTGTCGAGCTGGGTCAGCGCGATCGGCGCGTACGTGGCGAACGCACGCAGCTCGACGCTCGCACCGCGCATCGAGCCGACGTGCGCGGCGACCGCGAGATCCATGCCGAGCAGCGTGTCGGTGTACGAGCCGAGCTCCGTCGCTTGCTCGACGACGACGCCGAGGCCGGCGCCGGCCGTCATGCGCCCGTAGCGGATGTCGAGGCGCGCACCCGCGTCGTAGACGGTGTCGGTGACCGGCGCGGCCATGGACATCGGTCCACCGAGCGGAACGATCGGGTTGCCCGGCATGCCCGGCGCCGTCGTCGTGTAGAACAGCCGGTAATTCGCGTCGGCGAACTGCGTCGCGCTCGCGAACACGGTCACGCCGAAGTGGCGGCGCAACCACGTCGTGCCTTCGACCTCGACGACCGGCCCGGGACCCGACGCGAGCGCCTGCGCGCCCGGAAACACGCCGGTCTCGCCGATCCCGCTCGCGACCGCGAGCTCGAAGCGCCGCGGCATCGGCGACGTGTCGACCGCGGCCGGCGCGGGCTCGATCACCTCCACCGAGCCGTCGTCGCGCACGACACACTCCGGCATCGTCGCGTACAGCGCCGCGCGCTCGTCGGCCGTCGCGAGCTGCTGGGCCGCCATCGCGATCGCGTGCCGGCGCGCCTTGCACGCCGATGCCGCATCGTCCGCGGCGGCGACGTGCACCCACAGCGCAACACCGAACAACGCCAGAGCGAAGCAGCGCATTCCGCGATGTTGCCACGGGCTGCTTCGTTTCGGAGCAGCGATCGCTCCAACGTGCAGCAACTCGCGCTCCGCGACGCGGACTTAGCGCTGGCACCGAAGCTGCTCTTCTTCGCGGCATGACCCACGACCTCAGCGTTCGATTCTTCGGCGTGCGTGGCTCGATCGCGACTCCGGGCGACGACCGCACCGCCGGCGGCAATACCGCGTGCCTCGAGGTTCGCGCCGGCGACACGCGCATCATCCTCGACGCGGGCACCGGGTTGCGCGCGCTCGGCGACGAACGCATGCGCGAGCGCATCCCGCACGCGACCATCTTGCTCTCGCACCTGCACTGGGACCACCTCGCCGGCTTGCCGTTCTTCACGCCGATCTACGTGCCCGGGCATCGCGTCGAGATCGCGAGCGGTCCGAACGGCACGATGTCGCTCGACCAGGCGATGCGCGAGGTGTTTCGCGCGCCGTTCTTTCCGGTCGCATTCGACGATCTCGGCGGCACGGTGTCGACGCGCGAGCTGCGCAGTAACGATCGCTTCGAGATCGGCGACATCACCGTGACGATGGCGCGCCTCAACCACCCCGACCCGGTGTACGGGTTCCGCCTCGAGCACGCGGGCCAGTCGATCGTCTACGCGACGGACACCGAGCACTTCGCGTGCGTCGATCCGACTCTCGCGAAGCTCGCGTCGGGCGCCGACATCCTGATCTACGACGCGCAGTACACGCCCGCCGAATATCCGTCGAAGGTCGGCTGGGGCCACTCGACGTGGCTCGCCGGCGTCGAGCTCGCGCGCGCCGCGGCCGTGCCGCAGCTCGTGCTGTTCCACCACGATCCCGGCCGCGGGGACACGCAGCTCGCGGCGATCGAAGCCGACGCGCGCGCCGCGCTGCCCGGCACGGTCGCGGCGCGCGAAGGCATCGAGCTGTTCGCGCGCGACGCGGAGCGCGCGGCCGCTGCGTGAAGCGTGCGATGATCGCGATTCGAATGAGCGAGCACGAGCAGCGCTTCGAGCTGCTGGCCGATCTAGGCGCGATGATCGCGGGCGAGGTCGAGCTCGACGACCTGCTCGCGACGTTCGCGTCGCGCGTGGCGCGTGCACTCGGCGCCGATCGCGCGACGCTGTGGCTGATCGACGGCGCGACCGGCGACATTCGCTCGCGCGTCGCGACGCTGCCCGAGCTGGCCGAGCTGCGCGTGCCGCCCGGATTCGGCGCCGTCGGGCACGTCGCGCAGACCGGCGAGCTCGTGAACATCCGCGATGCGGCGCACGACCCGCGCTGGGGCGGCGAGCAACTCGCGCAACAGATCGGTTACCGGCCGACGACGATCCTCACCGCGCCGATCATGCGCCGCGGCCAGATGCGTGGCGTGCTGCAGATCCTCGACAAACACGGCGGCGCGTTCGACGCGCGCGACGAGGACTTCGTGCGCGTGCTCGCCGAGCAGATCGGGCGCGCGCTCGACTACACGAGCCTGCGCGGCGACGACGCGCAGCGCGGCCTCGTCGTACGCGGCCGCTTCAACCACGTCATCGGCCGCTCGCCCGCGATGGCCGCGGTCTACGACGTGATCGTGCGCGCCGCGCAGACCGACGCGACCGTGCTGCTTCACGGCGAGACCGGCACCGGCAAGGGCCTGCTCGCGCGCGCGATCCACGTCAACTCGACGCGCCGCGAGCAACCGTTCGTGCACGTCGACTGCACGACGCTGCCGGCCGCGCTCGTCGAGAGCGAGCTGTTCGGCCACGAGCGCGGCGCGTACACCGGCGCCGACGCGCGCGTGATCGGCAAGGTCGAGGCGAGCGCGGGCGGCACGCTGTTCCTCGACGAGATCGGCGAGCTGCCGCTGCCGCTGCAGGGCAAGCTGCTGCGGTTCGTGCAGGAGCGCCAGTTCGAGCGCATCGGCGGGCGCGAGACGCTCACCGCCGACGTGCGACTCGTCGCCGCGACGAACCGCGATCTCGCGGCACTCGTCGCCGCCGGGCAGTTCCGCAGCGACCTGTACTTTCGTCTCCGCGTGGTCGAGATCGACGTGCCGCCGCTGCGCACGCGCGGCGGCGACGACATCACCGACCTCGCCGAGCACTTCGTGCAGCAGTTCTCGCGCCGCCATCGCAAGGGCCCGCTGCGGCTGACCGATTCGGCGCGGCCCGCGCTCGTCGCGTACGGCTGGCCGGGCAACGTGCGCGAGCTCGAGAACGCGATCGAGCGCGCGGTCGTGCTCGCGACCGGCCCGACGATCGGCGTGAAGGATCTCGCGCTGCGCGCGCCGCAGCCGGGCGCCGGCGATTCGATCACGATGTCGCTGCCCGCGAGCGCGCCGGCGCCGCCCGAAGTGGAACCCGACGGCGTGCACCTCCCGGCCGGGCTCTCGCTCGAGGAAGCCGAGCGCCGCTACGCGCGCGCGATCCTCGACCGCGAGGACGGCAACCAGTCCGCGGCGGCGCGCGCGCTCGGCATCAGCCGCAACAAGCTCGCGCGGCTCTTGCGCGGCTGACCGCGTATGCGATCCTGAACGCATGCGCGTCGTCCTCCTGGCATTGCTGTGCGCGAGCGGCGTCGCCTCCGCCGAGACCGCGAAGACCGAGCACACGAAGTGGCAGGGCACGTACACGTGCGCGCAAGGCCCCACCGGCGTGAACCTCACGATCGACGAGAGCTGCGACGGCAAGAAGTGCTCGGTCACCGCGATCTTCGAGTTCGGCGCGATCAAGGAGAACCCGGATCTGCCGCACGGCTCGTTCCGGATGACCGGCGAATCCGACGGTACGCACTATGCACTCCACCCCGACGCGTGGATCGAACAACCGCCCGGGTGGATCATGGTCGGCGTCACCGCGACGAAGGACGACGCGCATCACACGATGTCGGGCCGCATGGAGCACCCATCGTGCGGCGAGATTCACCTGAAAACCGTCCGTTAGTGCGCGCGAGCCTGCTCGCGCTCGTGGCGGCGTGCGGCGCAAATTCCCACACTGCCGCGAATCCCGACGCGCAGGCCGATGCGGCGCCGCAACCCGACGCCGGGCCGAGCATCACCGCGCTGTGCGGCGCGCCGACCGGCTCGAGCTGGCAGCGCTGCGCCGCAAACCCGCTGGTGACCGCGATGCGCCCGTCCGCCGATGGCCGCATCGAGTGGACGCAGGCCGATCCGACCGTGCTCTACGATGCCGGCGAGCAGCTGTGGAAGGCGTGGTGGTCGACCGTGATCACCGCCGACTGCAGCACGATCGGCACCGCCGACGACGTCCACGAGATCGACATCAAGTACGCGTCCTCGGCGGACGGCGTGCACTGGACGGTCCAGGCCGAGCCGGCGTTGCGCTCGAACCTCGATCCGATGGAGTGGGACGACACGACCGTCGAGACTCCGACCGTGATCGAGGATCCGACCGCGACGCCGGATCGCCGCTACGCGCTCATCTACGCGGGCGGCAACAACTCGCAGCTGATGGTCGAGGGCCAGACCGGCTGGCAGCTCGGCATCGCGTTCTCCGCCGACGGCACCGCGTTCACCAAGCTGCCGGCGGCGGAGTCGCCGTACGCCGGCAAGCCGACGCCGTTCGCCAAGATCGACGGCCTGCTGCTGCTCGCGAGCGACGCGTTCCCCGCGCTGTCGAACCTCGGGCCCGGCATCGTCGCCGATCCCGAGCTGCATCAGATCGGCTCGACGTACGACCTGTACTTCTCGTCGCTGGCGATGACCAGCGGCGGCCAGCCGGCCGCATACGGCATCTCGCACGCGACGTCGACAGACCTCATCCACTGGACGATGACCGCGACGAACCCGATCTTGAACGGTGGCCAGACTCCCGCCGTGCAATTCGAGCCCGACGGCAGTCGCACGCTCTGGTACCACCTCGACTCCGACGCCGACAAGGCGACGATTCCGAGCATCGTGTTCCCCACACTCGGCGTGTGGAAGGTCACGTCGCAGGACGGCATCACGTTCGGCGCGCAGCCGAGCGCGCGCGATTTTCAGTGGGGCGACAGTGAGACGTACGAGTCGTACGGCCTCCTGCCGGGCGTCGCGATCGCGCGCGGCCCCGACGGTGTCAATCGCATGTACTACGCGGGATGGGGATCGCAGCCGGCGCCGGCGGGTTCGTGCGTGTTCACACACACCGGGATGGTCGTCGGGACTGCAAGCTTCGATCTCGCGACCGAGCCGTGACCTGGTTTATGCTGGCGGGACATGCGCAGGCTGGTTGCCTTGGCCTTCATCGCGGCGGTGGGCGTGGGGTGCGGAGACAATATCCATCCACTCGAGGACGCCGGCCCCGGCTCCGATGCCGGTTGCACGACCGAATGCACGGCGGGCCAGACGACGTGCGCGGCCGACGGCACGCTCGTGACATGCGTCGTCGACGCGACCGGCTGCGGCACGTTTCCGAGCGGCGGCGGCAGCGCGTGCGACGCGCATCAGACGTGTAGCGCCGGCGCGAACGCGTGCGCGTGCGCTTCCGACCCGACGTGCAGCGCCGGTGTCGGCACGTACTGCACGACCGACGTCGTCGACAACGACATGCCGGCGACGTACACGTGCGCCACCGACGCCGACGGCTGCATCTACGCGCTGCCCGCGTTCGACGATTGCGGCGTGCATCAGAGCTGCACCGGTGCGGCCGGCACCGGCACGTGCACGTGCAACCTCGACGCGACCTGCGATGCCGGCGCGGGCACGTACTGCACGACCGATACGACGAACGGCGACGCGCCGGCGACGTACACGTGCGCGACCGACGCGCAAAGCTGCGTGTTCTCGGACCCGGCCTCGCTCGCCGATTGCGGCACGCATCAGAGCTGCACCGGCGTCGATGCCGCCGGCACGTGCACGTGCAACACGGACGTCAATTGCCCGAGCGGCGCCGGCAGCTTCTGCGACGCCGGCGCTGGCAGCTTCACGACGTGCACGACCGACGCGCAAACCTGCGTGTTCGACGCGGGCGCGACGACGTGCACGGCGCCGACCTCGTGCAGCGACGGTGGCCCGGGCGACGCGATGTGCGTGTGCCCGGTCGCCGCCCCGACCGCGGGCGGCGGCTGCGGCAGCGAGGGCGAGCAGATCTGCAGCGTCGACGGCGACGTGCTCACGTGCGAGGCCGTCGGCACGTGCGACATCTGGGTCGATACCGTGGGCTGCGCGGGCGCCGGCCTCGCGTGCGCGGGCAGCGGCTCGACCGCGGCGTGCGAGTGTCCATCGCCGGCCACCGGCGTGTTCGTCGCCGATCCGAACGCCGCGGCGATCACGATCGGCGGCGTCACGCTCGCGCCCGACGGCGCGGCGAGCCCGAGCGGCTGCCGCTACCCGGTGCTCGGCGACGCGATCGCCGCGGCAACGCTGTACGCGACGCTGAACACGGCACCCGCGACCGCCGAGATCGAGAGCGCGAGCGCCGGCACGTTCTCGACCGCCGAGACCTGGCCGCTCGTCATCCCGGATCGCGTCACCGTGACCAGCGACGACACCGCGGTCCCGGCCACGCGCTACACGCTCGCGCCGACCACCGATGTCGGCGCCGCTGTCATCGAAGGCAGCGGCGCGCTCGACGCGGTCGCGATCACCGTGGCCATCACGACGACCACGACGCCGCCCGCCGCCGTCACGTTCGACGATTGCACCGCGAACGCCGCGACCGGCGTCGACGCGCTCGCCATCACGTTCGCGGCGGGCGCGACCGGCGCCGGCATCGACGTCTCCGAGCCGACCGGCGGCAAGGCGTGCGCGCCGCTCGTCCACCGCACGACCATCACGGGTGCGTTCGACGGCATCGTCGTGTCGACCGCGAGCGCGGCGGCCCCGACGAGTGCGGCCGCGACGATCGACGACTGCACGATCACCGGCAGCCTCGACGACGGTGTGCTCGTCTACCAGACCGCCGGCACCGGCGTCGCGATCGACGACGGCACCACGATCTCCGCGAGCAAGGCGATCGGCGTCGATCTCGACACCGCGAGCGCCGCCGCGCATACCGGCAAGATCGCGATCACGGGCAGCCTCGGCACGACGACGATCGCGAACACGTCGTCGGGCGCGATCGGTATCGACGTGCGGAACAACGCGACGGGCCAGGTCGCGGGCGGCGCCGTGCTCGATCTGACCGACGTCACGGTCGATGGCGCGCCGACTGCACCGACCAGCGGCGACAGCGTCAACCTCACGAACGCGACCGGCGTGTTCGCCGGCACGATCTTCGAGAACAACGGCAACCGCGGCCTGTTCGTCTCCGGCGGCAGCGTGACGATGGAGGACGACACGTCGAGCCATCACTGCTTCGTCGAGGGCTCCGCGGTCGGCAACTCCGGTATCCGGCTCGACGCCGGCGCGACCCTCGACGCGACGAGCCTCGTCGCCCAGAACAACACGTCGTGGGGCATCAACATCACGAGCTCCACCGCGTTCCTGACGAGCTGCACGCTCGACAACAACACGAGCGGCGGCGTGCAGGCCGCGGGCACCGACGCCGCCGACACCGCCACCTTGCAGATCAACTCCGGCTTCTACAGCAAGAACACCGGCAGTGGCATCGTCGTCGGAGATTTCGTGTCCGCGCAGGTGTTCGGCGCGATCGAGGTCGAGCAGAACGGCGGCTCGGGCCTGGCCGTCGACGGCGCGAATTCGACGGTGAAGTACTCGACGCCGGGCGGCACGTCACCGCAGTTCAGCTCGAACACGCAAAGCGGCATCACGCTCACCGCCGGTACGCTGACGGTCGCCGGCACCGCGAGCAAGTTCGTCGACGTGCAGGACAACGCGCAGAACGGCATCTCGGTGCAAGGCGGCACGTTCGGCGGCAAGTTCATCACCGCGAGCGACAACGGCGCCTCCGGCCTGTTCGCGGCGCCGAGCACGGGCACGGTCACGCTGACGAGCAGCAACGTGCGCACCAACACCGGCGACGGCATCCTGATCCAGAGCACGAACGCCACCGAGGACGCGGTCGACATCGAGGACTGCAGCATCGGCTCCAACCTCGGCGCCTTCGGCATCGAGATCGATTCGTCGCCGCTGCCGGCGACCGGCGCGTCGACGCTGATCGACGGCTCGGCGATCCTCGGTAACGTCATCGGCATCGGCATCGGTGCCGGCTCATCGCAGGTCGTCGCGGTCGCCGCCACCGATCTCACGATCGAGAACCAGACCGGCGCGGGCATCATCTACAACTCGGCCACGACCGGAAACTACGTCGATCTCGAGAACGTGTACGTCGAGGGCAATGGCGCGACCGCGATCGGCAGCCAGACGGTCGGCGGTATCGGCTTCGAGGGCACGCCGCCGGGCACGCTGACGTTCGCGAACAACGAGATCGGCAACGACGGCGGCAACGAGGTCGACGTGTACGCGACTGCCGGCACGGTCACGTACAACCTCGGCGGCGGCGGCAACCTGCTCGTCGAGTGCAGCACGACGAGCGGCTTCGTCGCGCTGTTCGCGGAGGCCGCCGGCGCCGCGCTCGCGCTCGTCGTCGATGCCGACACCACGCAGTGGGCGAGCACGACGTTCCCGGGCACGAATACCGGCACCGCAGGGCTCGCCGTGATCACGACGCTCGGCGCCAGCGGCGGCGCGTCGTGCCCGGGCCCGTGATAGTTTTCGCCGCATGCTTCGCTTCGCGTTCGCGGTGATCGCGCTGGCCGTGCTCGCGCCCGCCGCGCGCGCAGACGACGACACGCCCAAAGGCGAGACGGGCCGCCCGGTCGACAAGGGCGCGATCGGCGTCGGCATCATCCTCGGCGAGCCGACCGGCATCTGCGCCAAGCTCTATCTGAAAGACGATCAGGCCATCCAGGCGGCGGTCGGCTCGGACTTCGTCAGCGGCGGCCTGCAAGTCCACGGCGACTACGTGTTTCACCCGTGGATCCTCCAGGATCGCGACAGCTACGTGCTTCCGGCGTATGTCGGCCCGGGGCTGCGCGTCGTCGATTATCAGGGCCAGAACGGCGCGCCGAGCCAGGTCGCGGTCGGCCTGCGCGCGGTCGGTGGCCTGCTGTTCGACTTCAAGAACGTGCCGCTCGACGCGTTCGTCGAGGTCGCGCTCGTCGCCGGTTACAAGTTCGGCTCGGGCAGCGCGAAGGGCGGCTTCGATCCCGACATCAACGCCGGCGCCGGCGTTCGCTACTATTTCTAGTGGCCGAAGAGCTCGCAGCGCGCACCGCCGACGGCGTCACGCTGCGTCTCGATCGCGTGCGCGCACAGGGCGAGGCACGCGGCGCGGTCGTGTGTCTGCACGCGATGATGACGGACGGGCGCTACTTCGGCGCGCGCCGGCCCGACGGGTTCGTGGCGGCGCTCGCCGCGCGCGGGCTCGATGTCTACGTCGCCGAGTTTCGCGGGCACGGCCGCTCGCAGCCGCCGCACGCGGGCAAGGACGGCGACTGGAGCTTCGACGACCTCGTCGAGCTCGACCTGCCGGCGATCGTCGCCGCGGTACCGCCCGGCGCCGTGGTGCTCGGCCACTCGCTCGGCGGGCTCGTCGCGTGCGCCGCGCTCGGCACCGCGCGGATTCCGCCGCCGCGCGGCCTGGTGCTCGTCACGACGTCCGTCTGGCTCGGCGAGACGCGTCAGCGCCGCGCGCTGATGGCCGCGTATCGCGGCGTCGCGCAGCTCGCGGGCAAGGCGCCGATCCGGGCGTTCGGCCTCGGCTCCGCCGACGAATCGCGCACGTACGTCGAACAGCTCACCGGCTGGTGTCGCAGCGGCAGGTGGACGAGCCTGCGCGGGCTCGACTACCTGGCCGCGCTCTCGGCGATCGACGTGCCCGCGGTCGCGATCGCCGGCGGCCGCGACTGGATGTGCCGCCCGGCCGACGCCGACCGCATCGCGGCGCGGATCTCGACGTGCGCACCGCTCGAGGTGATCGCCGGGGCACGCCACTTCGACGTGTTCGCGCGCGACGACGTGCGCGACGCGCTCGCCGCTACGATTCGAAGCCGTTACAGCCCGACGTGATGCGGAGGCGCAGGCTGCCGCTGTTGCCGCCGATCGTCGTCGACGACACGCCGTTCTCGCCGTCGTCGATGATCCAGATCATGTCGCCGGGCTTCATCTGATAGCTCGTCGTCGTGTTCGAGCCGAGGCTCGTATTCGTGCCGCTGCCGAACTTCGGCTTCTCCCCGAGGAACAGCTTCACGGTGTTCGCACAGTCGTTGTGCAGCTCGACGGACACGACCTGCGGACCGGCCGGCGCGGTCGCCGGAGGCGGCCCCGACGGGTCCGACGAGCTGGCCGCGGGCCCGCCGCCGCCGCCGCCGCCGCCGGCATAGCCGCCGCCACCGTTGCCGTAATTCGGATTCTGCCCCGCGGGCAGCACGCAACCGGTCATTCCGGCGAGGACGAGCGCGAAGATCGACTTGGTCATGCCTGGACGAGCCGCGAGCCCGCGGGCAGTCGCACGGAATTGCCGACGAACCGTCGCGCCGCGATGACCAGCCGTCGCAAACGCTTCCGATCGTCGATGACGTGCGATAGAACGGCTCGGTGCGGAGCGCGAAGCTGACGAAGAAGGCCAAGGTGGCGCACGCCCCGCGAACGCTGAAGCCCACGACCAAGCTGCAGGCCAAGGCCAAGGCCGACGACGGCGCGGCCGCGCGCGGCGACCGCAGCAAGCGCCTGCTCGACGTCGTGATGATCCTGCTGCGCGCCCGCACGCCGGTGACCTATCGCGACATCCGCGAGCAGTTTCCCGCGTACCAGACGCTCAACGTCGAGGCCGGGCTGCGCGCGTTCGAGCGCGACAAGGCCGATCTGCTCGAGCTCGGCGTGCCGATCCGCTACGTCACGCCCGACGAGGACGATTCGCTCGAGGACGGCGGCTACGTCATCGACCTCAAGCGCTTCAAGATGCCCGAAGTGCGGCTCACGCCGGATGAAATCTCCGCGCTCGTGCTCGCCGCCTCGGTCGCGCACGCGATGCCGGGCGGCGCGTATCCGAAGATCGTCGATCTCGCGCTCAAGAAGCTCGCGTTCGACCTGCCCGAGCTACCCGATACGCCGACCGAGTTTCCGCGGCCCGCCCACAACGCGCCGACCGTGCTCGTCCACTTCCCCGAGCGTTCGGCGCCGGCGCGCCCCGAGCTCGGCGAGATCTACGCCACGCTCGAGCACGCGACCCGCTTGCGCAAGCGCGTCACGCTGACGTACCAGACCGCGGCGACCGGCATGGTGTCGCGGCGCGACCTCGATCCGTACGCGATGGTGTATCGCGAGGGCGCGTGGCTCGTCGTCGGCTGGTGCCACCTGCGCAAGGAGATCCGCTCGTTCCGCGTCGATCGCATCCACGAGGCGGTGATGGCGGCCAAGCCGAAGTCGCCCGACTTCGAGCGCCCGGCCGACTTCGACGTCAAGGCGTACGCGACGCGCTCGCCGTGGACGTTCACGAGCGAGCTGCCCGAGGAAGTCCAGCTCGCGCTCTCGGCAGAGGCCGCGGAGATCGCGAACGAGGATTTCGGCCCGACCGCGGTCAAGCGCGTCGATCACAACCTCACGTTCATCACGTTCGACTGCACGAACCCCGAGTTCGCGGCGACGCGCGTGCTCGCCGCGAAGGGCGCGATTCGCGTGCTGCGCGGCGACAAGCTGCGCGCCCGCATCGCCGCCGAGCTCGACGCGATCGGCGAGCGCTACGAAGAAGGTGGCCCGGGGGTCGACGATGTCGCGTGACGTGTCGCAGCGCATCCGGCGGCTGCTGTTCATCGTGCCGTACGTCGCGAAGCATCCCGAAGGCGTCACGGTCGAACAGCTCGCGAAGCTGATCGGCGGCGAGCGCGACGAGATGCTCTCCGATCTCGAGCTGCTGTCGCAGGTCGGCCCGCCCGACGGCGATCCCGGCGAGTACTTGCTCGTCAGCGTCGAGGACGGCCGCGTGTTCGTCGATCTCGCGCACCGACTGACGCGGCCGCTGCGCCTGACCGCGGCCGAAGGCTGCTCGCTGCTGCTCGGCATCCGCGCGCTGCGCGAGAGCGGTATCGCGCCGTTCGACGCCGCGATGGAGTCGGCCGAGAAGAAGCTGCTGTCCGCGCTCGGCCGCGACGCGAGCGAGGCCGAGACGCTGGCCACCTCGACCGTCGTGGCATCGATCACATCTTCGGCGGATGCCGCGGTCGCCACGCACCTGCGCACGCTCGTCACCGCCGCGCGCCAGCGCCAGCAGCTCGAGATCGATTACGTGTCGGCGTCGCGCCACCAGGCCGAGCGCCGGCCGATCGATCCGTACGGCATCGTCCATCACGCGGGCGAGTGGTACGTCGTCGGGTTCTGTCACAAACGCGGCGACGTGCGCACGTTTCGCATCGATCGCATCGCCGCGCTGCGGCCCGCGCAGCCGCCGGTGCGGTTCGAGCGCCCGACCGGCTTCGACCTCGAGGCCTACCGGCGCGAGCGACTGTACGTGCCGAGCGCCGACGCCGTCACCGTGCGCGTGCGACTCGATGCGCTCGCGGTCACCCGCATCGGCGTGACGTGGCCGGTCGGCGAGGTCACGATGGAAGACGACGGCTCCGCCGAGATCCTCATCGACTGCGAAGGCTACGAGTGGGTCACCGGCTGGGTGCTCGGCCTCGGCCGCCACGCGTGGATCGTCGAGCCCGCCGAGGCACGGCACGCGATGCACGAGCGCATCGCGCAGCTGAAGGTGTCGGCTACTTCGGCGTGATCTGCGAGCCCTGCTTGAGCTCGATCGCGATCGTGCCGCTCTTGGTCGCGCCCGACTGATCCTGACCGCTCACCACGGCCTCGAACGACGTCGAGACGTGCTGCGTCGACGCCGGGTACAGCGCGCCGTCGGTGAGCGTGATCGTCGAGTCGCCGCCGCCGCCGATCTTCTGCACCTTCGCGTCCTTCTGCGCCTGGTCCGCGCCGCTGACCTTGGTCTTGCCCTTGATCGTCCAGGTCGAGCCGGTGTGCGCGGTGAGCTCGTAATCGGTCGTGTACGTGATGTCGATCGCGACCATGCCGAGCGAGACCTTCGACGGCTGCGTGACCGTCCATTTCGCGCCGACGCCGACCGGCTCGGCCGGCAGCAGCGGCCACGCCGGCCACAGCGGCAACAGCTGCGCGAGCACCTGCGCGGTCGCGGCCTGCGGCTTGTCGACGTGCAGCTTGAGATCGCCCGGCACACCGCTCGCGTCGAGCGTGCTCGCGAGCTGCAGTCCCTTCACGGTCGCGATCGCTTGCTTGAGCTGATCGAGCTGCGCGGCCGGCGTCTTGCCGCCGTCGTCGTGCACCTCGGTGCCGGTGATCGCCAGCGTGAACGTCGCGGCGCCCCCCGGCTCGACCGCGGTGACCTCGGAGTCGCCCTGCAACACGATGCTCGGATACGCCGTGTCCATGTTGCCGCCGAGCTCCTCGGGCGCACCTTGATGCTCGGAGATGTCGAACACCAGCTCGACCTGCTGTTTCGCGCCCGACTTCGGCGTCAGCTTGAGCGGCGCGCGCTTGCCCTTGCCCGCGGACACGAGCTTCACCGTCGGCTTGGGCGCCGGCACGCTCGCGTCGAGCGCCGGCAGCTCGGCGGGCGGCTTGGGCGGTTCCGGCTTGGTCGGAGGCGGCTCGGCCGGCTTGTCGGCCTCCGGCTGCGGATCGGGCGGCAGCGGCGTGGTGGGCGGCTTCGGTTTGCCGCCGCACGCGAACGCGGCGACGACCAAGACGGCGACAGGCAAGCGCATGGCCGTGACGCTACCGCACGAGGCGCGCCCGCGCACGCTCCCGCCATCGCGGAAGCGCGTGGCACATGTGCTGCACCCCGTGCACCCGTGCGCCGCAGGCTACCGATCGGAGCCGAGCTCGTCGAGGATGGAGTCGAGTTCCGGATCTGGGCACCGCAGTGCCGGCACCTGTCGGTCGTGATCGAGAGCGCGATCCATTCGCGCGAGCTGCCCGCCGAGCGCGATGCGCGCGGCTATTTCCGCTTGCACGTGCCCGGCCTCGTGGCAGGCGCGCGCTATCGGTTTCGCCTGGACGGCGCGCGCGAGCTGTACGCCGATCCGGCGTCGCGCTACCAGCCGGATGGCCCGTTCGGACCGTCCGAGGTCGTCGATCCGACCGCGTACGCGTGGCACGACGCGAGCTGGCCCGGCATCACCGCGCCCGAGCGCCAGGTCCTCTACGAGCTGCACGTCGGCACGTTCACGCCCGAAGGCACGTGGGCCGCCGCGAGCGAGCACCTGCCGTTTCTCGCCGAGCTCGGCGTCACCACGCTCGAGATGATGCCGATCAACGACTTCGCCGGCACGCGCGGCTGGGGCTACGACGGCGTAAATCTATTTTCGCCGACGCGCCTGTACGGCATGCCCGACGATCTGCGCCGCTTCATCGATCGCGCCCACGCCGTGGGCCTCGCGGTGATCCTCGACGTCGTCTACAACCACTTCGGTCCGGCCGGCAACTCGCTGTTCCGCTACGCGCCGTACAAGCTCGAGGGCAGCAAGCCCAACGAGTGGGGCGACGCGCTCGACTATGGCAATCCCGGCGTGCGCGAATTCTTCGTCGCGAACGCCGGCTACTGGATCGACGAGTTTCGGTTCGACGGCCTGCGCCTCGACGCCACGCAGGCGATGCACGACGACACGCGGCCGCACATCCTCGCCGAGATCGTGCGCCGCGCGCGCGCCGCTGCGGGCCCGCGCCGGATCTTCACGGTCGCCGAGAACGAGCCGCAGCACACCTCGCTGTTCGACTACGGCATCGACGCGCTGTGGAACGACGACTTCGAGCACTCGTGCCGCGTCGCGCTGACCGGCGCGACCGACGGCTACTTCCACGACTATCGCGGCACGCCGCAGGAGATCGTGTCGACGTGGAAGCGCGGCTTCCTCTATCAAGGCCAGCTGTTCGCGTGGCAGAAGCAGCCTCGCGGCACACCGACGCGCGGCTTGCCGCCGTGGCGGTTCGTGCACTGCCTCGAAAACCACGACCAGGTCGCGAACACCGGGCTCGGCGATCGGCTCGCGACGCTCGCGCACCCCGCCGCGTATCGCGCGCTGCTCGCGGTGGTGCTGCTCGGCCCCGAGCTGCCGATGCTGTTCCAGGGCCAGGAGACCGGCTCGACCAGGCCGTGGCGCTACTTCGTGGATCACGACCCGGTACTCGACCAGCTCGTGCGCGACGGCCGCGCCGAGTTCCTCGCGCAGTTCGCGCGGCTCGCGACGCCCGAGAGCCAGGCCGCGCTGCCGGTGCCCGGTGACCCGCGCACGTTCGACGACTGCGTGCTCGATCCGGGCGAGCGCCACCTCGACGCACCGCTCGCGCAACTGCATCGCGATCTCTTGCACCTGCGCCGTGCGCACCCGGCGTTCACCGATCAACGCCTGGACACGCGCGACGGCGCCGTGCTCGGCGCGCGCGCGTTCTGCCTGCGCTGGTGGCACGAGGCCGGCGATCGGCTGCTGCTCGTCAACCTCGGCTCGCGATTCTGCGAGGAGGTGCTGCCCGAACCGCTGCTCGCGCCGCCGGCCGGCGCGCGCTGGCGGCCCACCTGGTCGAGCGAAGATCCGCGCTACGGCGGACACGGCACGACCGAGCCGTTCACCGCCGAGCGGCTGGCGATCCCGGCGTACTCGGCCGTGCTGTGCGAGCCATCGTGACCGACGAAGCGGATCCATTTCGCCGCGTCACGGTCGCGACCGACGCGCCGCACCGCCAGGAGTGGATCGTGTGCAACGGCCTCGGCGGCTACGCGTCGGGCACCGTGCTCGGCGTGCCGACGCGCCGTTATCACGGCCTGCTCATCGCCGCGCTGCCGAATCCGGCCGGCCGCGTGATGATGCTCAACTCGCTCGCGGTCCAGCTCAAGCTGCCCGAAGGCGGCGACCGCTCGCGCGTCGACATGGGCTGGGTGCCGCCGACGTTCTCGGCCGGCGCCGCGCTCGACCTCGTCGATTTCCGGCTCGAGCTCGGGTTGCCGGTGTGGCGCTACGAGGGCTTCGGCGTCGCGATCGAGCGCCGCGTCGTGCTGTCGTACGGCCAGAACACGACGATGATCGAGTACCGCCTCGTCGCCGGCCGGAGCGTCCGCATCGAGCTGCGGCCGGCGCTGCAGTTTCGCGGGCACGACGAGCCGGTCTCGACCGCCGTGCCCGAGGCGTATCCGCTGACCGCGTACGGCGCGCGCATCGAGCTGCAGGCGCCGCAGCCCCTGCCGGGCTTGCGGCTGCATCTGTCGGGGCATCGCACGTCGTTCGTGCTCGAGCCGCTGAGCGTGCCCGACATCGCGTACTCGACCGAGGAGCTGCGCGGCTACGCGTCGCGCGGCCAGCTATTCAGCCCGGGGCGATTTCGCGCGGACCTGCATGCAGGCGCGCCGGTCGCGCTGTTCGCGTCGACCGAGCCGTGGGAGACGCTGTTGACGATGAGCGCGGACCAGCTGCTCGCGGCCGAGCTCGATCGCCGGCGCCGGCTGCTCGATGCCGCGGTGTCGCCGGCGCGCACCGGCGTCGCCGCCGAGCTCGTGCTCGCCGCCGATCAATTCGTCGTCCGGCCGGTCGGTCGGCTCGAGGATCACGTGCGCGCCCGCGCCGCCGGCGACGAAGCATGGACGGTCATCGCCGGCTATCACTGGTTCACCGATTGGGGCCGCGACACGATGATCTCGCTCGAGGGCTTGACGCTCGCGACCGGGCGCGTCGCCGAGGCCGGATCGATCCTGCGGATGTTCGCGCATCACATCCGCGACGGCCTCGTGCCGAACATGTTCCCCGAAGGCGCGAGCGAGGGCCTGTATCACACCGCCGACGCGACGTTGTGGTTCTTCCACGCGCTCGATCGGTATCTGTGCGCGAGCGGCGACCGCCGCACCTTGATCAAGCTGCTGCCGATCCTGCGCGACGTGATCGATCATCACATGCAGGGCACGCGGTTCGGGATCCACGTCGATCCCGAGGATGGCCTGCTGCACCAGGGCGCGCCCGGCTACCAGCTGACGTGGATGGACGCGAAGGCCGGCGACTGGGTCGTCACGCCGAGGCGCGGCAAGGCGGTCGAGATCAACGCGCTGTGGTTCAACGCGCTGCGCGTGATGTCGGAGTGGCTCGCGCGCACCGGCGATCCGGACGGCTCGCGGCAGCTCGCGCAGGCGGCGGAGCGCACCCAGCAGTCGTTCAACCGCCGGTTCTGGAACGAGGCGAGCGGCCACCTGTTCGACGTCGTCGACGGCGAGCGCGGCGACGACCCCGCGAATCGCCCGAACCAGCTGTTCGCGATCTCGCTGCCGAACCCGGTGCTCGAGCCCAAGCGCTGGGCATCGGTGCTCGAAGCGGTCGAGCGCGAGCTGGTGACGCCGGTCGGCCTGCGCTCGCTGTCGCCGAAGCATCCCGACTTCAAGCCGACGTATCGCGGCGACCTGATGGCGCGCGACGCCGCCTATCACCAGGGCACGGTGTGGAGCTGGCTGATCGGCCCGTACATCGACGCGTTGCTGCGCGTGCGCCCGAAAGATGTCGCGACGGCGCGCGGCGCGCTGGACGGCCTGCTCGCCCAGCTCGACGGCAACTGCATCGGCGAGATCAGCGAGGTCTTCGACGCCGAGCCGCCGTATCAGCCGGGCGGCTGCATCGCGCAGGCCTGGGGCGTCGCGGAGCTGCTGCGCTGCCTCGTGCAGACGACGCGTTGACGAACTCCGCCCGGCGACCGCCGCCCAGGTCACTTCGGGATGAGCTGCACGCCGATGAACGGAATGATCGGCAGGCCGGGCACGTCGACGTCCTTGCCCTGCACCTGGTCGTACTCCCTGCCTTCGACGTTTCGCCGGTTCGTCACGTTCTGGATGTCGAAGTACAGGTCGAGATCGCCCCAGTCCTGCCGCCAGCGCCGGTCCGCGCGCACGTCGAGCTGAAAGAACACCGGCAACTGCCCCGCCCACGGCTTTTGCACCGGCACGCCGTTCACGAACACCGTCGGGCTGTACGGATTTCCCGACACCACCTGCGTGCGCGCGCCGAACCGCCACGTGCCGACCTCCACCGAGCCGGCGACGTTCAGGTTGTGCCGCTGGTCGAGCTCGAACGGCCGCCACGTCTGCCCGATCGCCGCGCCGCCGTCGTCGCGCTCCGACTTCGACAGCGTGTAGCCCACCATCCCGAACCACGCGCCCTCGCTGTACTTCACGAGCGCCTCGCCGCCGAAGCTGCGCGCGCGCCCGATGTTCTCGCGATAGATCGAAAATCCGAGCTGCTTCTCGAGCAGCAGCTCGAACGTCGACCCGAGCCCGCCGAGATCCGGCTCGTACGAATTCCCCGACACGCGCGGGTCTGGCACCTCGACGCCCAGCTTCTGGCCGTACTCCGCGAACCCGGTCAGCGCCGCGGTCACCGCGCGTGACAGTCGCGCGTCGAAGCCGAGCGCCGCCTGATCGAAGTACGAGCTCTTCAGCGCCGGATTACCGTTCTGCGGATCGACGTCGGCCGGTGTCGGCGGCTGGTGGAATCGCCCGAGCGTCTGCCGCAACGTCACCGCCTCCGAGAGCCGCTGCACGATCGCGAGCCGCGGATCGACCACCCATTCATCGGTCAGCCCGTAGTGCTCGGCGCGCAGCCCCGGCTTCACCGCGAACCTGTCGCCGTCGAGCTTCACGCGCGTCTCGCCCCACACGCCGAGGTCGGCCCAGGTCAGCGTCGCGGTGCCGTCGGCTTGCATCGGGCCGCTGCCCTGCCCCGACAGCCCGACCTGGGTGTGCGACAGATAGCCGCCTTCGCCGTCGAAGCCGCCGGCGACGTGCCCCCACGTCGTGTCGCGCACGAGATCGGCGCGCACGCCGCCGGGATAGACCGGGCGCACGAAAGTCTCGCGTTCGGCGTCGAGCACGTCGAGGTACGTCAGCCGATCCGTGCCGAGCCACGGCACGACGTGCAGCGCGAGCGGGCCCCATTGCTTCAAGTACGGCGCCGCCGCGCGCACGAACAGCGACTCGATCGACACCTTCTCGACGCCTCCGATCGCGCCGTTACCGTGATTCTCGACGTCGTCGAGCGACAGGAACAGCATCGGCGAGATCCGCCCGCGGTCCGCCGGATCGCCGAACGAGCCGCGCACCTGCACGTCCCAGTAGCTCGGCAGCGGGATGTCGGCATCGACGAACGGTCGCGCGACGAGATCGAAGTACGAGTGGCGCACCCCGATCGCGATGCCGCCGCCCGCGACGGGCCCTTCCGCGGTCGCACCCGCCTCCAGCAGGCCGGCCTCCGCCGACACGCGCCACTTGTCGGTGCGCGGCTCGCGGGTCGTCAGCGCCACGATGCCACCCTCCGCTCGCCCCCATGCCACGTCGAAGCCGCCGGGCACGAGCGACAGCGATGCGAGCTGGTCGCTCGGATAAAACGACGTCAGGCCGCCGAAGTGAAACGCGATCGGGACCTCGATGCCGTCGAGAACCACCGCAGTATCGCTCGGCGACGTGCCGCGCAACACGAGCCCGCCGAACGAGAACGGGATGCGCGCTGCACCCGGCAGCACCGACGCCGCGCGCAGCAGGTCGTTGCCCGCACCCGGCACGAGCTGCACGTCGGCCGGGTTGAGGTCGTACGAGACCGGCTTGGTCAGCGGCGGGGCGGTCGCGGTGACGTGGATCAGCTCCTCGTACTCCTGGAGCTCGATGCGCGCGCCGGTCCGCGGGAGCGAGGCGACCTCGATCGTCGCGTCGAGATAACCGACGGCGACCGTCCCGTCGAAAACACGGTCGACGGCGGAGACCTGGATGGTCCGATCGCCGGCGAGCGGCAGCGAGAACGTACCGTCGCTGGCGGCTTCGATATACCCGGCGTGCTCGCCGTGAAGCACGGCAAACGGGATCGGCCGGTGAGTCGTGCTATCGACGACGACGCCTTCGATCGTGTCGGGCCCGGCCTCGGTCGGTGCAGTGAACGCGACGATCACGAGCGCGACGCAGGCGCGCCGCACGAGCCGTTACATCCCGGCGATCGTGACCTTGTTCATCTTCACCGGCGTCTTCGGGCGATCGCCCGCGGCGGTCGGCGTGGTCTCGATCTTCTTCACGACGTCGAGGCCGCTCGTGATCTTGCCGAACACCGGGTGCTTCGACGGGCCGGGCGTGAACCAGTCGAGGTACGCGTTGTGAACGACGTTGATGAAGAACTGCGCGCCGCCCGAGCTCGGCCGGCCGGTGTTTGCCATCGACAGCGTGCCCGGCTCGTTCGACAGCTTGTGCGCCGCCGGGTGCTCGTCCTGAACATTGCCGAGCGGCGAGTTGCCGGTGCCGCACCGCGGGCTGTTCGGATCCTTCGAGTACTCGCACCCGAACTGGATCATGAAGTCCTTGATCACGCGGTGAAAGTGCAAGCCGTCGTAGAAGCCGCTCTGCGCGAGCTTGATGAAGTTCTGCGCGGTGATCGGCATCTTGTCGAGGTAGATCTCGGCGGTGAAGCTGCCCAGCGAGGTGTCGAACGTGGCGGTCGGATTCGGCATGGCGGGAGGCTTATCACGAGTTACAACCCACGGTGATGACCTCGCGATGGATCGTGGTGGCGGCATGTGTGGCACTCGCGGCTCCCGCCCGCGCGGACTCTCCCGACAAGCTCGCGGTCGATACGGCCGCCGACCTGCTCGGCGGCCGGCTCGGCGTGAAACTCCCGAAGGCGATGAAGCTCGAACCGCGCGGCCACGACATCATGTCGGCCGACGCCTCGCCGGAGGAGGAGACGCGTGCCGTGCTCGATGTCGGCAAGGCACGGCTCGTGATGATGGCGAGCGAGGACTTCGCGACGGTCGGCTCCGATTTCCGCGCGCAGGTCGCGACGCAGGTCGACAAGACGGCGAAGCTCGAGGCGGTCGCGGTGGCCAAGCCGCTGCTCGCCTTCGCGTACGCCCCGAAACCGACGACCGATCAAGACGCGAACCTCGTGCTCGCGACATGGATCGCCCATCCCGACGGCACGGTGCAGCTCGTGTCGTTCTACGTCAACAACGACGGCGCGCGCGCTGCCGCCGCGGCCTGGACGAACCTCGCGCGCAAGATCGCCGGCACGCTCGTGCCCGGCAAGCGCGCGCTCGACATCGGCGCCGGCGAACGCAAGCTGGAGTCGTTGCAGGTGACCGTGCCCGCCAGATGGGTCGTGACGGCGCAACCCGGCCCGGACTTCATCGTGTTCCACCTGCGGCCGCTCGCGCCGCTCGGCTCGTCGGCCACGTCGGGGTGCGGCGTCTATCTCGGCGGCTTTCCGTCGTACCAGCACACGCAGGCCGGCATCGACGCCAAGCTCGTCCACATGCGCAAGGGCAAGCTGCGCGGCGCCGACGTCACCTGGCACGACTGGTCCGACGGCGGCATCCCGACGACCGAGGCGATGACCCCGTACTCCGGCGGCACCGTGCACGTCTTCTGCGTCGCAAAGACCGACGCCGACCTCGTGCCGCTGCGCGCGATGATGGAGTCCTTGCGATGACGGCCGCGCGAGCCATACCGGATCACGCTCAGGCGGCGCCGTCGATCGCAAGCGCGATCATCGCGATCAGCTTCTGCGCCTCGACGTTCTCGACGTTCGCGCAGATGAACTCGTGGACCGGCAGCTGCGCCTTCTTCAGGCGCACCAGCGGCTCGCCGCGCGCGGCGGCGTCGAGATCCTCGTACGACAGCGTGCGAATGCGGCCGCCGGCGCGCTGGTAGCACTGCGCGACGAGCGCGCAGTGAAAGATGATGTTGACGATCGCCTCGGCACCGCCGAGGTCGCGCTCGTGCGCGCTGATGAACTGCGAGACCGGCGTCTGCGATTGCACGAACGCGCCGACCATCACGGCCGAGTAGTTCGGATCCGACATCTTCGTCGAGGCTTCGGTGACGACGGTAGCGACCTGATCCTTCGTGAGCTTCATGCCACCTCGAGTGCGGTGATCGCGGGACGGCGCGCGGGCGCGAAGCGGCACAGTGCCTCGGCGGCGAGCGCCGCGACATCGGCCGCCAGGTTCGTGCAGAACGCCTTGCGCGCGGGTCCGGCGAACTCGCCGTGCGGCCGCACGAGGTGATCGCACACGATGTCGGGGTTGCCGTTGCGCAACCGGGCGAGCCACGCGTCCTGGAACCAGCCGATCGCCTCGCGCAGCTCGGGCGTGACGGCGCCGGCCGGATCGGGATCGCCGAGCAGCTCGCCGAGCAGCTGCTCGCCCGCCCGGATCGCGCCGCACGCGCCCTTGCCGGTGATGCCGCCGCGGCGCAGCGCTTGATACGGCGGCGTCGGTACGGCGAACGTCTCGGCGATCGCGATGCCGCAGCTGCGATGCGGCACGCGCACGCCCTCGTACAGGACGAAGGCCTTGTCGCGGGCGGCCGCGACGTACGCGGCTTCCTCGGCCGTGAGCGGCCGATCCTCGGGCCTGGACTCGGCCATTTCAAGATGCTACTGCGGAGGGCGTCGTCCGTCGAGGATTCGTGACCGACAGCGCGGTGCATTCGCCGTTTCCGACCGGAGCTTCGTGGCTCGCCCGCGCGCTCGTGGTGTCAGCCGTGCTCCACGCGCTCGCCGTGCTCGTCGTCCACGTGGCATTCGCGCCCGGCGAGGCGAAGCAAACGGACGTCATCGACATCGAGATCGCGCCGGCCCCGCCGAAACCGGAGGCGTTGCCTGCCGAGGTGGAGGGCGCACGGCCGAAACCTGCGCCCGCGCCGGAGCCGGTGGCGCCGCCGGACAAGCCGGAGCCGCCGGAGCAGGCAGCGGCGGTGCCGATCGACGCGGGGATCGACGCGGGGATCGACGCGCCGGTCGACGCGGCGCCGAAGCGGCCGAGACCGGACGCGGCGGTCGATGCGGTCGATGCAGCCGATGCGGAAGCCGTGGATGCCGCGGTCGATGCCGGCGTGGAGGACGGCGGCGGCGCGGCCGAGCCGATGGTCGCGGTCGCAGGCGATGGCGGCATCGCAGATGGCGGGGCCGTCGTCGCCGCGGAGACTGGCAGCGGCTCCGGCTCGGCGGGCTCCGGCTCGGCGATGGAGACCGCGCCGGCGGTCGACGGCGAGCCGACGACCGCGGGCACCGCCGCCAACTTGCTCGCGTACTTTCCCGCCGGGCACGTCGTGAGCGCGCTCGTCCGCTTCGATCGCCTGCGCGGCACCGAGTGGGCGGCCGCGACCGAGCGCGTGCTCGAGCCGCTGCCCGACTACCGCGCCTTGTTCGGCGACAAGCACACCGACGTCCCGGGCCAGCTCGACATGCTCGTGATCTCGACGCCGCGGCCGCGCGATGCGACCGCGACCACGCTCGTCGCGCACACCACGCTCGCGCGCCGGCAAATCCGCGAGCTGCTCGCGGGCGCCGATCCGATCACGTGGTCGACCGCGCGCGGCGGCCTGCTCGGCCGGCGCAAGCCCAAGCTGGTCGCCGACCAGCGCGTGGTCCTGTCGCCGTGGAAGGGCTGGTTCGTGCTCGCACAGCCCGAGGACCTCGCCGGGCTCGCGAAGCCCGAGCGCGGCAACGCCGACACGATCGAGGCGCGGGCCCCGCTGCCGCCATGGCTCGACTCGATCCGATCGATCGAGCAGGAATCGGGCGACGATCCGGCGCGCGGCCCGGCGTTGATCGTCACGCTCGCGTCCGACGGCAAGCGCCACCGGGTGCCGGACATGGGCGTCGGCGTCGCGTCGCTGCCGGCTCCGGACCGCGCGACCGTCGCCGTCGAGCTCGCGAAGCAGGGCTGGCTCGTGCGCGGCAATCTCAAGTTCGCGAGCGAGGCCGATGCCGAGGAGCTCGTGCAGTCGGTGCAGCTCGCCCAGAAGCGCATCGCGGACAGCCACCTGCTATCGGCGTTGCTCCGCAGCCAGCACGTCTACAACGCGATCGTCGGGCTTTCGCTCGCGCGCACCGGCGACCGCGTGTCGTACGGTACGTCGATGTCGGTCGCGGATGCGCGCGCGCTGCTCGCGGCCGCGGCGGCGATGCTCGACGACTACTTCTCGCAACCGCGCTAGGCTGAACAGCATGCGGCTCGCGCTCGCCTGGCTCGTCGTCGCGTGCGGCGGCGCGCGGGAGCCGGCGACCTATCCGTCGGGCGCAGACAAGGACGACGGCGCGGGCGTGCTCGCTCGGCAGTCGATGCAGCTCGCGCTCGGCGGCGACGAGCCGGCGCCGGACCGCGCGCGCGATCCCGAGCCCGACGACTACGGCGGCGCGAGCTACGGCGGCTGGGCGATGCCGCAGTGGACGTTCTCCACGCCTAACCGCATGCCGCGTTACACCGTCGTGGCCGGCGCGAGCGGCACGCTCGAGGGCGTCGTGACGTGGACGGGCGCGCTGCCGAGCAAGCTCGCGAGCGCGTGCGGGCCGATCGACAATCCGACGCTGCACGTCGGCGCTGACCGCGGGGTCGGCGACGTGGTCGTCTACATCGACAAGGTCGCGGCGGCTCGCCCGCTGCCGTATTACGGCCGGCCGGCGTCGGTCGGCGGGGTGATCGCGAAGCGCGGCTGCGCGCTCGTGCCGGCGGTGCAGCCGGTGACGCCGCTGCCCGGCTCGCTCGCGGTGTACGGCGATGCCGGCGCCGCGCGCGTACGGATCGCGCCGCCCGGCGAGGCCGCGCGTATGTACGAGCTCGAGGCGGGGGGCGTCGTGCGCGTCGAGGCGAAGGCCGGCGTGACGCGCGTCGACGGCGAGGACGGCAAGCTCGTCGCGGCGTGGGCGATCGGGATCGACTCGCCGTCCTACGCGATCACCGACGATCGCGGGCGGTTTCACATCGAGGAGCTCGTGCCCGGCACGTACGACGTCACGATCTGGCAGGCGCCCGTCGCGACGTCATCGGGCGCCGGCACGTTCGCGTACGGCACGCCGATCATCGTGCATCGGACGGTCAAGATCGACGCGCGCCACGCGACGCGGCTCGACGTCGGCCTGCGCTAGTCGCCGCCGGCCTTGTCGGCGCAGTCCTGGTAGCGATTCTCGACCTTGTCGAGC
Organism: Kofleriaceae bacterium; assembly: GCA_036490935.1. GTDB lineage: Bacteria > Myxococcota_A > Polyangia > Haliangiales > Haliangiaceae > JABFXX01. The sequence goes on along the minus strand of DASXCY010000180.1, from coordinate 2,758 downwards.
TGCGCCTTCTGATCGCCGGCGACCTTGTAGGTCGGTTTCATGATCGGATCCGCGGTCATCTCGTCGTTGACGCGCTTCACGCACGCGGGCTCGCCGCACTGGCACATCTCCGACGTGAACGTCTTGAGCTTCTCGATCTGCGCGTTGATCTGATCGGGCGTGCCCGCGACCTCCGGCTGCTTGGCTTCCGCCGCCGAGCCCGACCCACCGCCGGGCGATGCCGCTGGAGTGGACTGCGAGCCGCCGCACGCGGCGGCGAACAGGAAGATCACGAGCGATCGCATGCCGCGATCTTCGCACGTCGCGTGTCCGGCTAAATCCGGCCGGCGGACGATTCGTCCGAGCTTCGGCCATGGCCGGACAGTCGCGCGTGGCGAGTCGCGCACTTGCGCGTGGCATCGCGGTTGCTCTTGCACGCGTACGACGCGTTGGCGTCGGAAGGAGAGCAGTCGTGTTGCAGAAGCGAATGTACAAGGTGATCTGTCCGATCGAACGCCGCGATGGCGGCAAGTTCTGGATGCGTGTCGGTAGCGCGTTCACGAACAAGGACGACTCGATCAACATCTATCTCGACGCGGTACCGACGCGTGGCGAGACCACGCTCCAGCTGCGGGAGCTCACCGAAGAAGAGCTGCGCGCGGGCGCGGACAAGCGCGCCAGCTACGCGAGCGCGCGGCCTGCGAGCTCGCTCGCACCGAGCGGTCCGGCTTCGACCGCAAACCTCCCGTTCTGATCTCGAAAGGAAACAGTCATGACCATCTCGATCTCCAAGCTCACCCGCCGGCTCGGCTCGCTCGCCGCGATCGGCCTGCTCGCCGCCGCCATGGGCGGCTCGTGGTCCACCGCTTCGGCGGCTCCGTCGGCGGTCGTCGTGCCCGCTGCGGCCGGCACGGCCGGCGCGACCGGCGCGACCGCGAAGAAGAGCAACCACAAGGAGCTGTCCGGCAAGCTCAACCTCAACACCGCGACCGAGGATCAGCTGATGTTGCTGCCCAGTATCGGCCCGTCGAAGGCCGAACGCGTCGTCGCGTGGCGCAAGAAGAACGGCGGCTTCAAACGCACCGCCGATCTGCGGCGCGTGAAGGGCTTCGGCTACAAGACGTTCAAGCGTCTCGAGCCGTACCTCGACATCAAGGGCGACACCACGCTCGTCGCGCAGTGAGCGCGGGCACTCTGCTCCGCGGTGCGAGCCGAGGCTCGGTCACTCTCTCTCGGCGCGTACGCAGCGACGCGTCGACCGAGCCTCGACTCGCGCCGCCGAGTTAGAGTGCGTGCGTGCAGCTACCGACCCTCGCCGAGGACGCGAAGCGTCTATGCCAGACGCTCTTGCGCATCGATACGACCAATCCGCCGGGCAACGAACGCGCGGCGGCCGAGGTCGTGGCCGGTGCGCTCGCCGAGGTCGGGTTCGCGCCCGAGCTGTTCGAGGCCGAGCCGCATCGCACGAACGTGGTGGTGCGCCATCGCGGGACCGGCAAGCGGCCGCCGCTCTTGCTCACCGCTCACCTCGATGTGGTCGAAGCCGATCCGGCGAAGTGGCGGAGACCGCCATTCTCGGGCGACGAGCACGAGGGCTGCTTGTGGGGTCGCGGCGCGATCGACATGAAGAACATGGCCGCGATGTGCACGGCGATCCTGCGCCGGCTCGCGGCGACCGGCGTGCGGCTCGAGCGCGACGTCATCTTCGCGGCGGTCGCGGACGAGGAGGCGGGCTGCGATCTGGGCTCGCGGTTCCTCGTCGAGCGCCATCGCGACAAGGTCGAGGCCGAGTTCGCGATCGGCGAGTCGGGCGGGTTCTCGCTGCACCTCGGCGACACCACGTTCTATCCGGTGCAGGTCGCCGAGAAGGGGTTCTGCTGGATCCGCGCGCGGATCGTCGGCGAGCCCGGACACGGCTCGATGCCGAAGCACGACAGCGTGGTCACGCGGCTCGGCGAGGCACTCGCGCGGATCGGCACCGCGCGGCTGCCGGTGCATGCCACGAGCTACGTGACGGAGTTTCTCGACGCGGTGCGCGCGCGCCAACCCGCGGCGCTCCAGCCGCTGGTCAAGCTGGTCGCGCGGCCGGAGCTGCTCGCGCGGGTCGCGCGGCTCGTGCCGGGCGCATCGATCGCGCGCAGCTTCTCGGCGCTGCTCGCGAACACCGCGGCGGCGACGGTGGTGCGCGCCGGCGCGAAGACGAACGTGATCCCGGGCGTCGCCGAGTTCGAGATCGACGGGCGCACGCTGCCCGGCCAGAGCGACGACGATCTGCTGCGCGAGCTGCGCGAGGTGCTCGGCCCCGACGTCGAGCTCGAGGTGATGAAGTCGGCGCCGCCGGTGGTGACGGAGCCGGCGCGCTCGCCGGTATTCGACGCGATCCGCACGCACGTGCTCGCGCGCGAGCCCGACGCCGTGGTCATTCCGTACATGATCCCGGGCTTCACCGACGCGAAGTACTTCACGCGGATGGGCGCGCGCTGGTACGGATTCTCGCCGGTGAAGATCGAGAAGGGCTCGGGCATCCGCTTCGCCGACATGTTCCACGGCACCGACGAGCGCGTCCCGGTCGCCGGGCTTGCGTGGGGTGTCGAGGTGCTCGACGCCGTCGTGCGCGAGGTCTGCGGCGCCGTTTAACCCCAGAGTTCGCCTGTGATGAGCCGAAATCGCGGAGCAGATCGCGCGAGGCCGAGGCGCCGCCCCGACGCGCTCCTCGTCGGAACGCGAGGACGCGGCAACGAAGGGATCGCGCTAGCTGCCGCCGCGAGGCGGATCAGCA
>DASXCY010000179.1:0-28348 GCA_036490935.1 Kofleriaceae bacterium | reverse complement strand
GCCGCGGCGACGCGCTCGCGACGCGCTCCGACGCGCTCGTCGCGCTCAAGCAGCTGGTCGATCCGAAGGCGAAGCAGAAGCCCGGCGTGAAGGAGGGCGACGTCGCGGTCACCACGTCGCCGGGCGGGCACTCGGCGTGGGCGCTCGATCTGATGTCGCTCGACGGCACGCCGCTCGCGGCGCTCGCCGTGCTGTCGAACGCCGGCGACATCTGGCTGGTCTCGGCGGTGGCGCTCGCGCACACGCCGCCGATGCGCGCGGTGCGCGCCGAGCTCAAGCAGGACGCGATCGTGCCGACCGGGCTCGCGGGCGGCGCGAAGCTCGATCCGGCGGCGCGCGTCGCGGCCGACAAGCTGATGAAGGGGCTCGCCGCGCAGCAGCTCTGGGGCGACGACCTCGCGAGCCGCAGCGACGCGGTCGTGATCGGCCCAGCCGCAGGCGACGTGACGCGCGGCAAGTCCGAGATCAAGAAGCTGTGGAAGAAGCGCATGAAGCAGAACGTGCGCGAGGCCGCGGTCGGCGACGCCGCGGGCGCGACGACTGCCGACGGCCAGCTCGCGTGGGCGAGCGCGCCGGTCGTCCGCTTTGCGGACGAAGAGGATCCGCTGCCGCTGCGCGTGTTCGCGGTGTTCGAGAAGAGCGGCGACGATTGGAAGATGATCGCGCTCGAAGAAGCGCTCGCGGTCGACGCGCCCGGTGCGGGCACGCTGCTCGTCAAGACGCCCGCGCCCGCGCTGCCCAAGGCCGCCGAGCCGCCGCCGCCACCGCCCGATCAGCCGCCGCCGCCGCCGCCGCCGAAGAAACACAAACACAAGAAGAAGAAGCCGAAGCCACCGCCGAGCGACGACCCGTAAGCGCGGGAACCATCCGGAGCCTGGCATGCGCGCTGCACTTCGCGCAGCCGTGCCGACCACCACCGACGTGTTCGAGGTTTTCACCGCGCAGCACGCGCAAATCGATGACCTGTTCGGCTTCGTGTCGAGCTTGCGCGATCCCGACGCGCTCTCGGAGCTGGCCGACGTGCTCGGTGCCCACCTCGGGCTCGAGCAGGAGGCGCTGTATCCGCATCTCCGCGCGGGGATCGTCGACGAGCTGCGCGCCGAGCACATGCAGATCAAGCGCGTGCTCGCGCAGCTCGTGTGGTTCGGCGTCGAGGATCCGGACTTCGCGACGCGGCTCGTCGAGCTTCGCGAGCTGCTCGACGGTCACATCGGTTACCAGGAAGACGAGCTGTTCGCGCGCGTCGCCGAGACACAGCGTGCGCTCGCGCTCGCTTCGTGAGGTCAGTCGCTCGGCTTCGCCGCGCGGCGATCGAACGGCAGCACCGCGCGCAGGACGAGACCGATGCCGCCCACGAGCAGCACGAGCATCACGAGCAGCGCGAACAGCGAGGTCTGCTGGAAGTGGATGTCGACGTTCGCGATGATGCCGGCGAGGATGACGAGCGACCCGCCCGCGGTCAGCACGCGGCCCGCGAACGAGCGGCCGTCGTAGAACAGGATGCCGATGCCGAACAGCAGCGGGATGAGCGTGACGCCGAAGCTGCGCCCGTAGCTGCCGGCCCAGCCGAAGTACCAGTAGCCGCCGTTGACCTGGACCTGGTTGAGCAGCAGGTAGCCGCCGACGACGACCATCACGATGCCGAGCAGGAACGCGCCGGCACCGCCCGGCGTGCCGCCCGGGTTGCGAAAATCCGCAGGCATCACGACGACGTTATCACGCGCGCGACCGAGGCGCCGGATCGAGCCACCTCGGCCGAGGACGTGCCGCGAACCGCGGCCATGCCCGGCGCTTCGCGGCCGGTCGACGCGACGTACTCGTCGTACGTGCCGCCGTAGATGTGCGGTGGCGCGCCCGGCGCGAGCTCGAGCACGCGCGTCGCGAGCGCCGACAGGAACTGGCGATCGTGCGACACGAAGACCAGCGTGCCTTCGTAGTCGCGCAGGGCGCGCACGAGCGCACGCTTGGTCGCGATGTCGAGGTGGTTCGTCGGCTCGTCGAGCACGAGCAGGTTCGGCGCGTCGTGGAGGAGCTTCGCGAGCGCGAGCCGCGCGCGTTCGCCGCCCGACAGCACCGCGATCGGCTTGTACACGTCGTCGTCCGGGAAGCCGAACGCGCCGGCGAGGTTGCGCAGCGTGCCCTGGTTCGCGAGCGGTGCGTGCTCGGCGAGCTCCTCGAGAATGGTCCGGTCTCCGGACAGTCCTTCCATCACGTGCTGCGCGTAGTAGCCCATCTGCACGGCCGCGCCGATCACGGCCTGGCCGGCATCGGGTGCGAGCACGCCCGCGATCATCTTGAGCAGCGTCGACTTGCCGGCGCCGTTCTCGCCCATCACGGCCCAGCGCTCGCCGCGCCTCACGGTCAGCACGAGCCGATCGTGGACGACGTGCTCGCCGTAGGCCTTGCGCAGGCCGTCGAGCCGCACGACGTCGTCGCCCGAACGCGACGGTGCGCGCAGCTGGATCTCGCGCTCGGCGATGCGCCGCGGCTCGCCGAGCTTCTCGATCTTGTCGAGCCTCTTGATCCGGCTTTGCACCTGGGCGGCCTTCGCGACGTGCGTCTTGAACCGCTCGATGAACCGGCTCTCCTTCGCGAGCATCGCCTGCTGGCGCGCGTACGCCGCGTCCCGCCGCTCGGCTTCGATCTCCCGCGCGCGCTCGTAGAAGTCGTAGTTGCCGCCGTACGTGCGCAGCTCGCCGCCGTCGATCTCGACGATCTTGCCGACGACGCGGTTCATCACTTCGCGGTCGTGGCACGTCATCACGACCGTGCCGGCGTAGCCGCGCAGGAACGCCTCGAGCCACAGGATCGATTCGAGATCGAGGTAGTTGGTCGGCTCGTCGAGCAGCAGCAGCTCCGGTTTCGCGAGCAGGATCTGCGCGAGCGCGACGCGCATCTTCCAGCCGCCCGACAGCGTCGCGACATCTTCGTGGACCTGATCGGGCCGGAAGCCGAGGCCGTGCAGGATCTCCTGCGCGCGCGCCTCGAGCTCGTAGCCGCCGAGGTCCTGATAGCGCGCCTGCACCTCGCCGAAGCGCTCGACGACGGCGTCGGACGGATCCTGCTCGAGCGCGATCGTGAGCCGCGCGAGCTCCTCGGCGAGGGTCGACACTTCGCCGGCGCCGGCGCACGTCTCGGCGACGATCGAGCGCCCGCGCAGATCGCCGACGTCCTGGCGGAAGTAGCCGATCGAGAGCTTGCGCGGTCGCTCGATCGCGCCGTCGTCGGGTTGGTCCTCGCCGACGACCAGCCGGAACACCGTGCTCTTGCCGGCGCCGTTCGGGCCGACCAGGCCGACCTTCTCGCCCGGATTGATCTGGAACGACGCGTCGACGAACAGGATCTGTCCGCCGTACTGTTTGCTGACCGAGGAGAACGCGATCACGATTTACCGCGGCGCGGAGCATAGCGCTTCGCCTTGGCCTGGCGAGTCTCGGCGATGCGGCGCGCCGCTTTTTGGTCGCGCGCGCCGATCTCGCGCTCGGCGGCGAGCTTGTGAAAGCTGGCGAGGCGCGCCGCGTCGACCGCGCCGCGCACCGCGCAGCCGGGCTCGTCGCGGTGGTGACAGTCGCGAAACCGGCAGCGGGCCGCGAGCGCGACGATGTCTTCGAAGGCATCGGCGTCGTCGTCGAGATCGAGCCAGCGCGCGAGCTCGCGCATGCCCGGCGTGTCGATCCACAGGCCGCCGTCGGTGACGAACAGCTCGCGGCGCGTCGTCGTGTGGCGGCCGCGCTCGTCACGACGGATCGGCTGCGTGAGCTGGCCGGCCTCGGCGACCAGCGCGTTGAGCAGCGTCGACTTGCCGACGCCCGAGCTGCCGAGCAGCGCGCAGGTCCTGCCGGTGCCGGCCAGTGCGCGCACCTCGGGCAGGCCGGCGCCGGTCGCCGCCGACACCGCGAGCACGGGTGCGCCGAGCTCGGCGAGCTGCGCGAGCGTCGTCGCCGCGTCGCCGGCGAGATCCACCTTCGACAGCACGAGCGCCGGCGCGATCCCGCCGCCGCGCAGCAGCGCGAGATAGCGATCGAGCCGCGCGGGCGACAGATCCTTGTTCGCCGACGTCATCACCAGGCCCACGTCGACATTCGCGGCGAGCGGCTGCGGCGCGGTCGCTTCGCCCGCGGCCCGGCGCACGAGCAAGCCACGCCGCGGCAGCACCGCGCGGATCACGGCCGCACCACGCGCGGCGAGCGCGTCGGCCCAGCGCGCGACGAGCACCCAGTCGCCGACCGTCGGCAGCGCGCGCTTGTCACGCGCGTCGTGATAGCTGCGCCCGGTCAGCTCCGCCCACGCGGTGCCGGCCTCGCCCGCGACGTGATAGGCGCCGCGATGCTCGGAGGCGACGCGCACGGCCGCGAGCTCGCCCGCCGGATCGGCCGCGTGCGCGGCCTGGGCCCAGCGCTCGTCCCAACCGAGCCGCGCGAGCTGCGCTACATTCTCGCCCATGGCGTCCGACGACACCGTACCGCTAAACGTCGTGCGCCGCTTCACCGAGCACATCGCGCACAACAGGGCGCTCGGGATGGAAGTCACCGAGATCGCGCGGAGCAACGCCCGGTTCGTGTTGCGCTACGACGCCAAGCTCGTCGGCAACCCCGACACCGGCGTGCTCCACGGCGGCGCGATCACCGCGCTGCTCGACGCGACCTCGGGCGCGGCCGTGTTCGCCGCGCTCGTCGAGTGGGTGCCGATCGCGACGCTCGACCTGCGCATCGACTACCTGCGCGCCGCCGAGCCCGGCCGCGACGTCCACGCGCACGCGACGTGCTACCGGCTCGCGCGCAACGTCGCGTTCACGCGCGCGGTCGCGTATCACGACGACGAGGCCGATCCGATCGCGTCGTCGGCCGGCACGTTCATGCTCGCGACCAAAGCGGGGCCGCGATGACGACGCTCGTCGAGCGGCTCGCCGAGGCCAAGCGCACCGGCGACTACCAGGCGCTGCTCGACGCCGTGCCGTACTCGCGGCTGCTCGGGCTCTCCGCGTGCCTGCAGGGCGACGAGCTGATCACGACGATGAAGTTCGCCGATCACCTGATCGGCAATCCCGCGCTGCCGGCACTGCACGGTGGTGCGCTCGGCGCGCTGCTCGAGTCGGCCGCGATCTTCGAGCTGTTGTGGCGCGCCGAAACCGTGGTGCTGCCGAAGACGATCACGATCACGATCGACTTCTTGCGCTCGGGCGGCCCGGTCGACACCCACGCGCGCAGCATCGTCACGCGTCACGGCCGGCGCGTCGCGAACGTGCGCGTCGAGGCGTGGCAGGCCGATCGCGCGTCACCGGTCGCGACCGCGCACGCGATCTTCCTCGTCAAGCCGGAGCCAGCGGCAACGTCATCGTGATCACCGCGCCGCCTCCGCTGCGCGGCGCGAGCACGACCGAGCCACCGAGCGTGCTCGCGACCGAGCGCGCGACGCCCAGGCCGACGCCGACGCCCGATCCGCGCGCGCTCGACCGATAGAACGGATCGAACGCGCGCTGCGCCTCGTCGTCGCTCAGCTCGTGGCCGTTGTCGGAGACCTCGACGACCGCGGAACCGGCGCGCTCCTCGACCGCGATGACGATGCGGTTCGTCGCCGTCGCGATGGTCTCGTCGAAGCCGGAGCTCGAGAACAGCAGCATCGCCAGCACGGCCTGGCCGATGCGCGATTCTTCGCCGGTCACCGCGCGTACCGGGAAGATCTGCCGGATCACGTGCGCGCGGGGCTCGAGCGTCGGCGCGGCCAGCCGCAGCGCGGCCGATACGATCGCGGCGAGGTCGAGCGATTGGGTCGCGCTGCGCGTCGCGAGCGTCTGCAGCGCGCGCACGTTGCTCGCGATGCGCTCTGCGCCGGTCGTGATGTCGTCGAGGCAGCGCAGCGCCGGTGCCTGCGTCTCGGTCGCCAGGTTCGCGACGAGCAGCTTGCGCAGCGCGCGCAGGTTGAGCAGCACCGACGTGAGCGGGTTATTCGTCTCGTGCGCGAACCCCGCGGCGAGCGCGCCGACGAGCGCGACGCGATCCGCCTCGAGCAGCGTGAGCTGCGCGCGCGCCAGCTTGCCGCGCAGGACGAGCACGAACGCGTGGCCTTCGGCGAGCACGGCGCGGCCGACCGAGAATTCGAGTCGCAGCATGCGGCCATCGCGCGCCTCGAGATCGAGCTCGATCGCGGCCGGTAGCGGATCGTCCGTGCTCGCGAGCCGATCGTAGAGCTCGGCGATGCGCTGGCGCTGGCCCGCGGGAATCACCTCGAATGCCGGCTTCGCGAGCCACTCGTCGTGGGTATAGCCGAGCGGCTCGATGCCGGGCGCGTTCGCGAACCACTTGTCGAGCCGGCCATCGCGCTGCAGGAACACGACGACGCCGATGTTCGCGCGCGTGAGCGCATCGAGTAGCGCGGGCAGCGACAGCGCGATCGGTGGCCGCTCGGTCACGGCGCGCCGTCTTTCACGAACGTCCCGAGCGCGCGGTCCTTGCGCACGCCCGGAAACCGCAGCACGTGGCTGTGCATCGCGACGTACACCCCGGGCGTGACGAGCTGCACCGCGAGCAGTGCCTCGGTCAGGTTCTGCAGCGCGTCGGTCGTGCGCAGCTCGTACGGCCGCATCGCGCCGGTCAGCACGATCGGCGACGCCGGCGTGCCCGCGACCTCGACGACGCGCTCGCCGGTCATCGCGAGGCGATCGGTGCCGTGGACGATCACGACGCCGTCGGTCTCGCGCGCCATGTGCGCCGCGGTCTCGGCGATCAGCGTGTGATCGGCGGGCGACATGTCGAGGCTGTCCTTGTTCATGAGCGGCACGCGCTGCACGGTCACGCCGCGCAGCTCGAGCGACGCGAGCATGATGTCGAGCACCGACACCTGCGTGTTCGCGAGCACGCCCGACAGCTCGTCGTACGTCTTCTCGATCGTCCCGCCCGTGGAGATGAGTGCGATGCGCTTCACGTGACGTACAGCAGGCCAAAGTAGATCACCGCCGCGACCGTGCCCGAGATCCCGAGCACGAGCAATGCCGATAACCAGGTCGCGAGCGGGCGAAGCGCTGCAGCGGCCGGCACGGGCACGGGCACGGGTTCGGGAGGGATCGCCTCGGGACGGCTCGGGCGGAACAGCAGTGTCTTCGTCGCGTCGTCGGGCGGACGCGGCGGCATCGGCGGCACCGAGCCGAACGTGACCGTGCCGGTCTGGATCGAGATCTCCGGCTCGTGGTCGATGTCGGGGCCGTTCGCGAACGCGCGCGCGAGCCACTCGACGAGCTGCGAGCTCACCGAGACCATGTTCTGGTGCTTGAGCTCGGTCGCGAGCGCGGCGCGCATCGCGGTCGCACGCTGCCAGCGCTGGTCGGGGTCGCGCTGCAACGCGGTCATCACGATGTGCTCGATCGGCGGCGGGATCTCGGGCCGCCAGTGCGACGGCGGTGGGATCTCCATCTCGCGCACGTTGAGCAGCGTCTGCATTTCGTCGCGGCCCTGGAACAGCGGGCGGTTCGCGAGCAGCTCGTGCGTGATCACGCCCGCCGCGAACAGATCGGCGCGCGAATCGATGCGGCCGTCGAGATACTCGGGCGCCATGTAGCCGAACTTGCCCTTGATCGTGCGGCTCTGCGACTGCATGCCCTGGCCCGACACCTTCGCGATGCCGAAATCGATCAGCTTGACGACCCCGCCCTCCGATACGATCACGTTCGCCGGCGAGACGTCGCGGTGGATGATGCCGAGCGGCTGGCCGCTGTCGTCGCACAGGTTGTGCGCGTAATCGAGCGCGTCGAGGATCTGGCTCGCGATGTTGAGCGCGAGCGGCAGCGGCATCGCGCCGCACACGCCCGCGCAGTGCTTCAAGATCTCGCGCAGGTTGCGGCCCGGCACGAGCTCCATCGCGATGAAGTACGTGTCGCCGACCTTGCCGAGCTCGTAGGTCTGCGCGACGTTCTCGTGGCGCAGGTGCGATGCGAGCCGCGCCTCGCGGATGAACGCCTGCACGAGCTCGGCGTTGCCCTCGACGCCCGGCAGCATGCGCTTGAGCGCGACCGGCCGGCGAAACCCGGCGAGGCCGTGCGTCTCGGCGCGGTGCACGGACGCCATGCCGCCCGCGCCGATCTGCTCGTACACGACGTACGGCCCGAACTGCTCGCCGTCGGCCACGCCGCGATCCTACTACTCTCAGGGACAGGGCGGCACGGGGTTTCCGTGCGACACGGCTACGAGCGAGTTGTAATTGTGCGTGACGCCTTTGATCACGTCGTCCGCGCTCGCCTCGACGGCATTCAGGTGCTCGACGAAGTCCAGCTCGGTCAGCTGGGGATTATCGGTTGCCAGCACCTGGATCGTGCCCTCGCTCAGCGTGATGAAGCTCGAGCCCATCGTCTTCTGGTGCTTGATCATGCCGAACGTCGGCGCGTCGGCAGTGCCTTCGATCACGCCGAACCGCCACTGGTCGTCCCACCTGACGGTGAGCACGTCGTCGACCTCGTAATGAACGAGAAACGAGTACTCGTATTGCGTCTCGTTCGCGATGTCGACGGTGCGGCTGGTCGTCGAGCAGATCGCCATGTTCGGATCGGGCGACTGGCTGGCCGCCCACACCGTCGCCGGATCGGTCTGCACGTAGCCCCGCCCGTAGACGCGAATGAAATCGCTGTCCGTGCTGGTGATCGAGATCGTCTCCGACGCCATGTCGGCGGGCGGCGCCGCATCATCCTCGAGCGGCTCGAGCCCGGGTGGGAACGGCGTCTTGATATTGTGCTGGCAGGCCGCGAGCAGCACCGCGAGCACGACGTACTTCACTTGGTAACTGTAACGTGGCGCCGCAGCCGATCGGCAAGTAACAACAGGCGGTCCTGCCCCCACGCGATGAAGTCGCCGACTCGAAAGGACGGAACGCCCCAGAGTCCGACGACCGCGAGATCCGCGGCCGCGGCTTGCGCCCTCTTGGTCGCGGCTGCCGACTCGGCGAGCGCTTCGCGTGCCTCGGCCCACGGCAATCCGGCGCGCTCGACGACGTAGCGGAGGTCGACGTACTCGCTCATGTCGCGCGCTTCGGTCCAGATGCCGCGCATCGCCGAGCGCGCGAACGCGAGCAGGTCGGCCTGGCCGCGCTTCTCGGCCCACGCGGCGATCGCGACGCAATGCTCGGTGCCGGCGCCGAGCGGATCGCACAGCTCGCCGAACGCGATGCCGAGACGGTCGGCCTCGCGCTTCGCGTCGCGCACGATGTACATGCGCTTGACGTTCGGCATCGGCAAGCCGCGCGTCACCATCGGCAGCACGGTGCGCAGGACGAGCGGGACCTGGTGCGGCGCGAGCACGTCCTCGATCTGCTCGAGCGCGAGGTACGAGTACGGCGAGCGAAACGAGAACCACAGCTCGCACTGCAGCGGCTTCTGCGAGAGCGCCAGCGGGCCGCGATCGCTCTGGGGCCGCGGCGTGACGACATGCGCGACGTCGGTGCCGAGATCGCGGGCGAGCTCCGCCTCGAGATACGGCACGCGATCGATGCCCCAGTACCAGTCGTCTTTGTAGCGCAGCATGCCGCCCTGGTAATGGCCGGCCTTGCGCAGCGTCGCGTAGCTCGCGTTCAAGATCGGCGCGACCGTGCCGTGCGACTCGGCGCCGAGCGAGCCGGCGAGCTTGGCGAGCTGCTTGCGATCACCGGTCCACAGCGCGTTGCCGACGTCGAGCACCGCGCGCAGCTGGTCCGCGGCGGGCCGCTCGCGCACGAGAATCGTGCCGGCGTCGCGCACCGCGCCGGAGTCGGCCTCGCGCTTGCCGGGGAAGTCGACGTCCCAGTACTGCGCGAGCTCCTGCGCGTCGCGCACGGCATGCTTCGCGCGCAGCGCGGGCTGTGGATCGACGTCGGAGGCCGGCGGCGTGACGACGTGCACCGCGAGCTCGACGCGATACGCGTCGACGAGCCGGCTCGCCGCCTGCGCCGCGAGGTAGCTCCATGGATCGGCGATGTCGACGTAGAGATCGAGACGCCGCGGCGCCTTGGTGACGCGCTCGCGCAGGTCGGAGACGGCGCGGCGCGCGGCATCTCCGCGCGGGCCGAGCCACGCGGCGATCGCTTTACCCTTGAGGCGTTTGGTGAGGATCATCGAGGAGAGCTCCGTCGGGGACGGACCGTGAAGTAACCACACGCGATCGCACCCGCGCCAGCGATCGCGATGCCGATCGCGAGGACGTCGAGCGCGCTCGAGATGCCGTGTGCCAGCATGCTGGCCTTGTCGGCCGGGTTGACGTCTTCGACCGCGCGGAACGCACCGCTCAGTGCCCAGATCGTGTAGCCGGCGCACGCGATCGTCGCGATGACGACCACCGCCGCGGCCCAGCGGAGCCAGCGCGGCGCACGGCCGCTGCGCACGAGCCACCAGGCCCAGATGTACACGGCCACGGCGGCGGCTCCGAGCACGATCAGCATCGCCGCGCAGCATAGCGGTGCTAGGCTGCCCGGTCGATGTCCGACGAGCTGGAAGCACGGGTGCGTGCCGCGATCGAGCTGATCGAGCAGCTCGGCGCGAGCTTGCCGCGCCTGGCCGAGCTCGACGAGGAGCTGCGCGTGCGGCTCGTCACCGCGGCCGGCCAGCTGTCGCGGCCCGATCGCTACCAGCGCAAGGCGCTCGGCAAGGCGCTCGTGCGCGCGCGCGTGCGGGCGAAGCGCGAGGCCGATCGCGCGCAGCTCGATCGCACCGGCATTCGCGCGCTGCGCAAGGAGCCGGTATTTCGCACGCCGCTGCCCAAGCCGGAGTGGAGCCTCGAGGCAGCCGAGGACGGCCTGCCCGACGAGTGGGCCGAGGCCGAGGCGAACCGCGCCGAAGGGCCGCGCGTCGCGACATCGCGGCTTTGTTACGTCTGCAAGACGCACTTCCACGAGCTGCACCACTTCTACGATCAGATGTGCCCGCCGTGTGCCGAGCTCAACTGGCAGAAGCGCGAGCAGGCCGCGGACCTGCGCGGCCGCACCGTGCTCGTCACCGGCGCGCGCGTGAAGATCGGCTATCAGGCTGCGGTCAAGCTGCTGCGCGCCGGCGCCGACGTGCTCGTCGCGACGCGGTTCCCGCGCGATGCGGCGCGCCGGTTCGAGCGCGAGCCCGATGCCGCGGAGTGGACGCGCCGGCTCCACATCTACGGCATCGACCTGCGCCACACGCCCAGCGTCGAGGCGCTGTGCGCGCACCTCTGCGCGACGCTCGGCCGGCTCGACGCGATCGTCAACAACGCGTGCCAGACCGTGCGGCGCCCGGCCGGCTGGTACGATCACGTCGTCGCCGGCGAGGCCGAGCCGCCGCAGACCGCGTTCGAGCGCGAGACCCTCGATCGCGGCCACGCGCTCGTCGGCCGCAACGAGATCCGCACGGCGGGCCTGTGGAAATCCGCCGTGCTCGCGCAGGTGCCGCTGCTCGCCGAGGATCTCGAGCGCTCGCACGCGCTGTATCCGGCCGGCCGGCTCGATCAAGATCTGCAGCAGGTCGATCTGCGCGACTTCAACTCGTGGCGGATGACGCTCGCCGACGTGCCGACCGCGGAGCTGCTCGAGGTCCACCTCGTCAACGCGGTGGCGCCGTTCGTGCTGAACGCGCGGCTGCGCCCGTTGCTCGCGGCCGTGCCGACGCGCGATGCGCATGTCGTGAACGTGTCGGCGATGGAAGGGCAATTTTACCGGCGCTGGAAGACGGACAAACATCCCCACACGAACATGGCCAAGGCCGCGCTCAACATGATGACGCGGACGAGTGCCGCCGATTACGTGCGCGACGGAATCCACATGAACTCGGTCGACACCGGCTGGGTCACGGATGAAGATCCGGTTCACCACGCGGCGCGCAAGCAGCGCGTGCACGACTTTCACCCGCCGCTCGACATCGTCGACGGCGCCGCGCGTATCCTCGATCCGATCTTCGATGGCTTGAACAGCGGGAGGCACGTATGGGGGCTGTTCCTCAAGGATTACAAAGCGACGCCGTGGTGACCGATGCGGCCGGGCCGCCGCGCTTCGTGGCGCGCGCCGATCGCGAGGCCTATGGCAAGGCGTTGCGCGCGCGCGTGCGGCGCGTCGACCAGGCGAAGTGGGTGCCCGATACCGGCGAACGCGACGCGCTCGCGCGCGTCCGCGCGAGCGAGGTCGGCCGGCGCCCCGAGTTGCTCGCGATCCGCCACGGCAAGATGGCGAGCTCGCCGTTCGCGTTCCTGCGCGGCGGCGCCTGGGTGATGGCACCCGATCTCGCGGCGCTGCCGCACACGGGCTATCCGGTGCAGATCTGCGGCGACGCGCACGTGCGCAACCTCGGCGCGTATGCCGGCATGGACGGGCGCATCGTGTTCGACGTCAACGATTTCGACGAGACGTGCCGCGCGCCGTGGGAGTGGGATCTCAAGCGGCTCGCGATCTCGATCTTCCTCGTCGGCCGCGAGGCGCGCACGAGCGACAAGGTGTGCCGCGACGCGGTGCAGGCGCTGGTGCGGTCGTGGCGCGAGACGATGCACGTGCTCGCCGACATGCCGGTCGTCGAGCTCGCGCGCTACTGCGTGCACCGGTTCGCGCCCGAGGGCCCGGTCGGCCGCGTGCTGCGCAAGGCCGAGCGCATGTCGCCGCTGCACGCGCGCGACGAGCTGACCACGACCGGCCGCGACGGGCGCGTGCGGTTCGCCGAGGATCCGCCGACGCTCGTGCCGGTCGACGATGCGACGCGCGCGAAGGTGCTCGCCTCGCTCGATCCATATCGCGACACGCTCGGGCCGAATCGCCAGCAGGTGCTCGACTGCTACCTCGCGTTCGACGTCGCGTTCAAGGTCGCCGGCACCGGCTCGATCGGCGCGCGCAACTACGCCGTGCTGCTCGTCGGCAACGGCGCCGACGATCCGCTGATCTTGCAGGTCAAGCAGGCATTGCCGAGCTGCTACGAGGCGCAGGGCCTGGTCGCGCCCGATCCGACGACGGCGAGCCATCAAGGCAAGCGCGTCGCGGCGGGCCAGCATCGCATGCAGACCTGGGCCGATCCGTTCCTCGGCTGGACGACGATCGACGGCGACCCGTGTTACGTGCGCCAATTATCGGACCACAAAGCATCGATCGATCCCGACGATCTGCGCCGCGACTCGCTCGTCGAGTACGCGCGCGTGTGCGGCGAGACGTTCGCGAAGGCGCACGCGCGCACGGGTGACGCGGCCGTGCTGTCCGGCTACGCCGGCCGCGGCGATCGGCTCGACGTCGCATTCGGCAAGCTCGCGTGCGATGGCGCGGATCAAGTCACGCGCGACTGGGAGACCCTCGTCGCGGCGGTCAAGCGCGGCGACCTGGCTGTGGCCGACGTCGAGTGACCGGTCACTTCCGCGGCTCATCGCGGCGGTTCGACAGCGGGATGGAAGCGCAGCGGGCACGTCACGTGCGCGGGGCCGCCCTTCGGCTCGGGAAACTCGATCGCCTTCACCGCGTCGACGACGCAGGTGTCGATCGCCGGCTCGATCCCGGTCGCGGTCGCTTCGGTGACCGTGCCGGCCGGCGCGATCGTGAACCGCACCTGCACCGCGACCACGAGCTCGGGGGTCGCGGCGAGCGCCGGCTCGTAGCAGCTCGACAGCCGCGCCGCGTTGCGGCGGATGTAGCGATGCACGATCTCCTTCGCGAGATCGCCGTCGACGGCGATCGTGCCGACCGACATCAGCAACGGATCGAAGCGCCCGTGGTTCGAGCTCGTGCCGATCGTGCCCCAGCCGGAGGACGCATCGGCGTGGCTCGCCTGCGCGTCGGGCGGCCGCGCATCGTGCGGCCGCGCGGCGTCGTACGCCGTCGGCTTGGCCTTACCGCAAGCCGCGACGAGCATCAGAGCAAGCCATCGGCGCATGGCGAGAGTCTAGTGGCGCCGCCGCACGAACGCCGCCGCCTCCGGAACGTTCGCCGCGATCATCACGCCGAGGTACACGCCGCCGAACACCGGGATCGCGGCGAGCGCGCCGGCCCAAGGTGCGGCGCCCGCGCGCTCGACGCCCCACGCGGCGCCGTAGGCGAGCACGCCGGCGAGCGCGGCCGCGGCGAGCGCGCCCAGGCCGAGACGCGCCGGCACGGGCACCTTGCCGATGCGTGCCGACAGCCAGCGATCGAGCAGCAGGAACTCGATCCACGCCGCGAACCCCGCGCTCGCGGTCAAGCCGAACGCGCCCCACGCCGGCGCGTAACCGAGCGCGTCGCGGATCGGCAGCGCGAACGCCCAGCCGACCGCGCCGGTGATCGCGACGCGCGCGACGGCCGCGCGCAGCGGCGGCTTCGGATCGCCGAGCGCGTAGAACGCCGAGCCGAGCAGGCGGCCCTGCGTGCTCGCCGACAGCCCGACCGCCGAGCCCGCGAGGATGATCCACACGACCGTCGTGTCGTGCGCGCCGAACCGGCCGGTCTGGAACAGGAGCGCGATGATCGCGCCGCCGATCGTCACGAACGCGACCGCGCTCGGCACGACGAGGAACACCACGCGGCGCAGCGCGGGTCGCAGCCGCGCGAGCACGTGCGCGGCGGCCCCCTCGCCGCTCGCGCTCGACATCTCGGGCAGCTCGGCGGCGGAGATCGCCATCCCGAACAGGCTGACCGGCAACAGCGCGAGCACTTGCGCGTACGAGATCGCCGAGACCATCGCTTCGCCGAGGTAGCTCGCGATCACCTGATCGATGTACGCCGAGATCTGCACCGAGCCGCGGCCGACGAGCACGGGGCCGAACGCGCGCAAGGTCGTGCGCACGCCCTCGTCGCGCACGGCCAGCGACGGTCGCAGTCCATCGAGCAGCGCGATCACGGTCGGCACCTGGAGCAGCAGCTGCGCGGCCGAGCCGATCACCGCGCCCCACGCGAGCCAGGTCGCGATGTCGGCATCGTCGCTGACGAACCGGCGCCCGGCCGCGATCGCCGCTGCGATCAGCGCGGTGTTCCACAAGACCGGCGACACGTAGCTGAGGAAGAACTTGCGATGGCTGTTGAGCACGCCCAGACACCACGCGGACAGCACGAGCAGCGCGACGCCGGGGAACAGCACGCGCACGAGCGAGACCGTGAGCTCGCGCGACGCCTCGCCGTAGCCGGGCGCGAGCAGCTCGACGATCGGGCGCGCCGCGACCACGCCCGCGAGCGCGATCAGCGCGGCGACGAGCGCGAGCAGCGTGCCGACCGCGCGCGCGACGCGCGACGCCTCTTCGTGCCGGCCTTCGGCGAGCAGCCGCGCGTAGACCGGGATGAACGACGCCGACAGCACGCCCTCGCCGAGCAGGTTCTGCAGGAAGTTCGGAATCCGCAGCGCCGCCTTGAACACGCCCGCGGCGGCCGAGTTGCCGAGGTAATGCGCGAAGGCACGCTCGCGCACGAGCCCCGCGATGCGCGACAGCAGGATCCCGGCACCGACCGCGAGCGCGCCCCCGATCCGGCGCCTGCGAGGCGTGGGCTCCGGCATGTTCGAGCAACAATGCCATAGCCCGGCGCGATATTTCCTCGTCCAGGAACGCTTCGCCGGAGCTGACTAGCTCGCCGCTCGCGAGGTGCGGGCTCTCCTGGACCCGCGGGGTGGTCGAGCCAGCTCCGGCAGAGGAGGGAGCGCGACGTCCGTATGCGCACGTTCGAGCATCGCGTTCCTCGACGAGGACGTAGATCAATGCGCGTGCCACGCCGCAAGCGCCCGAGAACCGGTCGCACGTTACGATCGCGCGACAGCCCGTCCCGCGCGCGAGGCGGCGAAGCTGCCAGACTGGCAAGCCCACTCGCGCTAGTATGTGGGCCGGTGAGCGGGACCCCCAAGCAGATCGGGAAATACCAGATCCTCGATCGCCTCGCGGTGGGGGGCATGGCGGAGCTGTTCAAGGCGCAGCTCATCGGCAATCTCGGGTTCGAGAAGCTGGTCGCGATCAAGAAGATCCTGCCGCACCTCGCGACCGACAAATCGTTCGTCGAGATGTTCATCGACGAGGCGCGCATCACCGCGCAGCTCGATCACCGCAACATCGTCAGCGTGTACGAGCTCGGCACCGACGCCGACACGCCATACATCGCGATGCAGTACGTCGACGGCCTCGACGTGCTCGCGCTGCTGCGCGAATGCGCGCGCGCGCAGATCCGCCTGCCGCCCGAGATGGCGGCGCTGATCGCGCGCGACGTGCTCGAGGCGCTCGACTACGCGCACCACGCGCTCGACGTCAACGGCCGCGAGCTCTCGATCGTCCACCGCGACATCTCTCCCGGCAACGTGCTGCTGTCGTGGCGCGGCGACGTCAAGCTCACCGACTTCGGCATCGCGCGCGCCGCCGAGCGTCGCCACAAGACCGAGGCCGGCACGCTCAAGGGCAAATACGGCTACATGTCGCCGGAGCAAGTCTCCGGCGCCGACGTCGACGCGCGCAGCGACCTGTTCTCGGTCGGCATCTTGCTCGCCGAGATGGTGATGGCGCGCCGGCTGTTCACGTCGACGAACGACCTCGATATCTTGTTGATGGTGCGCGACGCGCGCCTCGATCGCCTGCACAAGTACGCGCAGGAGTTTCCCGTCGAGCTGCGCGTGCTCACGGTGCGCGCGTTGCAGCGGCGACCCGAAGATCGCTGGCAGAGCGCGGCGCAGTTCCGCGATGCGATCGACGAGTGGATCCGCCGCACGTCGCGGGCGACGTCGCGCGAGCTCGCGGCGCTGGTCGGCCGCGTGATCAACTCGCCGACCGCGGATCTGCACGGCATGCCTCCCGACTCGCGCATCACCGCGCCGATGGACGAGGGCGAGTCCGGGCTGTCGGGCCCGATGACCCGCGCCCACCTCGCCCAGGCCGAGGCCGAGGCGCAGCGCGCGCGCGCCGAGTTCATCGCGAGCGAAGGCATCCCCGAGGGCGTCGGCAGGAACGAGGGCTCGAGCGGCACGATGACCGTCACCGACGACGACATCCTGCCGGAGCAAGCGCACGAGACGACGTCGGGCCCGCGCGAGGTCGGCGACCTGCGCGAGCAGCCGGTGCTGCGTCTCGTCTACCGCCTCGCGCGCACGAAGGCGACCGGGATGCTCACGCTCGAGGGCCGTGCGGGGGTCCTCAAAGAGGCGTACTTCGCCGACGGTCAGCCTCAGTTCGTGTCGAGCAACGTCGAGAGCGAGCGGTTCGGCAGCTACCTGCTGCAGGCGAACGTGCTGACCCCGCAGGCGCTGCAGCGCGCGCTCAGCGTGATGCATCACTTCGGCGGCAAGCTCGCCGACACGCTCGTCGGCCTCGACCTGCTCGATCCACTCGAGGCGTACCGCCTGCTCGCCAAGCAGGTCGCAGCGAAGCTGATCGAGACGTTCTCGTGGCAGAAGGGGCGCTCGACCTGGGTGCCGCGCCAGATGCACCAGCACAGGGCGCGCGCGCTGCACCTCGATGCGATGCGCGTGATCGGCGCCGGCGCGGCGCAGCTGACCGAGTCGCTCGTCGACGAATGGCTCGCGCACAACGGTCCGGCGTTCGTGGCCCGCGAGCCCGTGCAGGACGGCGAGCTCGCACAGTTCGGCCTCGGCGAGGCGCTGCTGCGCGTCTATAGCTTGCTCGACGGCCGCACGCGCCTCGGCGATCTCGCGGGGCGCGTGCGTTCACCCGAGGCGCGGCTGAATCTGCTGCGGCTGACGTACTTGCTCGTGCAGACCGAGCTCGCGCGGCTGTCCTAGAACCGCTAGAACGGCGAAACGTCGGCGCGCAGCTCGCGCTCGTGCAGGAGCATGCGCAGCGGCTGCAGCAGCGCCGGCTTGACCGCGACGAGGTTCGAGCGCTCGTCGGGATCGGCGTGGACGTCGTAGAGCTCGGCGCTCGACCCGTTGTCGATGAGCTTCCAGCGGCCGTGCACGATCGACTTGATGCCGCCCGGGTTCGAACGATCCTTGATCATCGCGGAGTACGCGACGCCGCCGTCGGGATCGGCGGGGCGGCGGCCGGTCGCGAGCCCCGCGAACGAGGCGCCCTCGATGCCGCGATCGTCGGGCGGTCCGAAGCCGGCGAGATCGAGGATGGTCGGCGCGAGGTCGGTGAGGCTCACCGTCTCGGGGATGCGGCCGGGCTGGATGCCGGGGCCCGCGATCACGAGCGGCACGTGGATCTGCGAGTCGTAGAGATCGGTCGAGTGGTACGGCTGGCCGTGGTCGCCGAGCGCCTCGCCGTGATCGGCGGTGACGATGATGATCGGCGCTTGCTCCGGCGGGCGGTTCGCGAACGCCGCCAGCAGCTCGCCGAGCATGCGATCCGACGACGCGAGCGTGCGATCGTAAAACCGGCGGCGCTCCTCGTCGTCGCGGGGCATGCCGTACGCGGCCTGCCAGTTGTGTGGCTCGAGCAGGTGCATCCACAGAAACAGCGGCTTGTGATCGCCGCTCGCCGCGCGCTCATCGAGCCACGCGTGCGCGGTCTTCGCGAGCGAGCTGCCGTTCTCGCGCGGGTCGATGTCGAGGTGGTCCAGCCCGCGCGCGAGCCCGGTGCGCGCGCTCTTACCCCAGATGCCCTCGCAGCACATGAAGCCGGCGGTCTCGTAGCCGCCGGCGCGCAGCCGCTCGGGGAGCAGCACGTAGCGCGGATCGACGCGCAGCGCCCAGCCGACGACGCGGCCGCGCACGCGATCCGGCGCGAGCCCGATGATCAACGACGGGATCGAGCGGCGGGTCACGTTGCTCGGCGAGAATGCCCACTCGAACACGCTGCCGCGCTGGCCGAGCTCGTGAAGCACGGGCATCTCGGCGTGACCGCCGTACGGCGGCGTGTGATCGGCGCGCACGGTGTCGATCGTGACGAGGATGATGTCGGGGTGTGGCGCGCCGGCGCGCGGGGTCGGCGCGAACTGCGCGAACGGGATGTCGGACCGGATGCGATCGAGATCGAAGATGCGATCGATCGCGAGCCCGGCGATCGGGCGATCGCCCCAGATCGACAGCGTCAGCGACGGCTCGGCGCGCCACGCGTACATCGCGGTCGCGATCGCGCCCGCGGCGAGCGCGGCGAGCGCGGGCCCGGCCAGCCGGCGCGCACCGGCGAGCCGGTTCCACGCGACGTGGGCGAGCGCGAGCGCGGCGAGCCCGGCGACCGGTCCGCGCAGCGGCGTGAGATCGAGCGTGCCGATGCGCGGCAGCACCATCAGCCGCCACAGCGCGTACACGATGGCCATCGCGAGCACCGCGGCCGCGATCGCGATGCGGGCGGGCGAGAATAGCGGCGCGCGGCCGGTGCGCGTCCAGCGCCGGTCGGCGAGCCGCGCGAGCGCGGTGAACGCGCGCGCGACCGGCCGCGACAGGATCGCGATGGCCAGCGCCGCCGCGACCGCGAGGATCGGCTCCGCGAACGACATCGGCAGCGGCTTGAACGCGGTGAGGCCGGCGAGCTGCCAGGTGCCGGCGAACATCGCCCACGCGAGCGCGAACGCGCCGAGCACGATCGTGAGGGCCCAGCCGGCGAGCCGCGGCGCACCGCCGTTGTCCTCGACGAGCGCGAGCTCGCGCGGCTTCCACGCGACCCATAGCGCGCGCACCGCGACGCTCGCCACGAACAGGCACGGCAGCGCGAGCAGCGAGGAGAACCCGGCCGACGCGATCGCGCCGAGCACGCCGCCTTCGCCCGCGCCCTCGACGAGGCCGGCGACGACCGTGCCCGCGCATGCGGCGACGACGCTCGGCCAGAGCCAGCGCGCTGCGGAGCGGAGAAGGGACACCTGCACGTGCTCGCGAATCTTAGCGCGATGGGCTTCGGGCTTTGGGCTTTGGGCTTTGGGCTTTAGTCCGAAAAACTTCTGGCCAAAGCCCGAAGCCCGAAGCCCGAGGCCCTATCCTGCGCCTACGAGCTTCCTGCACGTCTTCCGCTCTCGCCGCATCGCGCTGCTCGCGGTCCTCGGCTTCTCGTCGGGGCTGCCGCTGCTGCTCACCGGCCAGACGCTGCAGGCGTGGATGACCGCGCGCCACATCGATCTCGGCCGGATCGCCGCGATGTCGGCGGTCGGGCTCGCGTACTCGCTCAAGTTCGCGTGGGCGCCGCTGCTCGATCGCTATCGCGTGCCGTTGCTCGGCCGCCGGCGCGGCTGGATCCTCGTCCTGCAGCTCGGCTTGGTCGCCGCGATCGCGACGATGGGCGCCATCGATCCGGTCGGCGCGCCGGTCGCGCTCGCGGGCGCGGCGGTCGCGGTCGCGTTCCTGTCGGCGTCGCAGGACGTCGTGCTCGACGCGTACGCGAACGACATGCTCGCGCCCGACGAGCGCGCGGCGGGGCAGGCGGCGTACGTCGTCGGCTACCGCGTCGGCATGCTCGCGGCCGGCACCGCGGCGCTCGTGATGGCGGATCACGTCGAGTGGTGGGCGATCTACGCGATCATGGCCGGCGCCGTCGCGGCGTGCACGGTCGCGACGTTCGTCGCACCCGAGCCGGATGCCCCCGCGACCGCGCCGCGCACGCTCGCCGCCGCGCTCGTCGGCCCGGTTCGCGAATTCGCGGCGCGGCTGGGCGCGCGCCGGTTCGCGCGGCTGCTCGCGTTCGCCGCGCTGTACGAGCTCGGCTACTTCTTCGCGCAGGCCGTCATCATTCCGTTCCTGCACGACGGCGTCGGCTTCGACTTCACGACGATCGGGCTCGCGTACAAGGCGCTCGTGTTCGCGGGCACCGCGGCCGGCGGGCTCGCGAGCGGTGCGCTGGTCGCGCGGGCCGGGGCGCGCCGCATGCTCGTGCCGTTCGGCGTGGTCGCGCTCGTCACGCACCTCCTGTACGCGCTGCTCGCGCTCGCGGGGCATTCGCTGCCGCTGCTGTGCGTCGCGGTGCTCGCCGACAGCATCGCGAACGCGCTCGTCATCACGGTGTTCGTCGCCGAGTTGATGGGCGCGTGCTCGCCCGCGTTCAGCGCGACGCAGCTCGCGATCCTGACCTCGCTGTCGTCGGTCGGCCAGCGCGTGCTCGGCCCGTTCGCCGCCGACGTGCAAGCCGCGGTCGGCTGGGCCGGATTCTTCGCGGTGACCGCCGCGATGACGCTGCCCGGCCTCGCGGTCGCGGCGAGCGTCGCGCGCGCCCCCCGCGATCGCGAGGAAGTTGCGACCCGCGGCGCGGCCTCGTAGCGTCGGGGCATGCGGAGCTGGCTCAGCGTGCTGCTCGTCGCCGGCGTCTGCGCGGCCGCGGCGGTGCTGCGCGGAGCCGGGCCGGCCGGTGCGGCTGCGTGCGGCGCGCTCGGTGCGGCGCTCGCGCAGGCGGTGCGCGCGTTCAACGGCGCGGGCCTCGCCGCGGACGTGCTCGCGGCGGCTGCGGGTGTGCTCGCGGTGCTCGGCCTCGACGCGCTCGTCGCCGATCCGGCACGCGAGGCGCTCGCCGCCGCCGCCGCGATGTGGACGATCGCGGAGCTGGTGCGGCCGCTTCCGGCGCGCGGCTCGCCGCTGCCCGCGCTCGCGATGGCCGCGTGCGCCGGCGCGCTCGATCCGGCGTACGTCGCGCTCGTGCCGCTCGCCGGCACGCGGCTCGCGACGTGGCCCGGTCACGCGCGGTGGGCGATCGCGGCGCCGATCGTGGGGCTCGTCGCGTGCGCGCTCGCGATCGCGGCGGCGCTCGCGCACGGCGGCGTGCTCGCGCGGCTGTGGCTGGCATGGGCGGGCACCGGCACGCACGGTGCCGGCGCGTCGCGCGCGCTCGCGGTCGCGGGCGATGCACTCGGCCCGATCGTCGCGCTCGCCGCGCTCGCCGGCCTCGCCGCGGGCGCCGCACGCGGTCGGCTCGCGGCCGCCACGCTGCTCGCCGCCGCGCTCGGCGCACTCGCGCTCGCGCTGCGCACCGGCGCGCTCGCGCCGGCGGTGCCCGTCGTCGCCGCGCTCGCCGCGAGCCTCGGCTTCGCGCGTCTCGCCGCGCTCGTTCGCCATCCGACCGGCCGGGCCGCCGTCGCCGCGACGTGCGGGCTGCTCGCCGTCGTCTCGGCGCTGTAATTCGCGGCCAGCCGGCTGTACGTTCGCGACATGCTCGTGATTCGCGGCCACCAGCACGTGCCGGCGTGGCCGGCGGCGGCCGTCGCGATCGGGAACTTCGACGGCGTGCACGTCGGTCATCGCGCGTTGATCCGGCGCGCGCGTGAGCTCGCCGCGGCGTGCGGGCCCGACACGCGCACGGTCGCGCTGACGTTCGATCCGCATCCGGCCGCGGTGCTCGCGCCGGCCGCGGCGCCGGTCCAGCTCGCCTCGCTCGCGCGCCGCTGCGAGTTGCTCGGCGACGCGGGCGCCGAGGTCGTGGTCGTCGAGCCGTTCACGCGCGAGCTCGCCGCGCTCGCGCCCGACGCGTTCGTCGATGCGATCGTGCTCGGCTCGCTGCGCGCGCGAGAGATCGTCGTCGGCTACGACTTCAAGTACGGCCGCGGGGGCGCGGGCACGATCGAGTCGCTGCGCGCGCACGGCGAGCGCGCCGGCGTCGCGGTCGAGGTCGTCGCGCCGGTGCAGGCCGACGGCGAGGTCGCCTCGTCGACGCGCGTGCGAGCTCACCTGCGCGCCGGCGAGCTCGCCGCCGCAGAGCAGCTGCTCGGCCGGCGCTGGGATGTCGACGGCATCGTCGTGCGCGGCGCACAGCGCGGGCGCGCGATCGGCATCCCGACCGCGAACATCCGCCCCGACTCCGATCTCCCGCTCGCGCCCGGGATCTACGCGTGCACGCTCGCCGTCACCGGCGAAGCGCCGCGCGCCGCAGTCGCGAGCCTCGGCACGAACCCGACGTTCGTCGCGTCGGGCGACCTCGTGCTCGAGGTCCACGTCCTCGAGTTCTCCGGCGACCTCTACGATCGTCACGTGCGCGTCGCGTTCGCCGCGTACCTGCGCGCCGAGGCCAAGTTCGACTCGGTCGCCGCGCTCGTCGCACAGATCCACCTCGACATCGCCGCAGCACGCGCCGTCTTGTCGTGAGATAATTGCTTGGTGCTCCGAGGACTCGTGCTCGCCAGCGTGCTCGCGGCCGCGCCCGCGCACGCCGACCCCACCCCCCCGAGCTTCACCGCAACGGCCGCGCTCGCGTACTCGTACTCGTCGCTGAACGGGTTCGACAACCACGACGAGGACGGGCCGAACGTCGTCGTCGCCGCGGGCTATCGCACCGACCCGAACAGCGCGATCGGCGCGAGCCTCGCCATCGGCCGCGAGAGCGGGCGCGTCGTCGACGAGTTCGAGAACTACTCGTTCAGCGTCGTGCCGATCGGCATCGCCGCGTTCGCGCAAGGCACCGCGTACGACCGGCTGTGGGGCAGCGCGTTCCTCGGTGTACAGCTCGACCGCGTCGACAACAACGGCACGACCGGCTGGGATCACGGCGTCCTCGTCGGCGTCGAAGGCGGCGTCGATGTCGTGCAATTCGACGAACACCGGCTCGGGGTGTACGGCCGCATGCAGAGCGCGCTTGCCAGCGATTTCGGCTACACCGCGGCGATGTTCGGGCTCGCGTATCGGCGGTAGAATCCTGGATCGTGCGGCTCGCGGTGGTATGCGTGCTGATCGGCTGTGGACGGATCGGCTTCGACCCGAGCGAGCTCGGCACGAGCGGCGGCGGGCTCGGCTGCCCGCGCGCGGCCTCGATCCCCGATCCGATCGTGATCAGCGGCCTGACCTTCACGTACAAGGACTTTCAGAACACGTACAACCTCGAGTCGAATATCCCGCTCGCCGCGCTCGATCCGACGGGACGCACGCTCGCGGCAACGACGAGCGACGTCAGTGGCAATTACATGCTGTCGGTTCCGAGCGGCGGCGAACCGGTCGACCTCGTCCTCACGTACAGCCAGGGTGACCCCGAGTTTCTGACGACGACGATCTACTCCGATCAACCGCTCGACCACGACGCCCCGGGCACCCCGAGCATGACGCCGTTCCAGATCGGCGACGGCTCGATGTGGAGCGACGGTTCGATGGATGCTGTCTACGGCGGGCTCGTGCCCCGCACGTCCGGCACGATCTCCGTCCTCGTCCATACGTGCGACGAGGAGCTCGTCGACGGCGTCGTCGTCGCGGTCGATCCGCCGCCGCAGAAGTTGCTGTACAGCGACGCCAACGGTTATCCCGCTCAGCTCGACGCGACCACGCCGCCGTACGGCGCCGCGATCGCGCTCGACGCGGTCGCCGGTACGACACGCATCACCGCGACGAAGCCCGGGTTCGTGACCAGCTCGGCCGAGATCGCGGTCGGCGGCATGGAGACGTCGACGCTGCTGCTATTCCACATGCAGCCGGAGCTGTGATCGCTACACCGCGACGGGCAGGACGCGCCGCCGCACGAGCTTGATGCTGAGCAGCCGGTACAGCATCTTCGACACCTCGAAGCTGCCCATCCGCGACTTGCGCACGATGTCCTTCACCGTGTTCTTGCCGTTGACGAGCTCGAGCACCGCGAGCTCCTCGCGCGTGAGCCGGCCGCGGCCCATCTGCGCGACCGAGTCCTCGTTGCGCAGGAACACGACGTCGAAGTTGTCGATCGCGCGCTCGATCAAGTGCCATTCGTCGACGCGGCGATAGCCTTCCATCAGCACCGCCTCGACGTCGAGGCCGAGCGCGGCATCGATCACCGGCGGCGGTAGCTCCATGCCGGCGCTGAACCGGAACCGGCCGTGACGCCAGCGCAGGATCTCGTAGATCAATTCGCTCGACTGCCGCGTCAGGCACGCCTTGAGATCGGCTTCGGCGAGGTGCTGCAAGCGCACGAGCTGCTGGCCGATCAACTTCGCGCCGGTGTGGTCGGCGCGCGACTCGAGGAATGCCGCGAAGTCGCCGCGCGACATCAACTCGGCGTCGAGCACGAACCGGCCGAGCAGGAACTCGTCGGGCACACCTTCGGCGATCGCCTGATCGACGCGGCCGCGCCGGAAGTAGATGTCGACGCGCGCGCCGCTGCGCTCGACCGTGAGCACGCCCGATTGCTCCTGCACGTCGAGCAGCTGGAGCACCTCGGCGAGCGGCACGACGCGCAGATCGCCGCGCAGCCCCGGCAGGCCCTCGCCGAACAGCCCGAGATCGATCGACGCGAGCGTCTTCGCGAGCACGACGTCGTCGAGCGCGGTCTTCACGGCATCGGCGATCGCCGCCGCATCCGTGTTCACCTTCGAATGCTCCTCGCGCACCGACTCCGCGAGCTGGAACAGCGCGGCGACGCGCGCCGACACGACATCGGAGATCTGCTCGCGCATGTGGCCGAGCGCCGCGGTGCGCGCGTGTGCGCGATCCGCGTCGTCGGTCGCGGAGAGATCTTCTCCGGTGACGAGCGACGGCTCTTCCTCGACCCCCGGCCCGCCGTACTTGCCGATCGTGTGCTGCACGACGGCGGTGATCGCCTCGGGCGAGAACGGCTTGGTGATGTAGTCGACGATCCCCATCACCTTGACGAAGCGCTCGCCGACCTGATCGCCCTTCGCGCTCATCAAGATCACCGGGATATCGCGCAACTTCGCGTCGGCGGTGAGCTCGCGGCAGAACTGGTAGCCGTTCATCCGCGGCATCACGAAGTCGAGCAGGATCAACGCCGGCCGCTCCGCTCGCACCGCGTCGAGACCGAGCTCGCCGTCGGCAGCCGTGTGCACCTGGTAGCCGGCTTTCGTGAGGACTAGCTGGACGACTTTGGTGATCGTGGGGCTATCGTCGATGACAAGGACCAGCTCGCCGGCCATGTCGGTCTTTCCCTCACTACTGAGAGACGAACATCCTATGTGCTCCCGGCGCGCTGTTCAATGACACTGGAACTTCTTCATGGATTGGTGGCTTCCAGGTCACCGTGGTAGCTTCGTATGGCGTGCCTAGCCGCGAGGGAGACTGGGAGCATTATCCCAAGAAATTCGGCAAGTATCACTTGCTGGCCCCCCTCGCCCAGGGAGGCATGGGTGCGCTCTACCTCGCCGTGGCCGGTGACCGCGGGCTCGAACGCCTGATGGTCATCAAAACGGTGTTGCCGCACCTGGCGGACGCGGAGTACGTCGCGCGATTTCGGGATGAGGCGAAGGTCGTCATCAAGCTGTCCCACGGCAACCTGATCCCGGTCTTCGATGCCGGTGTGGTCAACGGCGAGATGTTTCTCGCCATGGATTTCGTGGAAGGCCGCGACCTGCGCGCGGTGTGGAACCGCTGCGCGAAGAAGCAGGTCGCGTTTCCGATCGACGTCGCGGTCTACATCGTCAAGGAGCTGTGCCGCGGCCTCGGCTACGCGCACTCGTTCCCCGATCTGAACCTCGTGCATCGCGACATCTCGCCGCCGAACGTGCTCGTCTCGTACACGGGCGAGGTGAAGCTGACCGACTTCGGGCTCGCGTCGTCGACGTTGAAGCTCGAGAAGACCGCGCCGGGCATCATCTACGGCAAGGTCGCGTACATGTCTCCCGAGCAAGCGCGCGGCGAGAAGCTCGACGGGCGCAGTGACATGTATGCGACCGGCATCGTGCTGTGGGAGCTGCTCACCGGCCGCCAGCTGTTTCCGCCGGGCAAGGATCAACCGCAGGATCTGCTCACGCGCGCGAAGAACCCGGATCCGCTGCGGCCGAGCAAGCGGGCGCCGCGCGTGCCGGCGGATCTCGACGAGATCTGCCTCCGGGCGCTCGCCGCGGCCAAGGATGACCGCTACGGCAACTGCGACGAGATGCGCATGGCGCTGCAGTCGTGGCTCGCGACCAACGCGCCGACCACCGACGGCACCCGCATGTCGTCGTTCCTTCAGGAGCTGTTCTCCGAGGACATCGTGCGCGAGCGCGCCGAGCGCGCCGAGATGATCAGCCGCGTGCGGACGCGCGCGCTGACGCTGCCGCCGACCGACGAGCTGCGGCTGATGATCGAGAAGTCCGACAAGGTGAGCATCTCCCAGCTCGCGAGCGACGACGACGAGCCGCCGGTGCGCAAGCCGAACTCGGTGGGCCGGCGCGCGACCGATCGCGGCGACGACGGGCTCGATCGCCGGCGTGCCGACGATCGGCGCGGCGGCCGCGCGTCGTCGCCCGCCCTGAATCCGCACGCCGACGATCGCTCGAGCGGCGCGATCGCGGCGGCGACCGCGCTCAAGCACGAAGAGGCGCCCGAGCTCGGTGTCGGCTCCGAGGTCGACGGCCGCTACAAGATCGTCGAGCTGATCGGCGAAGGCGGCATGGGCAAGGTCTATCTCGCCGAGCACGTCGAGATCGGCAAGCGCGTCGCGCTCAAGGTCTTGCATCCGAGCTACTCGCGCATGCCGGATCTCGTCGAGAGATTCCGGCGCGAGGCGCGGGCCGCGTCGAAGATCGGCCATCCCAACATCGTCGACGTCACCGACTCCGGTGCGACGCCCGACGGCAGCGTGTACTTCGTGATGGAGTACCTCGAGGGCGTCGAGCTCGGATCGGTGATCGAGCGCGAGGGCGCGCTCGAAGTGGCGCGAGCGTTGAAGATCACCGCGCAGGTGTGCCGCGCGCTGTCGGCGGCGCATCGCGAAGGCATCATCCACCGCGATCTCAAGCCGGAGAACATCTTCCTCATCACGAAGGGCGGCGAGGCCGACGTCGTGAAGGTGCTCGACTTCGGCATCGCGAAGACGACCGAGGCCGAGGCCGCGCGCGAGCGCCGGCTGACGAGCCCGGGCATGGCGATGGGCACGCCCGAGTACATGGCGCCCGAACAAGCAGCCGGCCGGCCCGCCGACGCGCGCACGGACATCTACTCGCTCGGCGCGATCATGTACGAGATGTGCACCGGGATCCCGCCGTATTCCGGCGACAACTTCATGGAGATCCTGACGAAGAAAGCGACGCAGGATCCGCCGCCGGCGATCACGGTGCGCACCGAGCTGCCGCTCGCGGTGAGCGAGCTCGTCACGCAGGCGATGTCGCGCGATCCGGGGCTGCGGCCGCCGACGATGGAAGCGCTCGAGTACGAGCTCAACAAGGCGCTGTCGGGGCGCGGCGTCGCGGTCGCGCAGATCCTCGGCATGACGACCGACGCGCACGTCGTCGCGACGTTGAACACCGGATTGTCGATGCGCAATATCGACGAGGGGCTCGTCAAGCCGACCGGACGCGCCGGCACGCACGGCGATCCGCTGTGGGAGACGCGCTCGGGGATCTCGCGCGTCGCGCCCGGCCAGGGCGTCAACACCGGGCCGATCGTGGCGAGCAGCGCGGCGATTCGCGTCGGCACCGAGCCGTCGGGTGGATCGGGCGGCAACGGCGAGCAACGCGCGCTGTCGCCGAACCTCTATCCGCGCGCGCAATCGCCGGTGATGGGCCGCGCGTCGTCGGTGCAATCGATGGCGGTGGGCGAGGCGTTGCCCGCGCCGGAGCTGCCGCCCGCGCCGCGGCGCAGCGGCATGGCGGTGTTCGGTTGGGTGATGCTCGTGCTCATCCTGCTCGGCGGCGGCGGCGCGCTCGCGTACTTCCTGTTCATCCAGAACGGCGATCGCGGGCCGCAGCCGGCGACCCAGCAGGACAA
>DASXCY010000178.1:0-30581 GCA_036490935.1 Kofleriaceae bacterium | reverse complement strand
CATCGCCCTGATCGTCGGTCGCCTGCACGACGAGGATCTTGCAGCTCGGGCACCCGGCGCTGACCATGTCGACGTCGAGCGCGGTCTCGATCGTCCAGTCATCGCCCTGCGGCGCGTTGCCGGGCAGCGGCGTCGCCTGGCCGGTCTGGTTCACGATCTTCAGGCAGCCGCTCGCGCTCGTGCACGCCGGCAGACCGTACTGCGCACGATACGCGGCGAGATCCGATTCGAGGCTCGGGTAGCCGTACGCGTCGATCACCGCGACGGTCGGCGCGGTCGCCGGGACGACGCGCGCCGGATCGATGTTGTACGCCGACTGGATGTCCGCGGGACCGAACCCTTGCGGCGCCGCGTATGCCTTCAGGTGGCCGGTCGCGGTGGCATGGACGTGCGCGAAGCAGCGAACGACGCCGCCGCTACACACCGCGCCGGTCGGGAGATCGCCGAACTGGCGCATGCGATCGAGGGAGACTGTCGCAGTGTGCTCCAAGTTGTCCGCGGACGCTGAGGACACCAGCCCCAGCGACAGCCCCAGGACGAGCGGGCTAATGCGGTGCAACTTCGCGACGGTTCGCTGGAAACGGCTGGTCGAACGCATGTGACCTTCGCGTTACTCAGAATACGTGCCAGGTGCCCCGGCCCGATCGCGTTCGCGGATCGTGCAAAACGCTGCGCGATTCGGCGAGATAGCACGGCTCCGCGGAGTCGCCAGCTCACTCGGCGGAGCGGTCGTACTGCATCGCGCCGAACAGGTTGCCCTCGGGGTCCTGAAAGAACATCAGCGTGCCGACGCCGACGATCACCGAGCGCTCGAGCAGCACCTTGCCGCCGGCCGCCTTCACCGCGGCCTCGGTCTTGTCGATCGACGGCACGCCGATCGTGCACTCGAAACCGACCGTGCGCTGGCCGGGCACGAGGCCGCGGCGGCCCTGCAGCGCGCCGAGCACCGCCGACTTCGCGTTTTCGATCATGTAAAAGCCGGGCGGCCCCCACGCGTTGAACTTCCAGCCGAACACCTTCTCGTAGAACGCGCGCGCTCGCTCGATGTCGTCGGCGTTGATCGCGAAGTGAGCCAGCGCGTTGTTGTTGTCCATCATGGGCGGCACGCTAGCCGTTTCGCGGGTGGCGTGCTTGCGTTAAACTGCCAACCTTTGGCGAAATCACGACACGGGCCGCCTCGCCTGCCCGACGGTCCCGTCTGGGTGCGCACGTATCCGGTGACGTTCCTGCACGACCACACCTCCGAGCGGCACCGCCATGACTGGCACCAGCTCACGTACGCCGTACGCGGTCACCTCGAGCTGGTCACCGACGACGCGCGCCGCATCGTGCCGGCCGATCGCGCGGTCTGGGTGCCGGCCGGCACCGACCACGTCGAGGTGATGCGCGCGCCGGTGTCGATGCGGTCGATCTACGTGGCGCCGGCCGCGCTGCGCACGAAGCCCGGTGGCCTGCGCACGATCGCGGTGACGCCGCTGCTGCGCGAGCTCGTGCTCCACGTGTCGCGCATCGGCGCGCTCGATCGCCGACGAGGCGAGCAGGCGCGGCTCGCCGCGGTGCTGCTCGACTTGCTGCGAACCGCCGAGGACGTGCCGCTCGAGCTGCGCTCGCCGCGCGATCCGCGAGCCCGCCGGTTCGCCGAGCTCGTCGCCGCGGAGCCCGGCGACGCTGTCCCGCTCGCGAAGCTCGCGCGCCGGGCCGGGTCGAGCGTACGCACGCTCGAGCGCAGCTTTCTCGCCGAGACCGGCATGTCGCTCGGCGCGTGGCGGCGGCGCGTGCGGCTGTTTCACGCGGTGCGGCTGCTCGAGGCCGGCGTCCAGGTCACCGAGGTCGCGTTCGCGGTCGGCTACGCGAGCACGAGCGCGTTCTCGGCCGCGTTCGCGCGCGAGCTCGGCCGCTCGCCGACGGGCCGGCGTAGAGTCGGCGCGTGACCGACGCGCGATTCGCGAAGCAGGTGATCGTGATGCGCAAGGATCTCGGCATGCGCAAGGGCAAGATGATCGCGCAAGGCGCGCACGCGGCGCTCGCGGTGCTGCTCGAGCGAGGCGAGGCGAACGCTGGCCGCTACGAATTCGCGCTCTCGCCCGCGCTCGAGGCGTGGCTCGGCGGCCGGTTCACGAAGGTGTGCGTCGGCGTCGATTCCGAGGCCGCGCTCGACGACGTGATGGCTCGCGCGCGCGCCGCCGGCGTGCCGTGCGCGCTGATCGTCGACGCCGGCGTCACCGAGTTTCACGGCGTCGCGACGAAGACCTGCTGCGCCGTCGGCCCGGCGTGGGCCGACGAGGTCGACGCGATCACGGGTGCGCTGACCTTGCTGTGAGCCAGGCCTCGGCTGCCGCGCGTACCTCGGCCGCCGGCGCGCCGACGTCGATCGCGACCGGGTCGCCCGTGATCCGCTGCAGCGCGCGCCGCGCGAAGTAGCGCACGAGGGGATACTCGTGCCACAGCATCGGCACGATCGCGGGCACGGCATCCGCCTCGCCGAGGTCGCCGTACGTGACGATCGCGACCGCTTGCTCGTGCGGCTTGCCGCGCTCGAGCGTCGCGCGCATCGCGTTGACGCCGAGATCCGCTCCGTACAGCCGCGCGAGCGCGTCGCGGTCGTAGTGCTTGCCCCACCACGTCTCCATCTGCGTCACCAGCGAGTCGACCGACTTGTCGGCATGGCACAGCGCGCACTCGAGCGGCCGGTCGCGCTCGACGCGCGCCGGATCGGTCGGCGAGCCGATGCGATGGTAGCGATCGAGCACGTAGTCGAGGCCCATGTTCTTCTTCGCCATGTGGCACGCGATGCAGCCGACGTGCTGATGGTGCGAATGCTCCGCGCCGTGCCCGGCGTGGCAGCGCTGGCAGATCGCGTCGCCCGCGGTGGTCGCCAGCTGCGCGAGCTTCGCCGGCGGATCCTCGGTGTGCGGATCGTGGCACGTCGTGCACGCCATCTGCGACGCACAGCCGCCGAGCTGGTAGTCACGCCCCTCGCCCGAGGTGATCGACGAGCCGCCCGGCTCGCGCGATCGCCGTGCGCCGCCCTCCCACGTCCACGGGTAGCGCGAGAACAGCACCGTATGGCACTTCGCGCATGTATGGTTGATCCACTGCGCCCTGGTGCCGGTCTCGCCGCGCGGCGGCGCGACGCCGACGAGCGCGCTCTTCGTCGCGAACGCCGGCAGCGTCTCGGGTTTCGCGGCGTGCGCGCGCGCGCCGTTGTGACAGGCCTCGCAGCCGATGCCGAGCTCGACGAGCTTCGGACCGTCGAGCCGCGCCTCCATCGTGGTCGCCGCGGTCTCGAGCGTCGCGTGCAGGCCCGGATCGTCGGGCGGTTGGCCGCCGAGAAAGTCGATCTCGTCGTCGAGCGCGTGCGCGAGCCCGCGTTCGTCCTTCGCGGTCGCGTCCCACACCTTGCCGCGCGGCAGGATGCGATCCTCCATCTTGCCCTGATACGGCGGCAGCGTCGGGCCGTACAGCTCGTCGTACAGCATCGTGACGGCCGGCAGCGTGTTGTGGCAGCCGATGCACTCCTGCGACCACCGCCCGTTCCACGCCATCCGCGGTCGCTCCTTCACCATCACCGAGTAGCCCTTGTAGCGCCACGCCTTGGCCGCGAACACGTAGGTCATCGGCAGCACGAGCTCGGTGGCGCCGCCCGCGGTATCGACCCCGACGAAGTCCTCGCGATACCGCCCGCCGACCACCTTCGTCACGCGAAATCGCTTGTCGCCCGCGGGCGAGTGCAGCGTCATGAACCGGTCGCCGCCCACCGTTTCGACCGTGCAGGTATCGCCGCCGACACGCAGCGTGGCGCCGTCGAACGGCGCGCGGATCGTCGCGGTCTTCGCGTCGCGCGTCATGTTGCGCATCGGTGACGCCGCCCACGCCGTGTAGATCGCGGCGTGGCAGTCGCTGCACGCCGAGGAGCCGGCGTAATCGGCGCGCAGCACGTTGCTCGCGAGGCCATCGACCGGCAGCGGCGCGCGCGTCGCCGGTGTCGGCGCTCCGCACGCCGCGAGCACGACCAGCGCGAGCCGCTTCACCCGCGCATCTTAGCCCGTGCGGCGAACGCGATGATGCGTCTCGAGCATGCCCTCTGCGCCGAGCGCGGCCTGCGTGGCCGGCCGATCGTTGACCTTGAGGTAGTACGCGTCGAGGTTTGGCCACACCTGGCGATCGATCGAGACGCGCTCGCACCAGCGCAGCATCGTGTACAGGTAGCAATCCGCCACGCTGTACGTGTCGCCCATCACGTAGCCGCGATCGATCATCACGCCCTCGAGGTATTCGAAGCGCACCGCGAGCTTCGCGCGGCTGCGCACCATGGTCGCAGGCGGCGTATCCGCCACGAACAGCGGACCGAACGTCTTGTGCAGCTCGGTCGTGAAGAAGCACAGCCATTCCTGCAGGCGATAGCGAGCGGCGGAGCCGATCGCCGGCGCCAGCTCGCGCTGCGGAGCGAGATCGGCGATGCGCTGCAACACGACCGGCGACTCGGTGAAGAGCTCGCCATCGATCTCGACCGCCGGCACGTAGCCTTTGGGGTTGATCGCGAAGTAGTCCGCGCCCTCTGCCGTGCGATGGGTCTTGAGATCGACGCGGTGCAGCTCGAAGTCCTGACCGACCTCGCGTAGTGCGATGTGGGACGCGAGCGAGCACGCGCCGGGTGAGTAGTACAGCTTCATACGGCCTCCAGCGCTCACAGGGAGCATCGACCGTGCCGCCGACGGAGTGCGGTGCGCGTGCGCACGTGCCAGCGCGCCACGCCGCGCGGCCGCGCGCGCCCGACCGTGCGCAGTCGCGCGAGGTTTCGGCGCCGGTGAAAACTCGCACAGCGGCACGCCCGCTGCACTCGTGAGGCAGCATGCATGCCACTGCGAACGACAGCGATCGCGCCCGTTTGCTCGGCAAGTTGGTCCGCGAGCTCGTGCGCTCCGAGGCGCGCATCCTCGAGCATGCGCCCCGCGAAGCGCGCCGGATCGGCGAGGTTCCGCCGGTGCTGGCCCTGCGCGACGTCGCCGCACATGCTGCCGCGTCGCGGCCGCGTCTCGTCCACGCACTGAGCGCCCACGGCCTACCCGCCGGGACGAACGCGATCGCCACGACGCTCGGCACGCTGCGCGATCTCGTCGTCGATCGCGTCCACGATGCCGAGCGCGCGTTTCGCGCGGCGCTACTCGACCTCCGGCACGGCGTCGACGTCGTACGCGTGCTGCGCGAGGTCGCGCGGCTCGAGGGCCAGTTCGCACTCATCCGTTGGTGCGACGACTGGCTGCCCGCACGGCGCACGCTCGTCGCGCGCGTCGCAGCACAGCTCGCGTGGTTCGCGGGCGCCGCGAAGCCCGCCGTCGCCGCAGAACCGCGCCCGGAGCCGACCGATCGCGGCGCGTGAGCTGGCACGTCGATCGCACCACCATCCTTCAGGCACGACCAAGAACGAAACGCGCTTCGGCCCAAACCCGGACGCGATGTTCGATCGCAGGACTCAGGTCTAGCGAAGCGGGAATCACGATGGCGAGGTCACGGCGAATCCCGCATCTTGGCTCGTGCCTTCTTTTTTTCTTGCTACTCAAAGGAGTATGCTGACCGCCTGAGGTGAGCTCGTTCGTCGCCCCAATCTGATCGAGCGCGCGGTCGAGCTGTACCGCCGGATCTACGACGCGTGGCTTCGCACGCGCATGCTGCTCGTTCCGACGGAGCGGCAGCGCCTGTTCGGTCTCACGATCGCGATCGGCGGCGCGTGCGGGCTCGCGGCCGTCGGATTTCACCTTTCGATCCAGTACCTGGAGACGCGCACGATCGATGTCGCCCTCGACTCCGACGGGTACGGCTGGATCTACTGGACGCTGATCGTCCCGACGCTGGGGGGCCTCGTCTCGGGCCTGCTTCTCTACTACGTCGTGCCGAACGCACGCGGGAGTGGAATCCCGCAGGTCAAGGTCGCGTATGCCGCGAAGGGCGGCCGGCTGCGCGTGCGGGACTCGATCGGCAAGTTCGTGATCGGGACGTTGCAGATCGGCACCGGGTCGTCGCTCGGCCGCGAGGGCCCGACCGTCCAGATCTGCGCGGGCGTCGCCGGCGCGCTCGCCCGCCTCGCGGGCATCTCGCAGCGCAACGCGCGGCGCCTCATCCCGGTCGGCGCCGCCGCCGGCATCGCCGCCGCGTTCAACGCGCCGATCGCGGCGGTGACGTTCACGATCGAGGAGGTCGTCGGCACGCTCGATCAGACGCTGTTATCCGGCGTCATCGTCGCGGCCGCGCTGTCCGCCGTCGTCGAGCGCAGCGTGCTCGGGCGCCACCCCGTATTCTCGATCCAGCACATCGCCGACCAGTTCGGCGTGGACTCCGCGCAGTCGCTCATGCTGTACGCCGCGCTCGGCATCGCGGCGGCGTTCGTCTCGCTCGCGTTCACCGAGGGCCTGCTCGGGCTGCGCAAGTTCTTCCGCGGCATGAAGTACCTGCCCCCGTGGGCCCAGCCCGCGGTGGGCGCGTGCCTCACCGGCGGGCTCGCGGTCGTCGCGCTCGGCGTGATGCGCACGCACGGCGTCACCGGCGGCGGCTACGATACGGCGCGCGCCGCGCTCGACGGCGAGGTCGCCGTCAAGGTCGCGCTCGCGCTGTGCGGGATGAAGCTGATCGCGACCGTGTGCTCGTACTCCAGCGGCGGCGCCGGTGGCATCTTCGCGCCGGCCCTGTTCATCGGCGGCATGCTCGGCGTCGGGTTCGGGAGTGCCGACGTCTGGATGTTCGACGACCCGCACGCCGCCGTCGGCTCGTTCGCGCTCGTCGGCATGGGCGCGGTGTTCGCCGGCATCGTCCGCGCGCCGATCACGTCGGTGCTCATCATCATCGAGATGACCAACGGCTACTCGCTGATCTTGCCGCTCATGATCGCGAACATGACCGCGTACGCGCTCGCGCGCCGGCTCCGGCCGACGCCGATCTACGAGGCGCTGCTCGAACAAGACGGCATCCATCTCGGGACGCAGCACCCGGCCGACAGCCTCGACTCGATGCTGCTCCAGGACTTCGCCGGCGTCGACCACGACTTCGTCTCGTTCTTCCCGACGCTCACGGGCGCGCAGCTCGTCAAGGACTCCGGGACAGCCGGCCGCCAGGAGGCGTTCCCGGTGCTCGATGCCGACGAGCGGCTCGTCGGCGTCATCACGCTCGAGGATCTCACGATCCTCGCGGCCGAGCCCGATCTCCAGACCGGGCTCGTCACCGCGTCCGACATCATGCGCCCGCCGATCGCCGTAGCCGAGACCGAGACGGTGCGCGCCGCGTTCGATCTGCTCGTGTCGCACGAGCTGCACGAGCTGCCCGTGCTCGATGCCGAGCGTCGGGTCGTCGGCCTCATCGACGAGGTCGCGCTCGCGCACGCGTACATGCAAGCGCGCCGCCCGCGCGACCCGGCGCGCTCGACGAACGACAGCCAGATCCTGCCCGACGACATCCAGTAACGGTCGACGCGAAGGCCGCCGCCCTACACCCAGGCGCGCACGCGGCCGTCGCGCACGTCGGCGAGCGCGCCGATCGTCATCGCCGCGTGGATCAGGCCGACGTGGGTGTACGCCTGCGGAAAGTTGCCGAGCAGCGCGCCGGTCTCGGGCACGATGTCCTCGCTGAACAGGCCGAGCGGGTTCGCGTGGCGCGCGACGCGCTCGAACACCGCGATCGCCTCTTCGAGGCGCCCCGCGAGCGCGAGCGCCTCGGCCCACCAGAACGAGCAGATCGTGAACGCGCTGGTCGTCTCGCCGAAGTCGTCGAGGTTCGTGTAGCGCATCATCAGGCCGTGGCGCGTCATGCGGCGCGCGTAGTCGTCGAGCGTCGCGACGAACCGGGGATCGTGCGCGTCGATGATCCCGATCGAAGGCAGCAGCAGATTCGACGCGTCGCCGCTGTCGCTCTCGAACGATTGCGTGAAGCAGCCCGCCTGCTTCGAGAACCCGCGCTCGAGCACCACACGCCGCTCCTCGAGCGCGATCTCGCGCCAGCGCGCCGCGTGATCGTGCTTGCCGAACTGCGCCGCGATCAGCGCGCCGCGATCGATCGCGGCCCAGCACATCGCGCGCGAGAACGTGTAGTGGCGCGGCAGCGTGCGAAACTCCCAGATGCTGGTGTCGGCGAGCGGCGCGAGCGCGATCGCCTGCTCGACGAGCCGCTCGACGAGCGGGAAGAACTCGCTCGGCCGATCGATCACGATGCGTGGATCGGACAGCACGGTCTCGAGGCAGAGGATCATCTCGCCGTTGAGATCGTTCTGCTGCTGCTGCGCGGCCGCGTTGCCGATGCGCACCGGTCCCGTGCCCGCGAATCCGCGCAAGTGGTCCACCACCTGCTCGGGCAGCTCGCGCTCGCCGGCGATGCCGTACAGCGGCTGCAGCGGCGCGCTCTCGGCGACGTCGCGCAGAAACCCGATGAACTGCTCGCCCTCGTTGAGCTGCGATAGCCGGCGCAGAGCCTCGACCGTGAACGCGGCATCGCGCAGCCAGCAGTAGCGGTAGTCCCACGTGCGCGGCGTCTCGAGCGCCTCCGGAATGCTGGTCGTCGCGGCCGCGATGATCGCGCCGGTGTCGACGTAGGCGTGCAGCTTCAGGCACAGCGCCGAGCGCAGCACGTGCTCGGGGGCGAAGCTCGGCAGCGCGCACGTCTTCGCCCACATCCGCCAGCCGCGCACCGTCTCTTCGAGCGCGTAGCTGACGTCGTTCATGCTCGGTGCGCCCTCGCGCGTGCCGTACGACAGCACGAAGTAGAGCGGGCCGCGCACCGGGACCTCGATGCGCTGGCAGATCTGGTCACCCGGCACGTTGGTGTACAGATGCAGCGGCGCGCCCGCGTCGCACACCTCGACGCCGTGCTGCGTCGCGATCGTGTGGCCCGGCTTGCGGCCGTAGTCGGGCCGCGGCTCGAACTCGATCGTGATGCGCGGCGTGCCGGCCAGCGGTCTCACCACGCGCACCAGCTCGTGCGGCGCCGACACCTGGCCGCCGCCGCGATACAGGCGCGGCGCGAAGTCGATGATCTCGATGCCGACGTCGCCCGCGACCAGCTCGGTCCGCAGCACGTTCGTGTTCGGCACGTACGTCGAGCGACCGGTCACGCGCTGGCCGCCGAGCAGGATCCGGAATCTTCCGCCGCGCTCGTCGTCGAGCAGCGCGCCGAACAGCGACGGCGAATCGAACCGCGGCAGGCACAGCCATTCGATCCCGGAGTCCGGCGCGACCAGCGCCAGCACGCGTCCGTTGCCGATCACACCGTGGTCGAGCCGAGCGGTCACCCACAAGGCTAGCTCCGTTAGTGCCGGTACGCGGCGCCGGATAGAGCCGTCTCACATCGAGATCGAGCCCTTCCGGAAGTCGGTGCGGCGCAGATGCACGTTGATGCACACCGGCCGCCCGGTCTTCGCGATCGCCTTGGCCTCGGCGAGCGTCGCATCGACGCGCGCCGGATCGGTCAGCACGAGGCCGACGCCGCCGTAACCCGCCGCGACCTCGTGGTAGTCGGTGCGGCGCAGATCGGTGCCGAGCGGCGTGCCGAGGATCTCGACCTGCTCGCGCGCGATCTGCATCCACGACGCGTCGTTTCCGATCATCGCGATCGGCGCGACGCCGTGGCGCACGTACGAGTCGAACTCGGCGAGCGTGTACGCGCACGAGCCGTCGCCCCAGATCAGCCACACCTCGCGGCCGGGCCGCACCAGCGTGGCGCCGAGCGCGAAGCCGCCGCCGACGCCGAGCGTGCCGAACACTCCCGGATCGAGCCACGACAGCGGCGCGCGCGGCCGCACGATGTAGCTCGCGGTCGCGACGAAGTCGCCGCCGTCGACGACCAGCACCGCGTCGTCCGCCATCGCCTCGTCGAGCCGCGTGAACAGATGGATCGGATCGACGAGCTCGCCCGCCGGCGCGGCCTTGCCCGCGATCTCGGTATCGCGCGCGCGCTCGCGCTCCCGCAGCGTCGCGAGCCAGTCCTCGCGCGCCGGTCCGCCCGCGCGTTCGGCCAGCGCGACCAGGAAATCTCCGGCGTGCATCTCGAGCGCGATATCGGGTCGCCGGTTCTTCTTCAGCTCCTCGGACGACAGGTTCGCCGCGATCAGCGTCGCCTGGCGGTTGATGCCGCGCCCGTAGCCGAGCCGGAAGTCGAACGGAAACCCGCACACGATCACGCAGTCGGCTTCCTTGAGCGCGGCGCCGCGGTTGTGGCGCAGCTGCAGCTCGTGCGTGCGGCCGAGGAGCCCGCGCGCCATGCCTGCGAGATACACGGGCACGCCGAGCGAACCGATCGCGCGTGCGACGCGGGCCGGATCGCGAATCCCGACGAGCGTCTGGCTGCCGACGACGAGCACCGGCCGCTTCGCGGTGCGCACCGCCTCGGCCGCGCGCTCGACGGCGCCGTCGCCGCGCAGGCTCGGCAGCCTCACCGGCAGATTCCATTCCGGCAGCGTCGGCGCGCGGAACTGCCGGTACAGGTGGCCGCGGATGTACAGCTCGAGCGCCTTGCCGCCGATGCCCTTGGCCTTGCCCAGGCCCGCCTCTTTCTCGTACCAGCCGCGCACGATGCCCTCTGGATAGAGCAGATCGACCGGCACCTCGATGAACACCGGCCCGGGCACGCCGTCGAGCGCGACCGCGATCGCGCGCTCGACCGTCGGCACGAGCGCCGGCACCGTCTTCACGGTGGTCGCCCACTTCACCAGCGGCTTCATCACCGCCATCTGATCGATGTCTTGCAGCGAGCCGCGGCCCTTGAGCAACGTCGCGGTCGCGCCGCCGAAAATGAGCAGCGGTGACTGCGCCATCTGCGCGTTCTTCACGGCGGTGACCGTGTTCGTCACGCCCGGGCCGGCGGTGACCGCGCACGCGCCGATCCCGCCGGTCATGCGCGCCACCGCATCGGCCGCGAACACCGCGTTGCCCTCGTCGCGGACGTCGATGACGCGGATGCCTTTGCCGTCGCAGCCGGTCAGGATCGGCGAGATGTGGCCGCCGCACAGCGCGAACAGGTGAGTCACGCCGTGCCGCGCGAGCACCTCGGCGATCAAGTCTCCGCCATGCCTGGTCATAATCCCGGTACAATAGACGCGGGCTGGGCCAGCGTGGCGAACCTCGTCCTCTATTCGATTCCCGCGTTCCTCGTGCTGGTGGCGCTCGAGATCGTATGGGCGTCGCGTCATCCCGACGCGAAGGGCTACGAGAAGCGCGACACCGCCGCGAGCCTGTCGATGGGCGTGCTCAACGTCGCCGTCTCGGTCGTCGCGAAGGGACTCTCGATCCCGCTATTCGCGTGGATGTACGAGCACCGCCTGTTCGACCTCGGCCACGCCGACGCGTGGTGGTCGTGGCTCGTGCTGCTGTTCGCCGAGGACTGTTGCTACTACTGGTTTCATCGCACGCACCACGAGACGCGCTTTCTGTGGGCGGCGCACGTCAACCATCACTCGAGCCAGTACTTCAACCTGTCGACGGCGCTGCGCCAGACGCTGCTGACGCCGTTCACCACGCCGCTGTTCTGGGCGCCGCTCGGCCTCATCGGATTTCCGCCGTGGATGGTGCTCACCGCGCAGGCGTGGAGCCTGATCTATCAGTTCTGGCTTCACACCGAAGCGATCGACAAGCTCGGGCCGCTCGAGTGGGTGATGAACACGCCGTCGCATCACCGCGTGCACCACGGCAAGAACGTGCGCTACCTCGACCGCAATCACGCCGGCATCTTCATCATCTGGGACCGAGTGTTCGGCACGTTCGAGCTCGAGCGCGAGAAGGTCGTGTACGGCCTGACCAAGGACATCGACACGTTCAACCCGCTTCGCATCGGCTTTCACGAGGTGGCGGCGATCGCCCGCGACGTCGCCCGCGCGCCGACCGCCCGCGCCAAGCTCGGCTACCTCTTCGCGCCGCCGGGCTGGAGCCACGACGGTTCGACGAAGACGGCGCGCGAGCTCCGCGACGAGCTCGACCGCGGGAGTATGTAACATGGTGATGTTGCGCTTCCGGCCCATGGTGTTTCAGGGGCTTATCGCCTGGTTACAACAAACCCCAGCTGGGGTGTGCACACTCATGCGCGATGTGTGTGTAAGTCCGTAAAGCCAACTGTTTTCATGCGGTTGAAAAAACGCGACAGCCGATCTCTGGCGGCATAACCGTTGCTGTAGAGTCGGGGACATGCTGGGCGCCTTCACCTCGTTACGAGCGAACCAGTCGCCGCTGAAGTCTCGGCGCGCGATGCTCGATACGTTGCTCAAGCACCTGGATATGGTCAGGTTGTCGGTCGGTCTCGGGACCCTCGTCCTGATCATGAGCGCCATGGGGTGCACCGGCCTCATCAGCGGCGA
Source organism: Kofleriaceae bacterium (assembly GCA_036490935.1). Taxonomy (GTDB): domain Bacteria; phylum Myxococcota_A; class Polyangia; order Haliangiales; family Haliangiaceae; genus JABFXX01. Next base: position 18,259 of record DASXCY010000178.1, on the reverse strand, counting down.
GAGCGGCGGCGGCGGCAACACTCCGGAGGAGCAAGCCGCGATCGACGCTTGGGTTACGAAGGGTTACCCCGCGTTCACGGGCGCGACCTGCATCTCCTGCCACTCGACCGGCCAGCAAGGCGCCCCGATGTTCCTCGCCGGCGCCAAGCAGCTCGACGTCCGCGACACCATCCTGGCGTTCAACCCGGCCGTCTTGAACCTGACGGAACCGCAGATTTCTCAGGTACTTGTCGAGGGCGTCCACCAGGGCCCCGCGCTCAACACCCAGGAAGCCGGCGACCTCCTGACCTGGATCCAGGCCGAGGCCGACGCGGCCGGGGGTGGGGGGAGCGGCACCACGGCGGACATCACGACCCCGGCCTTCCAGTTCCAGCTCTGCACCTCGGGCGTGGCCGGCGATCCAACCTGTCCGATCAACCACGTCGACATCAGCGCGCTGCCCAACGCGCCCGCGCTGCCGGGTGCCGAGATCGACTTCCTCGCGCAGCCGCTCGCAAACGATATCTATGTCACCGACCTCACCGCGACGACCGGCCAGGACGGCCTCTACGTCGAGCACCCGCTGTTCGTGTACCTGCCGCCGCCGAGCGTCACGACGTGCTCGACCGGCATGGCGCCGCCCTGCCCCGACGACATCGATCGGTTCTATGACGTCCAGCTCGACATGATGCCGACCGACCCGCCCGCACCGATCGGCGGCGGTCTCGCGGCGTTCACCGGCTTCGCGCCGGTGGCGGGCGCCCAGCTCGAGATCAGCTTCAAGGTCGTCGACAAGTACCGCATGGCGAGCACCGGCGGCGGCACGACCGGCGGCTGCAAGGTGATGACCGGCGCGACCGGCTTCTACACGAGCGTCACGACCGTGATGGCCGGTCCCGCCGTCGGAGCCGGCCTGCAGCCCGGCGGGCTGTTCTGCGAGCAGTGCCATTCCAGCGCGGGCAGCCAGCCCAACCAGAGCGCGATGGCCGCGATGGACATCACCGGCATCGAGGGCTGCTCGGCCGATACGTCGGCGACGAGCACGTGCGCGACCGCCTGCGGTCAGGTGCTGTCGCGCATCACGTTCACCAACATTCCCAACAGCGGCATCATCCTCGCCCCGGAGACGGGACAGGACGGCGCTCATCCCGAGAAGTTTGGAACCGGCGATTTCACCACCTTCAAGACCGCGCTAGTGAACTGGGCCACTGCCGAGAATACCGCTCAATAAAGGAGCCCCATGAAGAGGATCTCAACACTACTGATCGCTGCCGCGCTTGCAGTGGCACCCGCCGCCTGCAGCACGGGAGATTCTGGATCCGGAGGCGGCTCCGGCTCGGGCTCCGGCTCAGGTAGCGGCTCGGGCAGCGATGACCAGTATCAGCAGCTGCTCAATAACCGCCAGTACGACTACAACGCGGCGCTCAGGATCGCGGCGGTGCGTCTGACCGGTCACCTGCCCAGCGTGGCGGAGATCGGCCAGATCAGCAGCGCGCCCGATCAAGCCAGCCAGAAGGCGGCCTACCAGACGCTCGTCACGCAGTACATGGAGCGCCCGGAGTTCGCAGGCCAGATGTTCGCGTTCTGGCGCGACACCTTCAAGCAAGGCGAGACCGCGATGCTCGACACCGCTCCGGCGCTCGCCGCCGAGCTGTCGGTGCAAAACGGCTCGTACATGAACCTCTTCACCCAGTCGAGCGGCAACTGCCCGACGTTCGACGCGGCGAGCGGCACGTTCACGGCGGCCGAGTGCGGTAACGGCGGACCGGTCGCCGGCGTGCTCACCAACCCCGGCGTGATGGCGCAGTACTTCTCGAACTTCGCGTTCCGCCGCACGCGGTGGGTCCAGGAGATGTTCGACTGCACCGCGTTCCCGGCCGAGGTCTCGCAATCGCCGGTCGATGTCGGCGGCTCGGCGCCTTACACGGGCGTGTGGCCGTTCAACTCGATCGCGAGCCCGACCAACGGCGGCGGTCGCGTCAACTTCCAGGACGTCTCCGCGGTCATCTGCGCGAACTGCCACTCGTCGATCAACCACCGCGCGCCGCTGTTCGCCTACTACGACATGAACGGCATGTACCAGACGACCATCTCGGTGCCGACGCCGCTCGACGGCGCACCGCTCGCCAAGATGAGCGACTACCTGCCGCCGGGCGAGACGACGGCGTGGAAGTATCAGGTGCCCGCCGCGGACCTGCCGACGTTCGGCGCCGCCATGGCGGCCGACCCGGCCGTGGCTCAGTGCGGTGTCGCCCGCGTCTGGGACTGGGCGCTCGGCAAGACCGACATCGTCGACACCCTGCAAACCGTTCCATCGGAAACGATCGCGGATCAAGTCGCCGCGTTCACCGCGGACGGCTTCAAGCTGAAAGACCTGATCTTCGCCGTCTACACCAGCGACGACTTCACGAAGTTCTAGGAGGATGACCATGACGCGCTTTGCCACATTCGCGATTCTGGCCGCGTCGGTCCTGGCACCCGCCTGCACCGACGACCTGCCTCCCCCCAACACGCCACCGCCCGGCTCGACGTCTGGCGGCACCGGCGACACCTTCGACCACGAGAACAACCAGATCAGCCCGTGGGACCTCCTGCAGCGGATCGAGGTCGAAGGCCCGCCGAGCTACACGTCGCACACCCACTCGTGCCCGAAGGTGCGCTACGCGAACCTCGGGAACGTGCTGACCGACCTCGGCATCAACGCCTCGAACACCACGATGCTGTCCGCCGGCGAGCTCTACACCGACGGCTACAACGCGCTCGGTGGGCCGAACTTCGCGAACCGCATCCGAGAGAACATCGGCATCACGATCTCGGGCGCGTCGCGAGAGTTCGACATCTTCGCGGCGGCGGCGCCCGAAGTGATCGCGGCGTTCACGAACCAGACCGGCGCAATCGCGACGCGCTGCCCCGGCGCGCAGCTGTTCGACACCACGGGCTCGATCCCGACGTGCCGGCCGGACGGTATCGAGTGCTTGATCGGCGTCCCGCCGCAAACCGAGCACGTCGATTACTGCAACCTGACCATCCAGAACGCCTCGAGCCCGACCGAGGGCGAGCAACTTGCCGTCGCTGCCATGCTGGCTGCGGCTTACACCTGCGAGTAGGAGACCTCCCATGGCGAAACACCCTTTCACCAAGCGTGACGAGCACCGCGACCTGACGCGCCGCGCGCTCATCAAGTGGAGCGTTGCCGCGGGTGCTGCCCTCGGCGTGTCCCGCGCGAAGGTCTTCGACATCCTCGAGAAGACGGCCGGCAAGGACACCGCATTTGCGGCCGCCCAGAATCCGACCACTCGGTCGGTCCACATCGTCGCCGGTAACGGCGGCCTCGCGTGGTTCACGCAGCTGTGGCCGTACAACAGTGTCGCGGCGGCCAAGAACCCCAGCTTCGCGTATGCGTACGCGGGCCAGACGACGCTGGCACCCGATACGGACAAGCCGCTCACCGTCGGCCCGGTCACGCCGTGGGCGACGATGCCCGGCAGTCAGCAGGTGACCTGCTTCCAGTGCGGCAACAACGAGACGCACACGCGTCAGCCGCAGTCGGTCGTGGGCCTCAACGGCAGCAACATCTTCTCGGTCGCGAGCGCACTGCAGTCGGCGTCGCCGTCGGTCATCCCGATCGTCACGATCGGTGATGTCGACATCGGCACGGCGCCCGGTGGCGCCACGCCCGCGAACGTGACGGACGGCAACGCGATCGTCGGCCTGTTCAACAGCGCCGCGTCGCGAGCCGGCGGCCTGCTGTCGAATACGTCGGATGCGTCGCTGTACAAGGCGCACTACGACGCGTTCACGCAGCTCAACCGCGCGGCGGGCACGTCGACCACGAAGCTCGCGTACACCACGGCGTCGGGTGCGGCCGGATTCCTCGGTACGAACCTGTCGGCGAAGCTGCAGATCACCCAGGCCGACCGGACGCGCTACGGCATGACCGGCAGCACGCGGTCGAACGTGCAGGCGATCGGCGAGGCGATGATCGTGGCGGTGAAGGCATTCGCGCTGGGCCTCACGAACTCGGTCGTGCTGCCGGCGATGGACGACGATCCGCACGGCGCGTTCGACGGCGGCGACATCAACATCGTCCCGCAGCAGATCACGGCGATCTTCAACGCGTTCATGGCCGACCTCAACGCGGCGATCGACCCGGTCACGATGGAGAACCTGTGGAACGACACCGTGATCACGATTCACGGTGACACCCACAAGGATCCGCTGACCCCGGGCGGCTGGCCGGACGGCACCGCGAACAACTCGAACACGGTGTACGTGTACAGCGCCGGTCATCTGATGTCGGGATGGTTCGGAGACTACACGCCCGGTGGCGGCGGCACGGCCGTCGGCTTCGACATGAACGGCGCCGCCGCGACGTACAACGGCGCGAACACCGCGAAGTACGCGATGGCCTCCATCGCCTACGCGATCGCCAAGCGGGACAGCCGCGCGATCTCGCAGTTCGCGAACGGGATCACGGTCGAAGGCATCTTCGGGCGCGAACCGACGATGTGAGCTCGACAGTGCTACGCTAGCCCGGTGGGTCGATCCATCTCCGCAACGCTCACGCGTTGCTGCGCGCCCCGGAGCCGGGGCTTGCGATGGATCCTCGGGTTAGCGTTCTTAGTTTTCGGCGCCTGTGGGCACAAAGATGCCGCGGGCGAGCCGCCGAAGACGAGCTCGGACGACCTCGCGCGCGAGCAGCAGAAGTTCGACGCCGAGCGCCAGCCCGACAAGGTCGTCGCCGCGATGGCGATCGGCCCGGGCTCGCGCGTCGCCGACATCGGCGCGGGCTCGGGCCTGCTGACCGTGCACCTCGCGCACGCGGTGGCGCCGAACGGCCGCGTGGTCGCGACCGATATCGACCAGGCGGTGCTCGATCTGCTCGGCAAGCGGATGGCGGCGATGGGCCTCGGCTCGGTGGTCGAGCCCAAGCTGGTCGCGGCCGACGCGCCCGGCCTCGAGCCGCACGCGTACGACGCGATCCTGCTCGCCGAGGTCGATCACTACTTCCAGGATCCGGTCGCGTGGCTCAAGGCGGCGATCACCGCGCTCAAGCCGGGAGGCCGGATCGTGATCTCGAACCGCATCTACCACCGCGCGCAGTCGATGGAGGCCGCGCGCAAGGCCGGGCTCGTGCTCAAGAGCGAGTCCGAGCCAGTGCCCACGCACTTCGTCGCCGTGTTCGTCGCCCCGGAGGCCTCATGAAGATCGCACCCGCCGCCCTGCTCCTGCTCGCCGCCTGCCCCAGCGACCCCGCCGGCAATCCCAGGACGTTATGGCTCGCGCCCGACATGGCCGAGACCGCGGTCAAGCTCGTCGCCAAGGAGCCGCCACCTTATTGAGCGCCAGGCGTCGGGGCCGGTGGCTCTGAAGAGGCAGCGTACACGCTCGAGGCGAGCGTGCCGGCGGGCACGTATCACCTCGTGCTCGACGCGGTGATCACGGCGTCGGTCGACGTCACGTTCGACCTGATCTGGCGGCGCGGCGGCACCGACACCGAGCTCGTGACCTGGACCGAGCACTACGACCCGCTCGGCGGCGGCGACTTCGACGCGCAGCCGCTCGAGTACGACGAGGACGCGCAGGCGATCGACTGGCAGCAGGGCGATCAGCTCGTGTTCCGCTACACCGGCGCGAACACCACCGGGAACGAGGCGTACATCCCGAACGGCGACGGCGCGAGCTCGCACGGCCGCGACCCGAACATCACTCTTCCGTGAAGTCGAGATCGACGCCGAACGTCTCCTTCAGCGTGAACAGGCCGATGAACGCGAGCACGAGCAGCACGGCGCCGATGCCGATCGCCGACGCGACGGTGCCGGTCCAGACCGCGAGCAAGACCGGCACCGAGCCGCGCACGAAGTTCGGCACGGTCGTCGTGACGGTCGCGCGCAGGTTCGTGCCGAACAGCTCGGCCGCGGTCGACACGAACACCGCCCAGTAGCCGCTCGCGAAGCCGATGAACGCGCACAGCGCGTACATCACCGCGGTCGACGTGCCGCCGAGCGTGAAGTACAGCACCAGCGAGAGCGTGGTGAGGCCGAGGAACACGGCGAGCGCGCGGCGGCGCGACCGCAGCTTCTGGCTGAGCAGGCCCGAGGCGAGGCCGCCGAGCGTGCACGCGCCGTAGCAGAAGAACGTGGCGGTCGCGGGGTTCGGCGGCGGCGACAGACCGAGCGCGGCGCCGAGCTCCTTGGACGCCGACACCGGGATCGCGATCACGAACCAGATCGGCACGCCGACGAGGATCACCGCGATGTAGCGCAGGAACCGGCGGCCGCTCGTGAACAGCCGGAAGAAGTTGCCGCGCGAGACCACCTTGCCGCGCAGGCCGTGGAACATGCCGGACTCGACGACGCCGATGCGCAGGATCAGCAGCCCGAGCCCTAGCCCGCCGCCGATGAAGTACGCGACGCGCCAGCTGGGGTGCGGGATGCTCGGGAACGCGCCTCCGATCGCGCCGGCGAGCAGGCCGCCCGACACGCCGAGCCCGGCGACGAGCGTCGTGCCGACACCGCGGCTGTCCTTGCCCATGAGCTCGCTGACCAGCGTGATGCCCGCGCCGAGCTCGCCGGCGAGGCCGATGCCGGCGACCATGCGCCACGCCGAGTATGCCGGCAGCGTGTGCACGAGGCCGTTCGCGATGTTCGCGATCGAGTACAGCGTGATCGAGCCGAACAGCACGGAGAGTCGCCCGCGCTTGTCGCCGAGGACGCCCCAGATGATGCCGCCGACGAGCATGCCGCCCATCTGCATCGACAGCATGTGCTTGAACTCGCCGAGCTGGTGATCGGGAGCGACGCCGAGCTCGGTCAGGCTCGGCACGCGCACCATGCTGAACAGGATCAGATCGTAGATGTCGACGAAGTAGCCGAGCGCAGCGACGATCACCGCGAGCGTCGCCGCGCGCTGAGCGGTGGAGCCGGTCGAGACCACGTGGCGAGTTTAACCCGTGAGCTCGCCTGCGGCGGGCCGAGATCGCGGAGCAGATCGCGCGAGGCCGAGGCGCCGCCCCGACGCGCTCCTCGGCGGAACGCGAGGACGCGGCAACGCAGGAATCGCACGAGCTGCCGCCGCGAGACGGCCCCGAGGCAGGCGAGCTCTGGGGTTCGGCGTTATAAGGAGGCATGAGGCAACCGCTCGCGCTCCTGCTCGTGGTCGCGCTGGGCGGCGCGGCGCGCGCCGACGAGCACCGCGCGTGGGTCAAGCAGATCCCCGACGCGGCGACGTGGAAGGTGTACTCGAAGACGGTCGGCTCCGACGAGCTCGGCAAGTGCATCATCGACGTCCACACCAACGACATCTACTTCTTCGACGTCAACCTGTTCGAGATCCACGCCGACTTCGTGCTCGGCGTGCTGCTCAAGCAACCTTGGACGCGCGACAACATCATCGAATACAACAAGAACTACGAGCGCGTGAAGCCGCGCTTCATCCTCTGCTACCTCACGCATCACCTGAAGGTCGATCGCTGGACGTTCTCGTTCTGGGAGGGCGACAAGATCGGCGCCGACGACATCGTGCGCGTGAAGAAGCGGCTCGAGCCGGCGTTCTTCGTCAAGAAGCTCGCGTTCCGGCCCGACTCGCCGATGCAGCAGAAGATCGCGGTCGAGGTGAAGCGGCGCGGCCTCGAGACGGTCACGAACGACGAGATCTACAAGGCCGCCGAGCTGCAGGCGTTCACGAAGGGGCGCGCGGTCGGCCGGCTGCGCGTGGTGCCGCTCGGCACGCCGTACGAGTCGCTGACGTTCGATCGCAACGCCATCGTGCTGCTCCAGGAGAGCTACCCGGATATCACGCCGGTCGCGGGCATCATCGCGACGCAGTTCTCGACGCCGCTGTCGCACGTGAATTTGCGCGCCGGCGCGTGGGGGATTCCGAACGCCGGCGACAAGAAGGCGCGCGAGAAGTACGGCGCGCTCGACGGCAAGATCGTCTACTACGAGGTCACCGACACCAAGATCACGCTGCGCGAGGCGACGTCCGACGAGATCCACGAGCTCGAAGGCAAGATCGCGGCGGCCAAGCACGTCGAGCTGCCGCATGTCGAGCTCGGCAACCGGCGGTTCGCGATGCTGACGCGCATGCGCGCGAAGGACGTGGTCGTGTACGGCACGAAGGCGTCGAACCTGGGCGAGATCGTGACCGCGAACCTGCCCGGCGTGCGCGTGCCGATGGGGTTCGGCGTGCCGTTCTTCTATTACGACCAGCACATGCGGCGGAATCACCTGCTCGAGAAACGCGACGCGATGCTCGCCGACCCGCGGTGGGCGACCGACGCGGCGTGGCGCAAGGGCGCGCTCGACGACATGCGCAAGGCGATCATGGACGCGCCGATCGATCCGGCGACGCTCGACGCGATCTACAAGCGCGTGCGCGTGTCGCTCGGTGGGCGCGGCGTGTTCGTGCGCAGCTCGTCGAACTCGGAGGACTTGCCGGGGTTCAACGGCGCGGGCCTGTACGACACCGTCGGCAACGTGCGCGGCGAGCAGGCGCTCGGCGCTGCGCTCAAGTACGTGTGGGCGTCGCTGTGGAACCTGCGCGCCGTCGGCGAGCGCGAGGCGTTCGGCATCGATCACAAGCAGGTGTACATGGCGGTGCTCGTGCAGATCGGGATCAACGCGACCGCGGCGGGCGTGCTGGTGACGAAGGACCTGTGGGATCCGACCGACAAGAACGGGTTCACGATCAACGCGAAGTGGGGGCTCGGCGAGCGCGTCGTGCAGGGCCAGAAATCGCCGGAGCAGGTGGTGTTCGATCCGACGAACGACGGCACGAAGATCATCTCGCGGACCGATGACCCGATCCGGTTGGTGTTCGACGACGCGGGCGGGACGAAGGAGATCCCGGTCGAACCGAACGCCGGCGTGATCTTGAGCGAAGAACGTGCGAAGAAGCTGTGCACGATGGTGCAGGCCTTCATGCCGGTGTTCGCGAAGGGCGTACCGCTCGATGTCGAGTGGGTGCTCGAAGGCGAGGAGTTCTGGATCGTCCAGGCGAGGCCGTATGTCGGGCAGTAAGTGGATCTTGGTCGGGCTGATCGCGGCGGGTGCCTGCGAGCTGGAGCCGCCGCCGAAGAAGCACGCGGCGCAGGTCGAGCCGGCGCCTGCGCAGCCGAGGGCGCCGACGCCGGTGATCGGAGCCGGATCGGGCGCGGGATCGGGATCCGGGACGGGATCCGGGACCGGATCGGGATCGGCGGCGCACGACATCAGCGACGCGTGCATGCAGGCCGGCGTGCACTTCGCGGACGTATGGATCAACGAGGCGCAGAACGCACAGGACAAGGCCGCGCTCGAGCAGGAGCGCACGCTGCTGGTGCGGCGCACCGCCCTGGGATGCACGCAGCAGGCATGGAGCGACGAGGCGCGGGCGTGCGTCGAGACCGCGAAGACGCGCGCCGAGATGACGGCGTGCGAGAAGCGGATCGTCAACGGATCAGGCGCGGCTCGCCAGCGGTGACCGGTACGCGGCGTCGGCGGCGCGACGCGCGCGCTCGCCGAGCGCTCGACACACGGCCGAGGCCAGGCCCGGCACGTCGTCGACCAGCTCCTCGAAATCGATGCGCTCGAGGCGGATCACGCGCGCGGCGCGGGCGACGACCAGATCCGCGGGCGCGGCCAGCGGCGCGACGCAGGCGAGCTCGTCGACGACGTCGCCCTTGCCGATCGCGCGCTCGCCCATGTGCAGCTCGCCGTCGTCGACCGCGATCAGCGCGTCGATCGGATCGCCGGCGGAGACCACGACCATGCCTTCGCGCGCCGTGATCCAGCGCGCCCGCTCGGCGACGTCGGCGAGCTGCCGCGTGGTGAGCGAGCCGAGCAGCGGCACGCGGCCGAGCGCGATGAGGGTTTCGACGCGGGTGGGCATCTCGGCTCCTTCGGGTTCTTCGACGGCATGGGTGAGGCGGCGCAGGAGCTCGATCGGGTTGGCGGCGAGCGCCTCGGCGTGGGCGGCGCGCGCGATCGTGTCGCGGTGCGCACCACGGCCGGATTCGCCGAGCGCGTGGAGGACGAGCGCGCGTGCGAGGCGATCGCGGCCCGCGAGCTCGCCGCGGATCGCGGCCTCGCGCGCCGGCAGCGCGCCGCCGGCGGCGGTGATCGCGGTGGCGCGATCGGCGGGCGCGAGCGCGTCGACGGCCTCGACGAGCCGGCCGACGAGCGGCCGCGGCAGCGCGGCCTCGATGACCGCGAGGGTGCGCGCCCTTTCGTGCTTGCCGCGCGCGTGCCGCCATTGCGCCGCGGCGCGGGCAATCGCGCGCGACCGGCGGCGCGCGGCGACCAGCAGGAGCACCGTGTGCGCGATCTCGTGGAGGCGCTCCTCCAGGCGGCGCGCGACCAGCTCGTCCTCGCCACCGAGCACGGCGAGTGCGCCCGACGTGCGCTCGAGTGCGTCGAGCTCGGCGTCGACGAGGCGATCGATCGTCGCGGGCGTGACCGGCAACTCGGCGAGCAACGCGGCCGCGCGATCGCGTGCGAGCCGGCGGCCCCAGCCCGCGGTCGCGATCAGCTCGGCCGCGGCCGCGACGCCGAGCGCGGCGAGCGCACGCTCGGCGGCTCCGCGCACGTCGTCGTCGAGCTCGCCGAGGCCGGCCGCGACGCGGTGCAGGTCGTCCGCTTCGATCGCGCCCTGCCCTTCGAGCAGCGCGCCGAACAGGCTCAGCCCGGCCGCGGCCTCGCTCGCGTCTGCGACCGGCGTATCGGCGAGCTCGCGCACGACCTCGAGCAGATCGGCGCGCAGCAGCGCGAGCTCCGCGCTCGGCCGGCCGCGCTCGCGCTCGACGAGCCGCGCGAGTGCGTGCAGTGCGGCGGTGCGACTGACCGCGGTGCCGCGGCGGCGACGCAACGCACGCGCGAGCACGCGGCCGGGCTCGAACGCGTCACCGGCGCGGGCGAGCTCGACGACGAGCTCCTGCATCGCCGCACGCGAGGTCTCGCCGGCGTCGCGCGCGGCGTCGGCGAGCGTGTCGGCGATCGCGGCGCCCTCGCCCGCGAGGCGCAGGTGGGCGAGCTCGGCGGCGAGCGCGACGCCGGCGTCGTCGGAGTCGCGCCAGTGCGCGACCGCGTCGGCCGGCACGCCGCCGGCGAGCCCGAGCGCGCGCACGGCCAGCTCGCGCGCCGCCGGCTTGGCCGCGCGCGCCGCTTCGAGCAGCGCCGCACCGTGCTCGGGATGCGGCGAGACGAGCACCGCGCCCAGCGCGCGCCACAGTGCGGGCGTGCCGCGCTCGCGGGCCGCGCGTACGAGCGGCGGCACCGCATCGACGCGGCCGCGCTCGTGCAGGCGCGCGAGCACCTCGGCGGCGCGCTCGCCGCGCGGGCCGGCGAGCTCGGCCACGAGCGTCTTGATCGCGCGATCGTCGACGGTATCGTCGGTGGCGTCGCGCTCGGCCGCGACGTGCGCGATCGCGAGCGCGGGAAGCTCGCGCGCGATCCGCCAGGCCGACGCCGCCCACACGAGCGCGGCGAGCGCGGTGGCGATGTAGAACACGCTCGGTGCGCCGGCGAGCGCGGCGGCGAGCAACCCACCCGCGACCGCGCCGGCTCGCTTCGCGGTGCCGTCGAGAAAGCCCGCGACCCGGCCGCGCACGAGCGACGGTAACAGCGTCTGCGCGAGCCTCTCGGCCGGCGTCTCGAGCGAGGCATCGAGCGCGCGCGCCGAAACCTGGGTCGCGATCGCCATGGCGAGCACCGGCGCGATGACGAGTCCGGCGCCGGCGGCCACCGCCGCGAGCGGCGCGATCAGCAGCGCGCGTCCGGTCCCGAGCCGCGCGAGCACGCGCGGTGCGACCGCGAGCTGGAGCACGAGCACGAGCACCTGCGCGCCGCCGCGCACGGCGCCGAGCAGCTCGGCGAGCTCGCCGGTCGAGCCACCGCGCGCCGCGACCCCGACGCCGAGCGCGAAGTACGCGAGCGAGCCGAACGCGCCCGCCGCCGCGACGACGAACGCGAGGTGGCGGGCGAGCGGCTGCCGGCGCACCGCGCGCGCACCTTCGCGCCACGACCGCGCGACGAGCCCGAAGATCGCAGTGGGCGGGAACGCGGCGCGCCCCGACTTCGCGAGCCGCGAGGCGCTCGTACCGGCGAGCGCGAGCACGAGCGCGGCCACCGCGAGCACTCCGCGCGCGCCGACGGTGGCGGCCAGCGGCACGACGAGGGCGGCGCCGATCGCCGCGCCGATGCCGCCGGTCGCGGCGAGCACCGGCAGCACGCGCTGGCTGCGTCGCGCGTCGACGCGCTCGGCGATCGCGACCCAGAACGCGAGATCGGTCGCGGCCGCGAGCTGCTTGCCGCCGACCAGCACGAGGAGCGCGACCGCGCGCGGCGCGACCGGCGCGAGCGCGGCCAGCGCCGCGACCACCACCGCCGACGTCAGCGCGAGCCCGCCGAGCACGCGCCGCCGATCGAGCCGATCCGCGAGCCCGCCGGCGACCGCGAGCACGACCGCGAGCAGCGCACTCGACGCCGCGACCGCCTGGCCGAGGTTGCCCGGGCCGAGCTCGGCGAGGAACATCGCGTCGGCGGCGGCCGCGGTCATCGCCGCGCCGGCGCTCGCCAGCGCGAACACCAGCCCGGCCGTCGCGACCAGCGCGCGCTCGTCGCCGCGCAGGGCGGCACGAGACGCGATCGCGGTGGCCATCGAGCCATCATAGGGCCTGGGGCTTTGGGCCTTGGGCTTTGGCCCGAGAAGAGAACACCGACGGTCGGGCCAAAGCCCAAGGCCCACAGCCCAAGGCCCCCCGGCCGTGTCATGCTAGCGGCGTGAAGCGACGGGCCGTGCTCGCCGTGTGCGTGACCGCCGGTGCCGCGGTCGGGATCGCGCTCGCCGGGCCGCCCGGCACCCGCCCGGTGCCGCACGAGCCGCTCCCCGAGCTCGCAGGCGATCACGCGCAGCCGACGATCGGCGGCTCCGGCTCCGGCAACCCGGCCGCGATCGCCGCCGGCGACAAGCTCTTGCCCAAGCCGCCGCTCGATCGCCACCTGGGCAGCGCCGACGCGGCCGGCAGCGGCTCGCCGCACGAGCCGGTGCTCGGCGCCGGTGGGTTCGCCGCCGATCGCGACACCCAGATGAAACCGGACGAGCAGACCGGCGCCGACGATACGCTGCACTACCAGAGCGTGTTCAACCCCGACGTGCTGCCGTTCAAGCGGATGAGCACGTTCGACCGCGTCGGCGATGATCAGACGCTGCACGTCGCGCAGACCGCGCTCGTCGAGCTGCCGGTCGGCGGCACGACCGATCCGCGCACGCGCGATCGGTTCTGGGGTGACGTGCTCGTCCAGCTGACGCCCGGCCGCGACGTGGCGCTGCCGTCGGTCGCGCCCGACATGCGCATCCTGTCGTACGAGGTGAAGCCGAAGCTCGCGCTGCGATTCTCCAAGGACGGCGCCGACAACTTCTACGTGCGCAGCGACGAGGCGAGCGCGCACGGCACGTACCGGCTGGTGTTCCTCGCGGACGCCGACGCCGGGTACTTCGCGCCATCGCTGCCGAGGACGAAGTACCTGGTGCGCGACGTCGCCGCCCACGCGCCGCCCGAGCTGCGCATCCCGGTGCCGGCGACGCTCGCCGCCGACACGAGGCTCACGTTCCAGCAGCTCGGCCTCGACCGCGACATGGATCTCGGCATCGCGTTCAACGCGCTCGTCGGCTACTTCCGCGGGTTTCAGGCCGGCGACATCCGCAACAACACGGGCGATACCTATCGCGATCTGTGCGACAGCAAGGTCGGCGTGTGCCGCCACCGCTCGTTCGCGTTCATGATCACGGCGAACGCGCTCGGCATCCCGACGCGGCTCGTCGAGAACGAGGCGCACGCGTTCGTCGAGGTCTGGTTTCCCGAGCGCGGCTGGCAGCGCATCGACCTCGGCGGCTCGGCGCTGCACATGGACGTCGAGGGCGCGAGCGACAAGACGCTGCACCGCCCGCGCGCCGAAGATCCGTTCACCAAGCCGCCCGAGTACAAGCAGAGCTACACGCAGCTCGAGGGCGACATCCACGGCCTCACGCAGCAGCAGATCGCGGACAAGCGCAAGGGACTCGACCAGTCGCCGCCGTCGGGCGCGGTCGGCGACGGCAGCGGCGGCTCGAGCTCGGGCTCCGCGGGCCCGGACTACACCGATCGCATCAGCCCCGATCAGACGCTGCCGGCGGTGACGCAGGATCCCAAGAAGCCGACCCCGTCGCTCGTGGTCACGCTCGCCGACGCGACGGCCTACCGCGGCGGCTCGCTCCACGTCCAGGGCAGCGTGCGCGCGACGGGCAAACCGCTGGCCGATCACGGCGTGAGCGTCTGGATCCGGCCGTCTGGCCGCCGCGACGAATCGATCCTGCTCGGCACCGCCACGACCGGCGCCAACGGCATCTTCGACGCCGACCTCGCGATCCCGCCGCACATCAGTCTCGAGACCTACGACGTGATCCTGTCGAGCAACGACGACGCGCAGTACAACGCGGCGCTTTCGGAGTAGTCGGGCATCGGGCGTCAGGCTTTGGGCTTGTCGGGCCAAAGCCCGGTGCCCGAAGTCCGATGCCCGGTGCCCGATCACGTCAGATTGATCGGCATCGTCACCAGCGTCGGCATGCCCGTCGCCGGGAACTTCATGCGCGCGAGCGCCGGCTTGATGCACTCGAGCAGGCCGTGCGCGAACAAGTAGTGCGGCGCCTGCAGCTTGCTGCGCGCGACGTGCCCCTTGGCGTCGACGACCATCTTCACCGTGATCGTCGCCTGCAGCGGCGCGTTGGTCGCGGCTTGCACGACGCAGCTCTGCGCCGAGCCCGACTGGCTCGCGATCGTCGACTTGATCTCGGCGTCGTCGAGCGGACGCGCCTCGCTGGTCATGTCGATCTTGCGCGGCGGCGGCGACACGTCATCGCCGCGCCACTCGAGCACGCGATCGGCCGCGGAGAGCACGACCGGCGCCGGCCCGGTCTCCTGAACACTGTCGCCCTGGTTCGCCCACGCCTGATCGTCGCTGTCGCCACCGCCCGTCGCCGGCCCGGCCGGAGCCGCGCCGCCACCGGGCGAGGGCCTGCGGTGCGTGGGGTGCCGCTTCGATTTCGGCTTGGCCGATCCCGCGTCGCCCGGCGCCACCGCGACCTGCGCCGCATCGGCTGCGGCAGCGCCGTGACCACCCCACGGCGGGCGAAGCCCGAGATACATTGCGCCGGCACCGATCACAGCGCCGATGACCAGCCCGAGCCCGAGCGAGCCACGCACCCATTCGTTGTATCACGCACCGCTCGCGATCGCCGGTGTCGCGATCGCGGTCGTGTACGCGGGCCAGCTCGTGCTCGCCGCGGCCGGTGCGCCGGCGCTGGTCGCGGCCGCGGTCGGCTACGTCGCGGCGATCGGGTTCGCGGCGATCGCGGCCCGCTTCGACCACCATCTGCTCGGCGCGCGTGCCGCGCGGCCGCGCCACTTCGCCGCGGCGATCCTCGTCGGGATCGCGCTGTGGTACCCGATGCTCGTGGTCGTCTCGGCGCTCGTCCCGTCGCCCGACTTGAAGCCGCTCGAGCACGTCGTCACGCGCGGTCCGGCCGCGGCGACGCTGGTCGCGATCGCGGTGCTGCCTGCGATCTGCGAGGAGATCATTTTTCGCGGGCTCGGCGCGCGCGCGCTCGCGCGGCGCATCCACCCGGCGGCGGCGGTCGTGGTCTCGGCCGCCGCGTTCGCGCTGTATCACCTGCAGCCGGTACAGATGATCGCCACGTTCGTGCTCGGGCTCGCGCTCGGCTTCATCGCGGTGCGCGCCGACTCCGCGCTGCCGACGATGTGCGCGCACGCCGCGAACAACACGATCGCGATCGCGCTCGTCCGCGATCCGGACAGTGCAGCCGCGGCCTGGCTTGGCGCGCATCCGGTGCCCGCGCTCGCGACGAGCCTCGTGCTCGTCGCGTGCGGATTGGTCCTCGCCGTATGACCGATCAAGCCAAGCTGCGGTTCACCACGCTGGCACTGCGCCGCGAGCTGCCGTCGGAGCATCACGAGCTCGCGCCGGTCGCGGCGACCGCGATCGCGTCGTACGGCACCGAGGAGCGCACGCGCAGCGAGCTCGAGCTCGCGCTGTCCGAGCTGCCCGATGAGACCCGGCCGGCGAGCGTCGCGCGCCTGCTCCTGCCCGACGGCGTGCGGCTCGAATCGATCGACATCGAGCTCGCGCGCCACGACCTGCCCGGCCGGCTCGCGCGGCCGTTCACGATGTCGCTGACGGTCGCGGTGGTGCCCGATCCCGGCGACGCGCAAAGCGGCGGCGCGCCGCGCGGCCACTGGGTGTTCGTGCCCGTCGTCGATCACGCGTGTTACGTCGACCGCCGCGAGGACCTCGCCAGGCGCGTCGCGGCGGACCTCGCGGTGCTGCCGGCCGCGCTGGCGCTCGATCTCGACGGTTGGCGCCGGCTCGCGACGTGGGCGCCGGCGCGCCTCGAGGAGCTCGCCGTCGAGCTCGCGACCACGCCGCTCGCGCAGGCGAAGGGCCGGCGCGCGCTCGCCGAGGCCGAACGCCGGCGGCTCGCGGTCGCGACGCTCGAGGCCGCCGGCCGGCGCGTGCAGCCGCCCGATCCGCCGCCGCCGCTCGTCGGCCGCGAGGCGATGCTCGCGGAGCTGTCGCGCGCGCTCGATCATCCCGCGCAGCGGAGCGTGTTGCTCGTCGGCGACGAGGCCGCCGGCAAGTCGGCGCTCGTCCATGCGTGGGCGGCGGCGCACCCGCGGCGCGAGCTGTGGGCGACCTCGGCGAGCGAGCTCGTCGCCGGCGCGAGCGGGCTCGGCGAGTGGCAGGAGCGGGTCGCGAAGGTGCTCGCGGCGGCCGAGACGCTCGACGCGATCCTGTACTTCGACGATTTCGGCGCGCTGTTCGCGGACCGCCCGGCCGAGGGCGGCATCGATCTCGGCGCCGCGCTGCGCCGGCACGTCGTCGACGGCCGCGTGCGTGTCGTCGGCGAATTGACCGCGGCCGCGCTCGATCGCGCGGAGCGCCGCGACGTGTCGCTGATCGGCGCGATGCTGCGCGTGCAGGTGGCGCCGACCGACGAGCCGACCACGCTCGCCGCCGGCCGCGCGTGGGCCGAGCACTGGCGCCGCACGCAGCCGCAGCGTGCACAGCTCGCGCCCGAGACGGTGGCGAGCGCGGTCGACCTCGCACGCCGCTACCTGCCGTATCGCGCGTTCCCGGGCAAGGTCGTGCGTCTACTCGAGGAGCTGCGCGTCGCGCACGACGGCACGCGCGACGCCCACGGCAAGGGCCCGGTGCTCGGCGACAGCGCGCTGTTCTCGGCGTTCTCGTGGGCGAGCGGCATCCCGGTCGGGTTGCTCGACGACGCGCGCGCGATCGCGATCGACGACGTGATCGGCCAGCTGCGCCGCCGCATGGTCGGCCAGGACGATGCCGTGCGGCGCGTCGCCGAGGCGCTGTGCGTCGCGAAGGCGCGGCTCGCGCCCGCCGACAAGCCGCTCGCGTCGCTGCTGTTCGTCGGCCCGAGCGGCGTCGGCAAGACCGAGCTCGCGCGCGCGGTCGCCGCGTATCTGTTCGGCGCCGCCGATAAAATGGTGCGCCTCGACATGAGCGAGTACACCGATCCGTGGGCGGCCGAGCGGCTGTTCGGCGGCGACGGTGACGAGGGCCGGCTGACCGCGGCGGTCCGCAGCCAGCCGTTCGGCGTCGTGCTGCTCGACGAGATCGAGAAGGCGCACCCGGCCGTGTTCGACGCGCTGCTGCAAGTCCTCGGCGAGGCACGGCTGACCGACGGCCGCGGCCGCACGACGTACTTCCACAACGCGATCATCGTGCTGACGTCGAACCTCGGCACGCGCGGCGCGAAGGGCCGGCTCGGCCTCGCGCCGGAGCGCGACGCGCGCGAGGTCGAGTCGCGCCGCTATCGCGACGCCGTGCTCGCCGCGTTTCGCCCCGAGCTCGTGAACCGGCTCGATCAGATCGTCGTGTTCCATCCACTCGAGGAGCACGAGATCGGCAAGGTCGCCGAGATCGCGATCGCGCGGCTCGCCGAGCGCCGCGGCTTCGCGCAGGCGAGCGTGCAGCTCGACATCTCGTCGCCCGCGATCGCGCGGCTCGCCGAGCGCGGGTTCTCCGCGGAGCTCGGTGCGCGCGCGCTGCGCCGCCACCTCGACGCCGCGCTGCTCGCGCCGGCCGCGCGCATGCTCGCGAAGGCAGGACCCGAGGGCCACGGCGCGACGCTGACGGTCCGGACCCCCGACGAGCCCGCGATCGACAAGCCCGACGGCGCGCGGCTCGCCGAGCACGCGAGCGAATCGAGCGCGATCGCGTTG
>DASXCY010000177.1:0-29234 GCA_036490935.1 Kofleriaceae bacterium | reverse complement strand
ATCCGCTACCCAGGTCACGCACAAGTGCCGCGCCCTGAACGACCACCGGTAAGCCGTGTGCGGGAAATCCGCATGCACGGTTTGAACGGGGGTCTTACTCACACCCGTCGCGAGACGGAAGAAGGTTAGATCTACCAATGGCTGGCGATCGGTCCGAGGACGAGCTCGCACGCACGGCGACGGCGCCGGGTAGCGCGAGCGATCCCGATGCCGCGGCGCCGGCGCCGGAGCTCGGCGCGACGCTCGGCCGCTATCGCATCGAGCGCGTGATCGGCGAGGGCGGCATGGGCGTCGTGCACGCGGCGTTCGATCCGGATCTCGAGCGCCGCGTCGCGCTCAAGGTGCTGCGCGTCGTCGATAGCACCGGCGATGATGCGCGCCAGCGCCTGCTCCGCGAAGCGCGCGCGATGGCGCGGCTCACGCATCCCAACGTCGTGGCCGTGCACGAGGTCGGCACGGCGAGCGGCCGCGACTACGTCGCGATGGAGCTCGTCGAGGGCGAATCGCTGGCCGAGTGGCTGCGCGCCGAGCAGCGCTCGACGCGCGACATCGTGCAGGCGTTCATCGCCGCGGGCCGCGGCCTGGCCGCCGCACACGCCGCCGGGCTCGTGCATCGCGACTTCAAGCCGCACAACGTGCTGCGCCGGGGCGACGGCCGCGTGTGCGTCACCGATTTCGGCCTCGCGCGCGGCCTCGACGCGACCGGCCACGAAGCGACGATGCGGCTCGGCAAGGACGCGAAGCCCGAGCACACACCGAGCGCGCTGTCGGGCCTGACCGCGACCGGCTCCGTGCTCGGCACGCCGGCGTACATGGCGCCCGAGCAGTGGGCCGGCGGCACCGTCGGACCGCCGGCCGACCAGTTCGCGTTTTGCGTCGCGCTGTGGGAGGCGCTCAGCGGCGAGCGGCCGTTTCGCGGCGCGACGATCGACCTGCTCAAGGCCGAGGTCGCGCGCGGCCCGGCCTCGCTCGATGCGTCGAAGCTGCCGCGCCGGCTGCGCGCCGTGCTGCGCCGCGGCCTCGATCCGGATCCGGCGAAGCGCTTCCCGAACATGGACGCGCTGCTCGCGGCGCTCTCGCGCGCGCAGCGCAAGCCGATCGCCGCGGCGGTGCTCGGTGCGCTGGTGCCGGTCGCCGCGATCGCATTCTTCGGGCTGCGCGGCCTCGGCGGCGCGCCGTCGTGCGAGCTGCCGGCGCACGCGGCCGACGACGTGTGGCCGCAACCCGCGGCCGAAGCGCTGGCCGCCGCGGGTCGCGCCGAGCTGCGTGGGGTCCTCGATCGCGACATCGTCGACTGGAAGGCGGCGCGGCAGCGCGCGTGCGCCGACACCGGCGAACATCACGCCGCGCGGCTCGCATGCCTCGACGGCGTGCTCGCGCGGTTCGACGCGGTTCACCACGCGATCGAGCAGGTCCCGGGCGAGCTCGTCGCCGATTCGGTGCTGCCGCTGCTCGTCGATCCGACGGTGTGCGACGCGGCCGTGCCGCCGCGGCTCGCCCTGACGTCGAACGCCGACACCGCGGCCGCGTTCGCGTTCCTGCTGCGCGACGACCAGCACGACAAGACGCTCAAGGCCGACGACGCCGGCGCGTTCGCGGCGCGCGCCGGCCTCGATGCGTGCGCGCAGGGCTACGCGCTCTACGCGCAGCTCGATCTCGAGGACGACATGCCGAAGGATCGCGCGATCGCCTCGGCCGCGACGACCGCGGCCGAGACCTGCGGCGACGATCGTCTGCGCGCCGACCTGCTCGTGATGATGGCACCGCTCGACTTCGAAGCGCCGACGATCGGCCCGAAGGGGCGCGCGGCGATCGAGAAGGCGGCCGCCGCGGTCGCGCGCGTCGCTCAGCCCGACCTCGAGGCAGACGTCGACACGCTGCGCGCGAAGGCGCTCGCCGCCGACCATCGCTGGGATGCCGCGCTCGCGGCCGCCGAGCACGCGATCGCCGGTTACGGTGCGCGCGGCCGGCTGCGCGCGCAGATCTCGGCGGCGGAGGTCGAGAACTCCGTGCACTTCTCGCGCGCGACCGTCGCAGATCTGCAGGCGATCCGCACGTCGGTCGCGAGGTGGAACCACGTCGCGCGCAAGCATCACTTCGATCGCACGAGCCGCGGCCTCGAGCTGAGCGAGGCGTACGCGATGCTGTTTCTCGGCGACATCATGGGCGCGCATGCCGCGATCGTGCAGGACTATCGCCCCCAACCGCATCCCGACGTGCCCACGCAGCGGATCGACGGCATCGTCGTCGACGACAAGGGCGCGCCGCAGGCCGGGGCGATCGTCGCGGCGGGCCGCTCGCTGTGGATCGACTCGGTCGGCCCGCTGCCGTCGTTCGGCGGCGCCGACGACATGCGGCTCGCGACGAGCGATCGCGACGGCCACTTCGCGATCGCCGACGCGCCGATGCAGGGCGGTCTGGTCGCGCAGATCGGCCTCGATCGCGCGATCGCGCCGCTGTCGCCGCACTCGAAGCTCGTGCTCGCGCACACGCGTCGCATCACCGGCAAGGTCGAGCTCGGTGATCTCCCGCGCACGAAGGTGTTCGTCATGCTCGTGCCGCACGACGGCTTCGAACGCACGCACCATTACCTCGCGCCGCTCCAACCCGACGGCTCGTTCGAGATCCTGGCGGCGCCGACCGGCTCGGCGGAGATCGGGGTGGCGACGTGGGGCCGGGATTTCTCGAGCGACGTCGCATTTCGGCGGCTGCCGGCCGGGACCGCGGACGTCGCGGGGCTCGTGCTGCCCGCGGCGCGCACCACCGGCCGCAAGCTCACCGTGGTCGTGCGCAGCTCGTACGCGGTGACGCTCGACGGGGCGCAGGTGTTCCTGATCGTCGGCCGCCACAGCTATACGAAGCTGGCCCAGCTGTTCGCGGACGGCCATGGAGCGGCCAAGGAGGTCGCCCCCGGCCAGATGCAGCTTCGCTACGCCAAGCCGCTGGCGGGCGAGCCGCCGCCCGAGGCAGTCGGCAAGGCGCGGACCGGCGATCTGATCGCGACCTTCGACGGCGTGGCCGCCGGCGACGTCACCGCCTGCGCGATCGGCTTCAACGGCGACATGAGCGATCCGGCCGTCTGGCGCGCCATGAACTCGCACGCCGAGGCGCTCGCGCTCCGCTGCGAGGTGGCCGGCGCCGACGACAAGCTGCTCGTCGTCGAGGCCCCCCCTCAGAAACGCTTCGACTGAGGGAATTGTCGCGCAGCCCCGGTGGGTTATCCTCGCCGTGATGGCTGGCGCAAAGGGCGAGGACGAGCTCGCGCGCACCGCCACCGCGCCGGGCAATGGCTCGCAGGCGTCGGTGCGTGCGCCCGAGCTCGGCGCGACACTCGGGCGCTACCGGCTCGAGCGTGCGCTCGGCGAGGGCGGCATGGGCGTCGTGCACGCGGCGTTCGATCCGGACCTCGAGCGGCGCGTCGCGCTGAAGGTGCTGCGCGCTGCCGACGGCGGCGAGGAGGCGAGGCAGCGCTTGCTGCGCGAGGCACGCGCGATGGCGCGGCTCACCCATCCCAATGTCGTGGCCGTGCACGAGGTCGGCACGGCGAGCGGCCGCGACTACGTCGCGATGGAGCTGGTCGAAGGCGAATCGCTCGCCGAATGGCTGCGCGGCACGCACCGCACGGCCGACGAGATCGTCGCGGCGTTCGCGGCGGCCGGGCGAGGCCTCGCGGCGGCGCACGCGGCCGGCCTCGTGCATCGCGACTTCAAGCCGCACAACGTGCTGCGCAGCCCCGACGGCCGGATCTGCGTCACCGATTTCGGCCTCGCGCGGTATGCAGAAGGGCCTCAGGCCTCGAGGCCTCAGGGCGATCCGAAGCCCGAGGCCCGAGGGCTGAGGTCCGAGGCCTTGACCCAGACCGGCTCCGTGCTCGGCACCCCGGCGTACATGGCGCCCGAACAATGGACCGGCGGCACGATCGGGCCCGCTGCCGATCAGTTCGGGTTTTGCGTCGCGCTGTGGGAGGCCCTCACCGGCGAGCGGCCGTTTCGCGGCGACACGCTCGACGCGCTCAAGGCCGAGGTCGCGCGCGGCCCGAAGCAGCTCGACGTGTCGAAGCTGCCGCGCCGGCTGCGCGCGGTGCTGCGGCGCGGGCTCGATCCCGATTCGACGGAGCGCTGGCCGAGCATGAACGCGCTGCTCGCGGCGCTCGCGCGCGGCGAGCGCAGGTCGCGGCTCGCAGTCGTCGCGGGGGCGAGCGCGGTGCTCGCGTGTGCGGCGTTGCTCGTCGCGCTCGAGCGAGGCGGCTCATCCGGCGGCGACTGTGCGGCGCCGGCCCTCGATCCGGCGGTGGTGTGGTCGGGCGCTCGGGCGTCGCAGCTCGCGGCGGCCGGGCAGGCGCCCGCCGCGGCGGCGCTCGAGCATGACCTGGCGCGCTGGACCGACGCGCGCGCGCGCGTGTGTCACGCCGATCCGGTGACTCGCCCCGCGCGACTCGCGTGTCTCGACGGCGTGCTCGCCGAGCAGGACGCGCTCGCGCGCGCGCTCGCGACGCTGCACGACGCGCCGCACGCCGACGCCGGTGCGCTGCTCGTCGATCCGGCGGCGTGCGAGGCGGCGCGCGCACCACGCCTCGTCACCGCGATGTCGGCGGAGCGGCTCGTCGCGATCGGTGCGTTCCTCGCGCATACCGTCGCGCCGCGGCCGCTGCAACCGGCGCAGGCCGACGCGCTGATCGCGCGCACCGCACCCGATCCGTGTGCGGCGGCGCTCGCGCGCATCGTCGCGTCGGAAGCGCGGCACACGACGGTCGAGCGCACGCGCGATCTCGCCGAGGCCGACGGCGCGGCGCAGCGCTGCGGCGACGAGCGGCTGATCGCGCAGGCAGCGCTCGCGATCGCTGGCGCCGCGCTGCAGATGAACGAGCCCGATCTGGCGCCGAAGCTCGAGCGCGCGGATGCCGCGGCGGAGGCGGTGATGCAGCCGGATCTGCACGCGGCATTCGACGAGCTGCGCGCGCAGCTCGCGGAACGTGCCGATCACGTCGACGACGCGCTGACGCGCCTCGAATCGGCGCGCGATGCATACGCCGCACGCGGCCGCACGCGCGCGCGGCTCGCGGTGGCGCTGCGCATCGAAGGGCTGCGCGAGATCCGAGGCCGGCCGGCCGACCTCGCGCAGGTGGCGGCGCATCTCACGGCGTGGCGCGCCGAGGCGGTCGCGGCGCTCGGCGCGGACGATCCGCTCGTCCGCGAGATCGATCGCGCGACCGCGGACTGGCAGTTCGCGAGTGGCGATGTCACCGGCGCGCACGCGCGCTATCTCGCCAGCACGCGCCTGCTGCCGCTCGAGCGCGCCGTGAAAGCGACCGGTCGCGTCGTCGACGAGCACGGGGCGCCGGTCGCCGGCGCGAAGGTGTACGCGGCGGCGCAGCTGCAAGCCGACGCGCTCGGCATGATGCCCGACGCGGCGCAGCGCTCGACGACGAGCCGCGCCGACGGCACGTTCGAGCTGCCGGAAGCGACCTCGGGCGGCATCGTCGTGGCCGAGGCCGGCGACCTGCGCTCGCAGCCGGGCCGGGTCGGCGAGGGGATCGTGCTCGCACTCGCACCGACGAGCCGCGTCGAAGGACGCGTCGACCTGCGCGGGGTCGCGCCGACGAACGTCACGGTCGCGGTGCGCGATCCGACGCAATCGATCGGCGAGATGATCGTGGTCGCCCCGGTCCACGCCGATGGCACGTTCTCGGTGGTCGGCGTCGGCCGCGGCAAGATGATCGTGCACGCGCAGGTGAATCGCGTGCGCGCGTCGCTGCTGTCGGGCACACCGCTCACGGTCGAGGCGCCGATCGTGCGCGACGTGGCGCTCACCGCTCCGACCTCGTCGCGCGTCGTGCACGTCGTCGTGCGCAGCACGGTCGGCAGCGCGCTCAAGCGCGCCGAGGTGATCGTGATGCCGGGCGTGATCCGCTCGTCGAACGTCGCGGAGCTGCAGCGCTCGCTGCGGGGCTTCCAGCAGCGCTCGGCGCTTCGCATCGAAGGCGAGCACGCGCCGCCGTCGGTGCTCGCGGTCGCGAAGCCGGGCGACGTCTACGCGACGGTCTCGGACGCGCCGGAGGGCCCGGCGAGCGCGTGCGCGATCGGCATGCCGAGCGAGGTGACGGATCCGGATCTCGACCAGAAGATTCCCGCGCACCTCGACAAGATCGAGGTCCGATGCGTGCCGCTGGCCGAGAACGCCAGCGTCGTGCTCGTCGAAGTTCCGGCGTGGCCGCGGTTCGACTGACGGCGGCGGCATCCGCGGCGGCGGCGGCGACCGAGCTAGCGCAGCGCGCTGCCGTCGACGATCACGTCGTGTTCCGGCGCCTCGCCGATCCGGATCAGCGCCGACGCGAGCACGTCCGGCGTGGTCGAGCGATAGCGCTCGCGCAGCCGCTTCCCGCCCCAAGGGCCGAAAAGACCCCGCGCGACCGCCAGCAGCCCATCGCCGACGATCGCGGCCGAGCGCTCGCCGAAGCGCGAGTCGTCGCGCTCGCCGGTGATGATCGACGGCCGCGCGATCGCCCACGGCAGGCCCGACGCGGTCACCGCGTCTTCCGCCTGGCCGCGCGCGCGCAAATACGCGCTGCGCGCGCCGGCATCCGCGCCCACCGACGACAGATACACCACGCGCGGCGCGACCTCGCTCGCGCGCGCGGCCTCGATCGCGAGCTTCGTCAGGCCCAGATCGACGCGCTCGTAGATGTTGCCGTCCACGCCGTCGGCCTTCGCCTTGCCGCGCGTCGTGCCGATCAGCACGTACACCTGCGCCGGCTTCAGCTCGTGCCAGCGCGCGGCGAGCGCCGCGGCGTCCCAGGCCGTGGTGTCCACCGTCGCGCCGAGCTCGCCGAAGCGCGTCTGCCAGTCGGCGAGCTGCTTCGAATCCGGCCGCACGTGCGCGAATGCGCGCGCGCCGCGCACGCACAGCTGCCGCACCACCTCGCGCCCGACGAAGCCGGTCGCGCCAAGCACGAACGCGGGCCCGCTCGCGTCGTTCATCCGAGCTTCGCGAGCGCGGCCTGCATGCGCGCCTTGAGCGGCTCGACGGCAGCCGGATCCTTCACGTTGATCACGGGCTCGGTGTCGTACTGCTCGTAGAACACGCTCGCCGGCGCCGCGGCCGGCACGCCGAGCGCTTCGCGGATGCGCTTGAAGTCGGGCACGAACCCGCGATCGATCAGCGGCAGGATCGTGCCCGCGATCGTGCCGGTGAGCCCGCAGATGAACACCACCGCGTGCTTCGGCGTGAAACCACCGACCGGCAGGCCGCACCGCTTCTCGAGATCGGCGAGGCGATCGCCCTCGAAGAACGCCTCGACGCGGCCGGTGTCGCCCGTCCAGCCCGGCGCTTCGCGCGGCCGGCTGACCGTGCCCCAGTACTTCAAACGATTGCGATCGCACATGCGCGCGAGCTCGTCGCGGTAACCGAGGTCGTCGGGATACGACGCGCCGTGCAGCAGCACCCACTTCGAGAGATCGACGTTCGCGTCGCGGCGGATCTCGCTGCGCACCATGCTGAGGAACGGCGCCGAGCCCGTACCGGCGGCGACCATCACGCGCACGCGCGGATCGGCCTCGCCGACCGTATCGTGCACGGTGAACACGCCGGCGCCGACCGCGCGCATGTACATGCGGTCGCCGTTCTTGACCTTCCACAGCAGGTGCGTGAGCGGATTCTCCGACTCCGGCTTCGCGACCCAGCGGATGTAGAACTCGACCGGGCCGCCGTCCTCGGGCGCCGAGGCGATCGACATCGAGCGCCGCACCGAGCCGAGCTCCGGCTTCTCCGCGTTGTTCATGCCGAGCACGCAGTACTGGCCAGGCTTGAACCACACCTGCTCGGCCGGCATCTGATCGGGCTGGACGCGGAACACCGTGAGCGCCGAGGTCAGATCGATGCGCTCGATCAGCGTCGCGTTGTACTCGAGGACCTTGGCCATCGCGGGCGACGCTATCACGCCTTCGTCGCCACCAGCGCCCTGAACTCGTGGGGCACGAGGCCCATCAGACGGTCTTCGATCCGCTCGTAGCGCAGGTCGCCGATCGCCGCGAGGTCGAGCTTGCCGGCGACTTGCTGCTCGAGCAGCTCGGGCGTGTAACCGATCTTCGGCAGGTCGACACCGGCGTGATCGGCGAGCGCGCGCAGCGCCCGGAAGTGGCTGCGCGTGGTCGCGAGGCCGTGCTGATCGCGATCGAAGTCGAGCAGATCGATCACGAACTCGACGGTCGCGGTCAGACCGGAGCCGCGCGCCACCTGCATCAGGTGGCCGAAGTGCGTCGACAGCTCGGGGTGATCGAGGTGCGTCGAGAGCCGAGGCCACTGCGACTCGGCGCCGAACTCGGTGACGATCGCGCAGCCGCCGGACGCGAGCACGCGCGCGATCTTCGCGACCAGCTCGAACGCGCCGGTCTGCAAGTAAAACGGCTCGGGCGCGTCGTCGATGGTGACGCCGGTGTCGGCGGCGATCGCACTGACCTCGCGCACGCGCGCCGGATCGGCCGTGCCGGTGCCGTCGAGCGCGAGCCCGAGCTCGACGCGCGAGAGCTCGCGCGCCGGCAGGTCGCCGACCATTTCATTACAGATCACGAGGTCGAACGCGGCGTCGGGCAGCGCGACCGCGAGCGCGTCGCCTTCGATCCAGCGTGCGTCGCCGCCGAGCCGCTGGCGCTGCGCCGCTGCGAGCACCGGCGACAGCTCGACGATCGTGTAGTCGACTTCGCGGCCGGCCGCGCGCAGTCGCGCGATCGCGTCGCGCGCGACGTAGCCGAGCCCCGCCCCGATCTCGAGCACGCGCACGCGACCGTCGCGCACGAGGTTGCGCGCGATCAGTACGTCGACCAGCGCTTCGCCGTAGGTGCGATGCGCGAGCACCGGGTGCCGCACGCGCAGCAGGTGCGACAGCGTCGTCTCCTGATGATCGAACTGCGACTGCGCCTCGGCGATGCCCGTCTGGTGATACTCGGCGAGCAGCACCGCCGGCGGCACCGGCTCGCCGCGCCGCCACGCCGGGTACGGCATCGTCGACGAGATGTAGCGCGGCGCCATCGCCGGCCGCTTCGCGTAGATCGACCACGGCATCATCGACAGCTTCAGCGCCTGCACGTCGCTGTGCACCAGCCGGCGCACGAGGCCCAGCAGCTTGTCGTGATCGGGAAACGCGCCGCGCATCTCGATCAGCCGCTTCTCGCCATCGAACGCGTCCCACATGCGCGTCTCGTCGGCGTCGAGGAACAGCTCCTGGATCGGGCGCTCGCCCCACGCGGTCCACAGCACGAGCCGATCGTCGCGGCGCTGCCAGACGTTCCACTTGCCCTTGATCGGGACGAATGCCCACAGCGCCTCGAGCTCGTCGTCGTCGAGCGGCACGAGCACGGCATGCGCCGCGAGCACCTCGACGAACTGCTTCGGATCGGCATCGCCGAACCGCCCGCCGAATCGATCGATCGTCGCCTGGGTGTCGGCGCCGCCGAGGAACGCCTCGACGAGATCGACGATGTCGGGGCTCATCTCCATCAGGTAGCCGTACAGATCGTGGAACAAGTACACCGCCCCCATGTGCGCGAACCACGACAGGTGCGCCGAGCGACGTAGGCGGCGGGGAACGGCGTCCATGCGTCGTTGGTATCACGCTATTCTCGCCGGCGTGCCCTACCTGTTCGAAACCGAAGACCACGTGCAGATCCGCTCGGCCGCACGCAAGTTCGCGCTCGCGCACATCGCGCCGCACGGCGCGCGCTGGGAAGAGGACGAGGAGTTTCCCGTCGAGCTGTACGCGAGCGCGGCGCGCGCCGGCTTCCTCGGCATCGGCTATCCCGAGGCGATGGGCGGGCAGGGCGGCGACTCCAGCCACACGCTGGTCGCGACCGAGGAGGCGATCATCGCCGGCCGCTCGGTCGGCACGATCTGCAGCCTGTGCACGCACGGCATCGCGCTGCCGCCGATCATCCGGTTCGGCACGCCGGAGCAGCACGAGCGCTTCGTCAAGCCGGCACTGCGCGGCGAGAAGATCAGCGCGCTCGCGATCACCGAGCCCGGCGGCGGCAGCGACGTCGCGTCGCTCGCGACGCGCGCCGTGCGCGATGGCGATCACTACGTCGTCACCGGTGCCAAGACGTTCATCACCTCGGGCACGCGCGCCGATTTCATCACCGCGGCCGTACGCACCGGCGGCGACGGCCACGCCGGCATCTCGCTGCTCGTGATCGAGAAGGGCACGCCCGGGTTCTCGGTCTCGAAGAAGCTGAAGAAGACCGGCTGGTGGTCGAGCGACACCGCCGAGCTCGCGTTCGACGGCTGCCGCGTACCGGTCGCGAACCGGATCGGGCCCGAGCACGGCGCGTTTCCGATGATCATGATGAACTTCGCAGGGGAGCGGCTCGGCCTGGCCGGACAGTGCGTCGCGATCGCCGAGCTCGCGTATCGCGAATCGATCGCGTACACGCGCGAGCGCCACGCGTTCGGCAAGGCGCTCACCGGCTTTCAGGTCACGCGTCACAAGCTCGCAGACATGGCGAGCCGGATCGCGGCGGCGCGCGCGCTCGTCGGCGAGCTCCTCGTGCGTGCGCTGCGCGGCGAGCAAGTCGCCGGCCTCGCCGCGATGACGAAGAACGTCGCGACCGACATGCTGTCGTTCGTGTGCGATCACGCGGTCCAGCTGCACGGCGGCTACGGCTACATGCGCGAGACGCTCGTCGAGCGGCTCTATCGCGACGCGCGCCTGTATCCGATCGGCGGCGGCACGCGCGAGATCATGAACGAGGTGATCGCGAAGACGGAGGGCTATTGATGCAGGGCGAGCCGAAGCTATGGCGCGCGGTGCCGATGGCGCTCTACGCGGCGTTCGCGCTCGATGCGATCAGCCTGGTGTTCACGACACTCGTGTTCGGCCACCACTGGTTCGGAACGCGGCTGTTCCTGGCGTGGGACGGCTTCGGCCTCGCGGCGATGGTGCTCGCGATCTACGGCGCGCTCGAGCTCGCGAGCCGCTTCGCGGGGGCGGCGCGCGCCGGCGCGATCATCGTCGTGATCGCGAACGGCGCGATGCTCGTGCTCCAGATCGGCCTCGCGACGTACTTCGACTTCAAGCACACCGGGCCGGATTGGCTGCTCGCCGCCGATCGCTACGCGTGGGACGCGCTGTTCGTGGCCGAAGCAGTCGGCTGGACGATCGCGGCGTGGCGGGTCCTGCCGGTGGCGATTCCGTGCGGGCTGGTCACGCTCGTCATGGCGATTCCGCGCGAGGCATTCGGCGACCACGCGAGCGTCAAGCTCGACCTCGTGCTCCGCGGCCTGCACTGGTTCGCGCTCGCGATGCTCGTGCTGTTCGCGGCGCGCGGCATCACGCGACCCACGCCGCGCCGCGCGGCTGCCGGCCTGCGTCGCGCGGGCGCCTCGCTCGTGCTGCGCGTCGTCGCCGCCGTCGTCGGCACCGGCACGCTGGTGATGTTCGGGGTTGCCGGCGGCCGCGATCAAGACGTGCTGCGCGTCGGCCTCCTCGCGGGTGCCGGCATCAGCGCGGTCGCGCTCGTGCTGTTCGCGACCGGTCTGCTCGACGCCGCGCGCGCGACGCTGCCGGGCCTGCCGCGCTGGCTGCTCGCGGTCGCCGCGACCGCGGCGCTGTGGGTAACCGGCGTCGCGACGCGCCAGCTGCCGGCGCTGTACATCGCGCTGTATCGCCCGGAAGACTCCGGCCATTCCGACGCGATGGAGACCGCGCAAGCGCTGCCGATCATCACGCTGCTCGTCATGACCGTCGCGATCGTCGCGCTGCTGATCGCGATCGCTTCCAAGCTGCGCGCCGAGGCCGCGAGCAAGGGCGCCACCGCCGCCGTGATGTGGTGTACGAGCGCCGTGCTGACCGCATGGGCTGTGCCGCACGCGCCGTCGGAATCGGCCTCGGCCGGCGTGATGCTCGCCGCGGTGTTCGCGATGCTGTGGGCACTGCTGGTGTTGGCGAGCCTGTGCCGCACCGCCGCCGACGTGATCGAGCGCGGCCCATCGTTGCCCGGCGCGCGCGTCGTCTAAGGTTACGGCGCCGTGATCGCGGCGATGGCCGCCGCGAGGTCGGCCTCGGCGAGCCGCGAGTTCTCGCGCACGCCCTCGGCGAGCGACGCGCGATCGCCCGCGTTCGCTTCGACGTACGCGCCGGCGCATGCCGGATGCAGATAGCCCGCGCCGCGCGTCACCGTCGCGCCGGTATCGATCTCGCGCTCGATCGCGATGCGCAGCGTGTCCTTGTCGATCGCCTGCTGGCATTGCATGCAGCGCGCGCGGCCGGTCGGCGCCTTGTCGGCGTACGGAAACCCTGCCGGCTTGGCGTGGCCGCCCGCGATCGCGCCCGCCATGACCTTGTCGAGCGCGGCGCGATCCGGAACCGTCCCCGAATACGTCGCGAGCGCCTCGCTGAGCTCCTTCGGCAGGCGCTCGGCCGCGCACGTCAGATGATGCCAGCGCATGCTCGGCGCGTCGCCGAACGCGTTGGGAGCTTCTTCGCCGAAGCGCAGCTCGCCCTTGCCGATCGGCTTCTTGCACGTGCGACAGCTTGCACGCCCCGACTTCGCCTCTTCGATCACGTTCGCCATCGCCGGTTGTGTACCATGCGCCCCGATGCCCAGTGCCGAGCAGCCGTATCCGGTGATCGCGAGCCGCGTCGATCCTCGCGCGCCCGAGTTTCGCGCGAACCACGACGCCAACACCGCGACGATCGCGAAGCTGCGAGCCGCGCTCGCCGAGTCCACCGTCGGCGGCGGCGAGAAGTACACCGCGCGCCATCGCGCCGCCGGCAAGTTGCTGCCGCGCGAGCGCGTCGAGCTGCTGCTCGATCGCGACTCGTACTTCCTCGAGCTGTGCGCGCTCGCCGGCAAGGACGTGCCCGGTCACACGCCCGGCGCCGGGTTCATCGGCGGCGTCGGCCGCGTGTCGGGCGTCGAGTGCGTGATCACCGCGAACGAGTCGACCGTGAAAGGCGGCGCGTTCAGCGAGATGACGGGCGCGAAGTCGGCGCGCCTCGCGGAGGTCGCCGAGCAGAACCGGATGCCGTCGATCTCGCTCGTCGAGTCGGCGGGCGCCGATCTGCCCGTGCAATCGAAGATCTTCGTGCCGGGCGGGCGCGCGTTTCGCGATCTCACGCGCCGCTCGCGCGAGCGCATTCCGACGATCTGCCTCGTGTTCGGCAGCTCGACCGCGGGCGGCGCCTACATCCCCGGCATGAGCGATTACATCGTGATGGTCGAGAAGCAGGCGCAGGTGTACCTGGCCGGCCCGCCGCTCGTGAAGATGGCGATCGGCGAGGACGTCACGCACGAGGAGCTCGGCGGCGCCGAGATGCACGCGCGCGTCAGCGGCGTCGCCGATTACCTCGCGCGCGACGAGCGCGACGCGATCCGCATCGGCCGCGAGCTCGTCGCGCACCTCGACTGGAAGAAGGCCGCGGCGCCGCGACCGCGCGACGTCGAGGTGCCGCGCTACGAGGAGGACGAGCTGCTCGGCATCGCGTCGCCCGACATCAAGGTGCCGTTCGACGCGCGCGAGGTGATCGCGCGCATCTGCGACGGGTCGCGGTTCTCCGAGTTCAAGCCGCTGTACGGCACGACACTCGTGTGCGGCTGGGCGCACCTGTGCGGGTTTCCGATCGGAATCCTCGCGAACAATGGCATCTTGTTCTCGGACTCGGCACAGAAGGGCGCGCAGTTCATCGAGCTGTGCAACCAGACCGACATCCCGCTCGTGTTCCTGCACAACATCACCGGCTTCATGGTCGGCAAGAAGGTCGAGCAGGAAGGCATCATCAAGCACGGCGCGAAGCTCATCAACGCGGTCGCGAACTCGACGGTTCCCGCGATCACGATCATGACCGGCGCGAGCTACGGCGCGGGGAACTACGCGATGTGCGGCCGCGCGTATGCGCCGCGGTTTCTGTTCACGTGGCCGAATCACCGCATCGCGGTGATGGGCGGCAAGCAGCTCGCCGGCGTGCTCGACATCATCCAGCGCGAATCGGCGGCCAAGCGCGGCGAGGCCGTCGACGAGCCGAAGCTCGCGGCGATGAAGGCGATGACCGAGCAGATGATCGACAAGGAGAGCGATCCGTACTTCGCGACCGCGCGGCTGTGGGACGACGGCATCATCGATCCGCGCGACACGCGCACCATCGTCGCGATCGCGCTGTCCGCGGCGTACTCGGCGCCGGTGCACGGCACGACCAGCTGGGGCGTCTTCCGCCACTGAGCTCAGTAGCGATACGCGACCGTGGCGGTCACCGCGAGCTGCGCCATGCCGTCGCTGTCGACGCCGAGCTCGATCGTCGGACGGACGCGCAGGTACTGGGTGCCGACGTCGAACCCGACGCGGGGGATGACCATCGCACCGACGCGATCGAGGCTCGCGTCGTCGCTCATGTACTGCGTGTGCGTGACGGCGCCGTCGACGCTCGCGATCATGCACAGCCATGCGGTCGAGCAGTCGCGCGCCTCGATGCCGACGCGGCCCTGCAGCAGCGTACCGGGCAGCGGGCCGTCGTCGATCTCGCCGGCATCAGCCGCGACGACCTGCGCGTGGAACCACAGCGGACCTTGGCGGATCTGCGCGCCGTATTCGAACGACGCGCCGATGAACATCGTGCGCGGTGCGGCGCCGTACACGCCGCCGGCGGCGAAGTAGCTCGACGGTTCTGCCGCGGGTGCAGGCGTCGCGGCGGTGAGCGCCGGCTGAGCGGCGGCGATCGAAGCGGTGGCGACCAGAGTAGCCAGGATGACGAGCGTCTTCATGGCCCTGGACCCTAGGCAAAGGTCGAACCAAGCGCCAAGCGCGCGGATTCTCGTGCGCGTCCGTCGAGTCTTCACCAGGTATGGTCACCACGTGTTGTTCGAGATCGACGCTGGCGAGCACGACGACGAGCCCGAGGAGCTGTGGGCGCTCGCCGACGTGCTGAACGTCGCGTGCGGCGGCCACGCGGGCGACAGCGCGAGCATGGCGCGCGTTACCGCGTTCTGCGCGACGCGCGCGCGGCCGCGGATCGGCGCGCATCCTTCGTATCCGGATCGCGAAGCATTCGGGCGGCGCAGCCTCGCGATCGCGGAGGCGGCGTTGGTCGCGACCGTCGCCGAGCAATGCGGCGCGCTCGCGCGCATCGCGGGCGAGGTCCGGTGGATCAAGCCGCACGGCGCGCTCTATCACGATGCCGCAACGCGGCCGGAGCTCGCGCGCGCGGTCGTACGCGGCGCGATCGACGCGCTCGGCTCGAGCATCACCGTGATCGGGCCGCCGGCCGGCGCGCTGCGCGACGCCGCGATCGCGGCGGGCTTGCCGTACTCGCGCGAAGGCTTCGCGGATCGCGGCCTGCGCGACGACGGCTCGCTCGTGCCGCGCGGCGAGCCGGGCGCGCTCGTCACCGATCCGGCGCGCGCGGCGGCGCAGGCGAGGTCGCTCGCCGCGAGCGGTACGATCGACGCGCTGTGCGTCCACGCCGATACGCCGGGTGCGCTCGCGATCGCGCGCGCGGTGCGCGAGGCGCTCGGTGCTTGACTGGGTCGCGCTCGGCGAGCGCGCGATCCGATTCGCGCGGCCGCGCGGCGTGTCGGCCCGTTCGCTCGTCCGCGCGGTGCGCGCGTGGCCGGGCGTGATCGACGTCGTCATCGCGCGCGAGGACGTCGCCGCGTACTTCGACGGCGCGCCGCGCGTGCCGGCGGAGCTGGGCGAGCTCGCAGGCGAAGACGAGCCGGCATGCGAGCACGTGCTGCGCGCCCGCTACGACGGTGACGATCTCGATGCGGTCGCGCGCGCGATTGCACTGCCGCGCGCCGAGGTCGTGCGCCGCCACGCCGCGGTCACGTACGTCGTCGACGCGATCGGCTTCCAGCCCGGATTCGCGTATCTCGCCGGGCTCGATCCGGCCCTCGCGCTGCCGCGCCGCGCGACGCCGCGCCCGCGCGTCTCCGCATGTTCGATCGGCATCGCCGGCGATGCGACCTGCGTATATCCGTTCGATTCGCCGGGCGGCTGGCACCTGCTCGGGCGCGTCGAGGGTGCCGAGCTGTTCGGGGCGCGCGGTGCGCTGCTCGCGCTCGGCGATCGCGTGCGGTTCGAGCCGTGTTGACCGTGGAACGCGTGCGCGGCCTCGTCACCGTGCAGGACCTCGGTCGCCGCGGCCACATGCACGAGGCGGTGCCGCCGGGCGGCGCGCTGGTCCCCGAGTTGCTCGTCGCCGCGAACCGCGCCGCGCGCAATCCCGACGACGCGCCGGCGCTGGAAGTGTTCGGCGAGCTCGTCGTCCGCGCTGAAACCGGCGAGACACGCGCGCTCACCAGCGAGCCCGCACGCGTCGCGTACCTCGCGGTGCGCGGCGGAGTCGCGGCGCCGCTCGTGCTCGACGGCCGCGGCACGCTGCTCGCGGCGCACCTCGGGCGCGCGTTGCGGGCGGGAGATCGCGTCGAGCTGGCCGGATTACCCGAGGTCGTGTCGCGTCCGCCGCCCCCGCTCGCACGCGGTCCGATCCGCGTCGTGCCGGGCCCCGATCGCGAGGCGTTCGCGCCCGATGCGCTCGACGTGCTGTGCGCCGAGAGCTACGCGATCGCGCCGGCGAGCGATCGCGTCGGCACGCGCCTCACCGGCGCCGCGATCCGGAGGCAATCCATCTACCGCGAGCGCTCGCGCCCGATGGTGCGCGGCGCGATCGAAGTGCCCGGTGATGGCGCGCCGATCGTGCTCGGGCCCGATCATCCGACGACCGGCGGCTATCCCGTGCTCGCGGTGATCGCGGAGCGCGATCTCGGGAGCCTGTTCGCGATTCGCATCGGCGGCATGGTTCGCTTCGTGCGGTAAGCTGTGAACGTGCCGCTCGACGTTCGACTCTCGCGCGCGAAGGTGCTGGTCGAGCTCGGGTGGCTGGCCGAGGCCGAGGCCGATACGATGTGCGTCCTCGACGAGCTTCCCGAGGATCTCACCGCGCTCAGCCTGTTCGCGAAGATCAAGCACGTGCGCGGTCAGCTCTCGCAGGCGATCGCGTGCTGGGCGCACATTCACGCGCGCTCGCCGCACAACGAGAACGTGATGATGCAGCTGCGCGCGATGCTGCAGCTCGCGCAGGATCCCGAGCGCGGCGCGAGCGAGTTCCTGGTGCTCGGCGGCTTCGAGCTCGCGCGCAAGCCGGCCGCGCAGGTCGAGCTCGAGCACGCGTTCGCGCTGCATCACGAGCGCAAACCCGACGAGGCGCGCGCGGCCTGTACGCAGCTCGCGACGCGCCAGCGCGGCCGCGACCCGCAGCTCTACAAGGTGGCGGTGATCGCGGGCGCCTGGCTCGCCGAGCTGTCGGGCGATCTCGCGGCGGCGCGCCTGCAACTCGAGCAGCTCGGCCACGAGCGCGGTTTCGAGCACGATCTCGATCGGCTGTTCGCGCTCGTGCGCGTGTACGAGCGGCTCGCCACGCCCGAGACCCTCGAAGCCGCCGCGAAGATCTGCCGCCACGTGCTGCGCGAGCTCGAGGCCAAGGGCATCGAGAAGATCTCGCTGTTCAGCCAGCTCGCGTCGCTCGAGCGGCGCGCCGGCCGCGCCGAGCTCGCCGCGGAGCTCGACGCGCGATATCTC
This sequence comes from Kofleriaceae bacterium, assembly GCA_036490935.1. Lineage (GTDB taxonomy): Bacteria > Myxococcota_A > Polyangia > Haliangiales > Haliangiaceae > JABFXX01. The sequence continues at coordinate 11,675 of DASXCY010000177.1, read as the reverse complement.
GCGGGCGTGCGCCGCCGCATGCATCGCCCGAGCTTGCACGAGCTCGTCGGCGTCGCCGCGCGCAGCTATCTTCCGCTCGCGCGGCTCCGCGCCGTGCGTCCCGCCGGCGACGAGCTGCCGGCCGAGCTGCCGCGCCGCGAGCGCGCCCTTACCCATGCGTTGCGCGGCGAGCTCGCGCAGGCGCGCATGCTGTTCGCCGACGGCGGCGAGCTCCTCGATCGCCGCTATCTCGGCGATCTCGCCGTGCTCGAAGGCGACCACGAGCGCGCGGTCGCGCTCTATCTCGACACGCTCTCCGAGCCGCCAGAAGATCCGATCGTCGTCGGCTGGCTCCTCGATCACCCGGTGCATCCCGCGATCGCCGCGCGCTGGGCCGACGCCGACCGTCGCGCCGCGACGCGCGCGCTGCTCGAGTCGCGCCTCGCGCTCGATCCGCTGCGCCCCGACCCCTGGCAGCGGCTCGCCGTGCTCCACGAGCTCGCCGGCGAACCCGGCGAGGCCGCCTCGTGTCGCGCGCGCGCCGACGTGCTCGCGAAAGCGGCCGCCGAACGCGCGGCGCCGATCGGCCGCGTGCTCGCCGCCGGCGTCTACCACTTCATCGGCAAGGCCAAGGGCCTCGTCCACGAGCTGTGGGTGCATCGCGAGCCGACCACGCCCGGCCGCGGCGGCACGCTCGCCGCCGACGACATCCACGGCAACGTCACGCCGGAGATGCGCGCCGCGATCCGCAACACGTTCGTCGCGGTTCGCGAGTACGCCCGCGCGAAGTTCCCGGCGCAGGTCGCCGACCTCGCCGACTTCACATACAGCTTCAAGCTGCCGAAGGAAGACGAACCGTCGGGCGGGCTGTCGGCGGGGCTACCGTCGGCGCTCGCGTTCCTGTCGGTGTTCCTGCAGCAGCCGGTGTCGGCCGCGATCGCGTCGTCGGGCGCGCTCGTCACCGAGGCGCACGACGTGATCACGATCGGCCGTATCGGCGAAGCCGATTACAAAGTGAAGGCGGCGTACCACGCGAACCTCGGCACGCTCCTCCTCCCGCTCGCGAACAAGGCGGATCTCGAGCGCAGCACGCTCGTGCCGTCCGCGATCGCCCGCGAGATCACGCAGTACGCCGCCGATCTCGATCAAGCCGTCAAGCTCGTGTTCGGAGCCGACGTCTTCGTACGCTAGTCGCTCGCTAGTAGATGTAGGGGACCTGGCGAACCTGCCACATCGGATCCCACGAGGTGTGGGCGATACCCGTCATCCACGGCGTGGTCGTCGTGGTCCACGGCGCCGTCGTGTGCGACAGGCCCTGGCCGAACGGCGAGAACGGCTGCGCGAAGCTCGGCTGCGCGAAGCTCGGCTGCGCGAAGCTCGGCTGGCCGAACGACGGCTGGCCGAACGACGGCTGGCCGAACGACGGCTGCGCGAACTGCGGCTGGCCGTAGCCGTACGGCGAGTAGCCGCCGTAGGGCGATACGCCGACCGGCGAGCTCGAATGCTGGATGCCGTGCATCGACAGCCTCACCTGGTTGAGCGCCTCGATCGTCTGCGCGATGCGATCGTTGAGCAGCTGGAGCTTCTGGATATCGACCTTGACCGTTTCCATGTCTCGTCTCTCCTGATTGGGTTAGCGATCACGAAACCAAAATCTGAATGCGCGCGGGCTCGCCGAGCCGACCGCGTGCGACGCGCACGTGGAGCACGCCGGCGTCGAGCCGCGCCGACAGCTGTTCGGGTTCGACGTGCTCGGCGAACGCGAACGCGCGCGTGAACGCGCCGTGCGCGACCTCGCAGCCGTCGGGGCGCGCGGCGGTCGGCCACGGCGCGACGCGCGTACCTCGCACGGCGAGCCGCCGCCCGTCGAGCTCGAGCTCGAGCGACTCGCGCGTGACACCGGGAACGTCGATCGCGAGGTACACGCCGGCTTCGTCGTGCCACGCGCACACCGGCGGCGACCACGCGGCCGCGCTGGTGGTGGGCGCGAGCTTCTCGGCCGCGGCGAACAGCTTGCTCATCTGATCCTCGACGTGCCGCACCGGATCGGTCTCCGGCGGCATCGGCGCGCCGTCGATGTTCGGCGGGCGCGTTCCGGTCAGCGCGAAGTACAGTTGCTCGACTCGCTCGATCGTCTCGTCGATGCTCGCGTTCATGTCGCGCGGCCGCATTGCACGCGCTGCACCAGTCGATGTGGGGCGTGGTGCGCGCGCACGGCTCCCCTCCCGGCGCGCACCGCGGCGGGAGGGATCACGCGCAGGTGCGCGCCGAGATCCGCACGCACGCTCCCGTCGCGGACTACTGTCAGATACGCGATCTAGCTTGCGCTCGCATGCACTTTCCACGCTTCTGGGCGAGAGGACGATCCGGTCCGGCGACGTGCTGGCGCTGGTCCGACACGAGTCGCGACGATGCGCAGCACCAAGCCGACGCACGCGCGGTCGAGCTCGAGCGTCTGTTCGCGTCGGGCAAACCGTTCGATCGCTACACCTACGGCGATCGTCCGCTGCGAGAGGAGATCGTGCACGCCGCCGGCGATGCGGTGGTCACACGCAACCTGTACGGCGCGCTCGTGCTCAACACCGGGCGCGCGATGTTCATCGACATCGATAGCGAGCACGAATCGCACGCGCGGTCCGCGCTGCGCGCGTGGGCAGCGCGCCATGCCGAGCTCGGCGTTCGCGTGTACCGCACCGCCGCCGGACTGCGCGGCCTGGTCACCAGCCACACGTTCGATCCGAAAAGCGAGCAAGCTCTCGCGCTGCTGCGCGACGCCGACAGCGATCCGCTCTACGTGATGCTGTGCAAGGCGCAGTCGTCGTTTCGCGCGCGGCTCACCGCGAAGCCGTGGCGATGCGCGATGCGGCCGCCGCCGGCGCGCTGGCCATTCGAGGATTCCGCGGGCGAGCAGCGGTTTCGTGCGTGGCAGGCCGAGTACGAGCGCGCGAGCTCGCGCTATTCGGCGTGCGAGCTGATCGAGACGCTTGGGGTCGGCGGCGACCACCCCGAGGTGGCAGCCATCGCGAGCCTGCACGACGCGCAGGCGTGTGGCGGTCGTCCGCTCGCCTGAGCAGGCTTCATTCAGTCGCGATTCCGAGATAATGAATTCCGAATCCGGCGCTCAATAAAAACCCCATACATTTCGCGATAAAAAGACCCTAAACAAGAAGTAGGTCTCGGGCGTATATCTACCCCGATGGCGTTCGGCGGCCCCAAAGATCTCTCCTCCTCCTCCTCCAACCGTACGGTGCGCACATTAGTCGTGGACGACGACGAGCTCCTGCTCGCCGCGTACCGGCGTGCACTGCGCGACAACAGCAAGATCGAGCTCGCCACCGCGAGCAATGCGATCGACGCGATGCTCGCGATCGGCACGAGCCGACCGGACCTCGTGGTGATGGACGTGTACATGCCCGGCCTCGATGGCATCGAGGCATGTCGCCGCATCAAGGCGAATCCCGAGACCGCGCACATGCGCATCGTGCTGACGAGCGCGTCGATGACGCCCGACATGGAAGCCGCCGCACACGCGGCCGGCGCGATGCGCGCGATCGACAAGCCGACGGACCTCGCGAGCGTGCTCGCGCTGACCGAGCCGATCGCGGTGACCGCGCCGGTCGCGCCCCCACCGCAGTTCACGATGCGCGGCGCCGATCTGCTCGTGTCGATGCTCGAGGAGGCCGGCGTCGAGGTCGTGTTCGGTTTGCCCGGCGGCGCGATCTCGCCCGTGCACGACGCGCTGATCGACAGCTCGATCCGCATGGTGACGACACGCCACGAGTCAGGCGCGATGTTCGCGGCCGCCGGCCACGCGCACGCGACCGGCAAGCTCGGCGTGGTCGCGGTGACGTCGGGACCGGGCGCGCTCAACTCGATGACCGGCCTCGCGTCCGCCTGGTGCGATGGCCTGCCGGTGCTGCTCCTCGTCGGCGAGGTGCCGCGCCAGTCGCACGGCAAGGGCGTGCTGCAGGACGGCTCGTCGCACGGGCTCCAGCTCGTCGAGATGGCGCGTCACGTGACGAAGCTCGCGGCCGAGGTGCCGCGGCCGAGCGCGCTGCCGCATCTGCTGCGCCGCGCGATCGCGACGGCGATGTCGGGGCGGCGCGGTCCGGTGATGCTCACGCTGCCGCTCGACGTCGTCTGCGCGCAGGTCAGCCCGCCGCGCGTCGGCGGTGCGGTGACGATCGGCGAGCACCTCGCGCCCGAAGTGATCGACGAGCTCGCCGAGCTGCTCGTCGGCGCCGAGCGGCCGCTCATCGTCGCGGGGAGCGGCGTGCGCGGCCGCGGCGCGCCGGAGCGGCTGTGCGTCGTGGCCGAGCGGCTCGGCTGCCCGGTCGTGACGACGCCGAAGGGCAAGGGCGTGTTCCCCGAGACGCATCCGCTCTCGCTCGGCGTGCTCGGCCTCGCCGGTCACCCGAGCGCGCGCAGCTACGTCGATAGTGGAGTGGATGTCGTGCTCGCGATCGGCACCAGCCTCGGCGACATGGCGACCGACGGCTTCTCGCCAGAGCTCCAGGCGACGCGCGCGCTCGTGCACGTCGACATCGACGCGCGCCAGTTCGGCAAGAGCTACTCGCCGACCCACGCGATCGTCGCGTCGGCGCACCAGCTGCTCGGCGCGCTCGCCGAGCGGCTCGACGGCCGCGTCACGCCGCGCCGCGATCTCGCGATCGGCGGTGTGGAACGTCAGGTGCTCGCGCAGTCCAAGCAGGCCGGGCTGATCGCCCCGCAACAGGCGATCCGCGAGGTACAGTCGCTGTTGCCGAGCGACACGATCTTCACGGTCGACTCGGGCGAGCACTTCGCGTTCGCGGTGCAGTTCCTCGAGACCAAGCATCCCGACTCGTTCCTGGTGATGACGGGCCTCGGCTCGATGGGGCAGTCGATCGGCGCGGCGATCGGCGCGCAGCTCTCGCACCCCGGCCGCTCGGTCGCCGCGATCTGCGGCGACGGCTGCTTCGCGATGAACGCGTTCGAGATCGCGACCGCGGTCGCCGAGCGCCTGCCGATCCGCGTGTTCGTGTTCAACGACCAGCGGCTCGGCATGGTCGAGATCGGCCACCAAAACGTCTACGGCCGGTCGCCGGTGTTCGGCACCGCGCCGCTCGACATCTGCTCGATCGCGCGCGGCCTCGGCGCGATCACCGCGCGCATCGACGGCCCCGGCCAGCTCGCCGCGCTCGAGCAGATAATGTACAGCGCCGCCGGCCCGGTGGTGATCGACGTCCGGATCGATCCGACCATCGCGATGGCGAAGCGCGATCGCATCGGCAACCTGACGAAGAAGCAAGTGCCGGCCCCTCTACATGTCGTACCGCAACCGGCCGGTTCACCACCCGCTCAGCAGCTCAAGCTCGTCAACTAAGGAAACCCATGACCGCCGTCGGCATTCTCGGAGTCGGAACGTATCTCCCCAATCAGGTTCGCACCAACGACTGGTGGCCTCGCGCCGTGACCGCCGAATGGGAGGAGCGCACCGCGGCGCGCCTCACGCGCGGCACCTCGCCGAGCCCGGAGGCGCTGCCCGAAGGCGCGAAGCTGACGCTCGAGGCAATGGCGCGCTATGCGTCGGATCCGTTTCGCGGCGCGGTGCAACGTCGGATCATGCCGGAGGGCATGACGACGCACGAGATGGAGGCGTCGGCGGCGCGCGAGGCGCTGTCGCGCGCCGGCATCGGGCTCGATCACGTCGACGTGCTGCTCGTTCAGACGATCGTGCCCGAGCAGCTGCTGCCGAACACCGCATGCAACACGCATCGCTTGCTCGGGCTCAAGCGCGATACGCTCGTGATCTCGACCGAGGTCGCATGCAACGCATTTGCCGTGCACGCGAGCCTCGCGCAGGCGCTGATCGCGAGCGGGCAGGCGCGGCACGTGCTGTCGGTGCACTCGTCGGCGATGAACCGGCTGTTACGTCGCTCGGAGCCGGACTCGGCGTGGTGGGGTGACGGCGCAGGCGCAGTGGTATACGGGGCGGTGAGCGACGGGCGCGGCCTGCTCGCGGTCACGCATCGCGCAGATGGCGCGAGCAGCAACGCGATCGTGCTGGGCGTCCCCGGCCAGCGCTGGTGGGAATCCGGTGCGATCCAGCTGCATTCTCCCGAGCGCGATCAGACCCGCAGCATGCTGTTCGGCATCGCGGAGCGCGCCCGCGAGGCGATCCACTCGTCGATGGCGCAGGCCCGGCTCGCGCCGGCCGATGTCGACTTCTACGCGTCGCACCAGGGCACCGTGTGGCTCACCGAGGTGACCGCGAAGTACGCCGGCATCGACAAGGCCAAGACGGTGTCGACGTTCCCGTCGTTCGGCAACATCAGCAGCGTGAACCTCCCGCTGATCCTGGCGATCGCGGAGCGCGAGCACTTGATCGAGCCAGGCTCGACGATCGTCACGTTCAGCGGCGGCGCCGGCGAGACCTGGTCGAGCGTGGCGCTGCGCTGGGGCCGCTAAGAGCTCGGGATCAGCCCCGAATCGGCGATACATTCTGGTCGTGAGCGTCAGACGTTCGGGATCACTGCTCGATGATGCCGTATTCGAACAGCGGGTGAGAGAGGTCCTGTCTCGAGCCCAGACGGTTTTCACGCGTCAGACGGTACCCACTCCGGTGCCGCAACGGGCGCAGCGCACGCTCGACGAAGCGATCCGCGACGTCGTCGGCGAGGCGCTCGAAGGCAATCGCCGCGGCGCGCGCTGGAATATCTCGGTTGCCGCCGTGCAGCTCGGTATCCCACGTTCTCGATTGCGGCGACTCATCAAGCGCTATCGGTTGGTGGACGGCCACGCCCACTCTCTCGATCCTGCTCCATGACTGCCAGCGCAAAGCGCGTTCGCGATCGGCGAGCACACGTGCGTGGCGTGAACGATCGATTGCATGCGGTTCGCCTCCTCGTCGTCGATGATCATGTCGTTCTCCGCTTCTCGCTTCGCGAGGGAAAGAACCGCGATCGGCGGGGTCTCGAATGACTCGACGTCCTTCGGATCCCGCGCGCGCCAGAGCTGAACGTGTCGAACGGTTCCATTTCGCGAGGCAACACGCGAGCTTGGGAATCGGGCGCAACTTCGGCGCGTGACGGTCGACAACGTGTGAGAGATGCACGCGCGCAGAGACAGAATGACCAGGGGGCGATCGCGATGAGCTTCGATCGGGAAGGCCCAAGGCGTTCGGCGGGGTACGAGACGACCTATCGCCCCGCGTCGGTTTACAGCAGCGAATCCCACGAGCAGAAGCCGCCCACGGCCGCCGAGGTCGCGCAGCAAACGGTAGATTCAGCAACGCAAGGCGTGGGCGGTGTCAGCGGCGATCTTGAGCGGCTGCGCAAGGCAGAGCGAGACCGCGATCCAAGAAGCTGGACGGTCGTGCACCGCGGGCTCGCCCAGCACATCGCGGATGTGAGGTCTGCGATCGCGAAGGCTCGTACGACGGTCCACGAGGGAGGACCGGACGCATCGGCGAAGCTCGACGCTGCCACCCAACAGCTCGACCAACACGAAGAGGCCGCCAAGCAGTTCACGACGCCGCCGCTCGCGTACAAACCGATCTCGCGCGAGGACCAAATCCTCGCCGCGCTGCAAGCTCGACCGGCACCAGGCGATGCGCACAGCGGATTTCAGAACGTAGAGCGCGAGCTCAAGGCCGAGATCCAGCAACTCGCACCGGCCGAGTGGCTGACGTTGTCGGCGCGGCTGGCTCGCGTGGACGACCAGCAATCCCTCGACGATCCGCTCATGCGCGATCCCGTCGTCGTCGAGTTGGCGCGGCTGAGGCCGCCACGGCAGGCCGAAATTCGCCGGTTCCTCGCCGACTCCAAGGAGCGGCACCACGCAGCTGCCGCACGTGGGGCGGGCCCACAACCCGTGCCGCCCGCGTCGTCGCTCGACGACGGAGGCGCAGCCGAGCCGGACTCGGTCGAAGCCAAGCTGCGGCGCATGATCGAGGCCGGCGATCCGGATCCCGAGCTGTTCGCTTCGCTCGACGGGACCACGCGGCGAACGCTCGCGCGCCGGCTCGAAGGCTATCGTCCGGGATCGGGCGACGAGCTCGCGGCGCGGTTCACGCGGCGCGATCGCGTTGCACGCGATCGCATCTTCGACGCGCTGCGCGGCCGTGGCCCCCGTAAGCTTCCCGACGAGATCCGAGGCGATCTCGAAGGTGCCACCGGCCGCTCGCTCGCCGGCGTGCGAGTCCACGACGACGACGACGGTCATGCCACCGCCGCGACGCACGGCGCCCGCGCGGTCGCGATCGGCTCCCACATCTACATGGGCGAGGGCCAGCTCGATCCGGCGAGCCGCGACGGCCGCGAGCTGCTCGCCCACGAGGTCGCGCACACGGTGCAGGCCGACGCGCACCCGGGCCCGCTCGCCGCCGCCGCCAAGCGCGACGGGGCGTCGACGGAAGCCGCCGAGGTCGAGGCCGACCAGTTCGCCGCGGACTTCGTCGCGCGAGGTGCCAGCGCGAAGTTCTCGCCGAGCGTCTCGGTGTCTGCGACCACGCCCTTGCGCTCCCCACCGCAAGGAGCGATCGCACACGACAAGTTCGAAGCGAAGATGGACGGGGAGCTTGCTGCTGCGCAACGGCTCGGCAAGAACATCGCCGCGCCCGGTTACGTGCATCTCTACATCGCCGAGATCCGGCGCGGCGTCGACGAGTTCTTGCTCGCTCGTACGATCCCGACCGGCGATTCTCAAGTCGTGTTCACGCCGGACATCGGCCCGTTCATGGACGCATTGTTCAAGGCCTTCGACGAGGACGACAGCGCCGCCAAGGTCACGCGCCTGCGCAACTGGCTCGCGCCCGCCGACCTCTACGCACTCGTGGACCGCTCGCGTCCGATCTTCGCGCGCGACGGTGCGGACAACCAACCGCAGGGCGGCGGACCGAACGATGCGCTCGACTACGAGCACGGGCCGAAAGGGCCACCCGTCTGGACTACGAACGTCGCGGCGGCGATCGCGGCCACAGTCGACGAGAGGCTCGTCGCGTCGCTCGCGCGGATGTCATCGCAACTCGTCGCGGTCACGGCCAAGCATCGCGCGGCCGGCGGCGCTTCGGTGCGCGCGGACGAGCTCGTGCCGAGTCATCCGCTCGATTGGCAAGTAGCGCTCGCGATGGTCGACCGCGGTGTGCCTACCGTGCTCGTAAAAGCAGGGCCGCTCGCCGTCGATCCGGCCGCGCATGTCGCCTTCAAGAAGGTCCATCGCATCGAGTGGCAAGGGGCGCATGGCGGGCCGTGGAATGCGGTCAGGGTCGAGCCGACCGATGCGGGCGTCGAAGCGGTAGCCGCCGCGCTCGCCGGGCAATCCACCGAGGCGTACGGCTTCCGCCGGATCGGTCCGTTCTATCTCGTTCCCGAAGACATCGCGGTGAAGTTTCCGGAGGCACGCGAGCACTTCGATCCAACCGACCTGCGCGACCGCACCCAACAGCTCGCGCTCGGGCAGGCGGCCGGCGAGGTCGAGAGCGTCGAGTCCGAGCGCGCGATCGCGACCGCGAAGGCCGCACCGCAGCATGCACCTACCGCGACGCAGCTCCACACGGCGTGGCAGACGATCGACGAACAGCTCCAAGGCATCGCGACCGTCGTGCGCCCGTATGGCGTTGCCGACGGGCTATCCGGCGCCGTGACACGGCACAAGGCCCACGCGACCGACCTCGACCGGCTCTCGGGTCACGACGCGATCGTACGAGGCGAGCTGTTCGCGAAGCAGACCGAGTTGCTCGCAGCGATTGCCGGACAGGTCGCGGCGATCACTCGCGACGAACCTTCGCCGAAGCCCGGCGATGTGGGAGATGCGAAGCGGCGTGCACTCGGCGGACTCGTGCGTGCCGCGAATCTGTCGCAGCTCCCCGAGACCGGCAAGCTGGCCCTCGACGAGGCGAACGCCGCGCGGCGAGGGTCTGTCCTAGAACCTCTCGACCAGACGCTCGGCGTGATCGCGACGCAGACCGAGATCGCGCGGCAGCTCGCGGTTCAATCCACCGGCGCGCAGCAGCGCAGCGCGAGAGTTTTCGGCGCCTCGCTCTCGCAGCGCGCCGAAGCGCTCGGCCAGCGCGTCGCTGTCGTACGAAGCGAGCTACTCCGTAATCAGGTCGATCCCGGCGAGCTGGAGACCCTCTATCGCGATGCGGATGCGCTCCGGTTCGAGACCGGCTTGGTCGCGCAGGTCGGCGAGCTCAAGCAGCTCTACTCCGCGTTCGATGCCCTGGTGAATAGCGACTGGGTGCTCGTCTCCGAGGCGGTGGCGCACCACTACGGCGAGGCCACGATGTGGCGAGCCGGCGCGATGTCCTTGATCGGCCAGCTCAACCGGATTCACGGCGAGTGGCTTGCTGTCGAAGCGTCGGCAGAAGCGACCGCGCAGAAGATCGCGGCCACCGGCGCGAAAGACGCCGACCAGCAGGCGCACGCGTTCATCGAGCCGAAGCTCGCAGCGATCCGCGGCGAATTGCGGGCGCTCGGCCTCGACAAGAACGTCCAGACATTTCTTCGCGATGCATTCGACGCGATCGACGACGCGAAGCTCCGCACCGAGATCGTGATGATCGCGACGATGATCGGCATCGCGGTCATCTCGAGCGTGACCGGCGGAGTGGCCGGCGGCGTCGCCGAGGGACTCGGCGCCGGCGCGATGGCAGCCGAGCTGACGTCACTCGCGGTGGAGACAGTCACGTTCACGGCGTTGCAGGCCGAGCTGACTGGCGAGCCGCTGCTGGAAGCGTTCGCGACGAATGGCATTGCGAACCTGCTCACGTTCGGCGCGATGCGCGGCGTCGGCAAGCTGCTCGAAGTGACGAAAGTCGGCAAGACGCTCGCGGCTGCGAAGTCGGGCCAGCAGGTACGCGCGGCGGCCGTCGCGCTCGCGAAGACGGCGCAGCTCACGGCCGAGTTGCTGGTCTCGCAAGGAATCCAGATCGCGCAGGCAGAGTACGAGAGCGTGCGCGAGACGGGCCACACGCTCTCGCTGCACGATATGGCGCACTCGGGCGCGCAGGGCATGGCGATGATGATCGGCGCGGCGATCGGGCACCGCGTGCTCGCCGAACCGATCGGCGGGACGCGTGCGCTCGGTGACCAGCTCGGCAAGAAGCTCGGCGGACTACGGCGACACGCCGCCGAGGTCGAGACCAGTGGCAATCCGACCTCGGCGCTCGCGCTCGTGCTCGACACGCGCGCATACGTCGACGAAGAAGCCCAGCGCGCGACCGCGCTCGCCGGGAAGAGCGAGCAAGAGCTTGCCGCAGCCGGGTTGACCCGCGATCAGGCGAAGCAGCTCGCCGCCCACGCCTCCGCTCAGCGCGGCGCGATCGAGGCCATGGACGCCGGCACGCTCGCCGCCCAGGTCGGGCTTGATACCGTGGTGCCCGGTCGAGTGTTCGCGGGCGAACCTCGACAGATCGACCCAGTGCTCGCCGACTTCCGCGCGCGCGGCTACAACGTCGAGCACGCCAGCGATGGCTATCATGTCACGAAGCGCGGGGAGCCGCCGATCGAGGTGCTCGTACGGCCGGGTAATCAGCAGCCGCACGAAGTCGCCGCGGACCGCACCAGCACGACGCCAGCTCACGTCTCGGCCGTCAAGCGTAGCGTCGATGACCATCTCGGTGACGCCCCGTCTTCCGCCGAGACCGCGCACGCTAAGGAACAAGCTGAGGCCGAGGCATCGTCGTCGCTTGCCGAGCAAGCGAAGAGGATCAG
>DASXCY010000176.1:0-11694 GCA_036490935.1 Kofleriaceae bacterium | reverse complement strand
GCTGCGCGCCGCGACGAACGACGGCTTCGACGCGAACGCGGTGCGCATCGCATCGGCGAGCGGCGACGCATCGTGCGCGTCGGGAATCGCGTCGGGCACCGGCAGCGAGCCGTCGCGCGCCTCGCGATATGCGTCGGCGTTCGGCAGCGCGGTCGCCCACTGCAGCGCCGCGATCGTCCACTTGGTGCCGTCGAGGTGCGCGACCGCGCTCACGACGAACACGTGCGAGCCCACACGCAGCTCCTCGGCGACCCACCCGACGTCGCCGTCGTGTGCGAGCTGCGAGTACTGCACGGTCGTGTCGCGATGCTCGCCGGCATCGCGCGCGATCATCGCCGCGATCGCCGCCGGCCCTTCCGCCAGCTCGTGCGCCTCGACACCGAACGCGAATGCCTTGTCGTCGAACAGCGCGGCCAGCTCGGCGGGCGTGGCCTTGGCGATCGCCTGGTGCCAGGTTGCCATGACATCTTCGAGCGATTGCACGCCGGCATCCGGTGGCGGAACTTCGGGCTTCGGAGCTCGGAGCTCGGACGAAGAACCACTCGCAACACGACGAGAGTCGACGCCAGCATCTCTTCCCGAAGTCCGAAGTCCGAGGTCCGAAGTCCCGTCGCCGCTGCCCACGGCGGCGGCGATGACCACCACGCCGATCACGATCAACGTCAGCGCCACCGCCGCGATCACCGCCGGCCGCGACCGTGCCTGCTTCTCGGCGACGCGGATCATCATCGTCTGCTGTCGCACCGACGGCCGGCCCATCCCCGGCAACGTGCGCGCGGCGACCGGCGCGCGGCCCGCCGCGATCTCCTCGCGCGCCCACCGCCGCAGCCCCAGCGCGCTCGGGATCGACAGCACGCACAGCACCGCCGCCACGAACATCGCGATCGCCGCCGCGGTCACCACCATGTCGGCGGTCCGCGCGTCGTCGGCGGGCAGAATCTTCAGCATCGCGCCGAGCGCCGAGCCGCCGCCCGGCAGCACGATGCCGAAGCCGACGTCGATCCCGATCGCGAGCGCGAGCGGCACGAGCCGGCCGCGCCACACGAGCGTGCCGCACACGATCGCCGCGACCGCCGCCAGGCCCGACGCGACGAGCGCCTGCATGCCGTGATGCAGGTCGTGCACGATCGGCAGCGATGCCAGCGTCGCGATCAGGCAGCCGACACCGAGCAGCTGCGTCATCATGCCCGCGAGCACGAGCAGGACGCGAGACGGCGGCTTGCCCCGATCGGTCATGCGTCGCGGATCATCGCACGCGCAGCGGTACGAGCGCCTGTTCGCCGGCCGCCGAGCGGTTCGCGAGCTGGCCGCACGCGGCATCGATGTCGTCGCCGCGCGGCGTGCGCAGGTAGGTCGGCAGCCCGAGGCGCTTGCACTCGGCCTGGAACGCCGCGATCACCGCCGGCGCCGGCCGCGCGTACGGCGCCTCGGGGTGCGGGTTCCACGGGATCAAGTTGACCTTGCACTTCATGCCGCGCAGCAGCTTCGCGAGCTGCGACGCGTCGCGCAGCGAGTCGTTGATGCCGGCGAGCAGCACGTACTCGAACGTGATGCGCCGGCGCTGCTCGAGCGGATACGCGCGCAGTGCCTCGAGCAGCTTGCTGATGTTCCACTTCTTGTTGATCGGCATGATCCGGTCGCGCACGTCGTCGTTGGGAGCGTTGAGCGACACCGCGAGATTCGGCCGCACGTCCTCGCCGCCGAGCTTCGCGATGCGCGGCACGTGACCGGCCGTCGACACCGTGATCCGCCGCGGCGAGATCGCCGCGCCCTTGCCGTGCGTGAGGATGCGCAGCGACTGCATCACCTGGTCGTAGTTGTGCAGCGGCTCGCCCATGCCCATGTAGACGTAGCTCGTCAGCTGGCGGCCGGGGTCGACCTCCGCGAGCAGCCTTCGCGCGAGATACACCTGGTCGACGATCTCGCCGGCGTCGAGGTTGCGCACGAGGCCGAGCTTCGCGGTCGCGCAGAACTGGCAGTCCACCGCGCAGCCGACCTGGCTCGAGATGCACTGCGTGGTCTTGTCGCCGTCGGGGATCAGCACGCTCTCGATCGACTTGCCGTCGTGCGTCACGAGCCGCAGCTTGCGCGTGCCGTCGCGCGACGTCTGGACCTCGGCGATCGCGAGCGAGCCGATCCGCACGCGCTGCGCGAGCTCGGCGCGCACGTCGCGCGGCAGGTTGGACATCTCGGCGAAGTCGCGCGCACCGTGCTCGTGGACCCAGCGCCACACCTGCTCGCCGCGAAACCGTGGCCAGCCCTGGGCGATGGCGAACGCTTCCGCGTCGTCGAGCGTCATCGCACGCAGATCGGGTAGCTCCGCAGCCACGCCCCTAGGTACCACGCGTAGAGGCGTGCGGCATATCGCCTGCATTTCCCTCGGGAAGAGGCGCCATGAACCTGGACGACAACGCATCTCTTTCCGATGGCGCCGGCAAGCTGGTCGGCGAGATCGTGAAAGATCTACAAGCGATCGTGCGCGACGAGGCCGAGCTCGTCGCCAGCGAATTCACCGTCAAGGCACGTACGATGGCGGCGGAGGCCGTCGCGATCCTGGTCGCCGCGCTCGTCGCGCTCGTCGGGCTCGGCATGCTGTGCGTCGTCGTCGTGGCCGCCCTCGCGCCGGTGATCCCGCAGCTGTGGCTGCGCCTGTTGATCATGGCGGCCGTCTATCTCGTGATAGGCGGTGGCGTCTCGGTCGCCCTGGGCAAGCGCCTGACGGCGGACATGAAACCGGACCTCGCGGTCCCGAAGCACGAGGCGAAGCGGACGATCGCGGGTATCAAGGCCGCGATCACGCAGACCTGACGGAGCCCCCATGCGAGACCGAACAGAGATCGAGCGACACATCTTCCACGCGCGTGACGATCTCGAGCAGCGGATCGGCGCGCTGCGCCAGCTCGCCCGCGAGAAGGTCGCGAACGTGGTGCGGATCGAGCGCAAGGTGCTGGTCATCGCCGGCATCATGCTGGCGAGCCTCGCGACGCTCCTGATCGTGCGCCGCGTGCGCCGCTGATCGCGAGCGGCTACGGCGTGCTCGTGAACGTCGCCGACCGGATCTGCTCGCCGACGATGCTGCCGCCGTGGCCGAAGTGCGAGTCGAGCACGCCGGCGTGCTGGCGCAGGATCGTCAGCGTGACCTGACACGAATCGGCGACCCCGTTGCCGGCCGCCTTGACGAGCGTGCTCGCCGCGATCGTGAGCGTGCCCGGGTCGCCCTGGATCATCCCGCTCGCACCCTGGATGCACGTGCCTTCCACGTCCCAGGTCATCACATCGCTGTCGCTCGGGCTCCACGTCACGACGAGGTCCGCCGCGCGCGACTGGCTGGT
This sequence comes from Kofleriaceae bacterium, assembly GCA_036490935.1. Taxonomy (GTDB): domain Bacteria; phylum Myxococcota_A; class Polyangia; order Haliangiales; family Haliangiaceae; genus JABFXX01. The sequence goes on along the minus strand of DASXCY010000176.1, from coordinate 8,362 downwards.
CGCGACCGGGTCGAGCGCGAACGCGTCCGGAATGTTCGCGCCCGACGCCGGGGCGCCGGCGTCGAGCGAGCGCTGGAGCGCGACCGTGAACGTCTCGGTGGCGTCGCTGGCGGGGAACTGCGCGCTGTATTCGACGATCGTCGCGAGCTGCTCCTTCTGCAGCGTCATCATGTCGGTGCCGGCGGTCGCGATCAGCGAGTCGCCCTGCGCGAGGTCGACAAAGATCAGCTGGCCCGGATCGCCGTCGAACAGCTCGACCGCGACGGCGGGCGCGCCGCTCTCGTCGACAGACACGGTCATTTCGGCCGACATGCCGCTGGTCAGCAGCGAATCGGAACTTTCGGTGCCGCACGCGCCGAGCGCGGCGAGCGATGCAAATCCAATCCAGAGCGTTCGCATGAATCCCTCCAAGCTAGGCCGACAGCATAGCGATGCCGGCCGCGGCAGGTGGTGGCAAGCCGAGGCTTACTTCACCGCGATCGTGAGCCGAGTTTGAAATGCGTCACGTACCGTCTTCAGATCCTTGATGACAGGCTCGACGGCCGCGCGCACGCACTGGTCGGCGCTGGCCTCGGGCCCGGGCGGCATCGTCGCCGCCGGATCGACCTTGAGCGTGTACACGCCCGATTCATCCTCGTATTCCGATGGGATGTACGCGGCCTTGACCGGCAGCGCGACCGCCATCGCGTCCTTGTGCGTGGCCGCGTTGTAGGCCTGCCAGCACGCGACGAGCGCGCCCTTCAGCGGCGGCGCGGTGATCGCGTCGGGAATTCCCTGATAGGTCTTTCCGGCGGGTTGCGGGCTCGCGGTGACCGTGACCTGAAGCTTGTCGGTCTCCGGTGTGGCCGCGCGCGTGAGATAGACGTCGGCGAGCTGCGTGCGGCCGAGCGCGAGCGGGTCGAGCCCGGCGTCGGCGAGCGTCGCGAGATCGGCGAGTGCGCGGTCGCGCAACGCACTGCCGACCGGCACGGCGAGGATGCAGCGGTGCAGGACGCGGGCGCCGAGCTCGGCGTGCTCCTTGGTCTCCTTGCCCGCCGCGAGCGCCGCGCCATACGCGCAATCGACGTCGGGCGGCAGCGGGATCTTCTCGCTGTCGTAGTGGCCGAGCGCCCGGTTGTACGCGTCGATCGAGGCCTCGATGTCGCCGGCGGCTCGCTTCTGTGCGCCGAGCGCGGCGAAGTAATCGCCGACCGCCGAGCGCGTCTGGCGCCGGCACGCGTGATCGAAGCAGCGCAGATCCTCGGCGCAATGCATCGTGGCGCCGCACGTCTCGTACTCCTTCGATTTCTCGTTCGCATGCGGATCCGATGCCTTCGCACGCGAATCGCAAGCGGCCAAGGCGAGCACGAGCAGAGCGAGGCGACCCATGGGGCGATGGTATCGCGAAATCTAATGTCGTCGCAGCAGCTCGCCCAGCGTCTCGCGGACCGGCGCGTTCATCTCGATCTCGTGGTGCTGGCGCAGGATCGGCACGACGTCGGCGTTGTCCATCTTGGCGAGCGATGCGTACGCGGCCTCGCGGAGGTGTCCCGACTCCTGGCGCAGCACCATGACCAGGAATTCGCCCGCCTCGACGCTGTGGATCTCGCCGATCGACTGGAGCGCCGCGGTGCGCACGTTCTGATCGGTCGACTCGCGATAGATGCGCGCGAGCGGGTTGAACGCGTGCGGGAAGTGCAGCCCGCCGATCGCGACGAGCGCGGCCTCGCGCACGTGAACGTCGGGATCGACGAGCGCCTTGCGCACGATCACGAACGAGCGCTTGAAGAAGAGGTACTTGAGCGCGCGCACCGCGGCCCGCCGGATCGTCGGCTCGGGCGACGCGTACAGCTTCTCGAGCGGCGACAGCGCGGCGTACGACTGGAGCAGCCCGAGCGCGTCGGCGATCTGCTCGAGCACCTCGACCTGGGCCTCCGCCTTGCGCGCCTGCGCGTCCGCGAGCGTGAGCAGCACGACGAGCGCGCGCCTCCGGATCCCGTTCGGATACTTGAGGTCGCCGACGATCGACGCCGCGACCGCCGACGGATCGCCTGCCATCTCCCACTCGAGCAGGTCGACGAACCAGATGTCGGCGTACGCGTGCTGCTGCTTGAGATAATCGGGCAGCCCCGGCAGCTCGACCGGCGGCGACGCGAGCCCGCGATAGCGCTGCGCGATGGTCGTGAACCGCTTCTTCGCGCGGTCGGTCAGCTCGAGCCCGGCGAGCCGCTCGAAGCACTCGCGCACGGACGGATAATCGCCGACCGCGGAGTGCTGCGATGCCGCCGCGAGCAGCGCATTCTCGATCATCTGCACCGGCACGCCGGTCTCGTGGAACTTCTCGGCGCACTTCATCCAGGTCAGCGCGCTCTTGTGCTGGTAGTGACGGTCGTACGGCAAGCCCGCGCGCGCCGCGAACGCCGCGGCCTCCTGGTAGAGCGTCGCGGCGGCGTGCAGCTCGCCGCGCTCGAGCGCGAGCTTGATGAAGTCCTCGTAATACTGCAGCACGTAGAACTTGAGGTTGTCGTCGCGCAGCACGCGGATGCAGTTGACGTAGCCCTCGGCGAGGTTCTCGAACTGCGCCGACTCCTTGCCGAGCTTGAGCAAGATCTGGAAGCAGTCGAACGCGCGCTCGAGCTCGCCGGTCTGCTCGAAGTCGTCGGCGACCTGCTCGAGCTTGCGCTGGCTCTCGATGAGCGCGCGCCGCGCCTCGTTCGACTTCGAATCGAGCCGCACCGCGGCGAGCCCGTAGTTGAAGTGGACGAGCGCCGCCTCGTACGGATGGTTCGTCAGCTGAGGGTGATGCAGCAGGCTCTTCCATGCGGCGATCGCCTCCGGCCCCTGTTTCGCGCGCTCCCAGCACACCGCGGCGTGCACCGGCATGCCGGCCTGCGCGTACAGCGTCGCGGCCTCGTGCCATTTCTTCTCGGTCTCGGCGAGCCGCGCACGCAACGCGCCGGTATCGGGCCCGGTGAGCTGGCTGCGCGCGACGTCGAAGTAATGCAGGTACAGGTACACGTACGCGGCCTCGCGCGTGCGGCCGAGCGCGCGATAGATGTCGGCGAGGCGGCGCAGCCAGTCGTCGTACTCGTAGTTGATGACGTGGGTCTGGCCGATGAGGTCGCGATAATGGCGCTCGGCCTCGATATAGCGTCCCTGCTCCGCGAACGCCTGCGCCTGATCCGCCGAGGACTCGATCGAGTTGAACGTGCGGCGCGCCACCGGATCGGTATAGCCCCGGCCGGGCTAGAAGGGAATCGTCTCGTCCCACAGCCGGATGCCATCGATCGCGCCGACGAGCTGCGCGTCGGCACCGGTCGCCCCGCCGTTGTTGTTCGAGCCGATCGTGAAGCCATCCGCCACGAAGGCGCCGCCGCTCGCGCACGAGCCTGCGATCGGGCCGAGGTCGGTGCCGTCGACGACCATGTGCAGGTTCGTGCCGTCGCAGATGCACGCGGCATGCACCCATGTGCCCGGCTGCAGCTGCGGCGCGTTCCAGACCTCGGTCTCGCCGCCCATCCCACAGCGCAGCGTGTAGATCGGATCCGCGCGATAGAAGAACAGGCTGATGTTGGGAGGCACGACGTTGCTGTCGTAGAGGCCCATGCGATCGCCGTTGTTCGCCGGGACCACGTCGAACCGAAACCAGATCTCCGCCGAGAGTACGCCCGTGACGCCGCTTCCCATCGCGACGTAGATCTCGCTCGTCGCGTCGAGCAGCGCGGCGCGGCCAAGCGGCGATGCGATCGACGTCGTGTTCATCACCTGTGCCGACACCGCGGCCGTGCCTTCGTTCGCGAGCATCGCGGGCAGCGGGTTCTGATCAAACGAGAAGCACATCACGAGGTGCGGATCGGCCTCGCAGAACGGCGGGGCCGCATCGGCGGCGACGTCGAGGAGCGGCGCATCGGCGCCAGCGGCGTCGCCGCTGCCCGCGAGGCTCGTCGGCGCACCGGGGCGAAACGCACATCCGACGAGCACGAGCAGCCAGAACCGCACGCTCGATGATCGCACGCTCCGGCGCGGGCGGGCTAAGCTTTGATCGCCGGCATGTCGCGCAGGCTCGCCGAGCTCGGCGCGCTCGTCTTGGGGGTGGGCTTCTGTGCGCGCGTCGCGTCGCCGACGATGTCGAGCGCGCGGCGCTGGCGCTCGGCACGCGAGATGAGCGCGTCGGCGTGAACGATCTGCGAGCGATCGAGCAGCGGCACGAACTCGGGCAGCTGGTCCGAGCTCGGCAGGCACACCACGCCGTAGAGGAACGCCTGCTGCTTGAGCGCGGTCACCAGCTCGGGCTCGATGTGACACTGGCCGTGCGTGATCGTGTACAGCACGACGCGTCGCTTCTGCTCGCGGCGCAGGCGCGTGACCTCGACGAGCAGTTGCCGGAACACCTTGCCGTAGTTGCGGCCGCGCTCGCTCCGAAATGACAGCAAGTACGGCACCGGCACCTGGCCCGAGCGCGCGATCTTCACGGTCTCGTGCAGGCGCGAGTCGAAGAACCGCACCCAGATCTCGTCGCCCTCGAGCGTCAGCTTCTTGATGAGCGCGAGCGCGAGGCCGCGTGCGAACACCTGGCGCTGGCCGCGCATCGACGCCGAGCAATCGATCAGTAGATATTGCAGCCGGCGCTCGTCCTCGCGCTGCTTGTCGCGGCCGTAATACAGGAGCTCCGCATCGACCACCTTCTGCTCGAAGATCTCGCGGTCGTACGCGAGCTCGCTGAGCACGAGCGAGTCGATGTTGCCCTTGCGCTCGATCGACGCGTAGCCATCGACCGCGAACGTCTGCGCGCCGGTCGAACGCCGCGTCTCGAGCACGCTCGGCAATAGATCGAGCGAGAAGTTCGCGACGTCGTTCGCCTCGGGCGAGCCGAGGGCGGCGAACAGATCGACGAGATCGATCGCGCCGCCCAGCGCCTCGCTGCCGCTCGCGCTGTCTTCCTTGAACAAGCCAAGCAGCCGCACGGTGTCGAGATCGATGAGCTCGACCTGGGTGTAGATGTGCATCGACTGCGCGACGAGATGCTCGAGGAAGCCCCACAGCGCGCGCGGATCGAAATCGCGGAAGTGATCGGCGAAGTCGATCTCGCCGAGGATGCCGAGGTCGAGCGGCAGCGCCTCGACGCCGGCCGACTTGCTGCGATCGCGCCATCGGTTGTACGTGTCGCCGAGGATGCGCGACAGCAGCACCGCGACCATCTCGTCGCGCAGCCGCAGGCCGCTCAGCCGCTCGATCACCTCCGAGCCGGCGATGTTCTCGAGCAGCCGCCGATACTGCTCGAGCAGCGTCTTGCCGGTCGGCGGCAGCTGCACGCGCGCCAGCTGCGACTCGCGCGCGCGCAGCACGAAGCCGCCCGAGCCGCGCGACATCGACAGCATCACGCCGATGTCGTGCACCACGAATAGCGGCAGGTGCACGCCCATACGCGACAGCGAGTTCGTCCACGCCGACGCGCGCACGAGCGCCATCGGCGTGTCGACCTGCACGTGCGACATCACCATCGTGGCGGCTTGCCGCGCCAGATAGCTGCGCCGACGTTCGGCCGGGATGGGCACGCGAGGAGCGTAGCGTACTTAACACGCCGTCACATGCGGGTGCGCTAGCATCGCCGCATGTCCCGCCTCGCGCTCGCCGTGCTCGTCGCGCTCGCCGCGTGCCGCAGCGATGCGGACTCGAACGCGCCGACGGTGACCGTGCACGTGCTCGCGGGCACCGCCGGCGAGGCCGACGCGACCGTGATCTCGTACAGCCCGACCGGGGAGCTGATCGACGAGGAGCTCGCCGATCCGACCGGCGACGCGTTCGTGGCGACCACCGACGGCGCGCTGATCTCGGTGTTTTACCCGGGCGATCCGTCGACCGCGACCGCGCAGATCCAGGTGGTGACGACCGAGGCACCGGCCGCCGGTGGCGACATCACCATCTTCGGCCCGCCCGATCCGCCATCCGGCCCGCCGACCGTCGTCGGCGTGCTGCAGGTCGAGCCGGTGCAGCCGATCACCGCCGACTCGTACGCGATCGAGCTCGGCTGCTACACGTTCACCGAGACCACGCTCGTGAACCCGATCGATCTCGCCGCCGCTTGTGTCGGCACCGATCTGAACGTCAACGCCCTCGTGCTCGCGACCAGCGCGGGCACGCTCGCCGGCTATGCCGCGACGCGCCTGCCGCTCGGCGACGGCGGCGTGGTGTTCGCGCCGGCGCAGTGGGACACCACGACCGGCTCGATCCCGATCACGCTCGACGACGGCGTCGCGCCGGCGCTCGACTGGGTGCTGTACTCCGACGGCCTGCCGTTCGCGGCGCAACCGATCGCCGGCACCGCGCCGGTGTGGAACGGGCTCGTCGTCGACGGCGCCGAGGTCCACGCGAACGTCACCGCCGGCGCGCTCTCGCAGGTCACCACGCGCGAGCTTGCCGGCGCGCCGGCCGCGATCGAATTCGGCGCCGCCGACTTCCTGCCGCCGCTCGCGGCGTCGCTCGCGCTCGACACGTCCAGGTCGCTGGCGCTGACCTGGACCGCGTCCGCGATCGGCGCCGATGCGATCGACGCACACCTCACCTGGACGACCGGCACGACGACCGTCGTGTGGGACGCGGTGCTGCCGCCCGATGCCACCGGCGTCGGGTTTCCGCCCGCCGATTCGGCGCTCGCCGCGCTCGTGGTGCCGCCGGCCGCGACGCCGAGCGCGCGGCTCCGCTACATCGACAGCCCGGCCGCGCAGAGCTTCGCCGACGTGCTCGCCGCCGGCATCCAGGCCGACGCCTCGACCGCGCCGCCGGTCGTCGTTGCCAAGCCGGCAACCGGCGAGGTCCGCGAGACCGACGCGACGGGCTTCGCATCGCCGTAATGGCACGCGCCGCCGCGCGCGCATCGCGCTTCCGCGGACCTACACGCCGGCACGCGCGCTGCTATGCGCTGCTCGCATGAAGACTCCGATCACTTGTTCACTCGTCCTTGCCGCGCTGTGCGCACCCGCGCTCGCGGGCCCGCCACCGACGCCGGCTTCGATCTATCGCTTCGACGTCACGATCAACGGTCTCGACGCGAAGCCGGCGACCTACACGCTGATGCTCGGCGAGAACCAGCTCGGCCACGTCAGCTCCGGCTCGAACATCCCCTACGCGACGTCGCCGACGAGCACCGCGCGCGAGAACCTCGGGATCTCGCTCGAGATGTCGTACCAGCAGCACGGCGCCGTGCTGCTCGTCGACGGCGGCTTCGAGCTCACCGCGCTCGATCCATCGGGCAGCGTTTCGAACCCGACGTGGCGCCGCGTCAGCGCGCACGACATGATCGTGCCGGTCACCGTCGGCAAGCCGACGATGTTCACGAGCATCTACGACACGACCGCGCACAAGTCGTACGAGGTCACGGTCACCGCGCAGAAGCTGCTATAGGCCGAACTTCGACGACGCGAACACGGTCTCGAGCAGCTGATCGACCTCGCGGATCATGCGCTGCGCGGCATCGCCCGGCAGTGCCGCGAGCGCGACCTTGATCTCGTTCAGGTTCTTGAGCTGGCTGAACAGCTGGATGTCGGACAGCTCGGTGCCCGACGTCAGCAGCTCGCGGATCAAGCCGAGCTCGGTCAACAGATCGTCCAGGCTCGCGCTCGGGCCGATGAAGCGGCGCTCGTCGGGATGCTCGCGGTAGTACGAGTCGACCACCGGGTTGATGATCTCCTCGAGCAGCTCGACCTGATCGAGGTTGTTCCAGATGTGGCGCAGCACGAAGAAGTCGCCGTCGTGCACGCGCGTGCGGCCGTCGAACACCGCGCTCGCCGCGAACAGCTTCAACAGCTTCACCGCGCGCCGGTCGCTCACCGAGATGCCTTCGCTGCGGATCTGGAAGATGAGCCCCTTGTACTTGGTCAGGAACTCCTCGGGCATCACCATGAACTTGTCGAAGTTCTGCTGGATCTGCCGCAGATCGCGCGCGGCGACCACGGGGCGCAGCTCGCCCAGCCCCGGCGCGCGCCCGGTCATCTTGCGCAGCTCGAGGGACACGCCCTTCTTCATCAGCTCGTGGAAGTGATAGCTGTCGAGGTTGTCGGACAGCACGCGCACGAGGAAGCGGTCGAACATCGCCGCGAGGTTGTCGTCGTTGGGCACCTCGTTCGACGCCGCGTACAGCGAGATCAGCGGCACGCTGACGACCTCGGGGCCGTTCTGGAACTTGCGCTCGTTGATGACGTGCAGGAGCGAGTTCAGGATCGCGCTGTTGCTCTTGAAGATCTCGTCGAGGAACACGATCTCCGCCGTCGGCAGCATGCCCTCGAGGCGGCGCGTGTAGCGGCCCTCGCGGAACGCCGCGATGTCGACCGGACCGAAGAGCTCGTTGGGCTCCGTGAAGCGCGTGAGCAGGTACTCGAAGTACTTC
>DASXCY010000175.1:0-23372 GCA_036490935.1 Kofleriaceae bacterium | reverse complement strand
TGGTCGGCTCGTCGAGGACGAGCAGCTCGGGATCGCCGAGCAGCGCGTCTGCGAGGCCCACGCGCTGGCGATAGCCCTTGGACAGCGTCGCGATCCGCCGCTTGGCCTCGCTCGCGACGCCCGCGGCCTCCATCGCGCGATCCACCGTCTCCGCACCGACGCGCTTCATCCGCGCGCGTAGCACCAGGTGGTCGCGCACGCTCAGCTCGCCGGGCGCCGGCGAGTGCTCGGGCAAGTAGCCCAGCTTCGCCTGCGCGCGCGCTCGCTCGCGCATCACATCGACGCCGCCGATCGCGACCTCGCCCGCATCGGCATCGATGAAACCGGTGGCGATTCTCAGCAGCGTCGACTTGCCGGCGCCATTGCGCCCGACCAGCAGCACCGCCTCGCCCGCGGCCACCTCGAGCGTCACGCCCACGAGCGCGCGGCGCGCGCCGTAGGCTTTGGAAACCGCTGCGAGGCGAAGCACGAGGGAAGGAGTACCGCTCGTCGCCGAAGCCGCCAAGGCTTTGGGCTTTGGGCTTTGGCCGGAGGGGCTCGGTCTTGCTGGCCAAAGCCCGACGTCCAATGCCCGATGCCCTACATCTGGCTCGCGCGCGCCAGTTGCAGGGGGATGCGGATCCGGAATGTCGTGCCGGTCGGGCCGCTGTCGCAGGCGATCGTACCGTGATGGTCGTCGACGATCTTCTTCACGATCGCCAGGCCAAGGCCGGTGCCGCCCTTCCTGCCGGTCGCGAACAGCTCGAACATGCGGCCGCGCACCTCGGGCGGGATCCCGGAGCCGGTGTCGGCGACGCTCCATTCGATCATGTCGTCGTGGTGGTCGATACCGACAACCAGCTTGCCGCCGTCGGGCATCGCCTCGACGGCGTTGCGCGCGAGGTTATGGAACACGCGCAGCAGCTTCTGCTCATCGAAGTGCGCGAGCCCGTCGTAGCGGGCCTCGATCGCCAGCTCGATGCCGCGGCCCGACGTCGCGGCCGCGAGCTGCGTCTGCAGCTCGTCGACGAACCGATTGACGTACACCTTGCGGACGACGAGATCGGTGTCGCCGCGCGCGAACGCGAGCACCTCGCGCGTCATGCCCGCCATCAGATCGAACTGGCGCTGGATCTGCTCGACGTAGGTCTCGCGCTGCGGGCCTTCCTCGCAGGTCGCCATCAGCTGCGCGTAGCCCGAGATGATCGTCATCGGCGTCTTCAGATCGTGCAGCAGGCCGGCGAGCATGCGGCCGATCGACGCCAGCCGATCGCGGTTGCTCTGCTCGCTGCGCCGGCGCGCCAGCCCGATCGCGCTCGCCGCCTGCGCCGCGATCAGCACGAGCAGCTTCAAGTCGGCATCGGTCCACACCGCGCCGTCGCGCGCCGTGCGGCGCTGATCGATGATCTCGATCCCGCCCATCACGTCCTCGCCGTCGACGAGCGGCGCGACCATGATGTGCTGCGGCACGACGCCGGTCTCGGCCGCGACATCGGCCGCATGGCGCGGATCGCTGCTCGGATCGTCGACGACGAGCGGCTCGCGGTGCGCGATCGACCACCCGAGCAAGCCCGTGCCGTGCGGCAGCGTGCGCTCGATCAGCCGCGGCGCCGCCGGGCCTTGCACGGTGCGAAACCGGAGCGCGCCGTCGGGATCGACGAGCGCGATCGAGCCCGCGCCGCCGCCGAGCACGGTGATCGCCTGCGCGAGGATGCGCTCGAGCAGGTCGTCGAGATCGAGCGCGTGCGACAGCTCCTTCTCGACCTGATACAGCGCGTCGAGCTCGCGTTGCCGGCGCAGCAGCGAGTGATAGAGCCGCGCGTTCTCGATCGCGATCGCGGCCTGGCTCGCGAGCGCGCCCATCAATTCCTCGTCGGGCGTGGTGAACGGGCCGTCCTGTTTGTTGAGTACCTGCAGGACGCCGACGAGCCCGCCCAGCGCGCCGGTCATCGGCACGCTCAAGATCGAGCGCGTGCGATAGCCGCTCTTCAGGTCGACCGCCGGCTGGAAGCGCTGGTCGGCGTACGCGTCGGGGATGTTGACGAGCTCGCGCGTCTGCGCGACCCAGCCGGCGATGCCCTCGCCGACCGCGAGCCGGATCTCGACCATCGCGCCGCCTTGCAACACCTTCGACCACAGCTGATTGCCGTCGTCGGTGACGAGGTAGAGCGTCGCGCGGTCCGCCTCCATCAGCTCGGTGACCTTCGCGACGATCAGCCGGAGCAGCTGATCGAGATCGCCCGTGGTGGACAGCGCGCGGCTGACCTCTTGCACGAGCGCGACCTTCTTCTGCTCGCGTCGCAATGCGAGCTCGAGCGACTCCGACATTCCCCGAGCAGCTTAACTCACTTACTCCATGCCGCGCCGCCGCAGATCGTCCTCGTCGAGGCCCTCGAGGTGCCCGATCTCGTGCAGCAGCGTGTCGCGAATCTGCTCGGTCAGCTCGGTCCGCGACTTCACCGCACGGCCGAGGTTCTTGCGATACAGCACGATCGACGGCGGATCGTCGCCCGCCGCCGGCGCGCGGCCGACCGGCCCGCGATACAAGCCGAGGATCGTCGGCGGGAACGGCGGCGTCACCGCCTTCAAGTCGGCGGCGTCGGGCAGGTCTTCGATCTGCACCGAGATGGCCTTCACGTGCGCCCGCCGATCGGCCGGCAGGTTCGCGATCACCGCGTCGATCTCCTTCTGGAACTCGGGCGCCGTGATCATCACCGCGGGCGACAGCTCGCCCGGCGCGAGCGCGACCGCACGTGCGAGCTCGGCGTCGGCCGTGGCCTGATCGCCGAGCTGCTCGAGCGTGAGGCCGAGCATCTGATGCGTGTACGCGTCGTCGGGCTGGATGCCGAGCGCCTTGCCGAACGCGGCCTTGGCCTCGGCGAAGCGCGACAGGTCGAACAGCGCGACGCCCTTCTCGTGCAGCGCGTCGCCGCGGCCGGGCGCGATGCGCAACGCGGCATCGACGCGATCGAGTGCCTCGTCGCTGCGGCCGAGATCGTCGAGCGCCTGCGCCTCGAGCACGGCGAGGTCGGCGGCGAGCGGCACGTTGCGCTTGCGCCGCGCCAGCGCGCGCCGGCTGCCGCGCTGGGCGAGCTCGAGCCCGAGCCGGAGCGCGTCGCGTCCGCGCTCGCCCTTGCCGTTGATATAGAAATCGGCGATCGCGCGCAGCGTCTCCGGATCGTCGGGATCGAGCGCGAGCGCGAGCGAATACGCGACCTGCGCCTCGCTATCGCGGCCGAGCGCGGCCAGCGCGGCACCGCGCAGGTGATTCGCCTCGACCGAGGTCGGCGCGAGATCGGCGGCGCGATCGGCGCACGTCCACGCCGCGGCATATGCGGCTTGCTCGATCTGGCGGTTCGCCTCGTCGATCAGCGCCGAGACGCGCGTCTCGTCGTCGGCGCTGTCGGGGATCTTCGCCGGGCACTCGATGACGTGCTCCTCGTGGTGCGGCCGCACCGCCGCGCCCTCGAGCAACGCGCTCGCCTTGCTCGGTGCCGAGCCCGCGGGCGCCGAGGCGGTCGCCGGCGGCGGCGCGCCATGCCTGTCGGCAGACGCGCCCGACGAGCTGTTGCACGCGGCGAGCAAGGCCCAAGCGGCGAGCCCCCGTAACCGAACCATCGCCCCAAGCATAGCCGCATCCGCGCCCGAACGCGAAACGCCGGCCCCGTGCTAACTTCGCGCACCCATGGCGGCCGACGGTGATGTCTGGCATCTCGTCGAAGCGCGTCGCGACGACGGCGGCGCGACGATGTTCCGGATTCGCGAGCTTTCCCCACGACTCGCGCTCGCCCACATCTTCGTGGTCGAGCTGCCCTACCCGGTCACCGCGCTGTCGCGGCTGCCCGACGCGCATGCCTACCGCAAGCTGGCCCTGTTCGAGGACCAATGGGTGGTCCCGGCATGCCACGCGCTCGGCTGGGAGCTGGTCGCGCTCAAGATCGAGGACGGCTCGTTCTTCCTGTACATGTACGGCGCGGGCGAGCCCGAGCAGCTCATGATGAAGCTCGCGCCGTACGACGCGGCGCTCGGCTTCTACGACGACGTCGATCCGCAGTGGGGCGAATACTCGACGCTGCGCGAGCTGCTCGATCAGGCCAAGGCGATGCCGAAGCCGCGCCCCAAGCCGAAGCAGAAGGCCGCGACGACGCGGCTGCGCAAGGCGGCGATCGCGAAGCCCAAGACCAAGAAGAAGTCGAAGACTCGCTAGCGGCGCCGGCGCGCTCGACGATACGAAACCGGCTGTCGACGAGCTGGCCCGCCTGCACGAGCAGTCGATCGATCGTAACATGTGCGGCGATGACGGCTGCGCCGGAGCCGAGCTGGCGCGCGGACGACGCGATCGTGCTGCGCACGCCGCTGCTTCCGGCGACGCTGCTCGCCGAGTGGGCGGCCGCGCCGGATCCGCGCGCGTTTCTCGTAGCGCTCGTCGCGCAGCCGGCGATCGACGAGGCGATCTTCGTCGCGTCGCCGAGCTTGCACGGCTCGCTCGCGACGTGGCGCGACAAGCCGCTGTCGCCGGCCGGGCAGCGCACGGAGCGCGCGCTCGTCAAGTACGTCGCGCGCATGGCCGGCCGCGCGACGCCGTTCGGGCTGTTCTCCGGCGTGTCGGCCGGCGCGCTCGCGCGCGAGACCCAGCTCGAGCTCGCGCCGCGCGCCGAATATCGCCGGCGCACGCGTCTGGATAACGATTATCTGTTCGTGCTCGCGGACGAGCTGTCGCGATCCGCGCGCGCGCAGCTGCGCTGGCGGCCGAGCTCGTCGATCTATCCGATCGCGGGCCGCCTGCGCTACGCGACGACGCGCATCGTCGACAAGGATCGCCGCTACGAGCTGGTGGCGGTCGAGCCGACGCCGTACCTCGAGGCGACGCTCGAGCGCGCGAAGCCCGGCGCGCGGCTCGGCGAGCTCGCCGCCGCGCTCGTCGACGACGAGATCACGATCGAAGAGGCGCGCGAGTTCGTCGGCGAGCTGGTCGCGGCGCAGCTGCTCGTGGCCGACCTCGGCGTGTTCGTGACCGGCCCCGAGCCGATCGACGGCATGCTCGCGCAGCTGCACGAAGCGGCGATCGAACGCGAGGCCGGCGTGCTCGCGGACACGCGCCGCGCGATCGGCGAGCTCGATGCGACCGGGCTCGGCAACCCGCCCGATCGCTATCGCGCGATCGCGAAGCACCTCGAGGCGCTGCCCGCGAAGATCGAGCTATCGCGGCTGTTCCAGGTCGATCTCGTCAAGCCCGGAGTCGTGCGCATCGGCCGGCGCGTCGCGGGTGATGTCGCGCACGTCGTCGCGCAGCTCGCGCGCATCACGCAGGTCCAGCTCGAGTCGCTCGACGAGTTCCGCCGCGCATTCACCGCGCGCTGGGACGGCCGCGAGGTGCCGCTCGCCGAGGTGCTCGACGAGGAATCCGGCATCGGCTTCGAATCGCCGCGCGGACCGGGCAGCGAAGGCTCGCCGCTGCTCGCCGGGCTCGCGTTCCCGGGGGCGCCCGCGGCGGCGCGCGTGCCATGGCTGCCGCGCGACACGCACATGCTGAAGCGGCTCGGCGAGGCGCTCGCCGCCGGCGCCGGCGAGATCGTGCTCGAAGACGCCGACTTCGACGCGATGGCGGTGCCGAGCAAGCTACACCTGCCCGACTCGTTCGCGGCGGTCGTGCGGCTCGCCGCTACCGCCGACGAGCTCGCACGCGGCGAGCCGAGGATCCTGCTCGAAGGCCTCAGCGGGCCGAGCGGCGCGAACTCGCTCGGCCGGTTCTGTCACGCGTCGCCCGAGATCGAGCGCCACGTGCGCGCGCACCTGGCCGCGGAGGAGGCGCTCGCGCCCGGTGCGGTGTTCGCGGAGATCGTGCACCTCAACGAGGGCCGGATCGGCAACATCTTGTGCCGCCCGGTGCTGCGCGGGCACGAGATCGCGTTCCTCGGCAGCTCCGGGGCGCCTCGCGAGCGCCAGCTCCAGCTCGCCGACCTCCTGGTGTCGCTGCGCGGCGACCGCATCGTGCTGCGCTCGCGCCGGCTCGGCCGCGAGATCGTTCCGCGGCTCACGACCGCGCACAACTTCCGGCTACGCAGCCTGTGCGTGTATCGCTTCCTGTGCGCGCTCGCCGCGCAGGACGGCGTGCCGCCCGGCTTCTCGTGGGGCGCGATCGGCAACGCGCCGTTCCTGCCGCGCGTGCGGACCGGACGCGTCGTGCTCGAGCGCGCGTCGTGGCGGCTGCATCCGCGCGAGCTCGCGTCGCTGACCAAGGCGGTGCGCGAGGCGAACAAGGCCGGCGGCGCGCCGACGAAGGTGCTCGATGCGGTGCGCGCGCTGCGCGAGGCGCGCCACCTGCCGCGCTACGTCGTGATCGCGTCGGGCGATAACGAGCTGCCGATCGACCTCGCGCACCCGCTGCTCGCCGCCGCGTTTGCCGACGAGATCGCCGGCGACGGCGGCGCGCGGCTCGTCGAGCTGTTCCCGGCACTCGACGAGCTGCCGGTGCACGGCCCGGAGGGCCGGTTCACGAACGAGGTCGTGCTGACATTTACTCGCACCGGCGCGCCCGCCGATGCACCCGCGGCGCCGGCGCCGGCGCCGGCGATCGCGCGCCGCTTCGCGCCGGGCAGCGCGTGGCTGTACGCGAAGATCTACTGCGGCGAGGCGTCGGCCGATCGCGTGTTGTGCGACGCGATCGCGCCGGTCGTGCGCGACGCGCACGGCGGACAATGGTTCTTCATCCGCTACTCCGATCCGGATCCGCACGTGCGCGTGCGCATGCACGGCGAGCCCGGGCATCTCGCGGCGCGCGTGCTGCCGGCGCTCGAGCGCGCGGTCGCGCCGCTGATCGCGGCGGGCGTCGCCCACAAGCTGGTGCTCGACACCTACGAGCGCGAGCTCGAGCGTTACGGCGGCGACCGCGGCATGGAGCTCGCGGAGCGCATCTTCTGGCGCGACAGCGAAGCCGTGCTCGGCATCGTCGAGCTGCTGTCGGGCGACGAGGGCGCCGACGCGCGCTGGCGGCTCGCGCTGCGCGGCATGGACGGCATGCTCGACGCGCTCGGCCTGCCGCTCGACGCGCGCGCGAAGGTGTTCACCGACGGCCGCGAGTCGCTCGGCGCGGAACATCGCGCCGACATCGTGCTGTGGAAGCAGGTCGGCGAGCGCTTCGTGAAGGAGCGCGCAGCCCTCGACGTCGTGCTCGCGCGCGATCCGGCGCGCGATGCCGGCCACGATCTCGAGCCCGGCTTCGAGCTGCTCGCGCACCGCGACGATCACCTGCGCGAGCTCGGCGCCGAGCTCGCGCGCCGCGAGGCCCCGCTCGCCGCCATGGCCTGGAGCCTCGTCCACATGCACGCCAACCGCCTGCTCCACGCCTCGCAGCGCGCGCAGGAGCTCGTGCTGAACGACTTCCTGCGGCGCTACTACGCCGCGAAGCGCGCGCGCAGCCGCTAAGGCTCGTCGCGGTGGCGCCGCTGGCTCCGCACATCCCACGACTTGATCGCGTTCGGAACGCCCGCCCAGACGACCAGCACGCCGATCGAGATGATCGGGAACCAGCGCCGCTGCCCATCGGTAACTCGATCGAAGCGTCCTCGGGTGCAGCGGGCGAGTACCGCACCGGCGTGCGTGCACTCGCAGCCGCTGACACTTGCGCTTGCGCGTCACGGGCTCAGGCGTCCGCCCAGTTGTCGCCGACGCCGATGTCGACTTCGAGCGGCACGGTGAGCTGGTAGACGGATTCCATGGCTTCGCGGAGCGCGGCGCCGAGCCTGTCGGCGAGCTCGGGAGGCGCTTCGAACACCAGCTCGTCGTGCACGGTGAGCAGCATCTCGATCGGCCAGCTCTCGCGCGCGATGCGCTCGGTCGTGCGCAGCATCGCCAGCTTGATCACGTCGGCGCCCGAGCCCTGCATCGGCGTGTTTTGCGCGACGCGTTCGGCCGCGTGGCGCGCGGCCGGCGACTTCGACATCAGATTCGGAATCGGCCGCCAGCGGCCGAGGATCGTGCGCGCCCCGCCCTGCGCGCGCGCGACCGCGACGATCTCGTCCATGAACTTGTGGATCGTCGGGAACCGCTGGAAGTAGCGCCGCGAGTATTCGGACGCCTGCGTGCGCGACACGTCGAGCGCGCGCGCGAGGCCGAAATCGCTCTGGCCGTACGACAGCCCGTAGTTGACCGCCTTCGCGATCCGCCGCTGCTCGGGCGTGACCGCCTCGCGCGCGACGTCGAACACCTCGGCCGCCGTCTGCGTGTGGACATCGATGCGATCGCGGAACGCGGCCGACAGCAGCGGATCGCCCGACAGGTGCGCGAGGATGCGCAGCTCGATCTGCGAGTAGTCCGCCGCGATCAGCACCTTGCCGGGTGCCGCGCGGAACCCGCGGCGGATCTTCTTGCCGAGCTCGCCGCGGATCGGAATGTTCTGGAGGTTCGGATCCTGCGACGAGATCCGCCCGGTCTCGGCGACGACCTGGTTGAACGTGGTGTGCACGCGGCCGGTCTTCGGCGACACCAGCGGCGGCAGCGCGTCGAGGTACGTGCCCTTGAGCTTCGAGATCTCGCGGTGCTCGAGGATCGGCTTGATGATGGGATGGTCGAGCTGCTCGAGCGTGTCGGCCTCGGTCGACCACCCGGTCTTCGTGCGGCGCACGCCCTTGGTGTCGAGCGCGAGCTTGTCGAACAGCAGCTCGCCGAGCTGCTTGGGCGAGCCGATGTTGAATTCGCTGCCCGCGAGCTCGTAGATGCGGCGCTCGAGCTCGCCGAGCTTGCTCGACATCTCGGCGCCGAGCTCGCGGAAGTAATCGACGTCGATCGAGATCCCGATGCGCTCGACGTGCGCGAGCAGCCGCGCGACCGGCAGCTCGACGTCGCGATACAGCGCCCCGAGCCCGCTCGCGTCGAGCCGCGCCGGCAGCCCCGCCGCGATCGGCAGCAGCGCGTGCGCGATCGCGCCCGCCCATGGCGCCGCGAGCTCGACCGGCGCGCCCTCGAGGCTGGTCTTGCCGCGGCCCTCGATCGCGGCGCGCGGCTGGAGCGTGACGCCGCCGAGCCGCTGCGCGACGGCCTCGCCGGGCTCCGATTCCTGCGTCGGATCGAGCAGGAACGCCGCGAGCATCGTGTCGTGCACGACGCCGCGCACTTCGACTCCCAGCTCCGCGAACGCGCGGATCACCGCCTTCGAGTCGTGGCACACCTTCTCGACCGCGGCGTCGGCGAGCACCGCGTGCAGCGGCGCGAGATCGCCGGGCGGCGGCGGCGCCGGCGCGCCGATGTAGCGGTGGCCGAGCGGCAGATAGGCCGGCGCCTGGCCCGGCACGCACGCCGCGATCGCGACGAGCTTCGCGCGCTCGACGCGCTCGGGATCGAGCTCGACGTCGATCGCGATCCGGCCCGCCGCGCGCGCGGCCGCCGCGAGCTCCGCGATCGCCTCGCGGCTGGTCACGATCTTCACGTCCCCGCGCGCCTCGACCGTCGCGAGCTGGGTGGTCTCGGGCGCCGGCACCACCGCCGAGGTGTCCTCGGGCGGCATCTTCATCTTCACCTTCTCGACCAGCACCTGGAACTCGAGCTCGGTGAAGAGCTGGAGCAGTCCCGGCAGGTCCCAGTCGCTGACGACGAGATCCTCGAGCCGGACCGGCAGCGGCACGTCGCGGCGCAGCTCGACGAGCCGGCGCGACAGCTGCACGCGCTCGAGCTGCTCGGGATCGCCGAACGGATGCTTGACCGCGATGCGCGGCACCGCCGGGTTCGCCGCGATCAGCCCCTCGAGCGAGCCGTACTGCGCGAGCAATCCGGCCGCGGTCTTGTCGCCGACGCCGCGGAGGCCCGGGATGTTGTCGCTGGTGTCGCCGACGAGCGCGAGAAAATCGGGAATCTGCTCGGGCGGCACGCCCATCTTCTTGATGACCTCTTCGCGCGTATACGTCTTCTGATGAAGCGCATCGATCATCGTCACGCCGTCGCCGATGAGCTGCATCATGTCCTTGTCGGCGGAGTACATGACGACATCCCAGCCGCGCTGCCTGGCCTGGACGACGAGCGTCGCGATCACGTCGTCGGCCTCGACGCCCGGCACCGCGAGGCACGGCCAGCCGAGGCCCTGCACGATCTTCGGGAAGTACTCCATCTGGACCTGGAGCTCTTCGGGCGCCTCTTTGCGATTCGCCTTGTACTCGGCGTACATCTCGGCGCGAAACGTCTTCTTGCCGCTCTTGTCGTCGAACACCACGGCCATCCGCTTGGGCGTGTTGTCCTCCTCGAGCCGCAGCAGCATGCGCGCGAACACGTAGAGCGCGCCGGTCGGCATGCCCTCGGCCGTCGACAGCCGGACCTCGCGGCGCTCGCCGCGCGACACGTTCATCAGGCCGTAGTGGGCGCGGAAGATGTAACCGTGGCCGTCTACGATGTAGAGCCGCTCGCGCATGACGCGAGCGGACCATAGCAGGCACCGCTGTCAGAGCGGATACACGCCGCTGCACGCGGTCGGATCGCTCCAGCGATCGACCCACGAGCCGTTGTCGCACTGGTACCACAGGTCGTCGTACCTGCTCTGCACGCACGCGTTGTCGGCCATCTGCTTGCCGAGCGTATCCGAGTAGCAGCCGGCGCCACCGCCGCCACCGCCACCGCCACCGCCGCCGCCGTATTCCGACAGCACCTGATTCGCGTACGAGATGCGCTTCGACTCGTCACACGCGCCGCAGATCTCGTACTTGTCCTCGAACGCGATCGTCGCGGCCGACACGGTGGTCGCCGCGCGCAGCGAGCTGTAGCCGTAGCCGTCGGTCGTGAGCTCGAACCAGATGAAGTCGAGCTGCGTGGTCAGCGCCCAGCGGCCGAGGCCGTGCTGGTTCGCGTACCACACGACGTTGTCATCGTGGCTCGAGTCCCAGCGGCCGCCGACCGACCACTGCGCGATGCCGCGCCCGGGTCCGCCGCCGTACTCGACCGCGGTCGGCAGCACGCTCGACTCCTGGATCAAGTTGCCGACGATCCCGGCCGACTGATCCTTGGTGAGGCCTTTCGACACGAAGTAGTTGAACGCGGTCTGCGTGTTGTTCATCTGCGCGGCCTCGGAGATCGGCGGCGGCTCGTCGGGCGTGTCGTCATCGACCGGAACGTCGGCGACACAGGCGGTGAGGAGCGTGCTCGCGAGGACGAAGCGAATGGGACGCATTGCCGGCCACCCGCAGCAAGCGACGTGCCGCTGGCCGCGCCAGCGAAACCAGGCACTACGCGTGCGGACTCGAATGTGCTGCCCACACTCATGTGCACGTGCGAGCCCCACGCGGTTCGTGCACGCGCGTGCACAACCGCAAGTCGTGGCAAGATGCCGGCCCATGCACCGGATCGTCGTCGACGCGATGGGGGGCGATCACGCCCCCGACGAGATCGTCGCGGGTGCGGCCGAGGCCTCGCTCGCGCTGACCGGCGCCGAGATCATCCTCGTCGGCGACGCCGCGGTGCTCGGCCGGCTGCTGCCGCGCATGCGCCACGACGGCGCGCGCGTGCGCGTCCATCACGCGCCGACGTTCGTCGAGATGGACGAGAAGCCGGCCGAGGCGCTCGCGGCCAAGCCCGAGGCCTCGATCGCGGTCGCGGCCGAGCTGGTCGCGCGCGGCGAAGGCGACGCGCTGGTGTCGGCCGGCAATACCGGCGCGAGCGTGCTCGCGTGCGCGCGTCGCTGGCCGCTGCTCGAGGGCGTGCGGCGCGCCGCGCTCGCCGCGGTGTTTCCGACCGAGCTGCGGCGCGGCGAGAAGCACGACCCGTTCTCGCTCATCCTCGACGTCGGCGCGACCGTCGACGCGACCGCCGAGGACCTCGTCGGCTTCGCGGTGATGGGCTCGGCGTACGCGAAGCTGATCTCGCAGAACCGGCGGCCGCGCGTGGCGCTGCTGTCGAACGGCATCGAGGCCGGCAAGGGCCCACCCGAGGTGGTCGCCGCGCACGCCGCGCTCGTCGAGACGACCGAGCTCAACTTCATCGGCAACATCGAGGGCATCGACATCCCGCGCGGCGTCGCGGATGTCGTGGTGACGAGCGGCTTCGTCGGCAACGTCGCGCTCAAGATGCTCGAAGGCGTGTCGGAGACGGTCGTGCGGCTCGCGCGCTACGCGCACAAGGAGAAGCTGACGTGGCGGCTCGGCCTCGTCGCGCTGTCGTCGGCGATCGACCAGCTGAAGTCGCTCACCGACTGGCAGCAATACGGCGGCGCGCCGCTGCTCGGCTTCACGCACCCGTTCATCAAGGCGCACGGCCGCTCGAACGCGCGCGCCGTCGGCAACGCGGTCAAGGTCGCGCACAAGGCGCTCGCCGGCAACCTGTGCGGCAACATCGCGCGCACGCTCGCCGAGCTCGACGAGCGCGCCCAGCGCCGCACCGGCTCGACCTGAGCCGCGCCGTTCACGTTACGTAACGCGGCGTTGATACCGCCGCAGCATGCCTGGCCGACGCTGCCGCGATGCACCCCCGCCGCTTGCTTGCCCTCGTCGCTGCGACCGTCGCGGTCGCGGCGTGCGCGTTCGATGCTCGCGCCCGGCCCGAGGTCCGCAGCGACTTCGTCCGCGACGCGACGTGCCCCGCGGACCGCGTGACGGTCGCGCAGGCGTCCGCGCCGGCGCCGCCGCCCGACGTCGCGGCCGATCCGGGCCGGCTCGCGGTGTGGAACGACCAGCCGCGCCAGCACCACGAGTACGTCGCTCGCGGCTGTGGGCAGGAGCTGCGCTATGCGTGCTGGCCGGTCTCGGGGACCGAGCCACCGTATCCGTACGACTGCGTCCGCGAGTGAGCGGATCTCCCGCGCGCTCGGCTATGATCGCCCCGTGTCGCGTTTCGGTCGCCTCGCGAGCCTCCCGGTGCGGCTCGGCGCGCGGATCGGGCTCATCGAGCCCGACGTCGAGCCGTTGCCGCCGGGCGCGCTGCCGCCGCGGCATACGTTTCGCTGGGATCTCGACAAGACGTACTTGCGCACCGAGTTCGACTCGATCCGCGATCTCGCGAAGAGCGCGATCGAGACGGCCGCCGACAAGCAGGCATTTCCGGGCGCGACCGCGCTGCTGCGTGCGCTGCGCCAGGACGGCCACCGCATCTGCATCGTGTCGGGCTCGCCGACGCAGATGCGCCAGGTGCTCGCGGCCAAGCTCGCGCTCGACGGCGTCGAGTTCGACGAGTTCGTCCTCAAGAACAACTTGAAGAACATCCTGCGCGGCCGATTTCGCTCGCTGCGCGCGCAGATCCCGTACAAGCTGCCCGCGATGCTGCGCTCGCGAATCGCGGCCGCGGCGACCTCCGAGACGCTGTTCGGCGACGACGCCGAGGCCGACGCGATCATCTACTGCCTGTACGCCGATCTGCTCGCGGGGCGCGTATCGCTCGGCGATCTCGAGCGCGTGCTCGCGGCGTCGCGCGCGTACGAGGACGACGTGCGGACTTGCCTCGAGCTCGCGCGCGCCGCCCCCAAGGGCGAGATCGTGCGCCGCATGTTCATCCACCTCGATCGGCGCTCGCCGCCGCTCGGGTTTCATCGGTTCGGGCCGCGCCTCGTGCCGGTGTTCAACTATTTCCAGACCGCGCTCGTGCTCTATCAGGACAAGGTGCTGTCGGCGCGCCAGGTGATCTTCGTCGCGCTCGAGATGCTCGATTCCGGCCAGTACGAGCTCGGCCACCTCGCGACGAGCGTGCAGGACATGATCCGCCGCGGCCGCGTCTCGCGCGACACCGGGCTCGCGCTCGCCGCCGAGGCGCACGAGGCCGCGAAGTCGGGCGCGCTGTCGGGGCGCAGCGATCTGCCGCCGTTCGAGCGCATCGCCGAGTCGTTTCGCGAACGCGTGCGCGAGCTCGGCACGCTGCCGTCGGGCCCGTCGAACGAGACCGAGCCGCTCGACTACGTGCGGCTCGTCGACGAAGAACACGATCACCGCCGCAAGCGCCGCAAGGACGGCCTGGGCTGATGGCAAAGCGACGCTGATCGCGGCTCGAGCAGGTGGTCTCGGCGCAAGGCCGCATAGCGCGGTTGCCCGGGGCGCCGCGGGCCGCTACAACGGTGGGGCGATGGAGCGTACCGCGTCGATCCTGGTCGTCGAAGACGATGCCGCGATGCGAGATCTCCTGTCGGAAGAGCTCGGTGATGCCGGGTTCGCGGTCCAGGCCTCGGGCAGCGCGCAGGTCGGGCTCGAGGTCGCGCGCGCCGAACGGTTCGACCTCATCATCACCGACCTGCGCATGCCCGAGATGGACGGCTTCGACCTCATCCGGGGCGTGATGGCGCTGCCCGAGCCGCCGCACGTCATCATGATCACCGCGTTCGGATCGATCGAGACCGCGATCCGCGCGGTCAAGCTCGGTGCGTACGACTACATCACCAAGCCATTCGAGATCGAGGAGCTGCTACTCGTCGCCGACAAGGCTCTCGCCGAGCGCGCGCTGCGCACCAAGGTCGAGCGGCTGCAGCGCGAGGTCGAGGACCGGTTCGGCCTCGGCCAGATCATCGCGAAGAGCTCGGCGATGCGCGACGTCGTCTCGCTCGTCCAGCGCATCGCGGGGTCGACCGCGTCGATCCTCGTCACCGGCGAGAGCGGCACCGGCAAGGAGCTGATCGCGCGCGCGATTCACTACAACTCGACGCGCAGGGCCGGCCCGTTCGTCGGCGTGAACCTCGCGGCGGTGCCGGAGGGGCTGATCGAGAGCGAGCTGTTCGGCCACAAGAAGGGCGCGTTCACCGACGCGCGCAACGACAAGCCCGGATTGTTCGTCGAGGCCGACGGCGGCACGATCTTCCTCGACGAGATCGGCGAGCTCGCGCTGCCGCTGCAGGCGAAGCTGCTACGCGTGCTGCAGGAGTACGAGGTGCGGCCGCTCGGCGCGACGAAGAACCAGCGCGTCGACGTGCGTGTCGTCACGGCGACGAACAAGAACCTCGAGGAGATGCTCGCCGACGGCAGCTTTCGCGAGGACCTGTACTACCGGCTCAACGTCATCCATGTCGACCTGCCGCCGCTGCGCTCGCGGCCCGAGGACGTCGTGCCGCTCGCGGACCGTTTCCTCGAGCAGCTCGGTGGCAAGCAGTCGCCGCCGCGCCGGTTCCGGCTGTCGCCCGACGCGCAGCACCTGCTCCTCGCGTATCACTGGCCGGGCAACGTGCGCGAGCTGATGAACGTGCTCGAGCGCGGCGTCGCGCTCTGCCAGGGCGAGCTGATCGCCGACGACGACCTGCCGCCGCACGTGCGCGAGCGCCGCCCGGTCGACTTCCTCGGCGCCGCGGTCGCGCGCCGCATGAGCCTGGCCGAGCTCGAGCGCGAGTTCATCGAGCGCGTGCTCGAGGACGAAGCCGGCAACAAGACGCGCGCCGCGCAGCGCCTCGGCCTCGATCGCAAGACGCTGTACCGCAAGCTCGACGAATACGCGAAGGCCGACGGCAAGGCCGCGGCCGTGGTGGAGCGACCGGGCACGCCGACGGAAGAGTAGGCTTTGGGCTCTGGGCTTTGGCCAGAGCTACCCGAGGTGATCGCGCAGACGGCGCAGGCCGAGCTCGGTCTTGAGATCGCAGATCTCGCCGCGCGTGCAGGCGGTGATCGCGTCGTCGAGCGGCAGCCAGCGGGTGCGGGCGCCCTCCTCCATCGGCGAGCCGTCGCCTTCGAGCGCGCGCTGCACCGACGGATCGACCTCGACCGCGGCGAAGTAGAACTTCTCGACCATCGAGCCGGGCGACGGCAGCATGCCGGCACCGAGCAGCGCGACGCGCGCAGGATCGACCGCGAAGCCAGCCTCTTCCTCGACTTCGTGCGCGGCGCGCGTACGCAGCCCGGCCTCGCCGCGATCGCCTTCTTCGATGATTCCGGCGACCAGCTCGACGAGCCACATGCTGGGCGCCGGCTCGGACAACGGAGCTCGCGCCGCATCGCGGCCGAGCGCGATCGCGGGCCGCAACCCCTCGCGCACGAGCACGCGCAGCGGATCGCGCGTGTATACGACGACGACCACGGCGTCCTGGCCGTAGGGCCGCGCGATCGAATCGCAGATGTACGGCCGCGACAGCGTGCCGTCGTCGCGGCGGTTGCGCAGGTGCAGCCGCCGGATCGCGAGAAACCCGCCCTCGCCTACCCGCTCGTCGCGATCGATGACGAGCTCGACGATCTTCACTGCGCCGGTGCGGGCGCCGGAGCCGGCGCCGGAGCGGGGGCAGGACCAGGAGCCGGCGCCGCAGCAGGAGCCGGCGCGGCGCTACCCGCCGGGACCATCGCCGGCACTCCCTGCACTTCGAAGCTCTTCAGCGCGTCGTGGATCTGTACGATCAGCGCGTCGACCTTCTCGTGCGCGTAGCCCGGCACGCTGATGTCGTCCTCGCCGAGCGGCTCCGGCTTGGGGCTGCCGGAGATGTACTTGAGCCACTTCGGCCGCACGTCGACGACGTACGCATCGCCGTCGGGCACGAGCGCGACGATGAAGTGGATGTGGATGCTACCGTTCGGCACGTCGCGCAGGTCGTCCATGCGCTCGGAGGCGGCGAGGCCTTCCGGCGTGTACCACCGGCCGGTCGTCTCGATCAGGAGCGAGTTCTGGTCGACGCGGTCGATCTTGAGCTTGGCCTGGACCGCGTCCTTCAGGGCCGAGAAGATCGCCATCTTGTCGCCCTTGTAGTGGGCGGTCTTGGCCGTCTTGATCTCGCTCGACGACGCCCCGCCGCAAGCGGCGAGCACGAGCGCGGCCACACCAAAAACGAGCACGCTCCGAAGCTTCATGCCGCGAGTCGTACACCACTCGCTCACGACGCGCCAGGCGGTGCGGCGACGTAGCCCTTCGCGTGCTGGTAGATCGCGAGCGCGAGCGCATCGGCGCGACCGAGCACGAACGGCGGCAGATACGGATCATCCGGTTGCAGCTCGCGCGGCTTCGGCGAGAATCCGATCTTCTGGAACGTCCTGGGCACGACCGTCACCGCGACGCGATGATCGGCGGTCGGCACGACCGTCACGATGAACATCACCTCGACGCTTCCGGCGCGCATGTTGATGTACCCGCCCGCGCCTGGCGACTCGAGGTCGCCCTCGGAGCTGTAGAACTTGGGCGCGGTGATGAACGACAGGTTCTGCTCGTTCACGTCACCGAGCTTGTACTCCTGTCTTGCGGTGTCGATCGCGATCTGGAGGATCTGGTGCGGGTCGGCGTTGTATTGCGCGAGCTTCGCGGTGCGAACCTCTGACTCGGACGCCCCGCACGCTGCCAGCACGATCGCGATGATGACGTTGCGCATGCCGCGACGTTAGCACTACGCTGCGCGCATGAGCGACCTCGCCGGGATGCGCGCGCTGGTCACCGGCGCGTCGAGCGGGATCGGCGCGGCGATCGCGCGCGAGCTCGCGGCACGGCGCGTCGATCTCGTGCTGACCGCGCGCCGCCAGGACGCGCTCGCCGAGGTCGCGGCGGCTTGCCACGACGTGAAGGTCGACGTCGTGACCGCCGATCTCGGCAAGCCGGGCGCCGCCGCGAAGTTGTGGGACGCCGCCGCCGCGAGCCGGCCGATCGACATCGTCGTCAACAACGCGGGCTTCGGCTACCTGTCGCCGTTCGTGCAGGCGCGCTGGGAGCGCGACGCCGAGATGATCCAGCTCAACATGACATCGCTCGTCGAGCTGGCGCGCCGGTTCGTCGACGCGAACCGAGCGCGCCGCGGTTACCTCCTCAACATCGCGTCGATCGGCGCGTACCAGGCCGTGCCGAACATGGCGCTGTACGGCGCGACCAAGGCGTTCGTGCGCGACTTCACCGAGGCGCTGCACGACGAGCTCGCCGGCTCCGAGCTGTCGGCGACGTGCGTGTGCCCCGGCGGCACGCGCACCGCGTTCCACGAGGTCGCGGGCGCCGGCAACTATGGCTGGCTCGCGAAGCGCTCGATGAAGAATGCCGACGAGGTCGCGGCGTATGCCGTGCGCGCGATGATCCGCCGCAAGCGCATCGCGATCCCGGGCCTCATGAACAAGCTGTCGTGCTGGGGCGTGCGACTCGTGCCGCGCCGGTTCGCGTCGTGGCTCGCACGGCGCCTCATGGGGAGGCCGCGTGCCGGAAGCTGACAACGATCGCCGCTGGGCTGACGGCGCGCCCGCATACGAGGTCTGGTACGCGACGTGGAACGATCCGCGCACCGGCGCCGGCTACTGGCTGCGCTACCTCACCGAGCCCGGGCGCGGCGAGCTGTGGTTCGCGCGCTTCGATCCGGCGCGACCGGAGCGCACGTTCGGCATCCACAAGCGGTTTTCGCGGGTCGAGTCGGCGCGCGAGCCGTTCGGCGTCGACATCGGCGGCGCGCACCTGGGGCACGATCGCGCGCGCGGCCAGCTCGCGGGCGGCGGCCACGACGTGCGCTGGGAGCTGCGCTGGGATCCCGCGCCGCACCCGCTGCGCACGCTGCCCGACCTCGCCTATCGGTTCGGGATCGGCGACACCGCGTACGTCACGCCGAACCCGCGCGTCGCGCTGACCGGCACGGTTGTCGTCGACGGCGAGACCCTGGTCCAGGACGGCGCGCTCGCCGGGCAGTCGCACGTGTGGGGCACGAAGCACGCGTACACGTGGGCGTGGGCGCACGCCGTCGACCTCGCCGGTGCCAGCGCGCTCGAGCTGATCGCGACGCGGCTGCATCGCCGCGGCCTCACGCTGCCGCCGATGCTCATGGTCGTGCTCGAGCTCGACGGCGAGCTGTATCGCTGGAACCAGTTCCGCCACTTCGTGCGCAACCGCGCGAGCTGGCGCACCGGCCGCATCGAGCTCGCCGCGTGGTCGCCGTTCGCGCGCCTCGAGGGCGAGCTGACGTGCGCTCCGGACGCGCTCGTCCAGGCCGAGTACGACGACCCCGACGGCCAGCGCCTGTACTGTGCGAATACCGAGATCGGCGACGCGCGGCTTCTCCTCACGCGGCGCGGTCGCGCGCCGCTCGAGTTACGCGGCCGCGCCCACTTCGAGACCGGTGGCCGCACGCGCGATCCGGCGGTCGCGTGCGAGCACGTGCTCGTGACGTGATGTAGGCTGCGCGCGTGACGACGACGGTCAGGCGAACGCCGCTGTGGGACGCGCACCGGCAGCTCGGCGCGAAGTTGATCGATTTCGGCGGCTGGGACATGCCGGTGTCGTATCCGGCGGGCACGATCAAGGAGCACAAGGCGGTGCGCGAGGCGCTCGGCCTGTTCGATGTCTCGCACATGGGCGAGTGCTTCCTGCGCGGGCCGGGCGCGCGCGCGGCGGCGGGCAAGCTCGCGACCAACGCGGTCGAGTCCGCGCCGGTCGGCAAGGCGGTGTACACGCTGCTGTGCCGGCCAAGCGGCGGCGTCGTCGACGACTGCATCTTCTACAAGAAGTCCGACGACGAGTTCTTCGTCGTCGTCAACGCGTCGAACACGGCCAAGGACCTCGAGTGGTTTCGCGAGCACGGCGCGTCGAGCACGTGCGATGTGGTCGACGTCTCGGATCAGACCGCGCTGATCGCGGTGCAGGGGCCCAAGGCGGTCGGCGTCGTCGACGCGCTCGCCGATGGCATGCTCGCCGATCTCCCCAGCTTCTCGTTCGCCGAGACGCCGGTCGCGGGCGTCGCGTGCCTGTGCGCGCGCACCGGCTACACCGGCGAGGACGGCTTCGAGCTCGCGTGCTCTCCCGCCGACGCGCCGGAGCTGTGGGCCGCGCTGATGGAGGCCGCGACGCCGCTCGGCGGGCTACCGATCGGCCTGGGCGCGCGCGACACGCTGCGCCTCGAGTCGAAGCTGCCGCTCTACGGCAACGACCTCGACGACGATCACACGCCGCTCGAGGCTGGGCTGGGCTGGGCGGTCAAGCTCGATCGCGAGTTCCTCGGCGCGCCGGCCTTGCGCGCGCAGAAGGAGCGGGGGCTCGCGCGCCAGCTCGTCGGCTTCAAGCTCGACGAAACGCAGCGCGCGATCGCGCGTCACGGCTACGCGGTCAAGGACGCCGGCGAGGTGGTCGGCACGGTCACGAGCGGCGGGCCCGGCATCTGCGTCGGAGGCGCGATCGGCCTCGCGTACGTGCCGAGTCGGCTGGCGGCGCCGGGTACGCAGCTGCGAATCGATTGCCGAGGTAAGGACGCGACGGCCACGGTGGTTTCGGGCAAGTTCTACAAGCGAGCGAAGTCATGAGCACGTTCCCAGCCGATCTCCGTTTCACGCACGATCACGAATGGGTGCGCCCGCAGAGCCAGACCTGGCGCGTCGGCATCACCCAGTTTGCCGTCGACCAGCTCGGCGACATCACGCTCGTCGAGCTGCCCAAAGAGGGCGACGAGGTGACCAAAGGACAGCGCTTCGGCACGATCGAGAGCGTCAAGAGCGTCAGCGACCTGTACGCGCCGGTTTCGGGCAAGGTCGTCGCGGTCAACGCGCAGCTCAAAGACTCGCCGGAGGATGTCAACGGCGAACCGTACGGCAAGGGCTGGATGGTCGACCTCGAGCCCAACGACTCGGGCGAGCTCGAGGAGCTGATGACCGCCGACGCCTATTCGAAGCACGTCGCGGCCCAATAGGCGATACTAGGTTCGGTGACCAAGCGACCGGGCAGCAGTGGGTTCGATCCGCGCCGCGAGCCGGACGAGGTGCCGACCACCGAGCGGCATCACATCGATCGCGTGTTCGGGCGGGGCACGGCGAGCTCGATCGCGCCCGACACGTTGCCGTCGCGGCCGGCGATGCCGCGCACGACGACCGGCGACGTGCGCGAGGGCGAGCTCGCGCTGCGCCGCCAGCTGTCGCGCCTCGAGCGCCAGCTCGCCGACGCTCAGCGCGAGCTCTCGAACAAAGACGAGGAGCTCGCCGGCGAGCTCGAGAAGCAGCTGCTCGCGGCGGCGGTGGTGACGCAGATGCAGGACCAGCTCCGCGCGGAGCGGACGCGCGTCGACGAGCTGAGCGCGCAGGTCGCGAACGTCGCGGGCATCGACCAGCGCATGCAGGGGACGCTCGCGCACGTCGAGGAGCTCGCGCGCGCGCTGGCGGCCGAGCGCGCCGAACGCGAGGCAGCGGCCACCAAGCTCGAGGAGGCGATGGCCGCGCTCGCGACCGAGCGCGCGAAGTGGGCGGAGGAGCGGGCCAACCTCGACGAGCACCACGGCACGGAGCTGACCGCGGCCGAGACCGCGCGGCGCGTTGCCGTCGAGACCGCGGTCGCGGCGCACGACGGCGACCTGATTCGCATGCAGGAGCACCACGACGGCGAGCTCGTGCGGCTGCGCGAGTCGCACGACCGCGCGCTCGCGGCGCTGCGCGGCGAGCTCGAGCCGCAGCTGCTCGAGGCGCGCAGCCTCGCCGCCGACCGCGAGCGACTCGCCGGCGAGGTCGCGACGGCCAAGGCCGACTCCGTGCGCGCGCTCTCCGAGAACAAGGAGCTGCACCAGCGCGAGCTCGTGCAAACGGCGGTGCTGCACGGCGACGAGCTCGCGATGCAGGCGCGCCAGTTCGGCGGCGAGCTCGCGCGTGCCGTCGCCGAGCGCGATGCGGCAAACGCCGTGGCCGCCGAGACGGGGCGCGCGGCGCAGCAGCGCGACCAGCTGTGGGAAGCGACGGTCTCCGAGCTGCGCCAGAGCCAGAAGGAGATGCAGCTCGAGCTGACCGACGTCAAGGCCGCGCGCGCCCGGCTCGAGACCGACAAGTCCTCGAGCGACGAGCGCCTCGCCGCCGCGACGCGAGACATCGAGTGGCTGGCCGAGGAGAACCGCACGCTGCGCACGCGCGCCGAGACGTCCGACGTCGAGCTGCGGCGGAGCGCGCAGGACCGCGCGCGCTACATCGCATATCTGGAAGAGGGCCTGGCGATGCTGGGCGCGTTGCCGCCGAAAACGGATCCCGGCGACGGCGACGGCGGCGGCGAGCCGAAAGCCTAGGCAGCGGTGAACGGCCCGGGCACCTCGCGCGCTGCAATCATGCCGTAGCGTTTCCAGCGTTCGAACACAGCGGGGGCGCCGGGTCACACGGCGTCACCGTCGTCCGGCCGGCCGGGCGGCTCAGCGCGCCGTCGGATAGCCGGCCGCGACCCACGCGTCGTAGCCGCCGTCGAGCGCCACGGCGCGCGTGTAGCCCATCGTGCGGAGGGTCGCGGCGGCGAGCGTCGAGATCCGGCCGAGCTGGCAGTAGGTGAGGATGCGGATGCCGGGGTCGGGCAGCTCGCGATCGACGCGCAGCTCGAGCTGGCCGCGCGGCAAGTGGCGCGCGCCCGGCAGATGGCCGGCCTCGAATGCTTCCTTCTCGCGCACGTCGAGCAGCACGAAGTCGTCCTTGCCGAGGCGCGCGGCGACCTCGGCCATCCCGACGAACGCGATCTCGCGCGACGCCTCGGCGAGCAGCTGCGCGACGGTCTTGCCGCCGGTGCGGTTCGTCCGCAGCGCCTCCGACAGATGCTGCGGCATCTTGAGATCGAGCCCGCGCATCAGCGCGACGAAGTCGGCGCGCAGCGATTTCTGCAGGCGCGCGTTGCTCGCCTTCTCGGCGCCGATCGTCGACGACGCGCGGTCCTTGTAGTCGTGCGACGGATACACGCGCAGCGTGTCGCCGAGCTGGAGCAGCTTGCCGAACAAGCTGTCGTACAGCGCGTCGGGATCGCCGGTCGGTAGATCGGTGCGACCGGTCCCGCCGATGAGCAGCGTGTCGCCGGTCAGCACGCGATCTTCGAGCACGAGGCAGGTCGAGTCGTTGGTGTGGCCGGGCGTGTGCAGCACGCGCACGCGCAGCTTCCCGAGCACGAGTGTCTCGCCGTCGTCGACGCGCACGTCGACGAACGGCGCCGATGCCAGCCGGTGCATCACGACGCGCGCGCCGAGCTGCTTCGCGAGCTCGCGCGCCGACGAAAAATGATCGGCGTGCGTGTGCGTCTCGACGACGTAGTGCACGCGCATCCCGCGCTCCGCCGTCAGCGCGACATAGCGATCGAGCTGCTCGAGGTGCGGATCGACGACCATCGCCGCGCACGTCTCGTCATCCCCGACGAGGTAAGACAGACATCCGCCGGAACGGATCTGCTCGAACAGCATGCGCCACTGTATCATTCGCTCGTGGAGGCGACTCCGTTCGACGAACTCGCCCGCGTGCACGACGCGCGCTTCAGCGCACCCGTTGAAGCGCGATCGTGCTGCCCTGCTCGCGATCGCGGGCGCAGCGCGCGGAATCGGCGGCGCACGAGATGCGGAGCTCGGCCGAGTTGTCGGGCGATCGGAAGCGGTCGTAGGCGGCGAGCGCGGCGTCGGCTTCGGGCCGGCCGAGGCCGGCGAGCGCGGTAGCCTGGCTGCGCAGCAGATCCGGATCGCGCGGCGCCAGCTCGAGACCGGTCGTCGCCGCCGCCAGCTCGTCGCGATCGTCGCCGATCGAGCCGTAGCAGCGCGCGAGCATCACCCACGCCAAGGCATTTCCCGGCGCGCGCTTCGCGGCGGCCGCCGCCGGCGC
>DASXCY010000174.1:0-5056 GCA_036490935.1 Kofleriaceae bacterium | reverse complement strand
CCGGCGCGTATCCGCGCGAGCTGCTGTTCGACATCCCGGTGCGCCGCTACATGCGCGAGTTTCCGCGCCTGTTGCGCGACGCACCGCGCGTGGTGCGCCGGATGCGCGCGCGCGATTTTCGCGACCTCCCCGGCGATCTCGATCGCGATCGCTTCCCGCCGTATTACCGGCGCACGTTCCACTGGCAGACCGACGGCTATTTCAGCGACCAGTCGGCCGAGCTGTACGAGCTCGGTGTCGAGCTGCTGTTCCGGGGCACCGCCGACGTGATGCGCCGCCAGATCATTCCGCCGATCACCGCGTTCGTGCGCGAGCACGGCGACGAGCTGCGCGTGCTCGACGTCGCGTGCGGCACCGGCCGCACGTTGCACCAGCTCGCGCGCACGCACCAGCGCCTGCGCCTGCACGGCGCGGATCTATCGCCGGCGTACGTCCGGCTCGCGCGCAAGCGCCTCGCCGACGTCGCCGAGTTGACGCTCGCGGTCGAGAACGCCGAGGCGCTGCCGTGGGCCGACGGCACGTTCGACGTCGTGACGAGCGTGTATCTGTTCCACGAGCTGCCGCGGCGCGCGCGGCGCAACGTCGTCAGCGAGATCGCGCGCGTCGTGCGGCCCGGCGGGCTGGTCGTGATCGAAGACTCCGCCCAGCCGTCGGAGAGCCCGGAGCTCGCGGCGGTCCTCCACGATTTTCCGCGCGAGTTTCACGAGCCGTTCTACGAGGACTATCTCGACGACGATCTCGCGCGGCTGCTGGGTGAGGCCGGGCTGATCGTCGAGGCCGTCGAGCCGCACCTCGTGGCCAAAGTGGTCATCGCGCGCCGGGCGTGACGCCATCCTCACAAAACCGCGCGCCTGCGCACGTGCGCGTGCGCCACGGCGAGACGTACGCGCACGACATTTTTGCTACAAGCGTGCGAATTTCCGACGGAACGGGATTCGCCCGTATTTTGCTTCACCGAATCCTTCGTGGATCAGCCGAGGTTACTCATACGGCTCGGTACGGATACCGCGGTGTTTCATGCGGATGCCGACTCCGACGTCGATCGCTTTCTATTCCGCACGACGACGACCAGCGCGGACTACCGTGCGTACCTCGAGCGCGCCTACGGCTTCGTCGCGCCGGTCGAGGCCGCGCTGCAAGCCTGCAACGGCCTCGATCGCATGATCGATCTGCCGTCGCGCGCGAAGACGCCGCACGTGATCCGCGATCTGCTCGCGCTCGGCCTGTCGATGAAGGACATCTCCGAGCTGCCACTGTGCCTGTCGATTCCCGCGTTTCGCGGTCCGGCGGCGGCACTCGGCTGGATGTACGTCGCGGAGCGACCGCTGCTCGCGAGCGCGGTGATCCGCCGTCACGTCGCGACCCGCTTGCCGGGCGAGGCGCACGCCGCGACCGCGTATCTGTCGTGCTATGCGGGCAGCGTCGGCTCGATGTGGCGCGAGCTCGGCGTCGCGCTCGATCGCGTGGCCGCGACGACCGCGATCGCCGATCGCATCGTGGCGGCGGCCTGCGATGCATTTCGCACGCTCGGCCGGTGGCGCATGCACGACCTCGGACGCCACGCGGTCGCGCAGGCTCGCGCCGTCGGCTGATCCGTCCGAGCAGCCGCGGTACTGTCGCGGCCATGCCCGAAGACGCACGGACACGGCTCGACGCGCTGCGCGGCGAGCTCGGCACGATCGACCGCGAGATCCTCGCGCACGTCGCGCGCAGGCAGGGGGTCGCGCAGCGCATCGGTGCGGCCAAACGCGAGCTCGGCATGCCGACGCGCGATTTCCGTCAGGAGCGCGATGTCGTCGAGCGTGCGCGTGCGGCGGCGAGCGCACAGGGTCTGCCGCCTTCGTTCGGCGAAGAGCTCGTGCTCGCGCTGATCCGCGCGTCGCTCACCGCGCAGGAGAAGGACACGGTCGCCGCTAGCGGCGAGGGCTCCGGGCGGCGTGCGCTCGTGATCGGCGGCGCCGGCCACATGGGGCGCTGGCTCGTGCGCTACCTCGCGGCGCAGGGCTTCGCGGTCGAGATCGCGGATCCGAGCGATGGCCCCGAGGGCGTCGCGAATCATCGCGACTGGCGCGGTGCGCGGCTCGATCACGAGCTCGTCGCGATCGCAGCGCCGATGCCGGCGACCGCGCGGATCCTCGCCGAGATGGCCGCCGCGCCGCCCGCGGGCGTGGTGTTCGACGTCGGTTCGCTCAAGAGCCCGCTGCGCGCCGGCCTGTACGCGCTGCGTGACGCCGGCGGGCGCGTGACGTCGGTGCATCCGATGTTCGGGCCCGATACCGAGCTGCTGAGCGGCCGCCACGTGATCTTCGTAGACCTCGGCGTGCCGGAGGCAACCGCCGCGGCGCGCGCACTGTTCGAGCCGACGATGGCGACGCTCGTCGAGATGGATCTCGAGAGCCACGATCGGTTGATCGCGTACGTGCTCGGGCTGTCGCACGCGCTCAACATCGCGTTCTTCACCGCGCTCGCCGAGAGCGGCGAGGCGGCGCCGCGCCTGGCGACGCTGTCGTCGACGACGTTCGACGCGCAACTCGGCGTGGCAGGCAAGGTCGCCGCGGAGAATCCCGATCTGTACTTCGAGATCCAGACGCTCAACGATTACGGGACCGAGTCGCTCGCGGCTTTGCTGTACGCGGTGGAGCGGCTACGCTCGGTCGTGCGTGCGGGAGATCTCGACGGATTTCGCGGCTTGATGACGCGCGGCCGCGCGTATCTCGCGGCCAGGGAGAAGCGCTGATGTGCCGGAGCATCAAGACTCTGTTCAACTTCGAGCCGCCGGCGAGTGACGAAGAAGTGCGCGCGGCGGCGCTGCAGTTCGTGCGCAAGCTGAGCGGCTTCACCGCGCCGACGCAGTCGAACCAGAAGGCGTTCGACCGCGCGGTGGAGCGCACGTACAAGGTGGCGCGCGAGCTCGTCGATTCGCTCGAGACGGCCGCGCCGCCGAAGAACCGCGAGGTCGAGGCCGCGAAGGCCAAAGCGCGGTCGGTGGCGAGGTTCGGACGGTAGATCGCCCGCCGTGCCCGTGCGTTGAAGTGGCATGGCATATCGCGAGATCGTCGACTCGCTTGCGGCGCGGCTGGAGCTGCTCGAGGCGCAGGTAGACGAGCGCACGCGCGAGCGCGACGAGGTCGCGGCGATGCACGCCGAAGCGCAGGCGCGAGCGCGCGACGAGGAGTATGTCGCGGCCGCGCCGGTGCGGGCACGGCGGCGGCGCCTGATGATCGCGAGCGCGGTCGCGAGCGTCGTGATGGCGACCATCGGCGTGCTCGTGGTCGCGCACGTGACGTCCCGGAAGCCGGATCAGCTCGAGCGGGCCATTCAAGGCATGGAGAGCTACGCGGACCAGCTGTGCGCGTGCACGGACGCGAGCTGCACGCGGCACGTGACCGGCGAGTTGATGAACTGGGTCAAACAGTTTCCGCCCGGGTACGACCCGCGGCCGATGCCGCCGATCATCGAGGCGCGATCTGCGGTCGCGGCGGCGCGCATGTCGGCATGCATGCAGCGTGAGCTGCTGGCCCCGGCGCCACCGCCGGAGCCCCAGCCGATGCCGGTGACGGTGGCGCCCGTGGCACCCGTGGCGCCGAGGTGATCTAGCGGACGCGCCGCAGCACGACGAGGCGCGCGGCGATCGGAGCTGGATCGCGCACGCCGGGGAGCTCGGCCGCGTGATCGGAAACGACCGCGAAGTCGGGCAGCAGCGCGGCGAGCTGTGCGGCCGTCCAGCCGGTGGTGACGGCCGTGTCGTCCGCGTGGGCCTTGACGATCGCGATCGCGTCGCGCGCGGCGAGTCGGCGCAGCGAGGCGGCCCAGGCGGCGGCGCGCGCGCGGGGCAGTGCGTGCAGCGTCGCGCGATCGACCAGCAGGTCGAACGGTCCGACGAGCGCCGACGCGCAGATGTCATCGCGCAGCCAGACGATCGCACCGCCTTCGTCGCGCGTGCGGGCCGCGGTCAGCGCCACCTCGGACACGTCTGTGGCGACGACGCGATGGCCCGCGGCGGCCGCGCGACGCGCGACCTGGCCGAGCCCGCATCCGATGTCGAGCACGCGGCGCGGCGACGGCGCGTGCTCGGCGAGCGCGGCGGCGAGATCGGCGTCGCAGGCGTCGCGCGCCCACGGCACGAGCCCGCCGCCGTGCCGGTAGGCGCCATCCCACACGCGCGTGCCAGGGGCGGCCGTGCCGCGCCGCGCGAGCAGATCGGCCGCGAGCAGCATGTCGAGGGCGGCGGCGAGCTCGGCGGGCGAGGGCGCCGCGCAGGTCCGTGCGTCGCGCGCCGCCGGCTGGTCGGCGGCCTCGACCGACGGCACGCCGTGGACGATCGCGACGCCGTCACCGCGCAGCAGCTCGAGGTTGCGCTGGGTCGCGGGTGCATCGAGCATCGCGGCGTTCATCGACGGGGCGATCACGACCGGCGCGCGCGTGGTGACCGCGATCGCGGCCACGAGCTCGCTGCAATCGCCCGCGGCGATCCGTGCGATCGTCGTGGCGCTCGCCGGATAGACGACGATCACGTCGGCCCACTCCGCGAGCGCGACGTGCGGCACCGGCGCGTGCGCGGCGCGCGGCCAGATCGACACGTGCGGCTCGCGCCGTGCGATCGCGGCGAGCGCGTCCACGGACGCGAAGCGCGTCGCGGTCGGCGTCAGCGCGATCTCGACCGTGTGGCCGCGCTGGAGCAGGGCGGCGACGAGCGCCGGGGCGTGGGTCGCGGCGAGCGCGCCGGTGACGCCGAGCACGACGTTTGCGCCGGCGCCGCGACGGGATGCGGCCGGTCCGCCGGTGGCGCCGGTCGCGACGCGCTCGATCGCGCCGACTGCAGCGAGCAGCTCGACGAGCTGCGGCACCACCGCACCGCGATCCGGCGCGCCGGCGAGTCGCTCGACGTGCGCCTCGGTTTCCGCCAGCGTGTGCGGCTCGGCGAGCCACGCGAGCACCGCGCGCGCGAGCTCGGCGCCGTCGCCGGTGACCGTGCGCGCGAGCCCGTCCGTTCCGAGCAGCACGAGATCCGCGCCGACATCGATGGCCGCGGCGCGCCGCGATCGCACCCAGCGCT
>DASXCY010000173.1:0-26101 GCA_036490935.1 Kofleriaceae bacterium | reverse complement strand
CGCGGCAGCACGCGCCGCAGGTCTGGCAGTCGAGCGCGGCCTCGTAATGCGCGCATGCAGGCCACGCGGGATCGACGCGCTTGCCGGCCTGGTGACAGCGGCCGCGCCCGCGCCACGCGCAGTCGCCGCAGTGACTGGCGGCGTCGCCGGCGGGTAGCCCGGTCGGGTGCGGCGGCGGCGGCGCGATCGCGAGCGCCCACAGCGGCGGCGCGGGCGCGGTGGTGGCTGCGGCGGCGGGCGCGGTCGACCGCAACGTCGGTGCGACGGCGGCGGCGATCCGCGCGGTCGCGGCGAGCGCGTCGCCGAGCGCGGGTGCCCACGGTGCTTCGTCCGCGCGCCGGACCGCCGCGATCGCGGCCTGGACGGAGCGATCGGCGCGATCGGCGAGCACGTCGTCGCCGGCGTCGGCGAGCGTGTCCCAGAACGCGCGGAACTCGGTCGTCGGCGCGAACACGCCGCGCAAGCCGTGGCGGCCCGCGAGCAGCCATTGCGTGCGGAGGCATGCGTGCTCGCGCCAGTCGTGATCGACGGACGTGTTGTCCATGCCCCAATCGGGCGCCGCGAACGAGGCTTCACCTTCGACGAGCGAATGACACAGCTCGTGAAAGATCATCTGCGCGAGGCTGTCGTCGGCGTCGAGCGCGCGATCCTCGGCGATCGCGAGCGTGCCGCGACCGTCCGTCGCGGCGTAGGCGTCGGCCGTGCGCGCGATCGCGAGACCGATCCGCCGTGCGGCCGCGATCCACACGTACGCGAGCGGGTCGACATAGCGAGCGGTGACGTCGCGCGGCACGCGATACGGCTACCACGAAACGACCGGCTCGCCGAAAACTTGCGACCGCATGCCTCTGTCGACAAGCTGGAACCATGCACGGGGATGTCGCGCTCGCCGGGTTCGTGCTCACCGCCGAGGAATGGCAAGCGCTCGATCCCGCGACCCGCGACGCACTATCCGCGGCAGCAGGACCAGCAGAATTACCGCCAAGGCGCCGGGGACGCCAAGGAAGACGCCAGAAGCGCGCAGATCGCGGCCCGTGATCGCTGGCCGGCGTCGCTAGCGGCTCGCCGGTAACTCTTTCGCTGCCGTGTCCGGAACCGGCCAGCTCCGCACGAACGCGCGTGGTACCTCGTGATCCGTGGAAGCCGATGCCGCGCGTTACCGAGCCCTCGTCGCCCGCGATCCGCGGTTCGACGGCGTGTTCTTCGTCGGCGTGCAGACGACCGGCATCTACTGCCGGCCGATCTGCCCGGCTCGCACGCCGGCCCGCGCGCGCTGCGCGTTCTTCGCGACTCCGGTCGAAGCCGAAGCCGCCGGGTTTCGCGCGTGCTTCCGCTGCCGCCCCGAGCTCGCGCCGGGCAGCTCGCCGCCCGAGGTCGGAACCGGTGCCGATCGGCGCAGCCGGGCGGCATCGGTGGACGCGATCGACGCGCTCGTCCACGCGGCGACCGCGCGCATCGCGGAAGGCGGGCTGAACGAGCGCTCGCTCGACGACCTCGCCGGCGAGCTCGGCGTCACCGCGCGTCACGTGCGGCGCGCGCTCGCGGCTCGGCTCGGCGTGTCGCCGGTCGAGCTCGCACAGAGCCGGCGCGTCGCGCTCGCGAAGCAGCTGCTGCACGACACGTCGCTGCCGCTCGCGCAGGTCGCGTTCGCGTCGGGGTTCGCGAGCGTGCGCCGCTTCAACGCCGCGTTCTCCGCGCGCATGGGGTGCGCGCCGAGCACGCTGCGCGCGCACCGCCGCACACGTGAGGCACCGATCGAGCTGCGCCTCGATTACCGCGAGCCGTACGACTGGCCGTGCTTGCTCGCGTTCCTGCGCGGTCGTGCCATCCCCGGCGTCGAGCTCGTCGGCGATGACGACTATCGCCGCATCGTCCACGTCGACGGTGTGACCGGCGAGATCGCGGTGCGCCCGGTGCGCGGCCGCCCTGCACTCGCGCTCGCGCTCGCCCCGCAGCTGCTGCCGGTGCTGATGCCGCTCGTCGCGCGCGTGCGCCGCATGTTCGATCTCGACGCGCATCCCGACGCGATCGCGCGCGCGCTGCGCGCCGATCGCGCGCTCGGACCGCTCGTCGCCGCGCGCCCCGGCCTGCGCCTGCCGGGCGCGATCGATCCATTCGAGGCCTCGATCCGCGCGCTGCTCGGGCAACAAGTGTCGGTCGCGGCCGCGAAGACGCTCGCCGGTCGGTTCGCGGCGCGCTTCGGCGAGCGAGTCGGGCAGGGCGAGCTCGCGCTGCGGTTCCCGACGCCGGCGGAGGTCGCTGCCGCCGGCGCGGATCGGATCGTGAAAGTCGGGCTGCCGGCTGCCCGCGCGCGCGCGATCCACGGCTTCGCCGCCGCGGTCGCGTCGCGTGCCGTGCGACTCGACGGCCCGCTGTCGGCGCACGAGCTCGACGCGTTCGTCGCGCGGCTCGTCGAGTTGCCCGGCATCGGCCCGTGGACCGCGCACTACCTCGCGATGCGCGCGCTGCACGTGCCGGACGCATTCCCCGCGGCCGATCTCGGCGTGCAGAAGGCGCTGCGCCGCTCCGGCGCGCGCGCCGCCGAAGCGCGCGCCGAGGCCTGGCGGCCGTTTCGTTCGTATGCCGTGATGCACCTGTGGACCCAGCTCTCGGAAAGGACCACGCGATGATGACCGCATCGATCTACAAGTCACCGTTCGGCCCGCTGCGGCTCGTCGCGGACGGGGACGAGCTCGTCGAGCTCGTGCTGCCGAACCATCCGCCGCCCGAAGCTCCGCTCGGCCAAGCGCCGGTGCTCGCGCGAGCGGCCGCGCAGCTCGACGAGTATTTCGCCGGCGCGCGGCGCGTGTTCGATCTTCCGCTCGCGCCGCGCGGCACCGCGTTCCAGCAGCGCGTGTGGCGCGCGCTGCTGGCGATCCCGTTCCGCACGACGTGCAGCTACGGCGAGCTCGCGCGCGCGATCGGCCGGCCGGCCGCCAGCCGCGCCGTCGGCGCCGCGAACGGCAAGAATCCGATCGCGATCGTCGTGCCATGCCACCGCGTGATCGGCGCGAACGGCACGCTGACCGGCTACGGCGGCGGGCTGCCGACGAAGCAGTGGCTGTTGCAGCACGAATCGGGCCTCGGGCCTCGGGCCACGAGCCTCGGGCCTCGGGCCCGTGGCCTGGATCGCTAGATCCTCACCCGTACTCGTGCGTTGATACCCGAATGCGCCCGGCGTTCGCCGTCACCGTCGCGATCGCCGCGGTTGCCGCGCCGGCGCGCGCGGGGGCGCTGCCGCATCATTTCGGGCTGTACGCGCAACCGGCGACGACGGCGCTGCCGATGCTCGACTCCAAGGTCGACGTGCGCGTGCGCGGGCCGATCGTCGAGGCCACGGTCACGCAGACGTTCCGCAACGACCGCGATCACGCGACCGAGGCGACGTACGTGTTCCCGCTGCCGGTCGATGCCGCCGTGACCGCGATGGCGATCGTCGTCGGCGATCGCACGATCCACGCCGCGATCGCCGGCCGCGCAGAAGCGCAGCGCCGCTACGAGGACGCCGTCTCCGCCGGGCTCGGCGCCGGGCTGCTCGAAGAGGAGCGGCCCGACGTGTTCACGCAGACCGTGTCCGCGATCCCCGCGCACGGCACCGTGCAGGTCACGCTGCGCTACGACACGGTCGCGCGCGATGAGGACGGCACGTGGCAGCTCGCGCTGCCGCTCGTCGTCGCGCCGCGCTACGTGCCGGGCACCGCGAGTGGCCTGCCGACGACCGGCACGGGCCGGTCGCCGGATACCGATCGCGCGCCCGACGCCTCGCGCGTGACGCCGACCGGCGCACCGGGTGCAGGCGGCGCGACGTCGATCGCGATCGAGTTCGTCGATGCCGTCGATCGCGTCGACTCGCCGACCCACACGATCGGCCGCGCCGGCGCGCGCTACACGCTCGTCGATCCGAAATCGGATCACGACGCGATCGTGACGTGGCACGCGCGCGCACCCGCGGAAGGCTGGGTCGAGCAAGACGACGACGGTGGCTACGCGGCGGTCGTCGTCGAGGCGCCGGCGGCCGCGGCAAGCGCCCGCACGCCGGCGAGCGTGCTCCTGCTGCTCGATCGGTCGGCGACGACACGCGGCGATGCCGACGCCGTCGAGCATCCGTTCGTGCACGCGCTGCTCGGCGCGCTCGCGACCGGTCAGCGGATCGCGGTGGCGGGCAGTGATCGCGTGCCGTCCGGCGCGCCCGATCGCGTGCTGCACGCGCTCGACGACGCGTGGCCGCGCGAACCCGGCGCGTTCGATCTGACCGCCGTGCTCGCGGGCACGCACGCGGCCGGCGCGGCGATCGTGCTCGTCACCGACGGCCTCGTCGCCGACGATCGCGCGGCGCTCGCCGCGGCGCGCAGGCTCGCCGTGCCACTGCACGTGATCGGCGTCGGCCCGGCGCCGAACCGCAGCTTGCTCGAAGGCCTTGCGGCCGCGACCGGTGGCACGGTTCGGTTCGCGTTGCCCGGCGACGATCTCGCCGCGCTCGCGCACGACGTGCTCGCCGATGCCGGCAGCGCGCCGGCGCCGCTCGCGGTGACCTGGGGTGCGCTCGCGGCGAGCGACGTCGAGCCGGCCGCGCTGCCGCGGCTCGGCGCGGGTCAGGCGACGCTCGTGGTCGCGCGCGTCACGACGGCCGAGCACGCGAACGCGCGCGTGGGTGGCGACGTGCTCGCGCTCGCCGCCTTCACCGCGCCGCCTCCGCCGGAAGGCGCGACGACGCCGCGCGGGCCGCTCGCGCGGCGGTGGGCGCGCATCAAGCTCGACGAGCTCGTCGCGGCAGGCGATGCGCGAGCGATCGCGGCCCACGCGCTGCGCTTCGGCCTCGTCTCGCCGGCGACTTCGATGATCGCGATCGGCGACGAGGTCGTGGTCGCGGGCGGCGTCAAGCACACGGTGTCGGTGCCGGTGTCGGTGCCCGCCGGTATGCGCTGGCAGCAGGTGCGCCGCGAGCTCGCGGGCAACGAGGATCACGACGGGACCGAGACGTCGGGGCCGAAGAAGACGGCGCCGGTCACCGTCCCGCCGGTCGGGCACACCGCGGATGGTCGGAAGCGGCCGAAGCCGGGTCCGGCGCCGGTCGCGCAGCCGACGCCGGCACCGACCGTCGAGGCCAAGCCGGCCGAGCCGGAGCCGCCGCACCGCGAAGAGTCCGACGACGATGCGAGCTCGGCCGCCGGCGCCGCCGCCGGCGCAGCGCCGCCGGCCGATCGGACCCGCGTCGCGGCGGCGAACGAAGAAGCGACCGGCGAGACGGTCGAGCTGCGCGGCGAGGCGCCGTTCGAGATGCACCATCGCCGGCTGTCGTTCGCGGCGGCGAGCGGGCTCGCGGTCGAGCACGGCAACGCGGACTACGTCGCGGCGTTCGCGGCGCGCTACGAGCTGCGCGCGCGGCGCGCGCTGTTCGGTGGCGAAGGCTCGGTGTGGCTCGTCGGCGGCCACGTCGAGGGCACGGCGCTCGCGACGATCGGGCGCGGCCTCGGCCGCTTGCTCGAGCTGCGCGGCGGCCTCGGCCTGCACCTCGGCGACGAGCTCGGCCCGGCGCTCGATCTCGTGCTGCGCGCGCGCTTGCCCGTGCCGCACCTCGGCGCGTTCCTGCGCTACGACGGCGCGCTGCTGTTCCACGACGGCACGCGCGACGGCCAGAACACCGCGACGGTCGGCATCGAAGCGAGCTTCTGATCCGGCCTCGGGCCTCGGGAAGAGCATGCCGGACTCGGGCCGAGCCCAGAAGCCCGAAGTCCGAAGCCCGATCGCGCTACGCTCGCGGCGTGAGGCACATCCGGCTTGTCGTCGAGTACGACGGCACGAACCTGGCCGGGTGGCAGCGCCAGGCTAACGGGCCGACGGTGCAGCAGCACCTCGAGGAGGCACTCGCGCGGCTGCTGCAGCACGAGACGCGCGTCACCGGCGCGTCGCGCACCGATGCCGGCGTGCACGCACTCGCTCAGATCGCGACGTTTCGCACCGAGCGCCCGATCCCGCTCCACGGCATTCGCCGCGGCCTCAACTCGACGCTGCCGGATCAGATCGCGATCCGCGCCGCCGACGAAGTGGCGGAAGACTTTCATCCGCGGTTCGCGGCGACCGGCAAGCACTATCGCTACGTGATCCTCGCGCGCCCGGATCGATCGCCGCTGCTGCGCGATCGCGCGTGGCATCACGCGGATCCACTCGCGCTCGAGCCGATGCGGGAGGCCGCGCGCGCGCTGGTCGGCGACCACGACTTTGCCGCATTCCGTGCCGCCGGCTGCGCTGCGAAGACCACCGTTAGGCGCATCGAGTCGATCGATATTTCCCAGGGCGAGCCGGACATCGTGTCGGTCGACGTCCGGGGCAATGCGTTCCTGCGCCACATGGTACGAATTGTCGTGGGCACGTTGTCCGAATGCGGGACCGGGCGGCGTCCGGTGTCCGAAGTGTCCGAGATCCTTGCGTCCAGAGACCGGACACGAGCCGGCCTGACCGCCCCCGCCCACGGCCTGGCGTTGGTCGAGGTGCATTACGACGGCGTCCGGCGTGTAAGCTCCGGCCGCGACTCGCGTTGAGGGAGTGTCCGTGGCCTCCGAAACCGCCGACGATCGGAATGGCGTCGAGCTCGATGACGAGCAACGCCTGGTCGAGGAGGCCCAAGCCGGCAACCTCGACGCCATGCGCCCTTTGCTCGAACGCTATGCCCAGCCGCTGTACGGCGCGGTGATCCTGCCGCGGCTCGGCGATAGCGCGACGGCCGAGGAAGTGCTGCGCGACACGCTCGCGACCGCGGTCGAGAAGATCCGGCGGTTCACGTGGCAGGGCAAGTCGATCTATCCGTGGCTGCGCCAGATCGCGATCCACAAGGTCTACGACGTGCATCGCCAGGCGAAGCGCTCGCGCAAGCTCGCCGATGCGATGGTGCACGAAGTGCCGAGCGAGAGCGATCCGTCGTCGCACGCCGACGTGCAGCTGATCGCCGACCAGGAGCGCCGCGCGCACCGCGCCCGCATCGACGACACGCTCGCGTGCATCGCCGACCGCTATCGCGTCGCGATCGAGCTGCGCCTCGTCCAGGAGCTGCCGCGCGAGGAGTGCGCGAAGCGGCTCGCGATCACGGTCGGCACGTTCGACGTGCTCCTGTTCCGCGCGGTGCGCGCATTTCGCAAGCAGTTCGGAGGCACCGATGACTGACGACCAAGAAGACTACCTCGCGGGCCCGGTGCCCGAGCCGGATGCCGAAGCGAGCCCCGCCGAACGCGCGCACGCGAAGACGTTCGCCGAGCTCGTCGACAAGGCGCTCGCCGGGCGCACGCCGGCCGCGATGAGCGCCGACGACCGCGCGCTCGTCGAGGTCGCGACCGTGATCCGCGCGGCGAGCGGCGAGGTCGAGCTGCCGGTCGCGCGCCAGCGCGCCGCGATCGAGGACGCGCTGCGCCAGGTGATCGGCGCAGGCGGGCCCGCGGCCAGCGGCGCCGCGATCGTGCCGCTGCCACGCGCGCGCCGGTGGGCGCCGTGGGCGATCGCGGGCGCGAGCTCGCTGGTCGCGGTCGCGGCGCTCGCGCTGCTCTGGCTGCGCGGACCGCGCGTGGCGCCGCAGCTCGCACCGGCCGCGCCCGTGGCGGCGCGCGTGCCGGCAACCTGGCGGTCGCGCCCGGCCGACGCGCTGGTCGGCCGCATCACCGTCGAGCGCGCCGGCGATGCCGCGACGCGCATCGACACGATCTTCGCCGATCGACTCGATGGCTACCGCGAGCGCAGGCTCGCCGTGGTCGAGGGAGGCAAGCCATGAAGTATTTGCTCCTGGCCTTCGCGATCGCGCTCGCCGCGTGCGCCGCGGATCGCGCGACGCCGCCGCCGCCGGCGGCGTCGTCGCCGACGCACCTGACCGAGCCGGGCGACGCGATCGATCAGCGCCTGATGGTCGCCCTGTCGCAGGCGAAGAACCTGCACCACAAGGCGAAGGTGTTCATGAGCGAGGGCGACATGCCGTC
Organism: Kofleriaceae bacterium; assembly: GCA_036490935.1. Taxonomy (GTDB): domain Bacteria; phylum Myxococcota_A; class Polyangia; order Haliangiales; family Haliangiaceae; genus JABFXX01. The sequence goes on along the minus strand of DASXCY010000173.1, from coordinate 18,143 downwards.
GGCGATCGCGTCGGTGCGCGAGATCCTCACGCTCGAGTTCCCGGCGGGCGCGCCCGAGGCGGAGGACGTGCGCGATGACGCGCGCGCGCTGCTCGGCAAGCTGCTCGTCGGTCAGGGCCAGCTCGACGAGGCGATGCGCGTCGTGCAGGAAGGCATCGCGGGCAGCCAGCGCGAGAGCTTCTTCGTCGCGAATCTGTACACGGTCACCGGCGAGATCCACGAGGCGCGCGCGCAGCAGCTCGACGGCGGCGATGCCGCGGCCAAGGCGCGCGCGATCGACGAGAAGCACGCCGCGATCGAGGCGTTCGATCGCTCGAACCAGATCGACATCGCGCTGCAGAAGCAGCTGTCGGAGCATCCGTGAAGGGGATGGGCGGCGTCGCGCTCGGCGCGGCGATCGCGGTGATCGTCGCGTGCGGCGGGCGGCAGCAGGGCGATCCGTTTGCCGAGAAGCTGCGCAAGGAGAACGAGATCACGGCGCTGTGGACGCAGATCCGCGACTGGCGGCGCGAGGCGAAGATCGGCCTCGAGCCCGCGCCGACGAACCTCATGCAGGTCCGGCTGCGCAGCGTGCCCGAGGTGCGCCGCGTGTGTCCCGACGCGCACGAGGTGCCCCCGCGTTGCGACGACATCTGCGATCTCGGCAGCGCGATCTGCGACAACGCCGAGACCATCTGCCAGATCGCCGACGAGCTCGGCAAGGGCGACGAGTACGCGCAGGACAAGTGCGCGAGCGCGAAGGCGTCGTGTCGCGAGGCCAAGCAGCGCTGCTGTAACTGCAGCTCGACGCCGGCGGAGGGCGGATGAGGCTCGCGGTCGTGCTCGTCGCGCTCGCGGCGTGTGCGGGCGCACCGCCGCAGCCCGCGCACAACGCCGGGGCGCCCGGCCCGATGCCACCGGATCGGCACGCCGAGATCGCGAGCCTCTCGCAACAGATCGACGACGCGCGCCAGCGGTTGTCGCTGGCCGCGCCGCCGCCGAGCGCGACCGCGCCGGCCGCGCCGCAGCCGTTCAGCACGCCGGTGTCGAGCAAGACCGACACCACGTGTCACCCCGCCGCGACCCAGACGTGCACCGACAGCTGCCAGCTGTCCGACACGATCTGCGACAACGCCGACAAGATCTGCAAGCTCGCCGCCGAGCTCGTGGGCGACACCTGGGCCGCGGGGAAATGCGACACCGCGAAGCAAACCTGCGACGCCGCGCATGCCAAGTGCTGCGCGTGCACCTCGTGACCGGCTTATAGTCCGCGCGTGCTGCGCACGCTGCTCGCCGTGACGCTGCTCGCCGCACCGGCGAGCGCGGGCGGGCTCGTCGTCGAGGGCGCCTCGCCGCGCGAGGTCGGTCGCGCGGGCACCGGCACGGTCGGAGACGACGGTGGCGGCGCGCTGCTCGCCAACCCGGCGGCGATGGCGCGCCGAGACACCACGCGCGTGCAGCTCGGTGCGGCGGTCGTCGACGATAACGTCGACTTTCACCCGAACCTCGCCGACACGCCGACCGCGCGCGACCAGGCGGGCTCGAGCTTGATGCCGCTGGTCGCCGCCGAATTTTCGATCGGCGACTGGATCGTCGGCGCCGGCGCGATGACGTCGGCGGTGAGCGAACGCGCGCTCGCGTCGCCGGGCGATTTTCCGGCGTCGCAGCTCGGCAATCGCTTCGAGTACCGCTACGCCGGCGTCGCGAGCTCGCTGCGCCGCGACACGCTCGCGATCGGCGTCGCGCACCGCATCGGCGAGGACGTCGCGTTCGGCGTGTCTGCATCGGCGTCGCGCGTGTCGATCTCCGAAGACCGCCGGATCTGGGCGGGCTTCACCGGCCGCGAGGCGATCGGCGATCCGAACCACGACGTCGACCTCGCGCTGACCGCCGACGATCCGTTCTCGCCGAGCGTCGTCGCGGGCGTGCTCGTCGCGCCGACCGACACGTCGATCGAGCTCGGCGCGTCGATCGCATGGGCACGCGCGGCGCACGCGCGCGGCACGGTCGCCGCGGCCGGCACGCCGGGCGCGGTCTCGACGGAGCTGCTGTCGTCGTCGGCCGCGATCACGCTCCGCGAACCGGTGACCGCGCGAGTCGGCGCGCGCTGGCTCGCGAAGCGGTGGATCGCGGAGGTCGGCGGCGATCTGTGGATGATGCCGGATACCGACGAGTCCTGGTCGCTCGGCGGCGTCCGCGTGATCGACGCGACCGGTGTGTCCGCCGACCTGAGCTCGCTGCCGTCGCGGCTGGCGCCGCGCACGCAGGGGGCGGTGCGCGCGGCGATCGACGTCGAGCTGGTCGCCGGCTTGCTATGGGTGACCGGCGGCTACGCGTTCACGAGCTCCGGCACCGCGACGAACCAGCTCTCGCCGACGTTCGGCGATCTCGGCGGCCACACGCTCGCGCTCGGCCTCGAGACCAGCGCCGCCGGGCTCACGATCTCGCTCGGCTGGGCGCGCCAGTGGTCGCTCGCGCGCACGACCACCGCGACCGATTGGCTCCACGACAACGCGTTCGGGACCGGCGACGGCCCGGTCGCGACCGGCAGCTACGACGGCTCGCGGGACCTCGTCGCGCTCGCGATCGACGCGGAGCTGTAGCCGCCGAGGCGGAGCATCGGCGAGTCAATGCAGCAGGATCACGCGGTCGCGATCGGGCACGACCTCCTGCACGATCGGCCGCCCGCCGATCGTCGCGCCGATCGCGACCGGATGATCGCCGCGCGGTAGCGGGACTTGCACCGGCGTGACGCCCGCGGGCTTGCCGTCGACGGTGATCGCGACCGGCGCGTGCGCGGTCACCGACAGCACGATCGTGGCCGGCTGCGCCGACCGCCCGGCGACGAGCGCGACCGCGGCGATCGCGGCACCCGCGAGCGCGAGCGCGACGACCGTCGCCACCACGCGCCGGCGCGGCGCGCGCCGCGGCGGCGCCGTGGCGGCCGCGATCCGCGCCGCGCGTTCGCGCTGCCACTCCGGCTCGAGCTCGAGCTGCTGGTCGGCCGTGCGTGGTGGCGCGAACGCCGCGCTCGGCGGCTCGACCGCCAGGACGCCGGTCGGCTCGAGTGCGAGCGCGGTGGCCGGCGGCGCTGCGCCGAGCGCAGCCAGGCGCGCGCGCACCTCGGCATACGTGGGCCGCGCCGACGGTCGCGGCGCTAGCAATCGCACGATCAGCTCGCGCAGCTCGGGCTCGACGCCGTCGAGCGGGGGCGGCCGGCCGGAGAGCTTCGTCGCGAGCAGGCTCTCCATCGTCGGCGCGTCCCACAACGAGCGGCCGCGCGCGAGCTCGCCGAGCACGACGCCGAGCGCGTACAGATCCTGTGCCGGCGCCGGCTCCGCGCCATCGAACACCTCGGGCGCGAGATAGCGCGGCGTGCCGGCGAACGTGCCGGTCGCGGTCGCGCGCGAGCTCGGATCGGTGACCGAGCGCGCGAGGCCGAAGTCGAGCACCTTGACGAGGTCGCGATCGCCGGGCACGTCGAGCAGCATCACGTTCTCGGGCTTGAGGTCGCGATGCACGATCGAGAGCGCGTGAGCGGCCTCGAGTGCGTCGGTCAGCTGGATGCCGATCCGCGCCACGCGCGTGGCCGCCAGCGGACCTGCCGCCGCGATCACGTCGTGCAACGTGCGGCCGCGCAGCAGCTCCATCACCAGGTAGATGTGACCGCTCTGGTCTCGCCCGAAGTCGAGGATGGCGACCGTGTTCGGATGCGCGAGCAGGCTGCCGAGCTTGGCCTCGCGCATGAAGCGCGCGATCGAGTCGACCTGGGTCAGCAGCGCGGGGTTCAGCACCTTGACCGCCACCTCGCGCGACAGCCCGACCTGGCGCGCGCGATACACCGTGCCCATCCCGCCCTGGCCGAGCTTCGCGATGACCTCGTACCGGCCGTCGAGAATCTCGCCGATCACCGCGCCATCGTACGCGATCTCAGATCGAGCCGAGGACCGCGACGGCGAGCAACGCGAGGTGGGCGAGAACGAACAGCCGGATGTCGCGCATGCCTGTACTACGAGCAGGTGGCGTGCCCGGCCGAACCGCAGCTAACTGTGCCAGATGACGCTGGCGGGTCTACTTGCCAGGCTTTTCGGGCTTCGTCGCGGCCGGCTTCTTCGCGGGCTCTGGGTCCACCGGCTTTTTGCCGCCGCCGTCGTCGCCGATCGAGTCGTCGAGCTCGATGAACGCGCCGTAGACCGCGCCGATCGCGCCGCCGACCGTCGGCGACCACGTCAGCATGTTCTGGCCGGCGATCTCGATCTTGAATGACGGATCCCACACCTTCGCGAGCAGCGCGTACAGGCCGCAGCCGACTCCGAACCCGAACGCCGCCTTCAAGATCGCGACGACCGTGGTGCTGCTCTTGTCGCGAATCAGGCTCCAGATCGGCTTGCCCACGAGCAGCCCGACGAGCACGCCGACCAAGCCATACGTCAACCACGCGCTCGAAAACCCGGTGGATTGCCCCAGCGCGTACGCGCCATAGCCGAGCGCTCCGCCGATTACCGCACCCTTCAGAAGTCCGACGAGGAGCTTGACCACCTCTCAAGCATGACCAGTTACGGTCGGGTCGGCAAGGGGATCGATTATGCGCCGTCGCTCGTGCCGACGAGCTCGCCCGACGGCTTGCGCTCGGCGTGGACGCGGCGGCCCTTTGCCACGTCGAGCTCGAAGCGCGTGACGCGGCCATCCGCGCCACGTTCCAGCCGGTACGTCTCACCGGCACGGATCGCGCGGAAGTCGAGCACACCCGACAGCGCGTGGATGATCTCGTCCGATTCCGCCGCGGTGAGCCCGCTCTTCTTGAGCAGCTTGCCGAGCGTATCGGACTTGCCGACCACACCGGTGACGGCGGGAGGCGCCTTGGCCGCCGGCGCGGCGTTCGCGGCGTGACCCGGCACGAGCGGCAGCGACGGCACGGTCATCGCGGGCGCGGGCTGACCGGCCTCCGCCTGGTCGCGGAGCGCGCGCACGCCGGTCTGCTTGTCCCACACGAACACGTACAGGTTCACGACCACGAGCGCGCCGAGCACGAGCACGAGCCACGCGCCGCTCCGCTTCGCGGGTGCAGCTGCATCGAGCCCGGAGTAGACGGTCCTTTTCTTGCGCCGGCGAGTACGTCTTCGGACCATGGGTCGCGAGACGCCACTGTTATCACGGCGTCGATGTCGGACCCACTTTTCATACTGCGAGAGTCGTCCATGCCCGTATCTGACGATCTGCCTCCCCGCGAGCAGCTGGAACTTTTCTCCAACTCGGGTAAAGGTGCGCCGGTCGAGCAACTCATGGCCAAGAAGTCAGCCAAACCACGCAAGCAACGCGGCTCGGGCGGTGGCGGCGGAGCACCTCCCGCATCCGGAGGCGGCGGCTCGGGGACGCCGGGAACCCACGACGCATCTCTCGAGGCCGAGGCGCGCCGCCGGTATCTCAACTACGCACTGTCGGTGATCACGTCGCGCGCGCTGCCCGACGTGCGTGACGGTCTGAAGCCGGTGCAGCGCCGCATCCTGTACGCGATGCTGCACGACAACCACCTCCGGCCCGACGCGAAGTATCGCAAGAGCGCGACCGTCGTCGGTAACGTGATCGGTAAGTATCACCCGCACGGCGACACGGCGGTCTACGACGCGATGGTGCGCATGGCGCAGGACTGGGTGCTGCGCGTGCCGTTCGTCGACGGCTCCGGCAACTTCGGCTCGCTCGACGGCGACGAGGCGGCCGCGTACCGCTACACCGAGTGCCGGCTCGCGCCACCCGCGATGGAGCTGCTGCGCGAGCTCGACTTCAACACGGTCGACATGCGCGCGAACTACGACGGCACGACGGAAGAGCCGACGGTGCTGCCGGCGCGGTTTCCGAACCTGCTCGTCAACGGCTCGACCGGCATCGCGGTCGGCATGGCGACGAACATCCCGCCGCACAACCTGCGCGAGATCGTCGACGCGCTGATCGCGCTCAGCAAGAACCGAGAGATCGACCACGTCGCGTTGATGAAGCACGTCAACGGGCCGGATTTTCCGACCGGCGGGCAGATCCTGAACAGCAAGGTCGAGCTGCGCCAGATCTACAAGGACGGCGCGGGCACGATCCGCCTGCGAGGGGAACACAAGCTCGAGGACCGCAAGCGCGGCGGCACCGACATCGTGATCACGTCGATTCCGTACGCGATGACCAAGGCCGATCTCGTCCAGAAGATCGCCGACGTGATCCTGGGCCGCAAGCTGCCGTACCTGGTCGACGTGCGCGACGAGTCGACGACCGACGTGCGCATCGTGCTCGAGATCAAGAAGGACGCCGATCCGAACATGGTGATGGCGTACCTCCACAAGCACACCCCGCTGCAGACGAGCTTCCACGTGAATCTCACCTGCCTCGTGCCGCCGGAGCTGATGGACGACGGCTCGGTCCCGTCGGGCGCGGCGCCGCAGCCGAAGAAGCTCGGCATCAAGGAGATGCTCGCGCACTTCCTCGACTTCCGGATCATCACGACGACGCGGCGCTTCGAGTTCCAGCTCGCGGAGCTGAAGGCGCGCATCCACATCCTCGAGGGCTTCCACACCATCTTCGACGCGCTCGACGAGACGATCAAGATCATCCGCGCGAGCGACGGCAAGGAGGATGCGGCGGGCAAGCTGATGAAGCGGTTCAAGCTCGACGACATCCAGGTCGACGCCATCCTCGAGCTGCGCCTGTACAAGCTCGCGAAGCTCGAGATCAAGGTGATCCGCGAGGAGCTCGCCGAGCGAGGCGCCGAGGCCAAGCGCATCCAGAAGATCCTGAACAGCGACGACCGGCTGCTCGACGTCGTGCGCGAGGAGCTCGAGGCGGTGGCCAAGGAGCTCGGCACGCCGCGGCGGAGCAAGACCGGCGGCGCGAGCGACGAGCAGGAGTTCGACGAGGACGCGTTCATCGTCGACGAGGACGCGAACGTCGTCGTCACGCACGACGGCTGGATCAAGCGCGTGCGCGAGCTCAAGGATCCGAGCTCGACGCGCACCCGTGAAGGCGACGCGGTCACGCACGTGCTGCCCGGCTCGACGAAGGAGAAAGTCATCTTCTTCACGAATCGCGGCTCGGCGTACGTCATCAAGATCAACGACATCGCGGCGACCACCGGCTACGGCGACCCGGCGCAGAAGTATTTCAAGTTCGGCGACGGCGAGCGCATCGTCAACGCGATGACGCTCGATCCGCGCGCGCTGGTGCCACCGACCTTGCTCGCGGTGACGCGCGCCGGCTTCGGCCTGCGGTTCGCGATCGCGCAGCATCTGGAGGTCACGACGAAGGCGGGCCGGCGCTACGCGCGACCCAAAGACGGCGACGAGGTGCTCGGCGTGGTGCCGTGCAACGCCAAGGACGTCGTGGTGTGTGCGACGCGCGATGGCCACGTGCTGCACGTCAAGGCGGAGGAGATCGCGCAGCTCGAGGGGCCGGGCCGCGGCGTGACCGTGATCAAGACGTCGCCGGACGACGCGGTGATCGGCTTCGCCGCCGGCGGCAAGGGCGACATCCTGACCGTCGCGACCGACAAGGGCGGCAAGGAGCTCGCGCTCAAGTGCGATCCGAAGGAGGTCGGCTCGCGCGGCGGCAAGGGTCGCCAGATCGTGAAGCGCGCCGAGCTCGTGCTCGTGCCGAAGCCGGTCAACATCCAGCCGCTCGCCAACGCCGAAGGCGGACAGGGAGTTAACTGATGGCGCAAGCGAGCAAGTACGGCGCCGACGAGATCCAGGTCCTCGAGGGCCTCGATCCGGTGCGCAAGCGCCCGGGCATGTACATCGGCGGCACCGGCAAGGATGGCTACCACCATCTGCTCTGGGAGGTCGTCGACAACTCGATCGACGAGGTGATCAACAAGCACGCGACCAAGGTCGAGGTCACGCTCCACGAGGACGGCAAGACCTGCACGGTCGAGGACAACGGTCGCGGGATTCCCGTCGACACGATGGCCAAGTTCAAGAAGAGCGCGCTCGAGGTCATCTTCACGACGCTGCACTCCGGCGGCAAGTTCGAGCGCGGCAAGAGCTATGCGGTCTCGGGCGGCTTGCACGGCGTCGGCGCGGCGGTCGTCAACGCGCTGTCGAGCGAGCTGATCGCGCAGGTGAAGCGCGATGGCGAGCGCTACGAGATGCGGTTCTCGCGGGGGGAACCGAAGGGCAAGCTGAAGAAGCTCGGCGGCGCGCGCGGCACCGGCACGCTCGTCACGTTTCATCCCGATGACGAGGTGTTCGGCGGCAAGCACAGCTTCGATCCCGAGCAGATCGCGGAGCGCCTCGAGGCGAAGAGCTATCTGCACGGCGGCCTCGAGATCGTGTTTCGCGACGAGACGAAGCGACCCGAGATGCTGCATCGCTTCGTGCACCCGCAGGGCATCGCCGAGTACCTGCCGAAGCTCGTCGCCGAGCGCGGGAAACCGTCGGTGCCGCCCACCGGGGGGATCTTTGTCCTGCAAAAAGACGATCGCGATGCCCGGCTCGGCCTCGAGCTCGCGATGCAGTGGACCGAAGGCACCGACGAGGGGTTCAAGACGTACGTCAACTCGGTGCCGACGCCCGACGGCGGCACGCACGACGCCGGCCTGCGCACCGCGATCGTCAAGGCGGTCCGCAACTACATCGCGACGCACAAGCTCGATCCCAAGGGCGTGACCCTGACGGCCGAGGACATCCGCGAGGGCATCGTCGCGGTGCTATCGACCTACGTGCACGACCCGCAGTTCCAGAGCCAGACCAAGAACCGCTTGAATAACCCCGAGGTCGCGGCCGAGGTCGAAAACCTCGTGCGGCCCGCGCTCGAGAACTACCTCAACGAGAACCAGAGCTGGGCGCAGGCGGTGGTCGCGCGCACGATCATCTCGGCGCGCGCGAGAGAGGCTTCGCGCGCCGCACAGCAGGTGACGCGCAAGACCGCGGTCTCGCACCGGCTGAACCTGCCGGGCAAGCTCACCGATTGCTCGTCGACCGATCCTAGTGAGAGCGAGCTGTTCATCGTCGAGGGCGAGAGCGCCGGTGGCACGGCCAAGCAGGGCCGCGATCGCAAGACGCAGGCGATCTTGCCGCTCAAGGGCAAGGTGCTCAATACCGAGCAGGCGAGCGGGCAGAAGCTGCTCGCGAACAAGGAGCTGCAGGACCTCGTGTCGGCGCTCGGCTGCGGCATGGGCGACACGATCGAGCTCGGCAAGCTGCGCTACGGCAAGATCTTCCTGCTGATGGATGCCGATGCCGATGGCCACCACATCGCGACGCTGCTGCTCACGTTCTTCTTTCGCCACATGCGACCGCTGATCGATCAAGGCCACGTGTATCTGGCGCAGCCGCCGCTGTACCGCATCGACATCGGCAAGCAGACGTTCTGGGCGCTCGATGACGTGCACAAGGAGCAGCTGCTCAAGGAGCACGCGAAGAGCAACAGCAAGCCGAACATCACGCGGTTCAAGGGCCTCGGCGAGATGAACGCAGACACCTTGAACTCGACGACGCTCGATCGGAAGACGCGCCAGGCGCTGCGCATGCGCGTGTCCGATGCGCTCGCCGCCGACGCGACCATCTCCGACCTCATGGGCAAGGACGTCGCGGCGCGGTTCAAGCTGATCACCGAGAACGCCGCCGAGATCGGCGAGCTCGACGTCTGATCACGGCGGCAGCGGGATGAAGACGGCGGACGGGGCGACCGGCAGGTATTCGGGCGGTGGACCGTCGCTGCCGTTCTCGCCGGCGGTGCCCGCGGTGCGGCGGGTGCGGCCGTCGCCGCCGCCGCCACCGCCGCCGCCGCGCGCGTCGATCGTGATGCGCGACAGTAGCTCCGGGTAGCGCTCGTCGTAGCGCACGACGACGCGGCCGCCGCGGCCGCCGCGGCCGCCGTCGCCGCCGTCGCCGACATCGCCGTCGGGGCCACTGCGCGGATCGCGGATGTGACTCGAGGTGCCGCCGGCGCCGCCGGCGCCGCCGTCACCGCCCGAGCCGCCCTCGCCGCCGCGCGCGCGGATCACGATCGGCGGGCAGGTCGGATCGAGCGCGAGCTCGCGCGTGGGATGGTCGTCCGCGATGATGCGCGCCACCGGGCGCGAGTCGATCATGCCGAGCGCGACGTCGACGCGCGGGCCCCGATCGCCGGGCGCGCCGGAGTCGCCGGCTTGGCCGTCGTAGCCGCGCGTGCCCGCGATCGGGCCGGGCGCGCCGGTCGCGCCGTCGATGCCGCCCGAGCCCGCGATGCCGCTGACGTCGACCACGGCGACGCAGCGTGGCGCGGGTGGCGGCGGCGCCGCCGGAGATACCGGCGCGGGCATGGCCGCGGCGCAACCGGCGAGGAACACCACGAGCGCGATGCGAGTCATGCCTCGAACGTCGCCACGCGGCGATGCGCCGGTGTTGCGCGCACGTGAACGCCTGTGTCGTTACACGCGCGTTGCGCGCGTGCCGGCCAGGAAGCGCGCGACCAGGTACACGGCCGTCACCGTGAGCCCGACCGACAGGCCCCACCACAGACCCGGCGCGCCAAGCGAAGCGCCGAAGGCGAGGCCGAGCATGATCGGCAGGCCGATCGCGTAATGGCCGATCAAGTTGCCGACGAGCGTCGCGTGCGTGTCGCCGAGGCCGCGCAGCGCACCGGCGCCGAGCGCCTGCGCGCCGTCGGAGAGCTGGAACAGCGCGGCGATGTGGAGGAGCGGCACGGTCGCCGCGACCACCGCGGTATCGGCGGTGAACGCGCTCGCGAGCGCGTGCCCGGCGACGAGAAACGTCGTGGCCGCGACCGCCATGATCGCGAGCGCGTAGCGCATGCCCTGCACGCCGCGGTGGCGGGCGAGCGCCCGGTCGCCCGCGCCGATCGCGTGGCCGACGCGCACGCTCGTCGCGCTCGCCAGGCCGAACGCGGCCGAGAACGTGAAGCTCGCGAGGTTGAGCGCGATCGAGTGCGCGGCCGCGGGCACCTTGCCGAGCCGGCCCGCCGCGACCGTCGCGATGCCGAAGATGCCGACCTCGGCGAAGATCTGCGCGCCGACCGGCCAACCGAAGCGCACGATCTTGGCGAGATCGGCGCGCGTCGAGCGCGGCGCGGGTGCGTGCGCGTTCAGCTCGCGCACCGCGAGCCCGAAGATCACGGCGGTGACGATCTGGACGGCCGCCGTCGCGGCGGCGGCGCCGATCACGCCGAGCCGCGGCAGGCCGATCGCGCTGACGCCGAACACGAGCGCGATGTCGAGCACGGCGTTGACGGCATTGCCTGCGATCGTGGCGACGATCAACGGCCGCGTGCGGCCGTGCGCGGCCAGGTAGCTGCGCTGCGCGATCGTGATGAGGAACGGCACGATGCCGAGCGCGCGCACGAACACGTACGGCCGCGCCTCGGCGACGACATCGTGCTCGACCCCCGCGACGTCGAGCACGAACGGCGAGGCCATCACGAGCAGCGTCGCGGCGAGCCCGACCATCACCGCGAGCCGGATGCCGGCCCCGACCGCGCGCCGCGCGTCCTCGGTGCGGCCGCCGCCGAGCGCCTGCGGCACGACGGTGTCCATCCCCATCACGATGCCGAGCCCGACCGACACGATCGCGAACAACAAGTTGTTGCCGATGCCGGCACCGGCGAGCGCGGCGTCGCTATAGCGGCCGAGCACGAGCGCGTCGACCAGGCCCATCAGCTGGAACCCGACCTGCTGGCCGGCGAGCGGCGCGGCGAGCCGCAGGAGCTCGCGTCGCTCGACGCGGAATCTGTCCATCACGGCCTCAGGGCATCGGCCGCGGCGTCATCGGCGCGTTCGCGAACGTCAGGTTCTTCGCGACGAGCTTCGCGAGATCGAGGCGGCGTGCGCTGTCGGGACCGACCACGCGCACGTAGCACGGCGCATCGTCGTCGATGAAGATCAGGCCGCGGCCGTGATGGTCGAGACCCTTCGCGCCGACCGCGACCTCGGCCGCGGGCTCCGGCGCGCGGATCGCGATGCCGGCATCGGTCGGCTTGATGCCGGCGTCCGCGAGCCCGTTGTACTGGTCGACCAGCTCGGCGCTGTGTTCCTTGTACTGCGCGAACAGCCCGTCCGCGCGCGCCTTGTAGTCGCTGCGACAGTCGATGTCGTACGTCCAGTACTCGGTCTGCTGGGCCTGCACCTCGTAGTTGCACGGATGGGGCACGCCCGTGGGCACCGGCATCGACGTGTCGATGTAGCGCGCGGTGCCGCCGAGCACCCGACCGAGCGCGTCGGTCGTGGTGATCGAGTCGCACTTGAAGTCCTCGGGGTACACGCCCGCGAGCTTGCGCGTGGTCTCGACCTGCTTGTGATCCGAATCGCTACGGCTTCCGCTGGTACAAGCCGCGACGAGCCCGAGCATCGCGATGACGGGGGTACAGCGCACGCCGAGACGGTATCGCGATCGCGCGGCGGCGCGCTAGTCGCTGACGGCCATCCGCGTCGTCGCGTCGTACACGAGCCGGAGCTCGGCGACGTCGGCGATGGCCTCGGCGAGCGCGAGCAAGGGGGCCGGGCGACGAGCCTCGTCGAGATGGATCGTGCCGCCGAGCCGGCGCTCGACGTAGGCGACGTACATGCCGCTGCGCCGCGCCGAGACGACGACGGCGCGCAGGTGAAACAGCGGGATGGCGGCCTTGCGGCGGATGCCGAGGATGCGCTGCTCGCTGCGCAGCAGGCCGTCCTCGCGATCGAACACGAGCTTGCGGCGCAGCGTCGCGAGCAGGATGCCGAGCCCGCACACGGCGAGGCCGGCGAGCGTCGCGGGCAACACGTGCATCCACATCAGCCGCGCGCCGCCGATGACGAGCCCCCATCCGGTCCACGCGGTCGCGCGCGTGAGATCGAGCTCGACGCGCTCCGGCGACCGCTTGCGGATCTGCACGGAGCCAAGCCAGTCGAGCATCCTGTCTAAGGGTACGGCAGGCCGGTGATACCGCCAAGCTCGCTACCGTTCCCTGGTCTCGGTTGGCGACTTCAACCGGGAACAGGGAATTCGGAGCTAGCCGGCGTCGCCAGGCGGTGTGCCGCCGCCGCCGCCTTCGGAAGGCGGGGCGCCGCCGCCGCCCTGCTGCATGCGCCAATCGCGGTTGCGGCCGCCGCGGCCACGACGGCGACGGCGACGGCGCTTGCGGATCGGCTGGCCATCCGGGCCGAGCACCGCCGGCTGCTGCGCGCCGCTCGCCGGCTGGAAGAAGACGACCGGCTCGTTGCCGTTCGGCGGCGGGCCGGCCTGCGGCGCGCCGTTGCCGGCCTCGATCCCGAGTCCGTTGCCACGACGGCGACGGCGACGGCGACGGCGGCGGCGCTCGCCCGGCGCACCGTTGCCCTCGCCGGACTGCGCCCACGGCGCCGCACCCGGTCCGCCCTGCGGGCGCCCGTCGGCCGGGCGATCCGCGCGCTGGAAGCTGCCGCCACCCGGCGGACCGCCGGGGCCGCGGGAGTTTCCGTCGCGCCAGCGCCGCTTGCCGCCGCGCCGCCGCACGACGCCCGCGTCGTTCGGATTCGCCGACGCGACCGGCGCCATCGCGATCCGCATCGGGCCGCGCACGTATTCGATCACCGGGCCGCCGCCACCGCCGCCGGGCCGGCGCGGCTGCGCCTCTGCGATCGGCGAGGCCGTCGACAGCACCGGCGTCACGAACGCGCTTTTCGGCGGCAACATCGCGCGCCGCTTGCGCCGCCTGCGCCGCCTGCGCCGCCGCGCCTCGGCCGCGCTCGCCGACGGCGTGTCGAGCGTCTGCTCGGGCCGTTGCTTGGGCTGCTTGGGCTGCCGCTTGCGCGCGAGCACCGTGATCTCGCCCGGGCCTTCGAGACCTTCCTCGGCGAGCTCGGCGGCGGTCTTGTCGATGACCTCGTAGTCACCGTCGTCGTCGTCCTCGTCGTCGTCCTCGTCGTCGTCCTCGCCGTCGAGGTCGTCGTCCAGATCGTCATCGCCGTCGACCAGCTCGCCGTCCTCGCCCTCTTCACCGTCCTCGAGCTCGTCGTCGTCGAGCTCGTCGTCGTCGTCGAGCTCGTCCTTGTTGCCGTCGTGCGGAGGTGCGGCTTTCGCGACGACCGGCGGCGAGGCCGATGTCGAGGCCGGCTCGGCGGCCTTCGTCGCCTTGGCGTGGCCGTTCGGCGGAGTCGCCGCAACCGCCGCGCCCGGTGTTCGCCGCAGCACCGTCGCCGGCTTCGCCGCGGCAGGAGCCGGCGCCGCGGCCGCTTCGGCAGGTGCCGCCACCGTGGGCTGCGGCTGATCGATGCGCACGATGCGCGCCTTGATCTCGCGGCGCGGCGCCTTCGCCAGCTCGGCCGCATCGTCGTCGAGCTCGCGCACGAGCGACGCACCCAGCCGCGTGGCCTCGGTCGACGCCGCGAGCGCCGCCTCGCGCGAGCGCAGGCAGTTGTCGCAGCGCCCGCACTTCTGCGGATTCGGCTCGCCGAGGTACTCGAGGATCGCGACGCTGCGGCAGCCCGGCGCCTTGACGTAACCGAGCAGCGCGTCGAGGCGCTGGCGGTCGGCGATGCGTCGCGCTTCGTACTGCTTCGCGCGCTCCATCAGGTGCTCGCGCTCGGGCGCCGGATCCGCGACGTAGAAGCACCCGCCGTCCTTCTCGGTGATGAAGCCCTCGTCCTTGAGCAGCGACAGCACCGTGCGCGTGCGCTGCTGGCCGACGCTCGAGCCGAGCGCGATGTTCGCGACCGTCGGCTGCGAGTCGTCGGCCAAGCCGCCCGCGCGCGCGTGCGACGCCGTGAAGTGCTCGATCGCCTCGAACACCTGCCGCACCTGCCGCTTCGTCGGATACGTCCCGCTGAGGAAGTACTCCTGGATCGCGACGTCGTCGGGCGAGAACAGCAGCACGCAGCGCGCCGGCTTGCCGTCGCGGCCGCCGCGGCCCGCCTCCTGCGCGTACGCCTCGAGCGAGCCCGGCACGTGATAGTGCAGGACGTTGCGGATGTTCGCCTTGTCGACGCCGAGACCGAACGCGTTGGTCGCGACCATCACGAGCTCGGGCGAGTCCATGAACGTCTGCTGCGAGACGTCGCGCTCGCCCTTGTTCATGCGCCCGTGATACTTGCCGACCGGCACGCCCCACCGCGTCAGCGCCTCGTACAGCTCCTCGACCTTCTTGACGGTCGCGCAGTACACGATGCCCGGCCGCGGCAGCTTCTTCAGCAGCGTGACCAGCGTCTTCATCTTCTCGTCTTCGTCGTGGAAGACGATCACCTCGTAGTGCAGGTTCGGGCGATCGAACGTCGTCGTGACGATCGTCGCCCTCTCCATGCCGAGCTGGAACAGGATGTCGTCGCGGACGTGCGGCGGCGCGGTCGCGGTCGTCGCGAGCACCGGCGGCCGGCCGACGTCGTCGATCGCCTTGCGCAGCGACAGGTATGCCGGCCGGAAGTCGTGGCCCCACTGCGACACGCAGTGCGCCTCGTCGACGACGAACCGCGACACGCCGACGCCGCTCGCCGCCTCGCGCAGGAACACGCGGAACTCGGGATCGGCCATCCGCTCGGGCGTCGTGAGCAAGAGCTTGCCGCCCGGCGCGCGCACCATCGCGTCGACCTCGCGGCGCTGCTTCACGGTCAGCGTCGAGTCGATCTTCACCGCCGCGACGCCCTTCGCGGTCATCTTGTCGAGCTGATCCTTGATGAGCGCGATCAGCGGGCTGACCACGACCGTCACGCCCGGCACGACCAACGACGTGAGCTGGTAGAGCAGCGACTTGCCGCTGCCGGTCGGCATGACCGCGAGCAGGTCCTCACCGGCGAGCAGGTGATCGAACGCCTCGGCCTGGCCGGGGCGGAACGACTTGATGCCGAGCGCCTTCTGGCCGACGCCGAGCAGCGCGCCGACCTTCTTGGGCAGGCCGGCGCCCTCGCGCGGGATCGGACCTTCGAGGTTGTAGAGCTCCTTGGGCGGGGGCGGGGGCGCCGGCGGTGCCGCCGCGGCCTTCTTGGTCCGTGCGGACGCACGCGGGGCCTTCGCCTTGGTGGCTTTCGCCGCCGGCTCGGACTTCTTTCGTGAGCTACCTGCTGTAGTCGGACGCTTGGTCAAGGACCAGGTCTCCCTCGGGCAGCCACTCATAATCGAGAGCTGCCGCCCGTTCAATGGAGAACATACCACGGCTGGGACTGCAAGCGTATGCTCGTGATATCGATCCTCCGTGGCGCCCGAGCCCAGCGATCGGCCGGTCCGGGAGGCGGAGAATCGCCTGGAGCGGTTCAACTCCGACCGCGAGCGGCTGCTCGCCGAGGTCGAGCGCCGGGTCGTCGCGCGCCGGATCGCCGAGGCGCGCGGGGGCGGCGACGCGTCGCTCGAGTACGTGCTGAACGATGTCGCGTACTGCGAGCTCAAGCGGCTGGGCGACCGCGACGGCGCCGAGAAATGGCGCGACCTGTCGCGGCGGCTCGCCACGATGTCCGACGACGACAAGCAGCGCGAATTGCACGAGCTCGTGCGCCACTACGGCCGCGACATCGTCGGGAACTTCGACACGCGCGTGTACAAGTTCGCGACCGGCGTCGGGCCGTCGCTGCTCGGCCTCTTGTTCTCGCCCACGACGACGCTGCGCGAGGGCATGGCCGCGCTGCGCAACCTCGACGCGCGCATCACCGCCGACGGCGACATCGCAGTCGCCCGGGCGTGCGCCGAGCGCGGCACGATCGTCGTCACGCCGACGCACAGCTCGAACATGGACTCGCCCGCGATCGGCCTGGGGCTGACGCGCGCGCACCTACCGCCGACCACGTACGGCGCCGGCAAGAATCTGTTCTCGAATCCGTTCATCTCGTTCTTCATGCGCAACCTCGGCGCGTATCGCGTCGATCGCCGCCTCAGGTTCGAGCTCTACAAGGACGTCTTGAAGGAGTACTCGACCGTGCTGCTCGAGCACGGCTATCACTCGCTGTTCTTCCCGGGCGGCACGCGCTGCCGGTCGAACGTGGTCGAGAAGAACCTCAAGCTCGGCCTGCTCGGCACGACGGTCACCGCGTACAAGAACCTCGTGCGCGAGGGCATGCCGAACAAGCGGCTCTACATCGTGCCCGCGACGATCAACTACCGGCTCGTGCTCGAAGCCGAGACGCTGATCGACGACTACCTCGCCGAGACCGGCAAGAGCCGCTACATCATCACCGACGACGAATTCTCGCGCATCGGCCGCCTGCTCGAGTTCTTCCGCAAGATCGTCGCGCACGAGGGCTCGGTGGTCGTGCGATTCGGCCGCCCGCTCGATCCGTTCGGCAACGACATCACCGACGATGGCGAATCGCTCGATCGGGCCGGGCGCGTCGTCGATCCGGCGAGCTTCGTGCGCGGGGCCGACGGCGAGGTCAGCGACGACGACCAGCGCGACGCCGAGTACACGCGTGCGCTCGGCCGCCGGCTCGCGCAAGCATTCCCGCGGCTCACCGTGTTTCACTCGACGCACCTGCTCGCGCGCGTGCTCTACGACGAGCTCGCGCGCCGCACCGGCACGCGCGACATCTACCGGCTGCTGCGCGCCGCGCCGGCGCAATGCACGATCGCGGCGACCGACGCCGCCGAGGGCATCGTACGGTTGCGCGCGCGGCTCGCCGATCACCCCGAGTGGGGCGCCGAGCACCCGATGCATCAGGCGCAGGCCGCGAGCGCGGTCGTCGACGACGCCGTGCGTGGGCTCGGCAGCTACCACACGCGGCCCGTCGTCACGCGCGCCGGCGAGGCGCTGCACGTCGACGACGTGAAACTGCTTTACTACTACCAGAACCGCACCGCGCACATTCCAGAATGACCCGAGCAGACACCGTAGGTATCGTCGGCGCCGGCTCGTTCGGCAGCGCGCTCGCGTCGGTGCTCGTGCGGGCCGGCCGGCGCGTCGTGCTGTGGTCGCGCGACGCCGCGGTCGTCGACGCGATCCGCACGAAGCGCGCGTCTCCGCGCATGCCGGGCGCGGCGCTGCCCGAGCCGCTCGAGGCGACCGCCGATCCGCGGCGGCTCGCGGCCGAGGCGCGATTCCTCGTGCTCGCCGTGACCTCGACCGACGTGCGCGAGCGCGCGCGCGAGCTCGGCGCATTCCTCGACGGCAGCCACATCGTCGTCCACGCGATCGGCGCGCTCGCGAAGGACAGCAACGAGCGCGTGTCCGAGGTGATGCAGCAGGGCTTGCCGACGCTCAAGCTCGGCGTGCTCGCAGGGCCGGCACTGCCCGCGGATCTCGCCGAGGGCCTCTACGCCTCG
>DASXCY010000172.1:0-21659 GCA_036490935.1 Kofleriaceae bacterium | reverse complement strand
GAGCCGTGCCGCCGCCTGTCGGTCGATGTCGTACGTCAGCTCCGGCAGCGTGCCGGCGCCGATCCGCGCGACGACCGGCACCACGGCGGTCACGCGGTCGAGCACGGCGGCGAGCTGGTCGAACTCGTCGCCCGTGACCTCGATCCAGGCACCCGGCTCGTCGGCTGCCCAGCGCGCGCCCGGAAGGGGGGCATCGGCGACTCGCTTCAAGTCGTCGCGCGACTTCAAGTACACGCGCGCCTCATCCGGCGCGCGATCTGCGAAGCCGCCGTCGGGCCGGCCGAGCTCGATCGCGGCATCCGGCACGGTGCTCGCGGCCTGCTGGACTAGCTCGCGTCGCTTCGCATCGCTCGCGCCGGGCGGAAACGCGAGCGTGCCGCGCGCCACATCCGACGGCCGGTCGAGCGTCGTTCCGGGCGGCAGCTGCGCTGCGAGCTGATCGAGCGCACGATCGACCGCGGCCCGGACGGTCGCGCGGTCGTCGCCGGTGCGCAGCCAGACCGTCGAGATCACGCCGCGGCCGCGCGCGTCGAGCGCGTAGCAGGTCTCGGGTGTCCCGCCGTCCTCGACCACCGCGACGTCGCCGAGCCGCACCGCTACGTCGCCGCGCTTCGCCACGACGAGCGCGCGCACCTCGTCGGCGTCGCGCACCAGGTCACGCGCGGCCGCGTCGTGGACCGCGGAGGCGACATCGTCGAGCCCGACGTTCAGCGCGAGCAGCTGATCGAGCCCGGCGTGGATGCGCAGCTGCGCGACCGCGCCGCCGCATGTCGAAACGTCGGCGACGCCGGCCACGCGCAGCAACGCCGGGCGCGCGGTCCAGTCCTGGATGGTCCGGAGCTCGAACAGAGGCAGCGTGCTCGTGTGCAGCGCGTAGCGCACGACCTCGCCATCGGCCGAAGTCAGCGGTCCGAGCTCGGCGTGGACGCCCGCTGGTAAGTCCGCGGCGGGCAGCCGCGCGAGGATCTCCTGGCGCGCCGCGAGCATGTCGCCGCGCACGTCGATCGTGAAGACCACGTGGCCGTCGCGCGTCACGCTTCGCGTCCGCGTCGCGACCGGCACGCCGGCGAGCGCGCGCTCGAGCGGGATCGTCACCGTGCGCTCGAGGTCGACGGCGTGGCCCGGCGCGTCGACCAGGATCTGCACGCGATCGGGCGGGGCGGATGCCGCACCGTGCCCGCACGCCGCCAGCACGAGCCACGGCCATCGCACGCGGCGAGGGTAGCAGAACTGGCGCCCCTGCCTCCCGCGTGATAACCGCTGAGCAGTAGTGAGCGACAGCGAGCCGAAGGGTACGGGCGCCGGACGCGGCGTCTTATATATCGCGTTCGCTAAGTTCTACTTCCTGCTCGTCGGTCTGGTCGTGCAGTTCCGGCTGCCGCACTACCTGTCGATCGAGCAGTACGGCCGCTACGGGCTCGTCAACAGCATCGCGTCGATGTTCAACAACGTCGCGGTCACCGGGACGATCCAGTCGGTATCGCGCACGTCGACGCACGAGCAGGGCCGCGCCCGCGCCGTCCAGCACGCCGGCCTGCGCATGCACGTGCGGCTCGGGCTGCCGATCTCGATCGCGTTCATCGCCGCCGCGCCGCTCGTCGCGCGGTTGCTCGACGATCCGGCCAAGACCGCGCCGCTCATGCTCGGCGGCCTCATCATCGGCGGCTACTCGTTCTATGCCGTGTTCGTCGGCACCGCGAACGGCACGCACGCGTTCCACAAGCAGGCCGGGCTCGACGTCACGTTCGCGACGCTGCGTGCGATCGGCCTGCTCGGCATGGCGTACCTCGGGCTCGGCGTGGTCGGCGTGGTCGGCGGCTGGGTCGGCGCGGTCGCGCTCATCCTGTGTGTCGCGATCGCCTGGGTCGGGCTACCCGGCGCGAAGGGCCGCGCCGACAAGCTGCCGGTCAAGCCGATGTTCCGGTACTTCGTCGGCGTCGCGCTGTACTTGCTGCTGTTCAACGCGCTGATGTTCGTCGACAACTTCCTGCTCGAGCTGCGGCTGTCCGATCTGCTCGGCCACAAGGTCGCCGACGAGGCCAACGGCTTTTACACGGCGTCGCAGAACCTCGCGCGCGTGTCGTACCAGGCGATCATCGCGGCGACGTTCGTCGTGTTTCCGCTCGTGTCGCGCTCGACATTCACCGAGGACCGCGAGACCACCAAGCGCTACATCCACATCACCACGCGCTACTCGCTCGCGTTCGCGACGATGATCGCGGTCGTGATGGCCGCGAACCCGAGCGACAACCTCGCGCTCCTGTACGGCGACACGTACGCGCATGCCGGCGCGCCGGCGCTGCGCCTGCTCGCGTTCGGCAACGTCGCCTTCGCGATCTTCGCGATCGCCGGCACGATCCTGAACGGCGCCGGCAAGTCGCGCGCCGCGATCGCGAGCGCGGCGGTCACGGTCGGGCTGTCCGCGATCGCGAACTACCTCGCGATCGGCACGTTCGCGAACAGCCCCGACGTGCTCGAGATCACCGCCGCGGTGACGGCGAGCGCGATGCTGCTCGGCGCGGTGATCACGAGCTGGCAGCTCGTGCGCGTGTTCGGCGCCGCGGTGCCGCTGGCGAGCCTGGCGCGCATCGCCATCTCGGCGGCCGGCGCGTACGCGGCCGGCCACTACCTGCCGCTGCACGGCCGCGGCAAGCTGATGACGCTCGTCGCGGCGGCGGTCGTCGCCGTGGTGTTCCTCGTGTTGATGGTGGCGACGCGCGAGCTCGGCAAGCGCGATCTCGAGGCGATCAAGGCGGTGCGCCGCAAGCGCGCGCCCGGAGGTGAGTCATGACCAAGCTGGCGATCGTGTTTCTGATTGGCTGCGGAGCGATGGCGGCGGAGCGCGCCGACTCGTTCGACGATGCACTGCGCGGGTATCACGAAGGCATGACGTGGGCGCGCTTCGACGTGGCCGCGACGCACGTGCCTCCCAAGGAGCGCGCGCAGTTCGTCGACGACTGGGACGAGCGCAGCAAGGACGTGAAGATCACCGAGTACGACATCGTCAAGGTCACGCAGCGCGGGACCCACGAGGCCAAGGTCGAGATCAAGCTCGAGTGGTACCGCGAGTCGCAGGGCACGGTGCACGAGACGCGCGTGCTCGAGACCTGGGAGCTCCAGGGCAAGCTCTGGCTGGTCGTCGAGGAGGCGCGCGTACGCGGCGAGCCGATGCCTGGCCTGCCCGAGCCGGCCGCCAAGGAGCAGACCTCGGAGGGCCTCGGGCGTCGGGGCTCGGGCCTCGGGCTCGGATCCGGAACCTGAGGCCCGAGGCCTGAGGCCTGAAGCCTGATAAGATCCGTCGGCAACGTGTCGCAGAGCGACTTCGTCAGCCGCGGCCAGGCCCTGGTCGCTCAGGGACAGTTCCAGGAGGCCGTGAAGGTCTGCCGGCTGGGACTCCTCGGGCGCCCGACGACCGTCGACGGTCGCATCGTGCTCGGCCAGGCGCTGCTGGCGCTCAAGCGCTACGACGAGGTGCTCGCCGAGATGCGCGTCGCACTCGAGCTCGACCAGACCGCGGTGGCGGCGTTCGTGCTGAAGGGCGAGGCGCTGCTGCGCAAGGGCGACACCGCGGCGGCGATCGAGACCCTGCACAAGGCGCGGCAAGTGGCTCCCGGCGATCCGAAAATCCTGCAGCTGCTCGGTCAGGCCGAGCAGCTCAGCGTGCGGGGTCCACTGACCGCGAGCGCGGCGCATCCTTCGGTCGGGTTCGTCGGCGGCGGCGATACCAAGCACTACCCGAATCATCCGGCCGGCGAGGGCGAGGAGGACTCGGGCGGCGGCTACACCAAGCCGACGTCGCTGTCGGCGCCCGGTGCGGCGAGGCGGTCGGCCCAGCGCGGCGCGGTAGCCGAGCCGTCGGCAACCGAGCTCGAGGTCGGCGACAAGAGCGGCACGGTCGAGGTCGATCCCGATCTCGAAGGCGTCGAGGTCGACGACGATGTCGACTTCGACGATCTCGCGGCGCCACCCAAGCCGGGTGCACTGGCCAAGCCCGCGGGCAAGCGCAGCAAGGCGCGCGCGGGGCGCGTCGAGGAGACCGTGCACGGCAAGAAGAGCGCGCAGGCCAAGGCAGTGCGCACGCCGACGATCGAGCTCGCGGGCGAAGACGACGATGTCGAGCTCGGCGAGACGCTGCTGCCGCACGTGCGCGCGCCGAAGCGTCCGCTTCCCGGACCGAATCCGGCGCTGCGCGACGCGGTCGGGATGCCGGCCGGCCCGCTCGAGGCGCCGGCGCGCGGCAAGCCGACGTCGCAGCCGCCGCGCGCGAAGAAGCCGAGCGCGCAGCCGCCACCTCCACTGGCGCCGGCGGTGCCGCTGCCGCCCGCGCCGGCGCCGGTGCCGCGCATCGCCGCGGCGCTGCCGACGATGGCCGCGCTGCCGCCCCAACCGCCGCCGCAGCCGACGATGCCGGGCGTGTCGCCGGCGAGCGCGGCAGCCGCGGTGCGGCCGACGGTCGCGATCCAGGCGCCGCTGACGCCGGCGCAGCAGCAGACGGCCGCCGCGGTCGACGCGCTGTTCGGCGGCCAGCAGCAGCAAGCGCCGGCGTGGGCGCACGCGACGATCGCGGTGCAGCCCGGCGCGATGCCGGCGGTCGTCGATCCGCCGCCCGTCGTGCCGGCCGAGCCGCCGCCGATGGTGGTGCAGCCGCCGAAGCCAGGCATGCGCAGGCCGCGGTCGAAGCTGCAGATCGCGGTGTGGATCGTGATCGGCGCGCTCGTGATCGGCGGCGGCGTGTTCGCCGGCTTCCAGATCCGCGCGATGCGCCTGCAGAAGCAGATCGCGGTGGCGCGCGACCGCGCGACCGATCTCGCGAAGGCCGACACGTGGACGGCGTGGAGCTCGGCGGCGGGCAACCTCGGACAGATCGTCGGCGCGGATGGCTCGATCGGCAATCGCGCCGCGTTCGCGCGCGCGCGCGCACTCGTCGCGTACGAGTTCGGCGACGGCGAGCCCGAGGCGCAGGCCGCGGTCGACGATCTGGCGGGGCAGGGCGGCAGCGACGGCGCGATCGCGACGGCCTATCTCGCGCTCGCGCACGGCGATGTCAAGGCCGCGAAGGCTGCTGCCGACGCGGCGCTGTCGGCCGCGCCCGACGACGCCGCGGCGCAATACGTCGCCGGTCGCGCGGCACTCGCCGGCGGCGACGTCAAGGCCGCGCTCACGTACCTCGAGTCCGCGTTCGAGAAGGACGCGCGCCCGCTCTACGGCGTCGGCCTCGCGCGCGCGCAGGCCGCGAGCTACGCGTGGGACGACGCGAGCGCGACGATCGATCGCGTGCTCGGCGCGCATCCCGAGCATCCCGCCGCGGTGATCGAGCGCGCGCACGTGCTCGCGCGGTCGGGCCGCGTCGCGCCCGGCCTCGCCATCGGGCTCGAGCTGCACGCGCAGGTGCAGAACGTGATCGCCGAGGGCGGCAAGGCGGCAGCGGATCAGCCGCGCGGCGTGTCGATCGCGCAGATCGCGCTCGCGAACCTCGCGCTCGCCGAGGTCGACTTCGGCCGCGGCGACGTGACGAGCGCGCGCGGCGACCTGCGTGCGGCCGCGGCGGTCGGCTTCGATTCGCCGCGGTTCGCCGAGGATGCGATCGACGCCCTCTACGGCGTGAACGAGCTCGCCGGCGCGCTGGCCTCGGCGAAGCGCGCGATCGCGGCGTGGCCGCAGCTCGTGCCCGCGCGGATCGCGCTCGCGCAGATCCTGCTCGGCGACGGCAAGCCGATGGAGGCGCTCGATGCGCTCAAGCCGCCCGAGCTCGCGACGCTGCCGATCGCGCTCGCCGTGCGCGGACAGGCGCGGCTCGCGGTCGGGGACACCGACGGTGCGAGCGGCGACTTCGACGTGGCACTCAAGAAGCTGCCCAAGCTCGAGCCGGCGCTCGTCGGCCGCGCGTGGCTCGATCTCGCCGCCGGCAAGGTCGACGACGCGAGGAAGCTGGTCGCGCCGCGCGTGCCGCAGAGCGGCGCGGTCAGCCCCGCGATCGCGACCGTGTATGCGGCCGTGCTGCGCGCGGCGGGCGATGCCGCCTCGCTCGACAAGGCCAAGCAGCTGCTCGACAAGGTCGTCGGCGGGCCGCCCGGCGTCGAGGTCGTGCGTGCCGAGCTCGAGCTCGCGCGGCTCGATCGCGATCTCGGCGACTTTCGCGGCGCGAAGGCCGCGTTCGCCGAAGCCGTGAAGTCGGGCAACTACGACGCGCGGCTCGAGACCGCGCTGCTGATGATCGAGGATCGCGACGCGCCGGGCGGCCGCGAGCTGCTCGAGCAGCTGTACAAGGAGCAAGGCGATCACGCGGCGGGCAACCTCGTGCTCGAGCTCGCGCGCGCCCGCATGCTCGTGGGCGATCACGCGGGCGCGAAGCGCCTGCTCGACGCTGCCGACGCCATGCCGAGCGCGCCGAAGTGGAAGCTCGCGCGCGAACGCGGCCGGCTCGCGATGCGCGAGGGCGACTACGCCGGCGCGGCGACGGCGTTCGGCCACGCACTCGCGGATTGTGGCGGCGACGCCGAGACCTTCCTGCTCGCCGCCGACGCCGTGACCGGCGACGCGAAGGCCGGCGCGGCGCTGTCGCAGCAGCTCGAGAAGCTCGCGCCCGAGCGGCTGAAGGGCCAGCCCGAGGCGTCGATCATGGCCGGCAAGCTCGCGATCGCGGCGGGCAAATACGACGTGGCGATCGCGGCGTTCACGTCGGCACGCGATGCGCTGGTCGCGGCCAAGGCGTCGGTGCGGCGCCAGGCGCAGGCGCACTTCGGGCTCGCGGTCGCGCGCTACTACAACAGCGAGGACGCGGCCGCCGACAACGAGCTCGCGCTCGTGCTCGAGCAAGACCCGTCGCTCTACGCGGCGTACCTGTTCCAGGCGACGCTCATGCAGGACAAGCATCGCAAACCCGCCTTCGAGCTCGCTCGCAAGGCGGTCGAGCTCGATCCCGACTCGCTCGACGGCTGGACGCTCGTCGGCACGCTCGCGACCAAGCTCGGCGACAAGAAGGTGGCGGCGCAGGCGCAGGCGAGGCTCGAGGCGCTCAAGAAATAACTGGGCTTTGGGCTTTGGCTCGAGGCGCTCAAGAAATAACTGGGCTTTGGGCTTTGGCCCGAGGATCTCCGGCTCTCTGGCCAAAGCCCCAAGCCCCAAGCCCAAAGCCCGATCTCTTCAGCTCATCGCCAGCACGACCGCGACCGCTGCGCCGGCGCCGAGCACGATCATCACGATGATGATCAAGAGCCACGGCATCCTGGCTTCCTTGCCGTGCACGCCCGTCTTCTCGGGCTCGAGCATCTGCTCGAGCGAGCCGATGTCGGCGGGGCTCGGCGTCGGTGGGTTGCCGCGCGGCCGATTCGGCGGCGGCTGCGACGGCTGCTTGTGCTTGGCTTGGTGCGCCGGCTGCTGCGCCGACGCGAGCCCCAGCTCGTTCACCCAGCCGGCCGTATCGACGAACGCGCTCGGATCGAGGCTCATCGAGCCCTCGGCGGTGCCGCCCGCGGCGGGCTGGCCGTCGGTGCCGACCAGCGACGTCATCTTCTGCATCTCGTCGAGGATCAGCGCGTCGATGAGCGAGTCCTTCGGCTCGTTCGACCGCTTGCGCATCATCTCGACCTGCGCGTCACGCACGAGGGTCTGGATGTCGCGCGACGTCACCTTCATCTTGCGCGAGAACAAGTACTGCGTGAGCGCGTCGCCCAGGTCGGCCGCGTTCTGGTAGCGATCGTTGGGCTCGCGCGCGAGCGACTTGCGCACCACCGCCTCGAGCTCGGGCTCGACCTCGGGGTTGAGCGCCGCGATCGACGGCACGCGCGCCTGGCGCACGAGCTCGACCGTCTGGTAGTCGGTGTCGCCGTAGAACAGCCGGCGGCTGGTGAACAGCTCCCACAGGATGATGCCGATCGCGAACACGTCGGCGCGGTGATCGACCTCGAGCCCGCTCGCCGCCTCCGGCGACAGGTAGCTGAACTTGCCCTTCACCACGCCCTGGTCGGTCGACTCGATCTGGGTGTTCGCCTTCGCCAGGCCGAAGTCCACGACCTTGATCTCGCCGTTCTTCGACAGCAGGATGTTCGGCGGCGAGATATCGCGGTGGACGATGCCGAGCGGCTCGTTGGTCTCCGGGTTCTCGAGGTAGTGCGCGTACTGCAGCGCCTTGCAGGCCTCGGTCATCACGTAGATCGCGTGCGCGACCTCCATGCGGCGGTTCTTCTGCTTCTGGCGCTCGATCAGCGACTTCAGATTGCAGCCGTCGACGTACTCCATCACGAGGAAGTACGCGTTGTCGGGCGTCTTCGAGATGTCGAAGACCTGGACGATGTTCGCGTGCTGCAGGAACAGCGACAGCTTCGCTTCGTCGAGGAACATCCTGACGAACTTCTCGTTCTTCGTCAGGCTCGGCAGGATCCGCTTGATCGCGACCGACTTCTTGAACCCCTGCATCGACTCCGCGACACCGCGGAACACCTCCGCCATGCCACCGTGATCCAGGCGCTCGGTGATCGTGTAGCGGTCGCCCATCTCCGACGAGCCCAGTGTATCAGAGATTTCGAGGAGATCGCTATTCCGGCGCCCGGCGCGCGCCGCGCGGGCTACGGGGCCGGCTCTTCGTCGGCCTCGACCTGTTCGCGCGCCGTCTTGCACTCGAAACACAGCGTCGTGACCGGCCGCGCCATGAGCCGCTTGAACCCGATCGGCTCCGAGCATTCCTCGCACTCGTCGATCTCGCCGGCTTCCAGGCGCCGCATCGCCTCGCGGATCTTGTCGAGCAGGAACGTCTCGCGGTCGTGTAGCCGCAGCTGCGTCGAGTAGATCTCTTCCTCGGTGGACTCGTCCATCGAGTCGCGGCCGATCCGGTCCCGGTCGCGGTCCATCGTGAATTCGAGCCCATTGTGGGCATGCTCCGACAGGCGGCTCAGGTCGGCCTGCAGGCGGTGCCGAAGTTCGGTGGTCTGCTCTGTCGTCAACATGATTTCAGTCTACGGACGCCACCTGTAGCGTCAACGACGTCAGGCACCTGGCCTGCGATCTTGCACGCACGTGCGCGAGCGCCCGGCGAGCGCTTGACACCCGCCGCCGGGCGCGGTTGCGGAGCTTCCGACAACTTCAGGGGCCGACAGGCGACCGATTCCCTCCGCTGGAATGGATCGATACCGGACGGCGTTCGTTTGACACATACGCGGTAGTGCCCGAGGAGTCCCCCGTGACATCGATAACCCGCTGGAAGCTCGCCTGTGCCCTGTTCGCCGCCCTCGCCGGGGTGTCGGTCGTCCGGGCCCACCGCGGCGGGCTGGATGCTCCCGCGGCGATGGCCGACGAGCCGCACGGTGCGCTGCCTTACGCGCTGCGCCGGCCGATCCACGTCAGCGCCGACGCGCTCGGGCTGTCGCGGCGCGATCTCGTCGATCGCATCCGTACCGCCCACTCGGTCAAGGAGATCGACGTGCTCGCGGTCAAGCTCGGGGCGGTAGGCGACGACGCCGCGATCGACGCGCTCGAGCCGATGCTCGCCGACTCGCGGCGCGGCGTGCCGGAGGCGCTGCTCGCGGCGTTCGGCGAGATCGGCACGCAGCACGCGGTCGACGTCCTGGTCGCGCGCAGCAAGGACGACCGCCCGACCATCCGGTCGAGCGCGCTGCTCGCGCTCGGCAGCACGCAAAGCGCGAAGGCCGAGCAGGCGCTGCTCGAGGTCGCGAAGAATCCGAGCGACCCGGCACAGGACTGGGCGGTGCGCGCGCTCGGCGACATGGGCACCGAGCACGCGGTGCAGGCGTTGGCCGCGCTCGCGGCCTCGCCCGACTACTCGGTCGCGGCGACCGCGGTGACGGCGCTCGCGCAGGCTGACAACGAAGACGCGCGCGCGGCGCTGCGGACGCTGGTCGATGCGCCCGACCCGCGCGTCGCGGCGGTCGCGATCGCGAACCTCGACACGATCGACGACGAGCTGCGCACGAAGCTGATCGACATCGTGCACGGCGGCAACCCGCAGCTCGTCAACGCGGCCGTCGGTGCGCTCGCGCACGTCGGCGAGGACGCGTTGCCGGTGCTGCGCGAGGTCGCGCTCAACGGCCCGGCCAACACGGGCACGCGCGACTCCGCCGTGCACGCGATCGGCGAGGTCGGGGGGCCCAAGGCGATCGAGCTGCTCGGCGAGATCTTGAAGACCGGCGATCGCCAGGCGGCGGTCGCGGCATCGGCCGAGCTCGCGCAGCTCGGCGGCGCCGACGCGCGCGAGCTGATCATCGAGGCGGCGCTGTCGGACCGCGCGCAGTTCAATGGCTCTCTCCAGCAGCTGCAGCAGATGCAGGGCGACGACGTCGACCAGGCGCTGCTGAGCGTGGTCAAGCAGGGCACGAGCGCCGAGCGCCGCGCCGCTCTCCCGCGCCTGCTCAAGGCGGGCAACGACGACGCGATGAAGCTCGCGACCCAGCTCGCGACCACCGGCACGCGCAACGAGCGCTTCGAGGCCATGCAGATGCTGTCGCAGGCCGCCACGCCGCAGGCGTTCGACACGCTCGTCGATGTCGCCGGCAAGGCACGTGGCCAGTCGAAGAACCTCGCGCTCGAGTTGCTGGTGCAGACGCGGCCGGGCGACCCCGCGGTCGGCCAGCTGCTCGAGGAAGGGCTGTTCTCGGGCCGGCGTGACGAGGCCAACTACGCTGCCTCGCTGCTCGGCCGCATCGGCACCGACGACGCGCGCCAGGCGCTCGTCACCGCGCTCACCGGTAAGGACAAGGATCTGGCCGGCACCGCGGCCAACGCGCTCGGCCAGATCGGGCTCGACGAGGGCACGAAGGCGGCGCTGATGTCCGCCGCGCAGTCGAACCCGGCGGTCAAGGCACAGGTGATGGGCCGGCTCATCCAGGCCGGCTCGCCCGAAGGCATGCGCATGGCCGAGGATGCGCTGAACGGCAAGGACGCGACTTCGGCGAACGCGGCCGTGTACGCGCTCGCACAGCAGGGTACCGCCGAGTCGCGCCGGCTGCTCGAGCGCGCGCTCGACTCCAAGGACACGAGCATCCGGCAGACCGCGATCGGCGCGCTCGCCCAGAACCCCGACGAGCACTCTACCGACGTGCTGCTCCGGCTCGTGCACGATCCCGACGCCAGCGTGCGCGTGACCGCGCTGTCGGCGCTCGCGCAGGTCGGCTCCGATCGCGCGCAGACGGCGATCATCGACGCGACGCGCTCGGGGACGCCGGAGGACCGCATCGGCGCCATCTCCGGGCTCGCGCAGATGGACGACGCGCGTGCCGGCCAGCAGCTCGCGGCGCTGATGCGCGATTCCGATCCGCAGGTCGCGCAGGTCGCGGTCGCGTCGTCGTACAACGGCGGCCCCGAGGTCGATCAAGCGCTGCAGCAGATCGTGAACGATGCGGGCGAGGCGGCGAACCTGCGCCTGATGGCGGCGAACCAGCTGCGGTCGCACGGCTCCGACGTCGACGCGACGACGCAGCAGCAGATCACGCAGCTGCTCGGCGGCGACGGGTACGGTGGTGCGGGTTACGGCGGACCGCAGCCGCCTCCGCAGATCGAACTCGAGTAGCACTCGTCACGCCGGCAGGAACACGCGAAACACCGTGCCGCCGCCGTCGCCGTCGTCGACATCGATCCAGCCGTCGTGCTCCTTGACGATGCCGGAGACGACCGCGAGGCCGAGGCCGGTGCCGCCGCGGTCTTCCTTCGTCGTGTAGAACGGGTCGAAGATGCGGTCGCGGCTCTCGACCGGGATGCCGATGCCGGTGTCGCGCACCGAGACGCCGACGAACGCTTGCGCGGCGCCATCCTCGAGACCGGGGCGCGTGCGCTTGACGAGCCGGGTCTCGACCGCGAGCGAGCCGCCGTCGGGCATCGCCTGCACCGCGTTGAGGAGCAGGTTGATGAGCACCTGTTGCAGGCGGTCGGCGTCGCCGGCGACGCGCGGAAGGCCCTCGGCGCGCTCGAGCCGCGTCTTGACCTTCGCGCTCGCGAACTGGCTCGACAGCAGCTCCATCGTCGTGAGCGCGAGCTCGTTGACGTTGACGTCGGCCTTGCCGGCCTGACCGACCTTGCGGCGCGTGAAGTCGAGCAGGCGCTGGATGATGCGCGTGATGCGCGCGGTCTGCTCGGCGACGATCTCGGCGTTCTTCTCGACCGCTTCGGCGTCCTTGGCCTTCTTCTGGATCGACCGCGCGCGCCCCGCGATCACGTTGAGCGGCGTGCCGACCTCGTGCGCGATCTCGGCGGCGAGCTGACCGATCGTCGCGAGCTTCTCGGTCTGGCCGAGCCGCTGCTCGAGCGCGAGCTTGGCCTCGTTCTGGCGCTCGGTCTCCGCGCGCGACTCGCGCAGCGAGTACGTCATCTCGTTGAAGCGCGTCGCGATCGCGCCGATCTCGTCGTCGCGCTCGCTGAGGATGACGTGCGACAGGTCGCCCTTCGCGACGTCGTCGATGCCGGTGAGCAGCTTGCGGATCGGCCGGCTGACGAGCCGCCGCGCGAGCGCGCCGACGCACACGGTCGTGACCAGGACGATGAGCGCGACGAGCGTCGCGGCTCGCGCGTAGTCGCCGCCGGTCGGCGCGAGCTCGTCGGCCGGGCGCTCGAGCTCGAGCATGCCTGTCACGACGAACGGCACCTCCGCCGTGCCGCCCGGGGCGCGCAGCGCGATCGCGTAGACGAACACGTCGTCGTCGATCTCGGCGAACGCGCGGCTGGGGAAGTCGAGCAGGATGCGCATGCGGCCGGTCTCGCGATCCGGCTGGCCCTCGCTCGGCTCCTCGTCGGCGCGGCCCTTCGGCACGACGGTGACGTGCCAGCCGGCGCGCGCGAGCTCGCGGATCTGCGCGTCGCTCGGCGCGTGCGGTGCCGCTTGCGCCTCGATGCTCGCGCGCAAGGTCGCGATGACCGCCTTGGCCTCGCGCTCGATCACGGCGCGCTTCTCCGCGGTGCGCGCGCGCAGGTCGAACCCCGCGTACAGCGCGCTCGCGATCGCGACGACCACGGCGGTTGCCACGGTGAGTCGAGTCGCGACCTTCATGCCATCCGAGTCTAGCCCGGATCATTCACCACGCCTCGGCTGCGACCATCGCGGCGCGGTCAGGCGCGCGGCACGAGCTGGCGCAGCTGCCACGACTGCAGCTGCAACGTGCGCCGGATGCGTACGCGCTCGTCTTCCTGCAGCCGCGACAGCAGCACGGCCAACCCGGCCAGCGCCGCGATGTAGACGACCAGCCCGACCATCGTCGCGTCGAGGTCGAGTCCGGCCGCGGCGGTGTGGATGATGATGTCGCGGCCGCTCACCGACGTGGTCTCGGGGACGACGCCGGCGAGCTGGAGCAGCCACGGCGACATCGTGGCGAGCACGCACAGCAGGCCGAGGAGCCACGTGCGGATCAGCCGGCGATGCGCGGCGAGCAGCGTGATCATCACGATCGCGGGGCCGGGGCCGATCACGATCGGGCTGACCATCCACGCGAACAGCGCGAACATCGCGAGGTTGCCGACGATCGCGATGTAGCCCGACCAGAACGGGTTCCTCGGCGCGACGAGCAGCTCGACGACGATGATCGCGATGCACACGCTCGGCCCCGCGACGAGGTACCAGGTGTCGCGCCAGCCGATCCAGTACAGCATCGGAAAGAACGCGAGGTACGCGACCGCGACGAGGATGCCGAACCGGGCGCTCGTACGGAGCGTCACCATGTCTTGCGTGTACAGCTCGTGCTCGACCTCGACGGGCACCTGCTGCGGCGGCTGCATCATCAAGTGGCCGACGAGATCGGCGGGCGCGCGATCGGTGGGATCGAGCGCGAGCGCGCGCGCGGCGGCCCCGAGCGCCTCGCGGCGCTGCACCGCACCGTCGCCGCGGATGAGCGCGGCGCGCGCGGCGGCGAGCTCGGACCGCGCGAGGTCCTTGCGCATCGCGAGGTCGCGATTGCCGTCGAGAAAATGCTGCAAGGCGTCGCCGAGCTGGCGCGCGGTGGCGAACCGCTGCTCGCGATCGACGGCGGTCGCGCGCACGCAGATCGCGTCGAGCTCGGGCGGGATCTCGCGGCCGGGTGCGCGCAGCGACGGCCGCGCTTCGACGCCGGCGAGCGCGGACGCCAGCCCCGGCTGGCCGCGCGGGTGCAGCGGCACGAGCGAGAGGATCTCGTACAAGATGCAGCCGAGCGCGTAGACGTCGGCGCGGCCGTCGAGGTCGTCGTCGCCGCGGATCTGCTCGGGCGAGATGTAGCCGGGCGTGCCGAGGATCGCGCCCGCGATCGTCTGCGTACCGTCGACGCTGTCGATGTCGGCGAAGCTGGCGCGCTCGCCGCGCTCGCCGCTGACGCGCGCGACCCCCCAGTCGAGCACGTAGACCTCGCCGAAGTCGCCGAGCACGATGTTCGCGGGCTTGAGATCCCGGTGCACGACGCCGCGCGTGTGCGCGAACTCGATCGCGAGGCACACCTCGCCGAACGCGCGCAGCATGCGCTGCCGCGGGAACTCCTCGGTCGCGGCCGGATCGCGCGCCGCAAGTCGCGGCAGCACGTCCGCGAGCGTCGTGCCGGCGAGCTGCTTCATGACGAAGAACGGCTGGCCGGTGCCGTCGTCGCGCAGCTCGTGCACCGGCACGACGGCCGGATGCTCGAGACCGCCCTGGATGCGCGCCTCGCGCAAGAACCTCGCGAGCACGTCGGGGCTCGGCTCGGCGACGCGCAGCCGCTTGATCGCGACCGCACGCCCGATCTGCGCGTCGCGTGCCGACAGGACCTCGCCCATGCCGCCGCTGCCGAGCACGTCGACCACCTCGTAGCGGTCGAGCCGGTCGCCGCGCGCGAGCGACGGTGCACGGGTCTGCTCCGGCGTCGTGTCGGGCAAGGTCGGCGCGCCGAGCTCGGTCACCGGTGGATCGATCGCGCCGTATAGCCTCGTCCTGCGCTGGGGCGGATCGTCGGCCATCGCCGGCATTGTAGACTACCAAACCGGTGCGGCCGAAGCTCCGTGGTTTGCTAGCGCTCGCGCTGCCCATGATGGCGGCGCGCGCGAGCCAAGGGGTGATCACGTTCGCCGACGCGCTGCAGGTCAAGGAGCACGGAACGCGCGCGATCGCGGCGGTCGCGACCGGCGGGCTCAACACGTACGGGCTCGTCATGCTGCCGATGAGCACGGTCTTCATCGTCCAGAGCTTCGTCGCGCAGCTCGTCGGCCGCGGCGAGCGCGACCAGGCGCCGCGGTTCGCCTGGTACGGGCTGGCGATCGCCGGGTTGGCCGGCGTGGTCGCCGCCGCGGCACTTCCTCTGGTGACCGCCGTGCTCGCGCATTCCGATTATTCGCCCGAGCTGCAGCGCGAGATGGGCGATTACATGCGCATCCGGCTCCTGTCGGTCGCGGCGATCGTCGGTATCGAGGCGCTCGGCAACTGGTACGGCGGCCTCGGCAACACATGGATGCAGATGATCGCGGGCGTGATCACGATGGTCACGGCCGTCGCGTGCAACTGGCTCCTCATCGACGGCCACCTCGGCGCGCCGGCGCTCGGGGTGCGCGGCGCGGCGATCGCGAGCACGGTCGCCACGTGGCTCGGCTTCGCGTTCCTCGCCGTCGCGTTCGCGCGCGGTTGGGGCGGCGCGCCGCGCACGCCCACGCGCTTGCGCTGGTCGGAGATGGTGCGCGTCGTGCGGTTCGGCCTGCCGAATGGCTTCAACTGGTTCTTCGAGTTCGCGGCGTTCCAGTTGTTCGTCAACGTCGTCGTCGCAGGGCTCGGCGACACGACGGTGGCGGCGCTCAACGTCGTGCTCGCGGTGAACTCGCTGTCGTTCATGCCCGCATTCGGGCTCGCCTCGGCCGGCGCGATCATCGCGGGCCACGCGATCGGGCGCGGCGACAAGCCCGCGGTCTGGCCGCAGGTGAAGCTCACCCTCGCGTGCACGATCGTCTGGATGACCGCGATCAGCGCGCTCTACGTCGTCGCGCCGGCGCGCATCCTCGGCTGGTTCGCACCGAGCGATCAGCCGGCGGCGCCGCTCGTCGAGGTCGGCACCGCGATGCTCGCGATCAGTGCGGCGTGGCAGGTGTTCGACGCGACGGGCATGACGCTCTCCGAGACGTTGCGCGCCGCCGGTGACACCGCCTGGACCGCCGGCGCCCGCATCGTGCTCGCCTGGGTCGTGTTCGTGCCGATCGCGTATGTCGTCGTCCACGAATGGGGCGGCGGCGCGATCGGCGCGATGGCTTGCCTGGCCGGCTATCTCGCGCTGCTCGCCGGCGCGCTCGCCTGGCGGTTCCGCTCCGGCGCGTGGAAGCGCATCGAGCTGATCGAGCCGGCGCTGATCTAGCTGGTGGGCCAAAACGAGCCAGGACGGCGCGAGACAGTCACGGTGTGCAGCGTGGACACGACGCAGAACGTGACGGTCGCGCCGATCGACTAGTTCGTCGTCGTGCTCGGCGTGGGCAACGGCGCCTCGTCGTCGGACTTGACCGCAGGGGCGGGCGTGGGATCGCTGCGTTCGCGCTTCACGCGGACCGGCGCTTCGCCATGGCCGTGCCCGTTACCGTTGCCGTTGCCGGCCGCCTTGGCACCGGCGGCGACGCGCTTGCCCTTGTCTTTCTGCGCCTCGCGCTCGCGCTCGAGCTCGCGCTCCTCGCGCCGCTTGTCGCGCATGCGGCGCAGGCCGCCCGTCATGATCTCGGCGATGAGCTGGTCGTATTCCATGCCGCACGCCTTCGCGATCAGCACGAGGTCGGAGTAATCGGGCGTCAGGCCGGGCAGCGGATTGACCTCGAGCACGTAGATGCGGCCCTCGGCATCCATGCGCATGTCGACGCGCGCCACGTCGCGGCAGTCGAGCGCCCAGAACGTCGCGCGGGCGATCTTCTCCATCGCCTTGAGCTCGGCCTCGGTCAGCTTGGCCGGGCACTGGTAGTAGACGTGCTTCTCCCACTCCTGCTTGACCGCGAAGTCGTAGACCGGCCGCGCATCCGCGCTGACGTCGGCCGCCTTGAACTTGATCTCCATCGGCGGCAGCACGCGCGGCCGCTTGTCGCCGAGCAGGCCCACCGTGAATTCGCGCCCCGCGATGTACTCCTCGACGAGCGCGGGCTGGCGATAACGCTCGACGGTCAGCTTGACCGCCGCGCGCAGCTCTTCCTCGGTATCGACGACGCTGGTCGAGCCGATGCCCTTGCTCGAGCCCTCCGCGTTCGGCTTGACGATCAGCGGGAATCGCATCTCCGCGTCGAGCCGCTCGCGCGGTGACTCCATGAGCTGGAACTTCGGCGTCAGGATGTCGTGCTGGAGCAGCACCTTCTTGCCGAGCGCCTTGTCGAGCGCGATCGCGAGCGTGGCCGAATCGCTGCCCGTGTACGGGATGCCGAGCAGCTCGCACAGCGCCGGCACCTGCGCCTCGCGGTTGCGGCCCTCGACGCCCTCCGCGATGTTGAAGATCAGGTCGACATCGGCTTCCGCCAGCACGCGCGGCAGGTCGGGTGTGGCCTCGAGGTGGACGACGATGTGGCCTTGCCGCGCGAGGGCGTTCGCGATCGCGATGATCGTCTCCGGCGGATCCCACTCGGCCTCGTCGTCACCGGCGTGCGAGCGCTTGACGTTGTACGTGAAGCCGATGCGGATCGGCTGCACCTTGCGCCCGGTCTTGATCGGGCTCGCCGTCAGGCCGGCACGCAGCGCCCCCGCATTCAAGATCGCGGTGATCGTCGCCTGGTACGTCAAGCCAAGCTGCGCGGTCGCCGCGAACAGCGAGCTGCCGGTGGCGAGCGCGGGCAGGGCGTTGACCTCGAGCAGGTAGATGCGGCCCTCGCTGGTGACGCGAAAATCGAGGCGCGCCACGTCGCGCAGGCCGAGCGAGCGAATCGCCTCGTGCGCGATCTGGCGCAGCCGCGCCGCGACGTCGCGCGGCAGGTTCGCCGGGCAGCGATACGACACCTTGCTCGGCTCGACGTGCTTGAGCCGGTAATCGTAGATGCGAAACTTCTCGTCCTCGTCGAACAGCACCTCGACCGGCGTGAGCAGGCCGTCGTCGTGGCCGACCCCCTCGAGGAAGCCGACCGAGACATCCTGGCCTTCGATGTACTCCTCGACGAGCACGCCCTCGGGATACGCGCGCAGCGCCGCCTTGAGCGCCGCTGGCAGCTCGCGCGGCTCCTTCACGACCGACGAGCCGATCGCGCCGTTGTAGATGCCCTTGCTCGAGCCTTCGTGGTTCGGCTTGACGATGACGGGAAACGCGAGCCCCGCGCCGCGCTCGACGATGTACTCGAAGTTGCGCACGTGTACCAGGACGGCGCGCGGCGAGTCGACGCCGGCGCGCTGCAGCACGAGCTTGGTCAGCCACTTGTCGAGCGTGATCGCGTTCGTATACGAGTCCGAGCCCGTGAACGGAATGCCGAGCTCCTCGAACAGCGCCGGATAGAACGCCTCGCGCAAGCGGCCGCGATCGCCTTCCGCGGTGTTGAAGATCAGGTCGGGATCGATCGCTTCGAGCCGCTCGAGCAGGTTCGACGCCGGGCCCGACACCTCCAGCTTCTCGACCTCGTGGCCGGCGGCCTCGAGCGCGGCGGCGATCGCGCCAACCGTCTCCGCGCTGTCGTATTCGGCCTCTTTTTCGGTCTCGCGAACGTCGCTGAGCCGCAGGTTGTAGGTGAACGCGATCTTCATGAGCGTGCTCACACTTAGCAAAGCGGTGTGACACCTCGATAGTCAATACGTCATAACTACCCCATGCGATCTGGTCTCGTGGCGGCGGTGCTCGTCGCGGCTTGCGGCGGCCGCGCGCCGGCGCCCGCGGTTCCGCGCGCTCCTGTCGAAGCGCCCGCGGCAGATCTCGGCGCCGCGAAGCGGGTCGCGCCGCGCGTTGTCGATCCCGGGCACGCCGAGACGAAAGACCCGCGCGTCGTCGATCTCGACATCGTGCGCATCACCGCGCACGAGACCTCGCCGGGCGGAGACCGCGCGACCGAGCAAGTGGCGACCGCGGATCTGTTCCGCGACGCGGGCGAGGCCGCGAAGTCGGGCGAGACCGAGCGCGCGATCTCGATCTACCGGCGCATCGTGGCGGACTTTCCCGAGTCCAAGTACGCCCCGATCTCGCTGTTCGACATCGCGGCGATCTACGATGGCCGGCGAGATCTCCCCGCGACGATCTCCACGCTTCGCGAGCTCGTGACGGCGTACCCGGCCTCCCGCGAGTCGGTCGATGGCCACCTGTTCATCGCGGCCCTGCAGACCGACCACGACGAGTACGCCGATGCGCTCGCGACGCTGACCGACGTGCTCGCGCGCGACAACCTGACCTACGCCGACCGCATCGAGGCATTCGCGCGCCGCGGCTATTGCGAGCTCCAGCTCCACCATTACGACGACGCCGATGCCGCGTTCGCCTCGGCGATCGCGGCGTGGCAGCAGGTGCCGCACCTCGACGACCCGTACTACATCGCGATGGCGTACTACTATCGCGGCGAGGTCGCGCACCGTCGTTTCCTCGAAGCGCCGGTCCGGCTGCCCGACGACCAGCTGATCGCCGATCTCGATGCCAAGCGCGTGCTCGCGGTCACAGCATACGACCTTTGGAAGCAGAGCCTGGGGTTTCGCCAGGCCTACTGGGCGACCGCGTCGGGCTATCAGATGTCGCAGATCTTCGTCGAGCTCTGGGAGGTGACCGTGAAGGCGCCGTACCCGGCCAAGATCGCCGAACCGACGCGCCGGCAATACATCGAGGACGTCCACGACCGCGTGCGCGAGCACCTCGCGAAGGCGCTCGAAGGCCATCGCATGAACGTCGAGCTCGCGAAGGCGTTCGGCGTCGAGACCTCGTGGAGCAAGGGCAGCGAGACGCGCGCCGCCCAGGTCAGCGCGCTCCTCGCCGACGACGCCGCCGGCCACTACGTCACGCCGGACTCGGCTGGGCCGATCGACGCGACCCGGTGATTTCGCACCTATATAATGATGCCGTCTTGACGATCGCGAACGGTGCGTTTATACGTCTCTGCCTTCCTCTGCTGGCGTAGCTCAACCGGTAGAGCATCTGATTTGTAATCAGGAGGTTGCGGGTTCAAGTCCCACCGCCAGCTCAGCAGAAAATCGATCGTCTCTAGGAGGGATGCCCGAGCGGCCAAAGGGAGCAGACTGTAAATCTGCCGGCTTTACGCCTTCGGTGGTTCGAATCCACCTCCCTCCACCCTGCGGGCGTAGCTCAGTTGGTAGAGCGCCAGCCTTCCAAGCTGGTTGTCGTCGGTTCGAACCCGATCGCCCGCTCGAAAAAACCAGCTTTACGAAGCCTTCGGCTTCGTGAGCTGGTACCGGGTCCCCGGTTCGAACCCGATCGCCCGCTCCGTCGTGTGACGTCACCCAGCTTTTGAGGTATCTACAAGTCCCCGAAGCTGCCCTCGTAGCACAGTGGTAGTGCACTTCCTTGGTAAGGAAGGGGTCGCGAGTTCAATTCTCGCCGAGGGCTCGAGGCCAATATGTCCAAAGAGAAATTCATCCGCAACAAGCCCCACGTGAACATCGGAACGATCGGTCACGTCGATCACGGCAAGACGACGTTGACGGCTGCGATCACGAAGGTGCAATCGACCAAGGGCCTCGCGAAGTTCACGGCGTTCGACCAGATCGACAAGGCGCCGGAAGAGAAGGCGCGCGGGATCACGATCTCGACGGCGCACGTGGAATACGAGAGCGACAAGCGGCACTACGCGCACGTCGACTGCCCTGGCCACGCGGATTACATCAAGAACATGATCACGGGCGCGGCGCAGATGGACGGCGCCATTCTCGTGGTGTCGGCGCCGGACGGCGCGATGCCGCAGACGCGCGAGCACGTGCTGCTGGGCCGTCAGGTCAACGTGCCTGCGATCGTCGTGTACTTGAACAAGTGCGACATGATCGGCAAGGGCGACGAGGAGCTGCTCGACCTGGTGGAGATGGAGCTGCGCGAGCTGCTGTCGAAGTACCAGTACCCGGGCGACACGACGCCGATCATCCGCGGCTCGGCGCTCAAGGCGCTCGAGGGCGAGGACTCGGAGTACGGCACGAAGTCGATCCAGAAGCTGCTCGAGGCGTGCGACTCGTTCATCCCCGAGCCCAAGCGCGAGATCGACAAGCCGTTCATGATGGCGGTCGAGGACGTGTTCACGATCACCGGCCGCGGCACGGTGGTGACCGGGCGCATCGATCGCGGCGTCGTCAAGGTCGGCGAGGAGCTCGAGATCGTGGGCCTTGGGCCGACGCAGTCGACGGTGTGCACGGGCGTCGAGATGTTTCGCAAGCTGCTCGATCAGGGCCAGGCGGGCGACAACGTCGGCGTGCTGCTGCGCGGCACCAAGCGCGAAGAAGTCGAGCGCGGGATGGTGCTGTGCAAGAAGGGCACGATCGCGCCGCACAACCACTTCACCGCCGAGGTGTACGTCTTGAAGAAGGAAGAAGGCGGCCGCCACACGCCGTTCTTCAACGGCTACCGGCCGCAGTTCTACTTCCGCACGACGGACGTGACCGGCACGGTGACGTTGCCGGCCGGCACCGAGATGGTGATGCCGGGCGACAACATCAAGATCGACGTCGAGCTGGTGTCGTCGATCGCGTGCGAAGACGGTCTTCGCTTCGCGATCCGCGAAGGCGGCAAGACGGTCGGCGCCGGCGTGGTGACCAAGATGCTCGCCGACGTCGCGGCCGCGAAGAAGGAAGCGGCGGCTCCCGCGCCCGCTCCGGCGAAGAA
>DASXCY010000171.1:0-43218 GCA_036490935.1 Kofleriaceae bacterium | reverse complement strand
TTGCCAGATCGTTCCCGAGCTGCTGCCCTCGGCCGCATAGACGACGCCGTTCGAGACCGACAGGCCGGCCTCGCCGGTGGTCGCGAGCGGTGTCGCGACCTGCATGCCGGTGGTCGGATCGATCGCGAGCACCGAGCCGGTGGCACCGGAGTACGTCGCGACGAACAAGATCCCGTCGGCCTCCACCATGTTCGTGATCAAGCTCGGCGTCGTGTCGAGCAGGATCGTCGGGCTCGTCGCGCAGGTCGGCGACACGACATCGCTCGCGGCGTCGGGTGCGTCGCGTGAAGCATCGGCGACCGCGCCGTCGCGGGCCGAGTCGGTCGCCGCGGTATCTGCGACGGGCGCGTCGCTCGCACCGTGACTCGCGCTGCCGCATGCGATCGCGCACGACAGCCACATGACGAAGACGGGCCGCACGCAGACGATTCTAATCGAGTCGGTGGTCGGACACGTCGCGAACAGCGCCGGGAGTCGAGGTCAGCGGCCGTCATCCGAATCGTCGTCGGGCAGCGGCTCGGTCGGATCGGGCACGACCGGCTCGGCGCCGACCGGCGACAGATCCTTGCGGTCGGCGCGCACGCTTTCGGTCGCGCGCGGCACCTGCGCGGCGATGCGATCGGGATAACGGACCGCGAACGTGAAGTAGACCGTGTCGCGGAAGTACGTCGGCGCGATCGGCACGACCATCAGCGCGCTCTGCGACGCGTGCTGGTACGTCATCTCGTAGCGCAACCCGTACGTGAAGCCGGGGCGCGGCATGTACGACAGGCCGACGTCGATGCGGCCCGCGTAGTACTCGCCGTCGGTCGCGCTCGTGCTCGGATCGAGCAGCTGCGTGTGCTCGATGCCGAGTGACGCCAGTCCGACGAGCTTGGGCGTGCGCAGGTGCGGATTCTCGTCGAGCCACGGCAGCGGCAGCGCGAGTTGTGTGGTCGCGGTGTCGTCGACCGTGTTCTCCGCGATCAGAAGATTCGGTGCGACCACACGCCGCGCCGAGACCAGGACGCGGCCCCACTGCTCGACGAACGCGACCAGTCCGCCGTACACCGGGAACAGCCCCGCCGTCTGCTTCTGCGTCGGATGGTACGGGTCGGTGCCGAACGGGTTCACGTACACGACGCCGCCGTCGAGGTCCATGCTCCAGCGCTTGTCGAAGTCGTGGCGCCAGATCAGCTCGGCGTTCGGATTGGCCTGTTTGGTGATGCGGCTGCCCGGAATCGCCCCGACCGGCGCGAGGTATTCGAGCTGCATGATCGAGCCGCCGCCGAGCAGGCCGAGCGTGTTCGACTGGAAGTTGCGCTCGATGCCGAGCGTCATGCCGGCCTGCGCCGAGCTCGTCGTCGTCGGCATCTTCGCGCCGTCGTCGGTGCCGCTCCACTGGCCGTACAGGTTCTCCGACAGCCGCAGCTCGGGCCCGGCGATGTAGGACAGATACTCGCTCGCGTCGGCGGTGTTGTCGGTGTACGCCCCGCCGGGCAGGACGGCGACCGTGGTCTGATCGGGCGAGGTGCCCGAGTTGATCGTGTTGATCTGGCCCTTCGAGCCGTCGGCGGACAGCACGACCTGCGAGCGCGGTCCTGACAAGAGCATGCCGCGCCAGCCCAGCCGCCCGTTGACCGAAACGTTCCCACCGTGAAACATGTAGTCGAGGAGCTCGACCTCGGCGGTCACGTCCTGGATGAAGCGCTGCGAATCGTAGGCGAATAGCATTCCGGGGCGGAGCTGGCTGACGATGTCGGGCTCGGCCTGGCTGCGCGGGGTCCCGAACACGTTATCGGTTGCAGCCACGTCGCCGGTTGCGGTCAAGTGCAGGCTCGAGTTATCCGCGCGGGCGGGAGCTGAGGCCAGGACCAGCAACGAGCAAAGGATCGCTGGCGGGTTGACAGACCACGCGCTAGGGATGCTTACAATTCGCCAAAGGCTCATGCGTACCGATCTCGAAGAGCTCGATCCCCGCTTCGCGGCCTCCCCTCGCCGCAGCATCGTCCGCGACGACGATGAGGACGAAGATGAGAACAAGGACGACGACGACGATGACGACGACGACGACGACGAGGAGGAGGGCGGCGGCGGCAAGGAAGACGACGACGGCGAGGCCGACGACGACGAAGACGGCGCCGAGGAGGTCAACGACTGGGCCGGCGGCGCAGCCGACGACGACGATTGGTCCGAGGACGACGTCGAGCTGAAGGACGACGACGACGACGAAGACGAGAAGGAGCCCGGTGAGGGCGAAGGCGGCTGGCGCGAAGGCGACCAGCCACCGTGGGGCCGCGACCGCGAAGAGGCGAACGCGGACGACGACGACGACGACGACGACGCCGAGGACAAAGACAAGGACAAGGACAAGGACAAAGACGACGACGACGACGACGGCGAGGCCGAAGACAAGGACGACGACGCGGCCGAGCCGGCGAAGCCGCAGCGCCGCGCGCCGATCCTGCGCGACGACGACGACGAGGACGAGGCCGAGGAGACCGAGGCCAAGGACGACGACGACGACGAGGTCGAGGTGCTCGACCTCGAGGACCGTCCGCGCCGCGGCCCGGTGCCGCCCCGCCCGGCCAAGCCACTGCCGACCGGCAAGCCCGAGCCGATCCGCGTCCCGGCCAAGCCGGCCGCCGGCGGCAAGCCGGCTCCGGCACCCGCACCAGCCAAGCCCGCGCCTGCGCCGGCACCGGCGAAGGCGCCCGCGAAGCCGGCCGCGAAGGCACCGGCCAAGCCGGCCACCAAGAAGCCGGCTGCGAAGCCCGCGCCGGCGGCGAAGAAGCCCGCGGCCAAGCCCGCACCGAAGAAGCCCGCGAAGAAGAAGTA
Organism: Kofleriaceae bacterium; assembly: GCA_036490935.1. Classification (GTDB taxonomy): domain Bacteria; phylum Myxococcota_A; class Polyangia; order Haliangiales; family Haliangiaceae; genus JABFXX01. Next base: position 40,401 of record DASXCY010000171.1, on the reverse strand, counting down.
GCGCCGGGGCGTCACATCATTCCCTTGGCGCGCAGGAACAGCGGCAGCACGACGAGCGCGTAGGTCAGCGACGCGACCCCGATCAGGAACACCTCGACGCCGCCGAGCCGGATCTCGAGGTCCGGACGGTGGTGGCGCACGGCCGAGTACCACGCGCCGACGAGGCCGAAGAACAGCCACAGCACCGGGTGGTACGAGAACGACAGCGTGTTGATCTGGAACGCGATGCCGGCGAGCGCGGCGAGCAGCGCGAGCCCCCACACCTGCGCGGCGGCACTGCCCGGCACGCCCGAGAGCTCGCGCAGGCCGACGACCAGCGTCTTCATGCACAGGTACATGATCGCGACGAACAGCACGAGCCCGACGAAGCCGAGCTCGGCGAGCGACAGGACGTACGAGTTGTGCGCGGTCAAATAGTGATGCTCGGAGAACATGCGCGCGCCGACCCCGAACAGCGGGTGGTGGTGCCACATGTCGAGGCCGGAGGCCCACGCCTCGTAGCGCATCTCGGTCGACAGCTCGGCCGCATCACCGCTGCGGCCGCCCACGAGCATCACGACCGCCGCGACCGGGATCGCGGCGGCGACGATCTTGAAGCCATATCGCCACACCAGATAGACCGCGGGCACGAGCATCGCGGCGACGAGCCCACCGCGCGATTGCGTGTAGTACACCGTCGCGCCGATCAGCACGACGCCGCCGATCGACGCGAGCTTCAGCGGCGACGCACGCTGGCGCAACGCGAACGCGATGAGAAGCGCGAGCCCGCCCGCCGAGATGGTCAGCGCGAGCTCGTTCGGATCGTTCAAGTCGCCGCGATAGCGCACGCGATCCTCGACGGAATACGTGCCGAACAGCCCGACGTGCTCGCAGCGATACTCCATCCCGGGCTCGGCGTCGCCGAGGCGGCATTGCTCGCTGGTCTCGCACGGCCGGCCGTCGGGCTTGCCCTGGATCGCGCCTTCTTGCTCCTCGCCGCCGATGCACTGGCGCGGCGCGAGCCCTTGATGCAAGCAGACCGCGGCGATGAACGTGCACGTCACCGCGAGCACGCCGGCGAAGAACTGGAACGTGCGGAAGCGCTGGATGCCGTGCGCGATCGTGCCGTACAGCGCGAACAGCACCGCGAGCTCGAGCACGCGCCCGACGAGCTGATCGGGCGCGTTGATCGCGGTCGAGATGATCGCCCAGATGAGGAACGCGCCGCACCACGGGAGCGTGTTGGTCGCGATCGGCTGGAGCCGCCGCAGCCTGACGTCGATCACATAGCCGATGATCGCAAGCGCGGTGAAGACGTGCAGAAACGGCACGCGTTGCAGCTCCGGCATGAACTCCTGCGGCCGGACCAGGATGAAGATGACGAGTAATGCGATCGGCGGCAGTGCGAACACGCCTGGACACCATAGCCGCGCGAACCCGCGCGGCCCGGCATGCTTCGGTGAGGCGCAAGCGAGGACGCAAGTCTCCGGGTAAGGTGTGAGCTTCGAGAACATGCCCACGCGCGAGCGCATGGCGGAGCTGCTCCACCGAGCAGGCGCGTTACACGCGATGTTGCGGTTCCGGCGCGTCGCGCCTGGACCGACGACGGTCAGCATCCTGACCTACCATCACGTCGCCGACGAGGATCCCACGCTGCCGTACGATCCCGGCGTCGCCGACGCGACGCCCGCGCAGTTCCGCCGCCAGATGGAGCTGCTCGCGCGCTACGGCACGCCGATCGGCATCGACGAGCTGGTGCGCGCGTTCGAGGGCACGCCGCTGCCGAAGAACCCGGTGATGGTCACGTTCGACGACGGTTATCGGTCCTGTCATGACGTCGCGCTGCCGATCCTGCGCGCGGTCGGGATCCGCGCGACGTTCTTCGTGCCGACGTCGTATGTGGCCGAACGGCGGCTCTACTGGTGGGAGCGCGTCGCGATCGCACTGGCGCAGGCGCGCACACCGCGCGCGACGCTCACCTATCCGCAGCTGCTGGTCGTGGATCCGCGCGATCCGCGCGCGCTGCACGTGCTCGACGACGTGATCAAGAACACGCCCGCGCTCGATGTCGAGCGGTTCCTCGCCGAGCTGTACGTGGCGCTCGGCGTCGACTGGAACCGCGAGATCGAGGCGAAGCACGCCGACAACATCGTGATGACGTGGGACCACCTGCGCTCGCTCGTCCGCGCCGGCATGGACGTCGAGTCGCACACGCGCCGCCATCGCGTGCTGCAGACGCTCGGCCCCGACGAGCTGTACGACGAGCTCGCCGGCTCGCGCGCCGATCTCGAGGCGCAGCTCGGCCGGCCGATCCGCGCGATCGCCTACCCGGTCGGCCGCCGCGTCGCGCACCAGCTGCGCATCCGCGAGGCGCTCGCCGCGGCCGGCTATCGCGTGGGGCTGTCGAACGCGAGCGGCACGACGCGGCTGTGGTCGGGCCCGATGCGCGACGTGATGTGGGCGGATCCGTATGACGTCAAACGATTGTCGACCGATCGCGCGATGTCCGATGCGATGTGGCTGGCGCAGCTCGCGGTGCCGCGGTTCGCTTATATAGGCCGCCACGGATAGGGCCTCGGGCCTCGGCCAGAAAGTGGATCCGAGCGCGCGCGAGGCGGGACAATTTTCAGATGCACGACGTGCGCAGAGGCAGCCCGCGGATCGAGGTCGAAGCGCTGTGCTGGGAGATCGTCGGCAACCACGAGGTGAGCTCGCTGGTCGTCGACGTCTCGGGCGACGGCATGCGCCTCGAGCGGCCGTACATCGGCGGCCGGATCGCGCGCGAGATGCCGATCCAGCTCGAGGTGCCGGGCATCGACGAGGTGATGTGGGCGCGCGGCGAGGTCGTGTTCGACCAGCTCGTGCCGACGCGATCGCCGACCGGCGGCCCGTTCGGCCTGTTGCGCCGCACCGGCGTTCGCATCGCGCTCGCCGCCGCGCGCGACCTGCGCCTGCTCCGCGACTACGTCTACGCGGTCGCGAGCCTCGAAGCGATCGAAGACGAAGCCGACCGCGCGCCGCTGCTCGCGAGCTGCTACCTGCGCGGCTAGCGGTACCTCGAGGTACCGGGCGTCGGACGATTGTCGGGACGTCCCCTGATCGGCGAGCTCGCGATCTCGCGCGGCTGCGCGCGGCGCGCGCCTTGCTAAGCGATGCGGCATGCGGTTCTCACTCGCCTGGCTCGTCGTGGTTGCGGCCTGCTCGTCCTCCGGCAAGTCCGACGCCACGGTCGACGCGCCGCCGGTCGTCGACGCGCCGGTAGACAGTCCGGCGCAAACCGCCGCGCACCAGCTCGGCACGGTGACCGCGGTCTCGTACGACGGCACCTGCGCGAACGCGACCGGCAGCGACCAGACCGGGTTTCGCTGCGCGCAGCTCACGGTGTCGTGCCCGGGCCTCGACGACGCGCAGGCGGTCGTCGCGCTCGCGCCGGCGACCGGCGCGGCCAAGGGCGTGATCGTCACGCACGGCGGCAGCGATGGCATGGCGTTCCTCGGCAACCATCTCGAGCAACCGTGGCTGCAGGACGGCTTCTCGCTCGCCCAGATCGAGTGGCTCGCACCGTGGGAATGCCCCAAGCACGCGGGCTCTGCGTGCGCGACCGATCCGACGCCGCTCGCGCAGCGCGCGAGCATGGTCGATGCGGGCTGCCGGCCCGCGACCGTCGTGCAATGGATCCACGACTCGGCGCAGCTCGCCGACGGCACGCCATTCCGCGCGCCCGGCGCCGCCTACTGCGGTCATGGCGCGAGCGGCGGATCCGGCGCGTTCTGGTACTCGCTGCTGCAGTACGGCCGCGGCGCCGTGCTCGATTACGTCATCCTCGCCGCGAGCTCGCCGTTCGGCCGCATCGACATCGGCTGCGACGCGGCGAACAAGACGACGCTGGTCCCGGCGCCATGCGACAACGTCGCGGCGACGCCGACGGTGTGGGAGTTCGACGACGCGAACCCGATGAGTCCCGGCTCGAGCCCCGCGTTCAACCGCTGGCTCAGCACGACCGGCTGTGGCGGCACGCCGACCGCAGACGAGGCGGCGCTGTACGCGCGTTCGAGCGTGCTCGCCGACGGCGCGGACCTGAACATCGCGACGCCGGTGACGACGTACGACTGCGTCGACGCGAAGACGCTCAATGTCGTGCCGGGCGGCGGCCACTTCGTGCACGAGGCCCTGCGCGCGAACGATCCGACCGGCGCGAAGTGGAAGGGCCAGTGCGTCATCACCGGCACCGGCGGCAACGGCACGTGCACCGGCGAATCCGTGTTCGAGGACCCGACGATGCAAGCGACCGCGATCGCAGACATGGAGGCGAGCTGCGTGCCGCTACAACGCTGATGCGTAGAGCTCGAGGTACTCGTCGACCATGCGCTCGGCGCTGTAGCGCTCGAGCGCGACCTCGCGCGCGCGGCGGCCCATCGCGCGAGCGCGCGCCGGATCGGCGACGAGGCGGCCGAGCGCGGCCGAGAGCTGCGCGTCGTCGACCGGCACGAGCGCGCCGGTCTCGCCCTCGGTGATGACGCCCGGCAGCCCGCCGACCGCGGTCGCGACGACCGGCAAGCCGACCGCCATCGCCTCGGGCACGACGAGCGGCAGGCCCTCGGTCTTCGACGACAGCGCGAACACGTCGAACGCCGGCACGAGCTGCGGCACGTCCATGCGGCGGCCGGTCAGTACGACCCAGCGCGGGTCGGGCAGCGCGGCCACCGCAGCCTCGACATCGCCGCGCGCCGGGCCGTCACCGACGATCACGAGCCGCACGCGGGCCGACAGGTGCGGCGCCATCGCCCGCACGAGCATCGCCTGGTTCTTGTGCTCGTCGAGCCGGCCGACCGTGCCGACGACCCACGCGTCGCCGAGCCCGAGCTCGACGCGCGCCGCGGCACGCGCCTCCGCATCGGGGCGATAGCGATCGAGCCGGATCCCGTTCGGGATCGTGTGCAGGCGGCGCAGCGGTGCGTCGTGTTGCGCGCGCGCTTGCTCGGCGGTGGTGTCGGAGACCGCGACGAATGCGTGCACGAGCCGCGCGGCGGCGCGGCGCAGCAGCCGATGGCCACGCGACCCGGGGTTCACGCCGTGCTTGGTGTGGATCGCGGCGGTGCCGGCGAGCCGCGCGGCGGGTGCGGCGTAGATCAGCGGCAACGGGTTGTGCGTGTGCACGACGTCGGCGCGGCGCGAGCGCAGCGCGCGCACGAGCCGCGGCACGAGCGTCGGATCGAGACCGTCGCGCTTGGCGACGCGCTCGGCGGCGATGCCGTGCTCGCGAAACTCGTCGATCATCGCGCCGTCGGGCGGCGGTGCGAGCGAGATCACGGCGACGTCGTGGCCGCGCCGGCGCTGACCGATCGCGAGGTCGAGCGCGACCCGCTCCTGGCCGCCGACGCCGAATGACGACAGCACGTGGACGATCGCGAGCGGAGACCTCACTCACACTGCGTAGCGCAGACGTGCCGTAGGTGCCAAGGTATCGCGATGGCCGAGCCCGCTCCCGCAGACGACGTGCTGCTCGCGGAGATCGGCCTCGCTCCGGCCGACGGCGAGCTGCGTGCGGCGTGCGCGCGCATCGCGCGCCAGATCCACACCTGCCGCGCCCGTGTCGTCGGCTTCGTGCCGAGCGACGACGAGGTAGCCGTTCCGCCGCTGCTCGTCCATCTCGGCCTCGCGCTGTGCGATCTCACCGGCGCGACGATCGGCGTGGTCGATGCCAACGTGCGATATCCCGCTCTCGCCTCGCTCGCGCGCGATGATGCCGCCGCGGCCGGCTCGGTGTTCTCGACGCGCTGGCTGCACGGCTCGCTCGCGCTGCTCACGCCGCCGAAGGTCGAGCGCGCCGGGGAAGTCGTGCCCCAGCTCGCGCGCGTGTTGCTCGATGGCTCGGATCTGTTTGCCCACGTGCTAGTGGATCTCACTGGCTTCGATCTGATCGGCGAGCACGCCAGCGCCGCGGCGTGCATGGACGCGGTCGCGATCGTCGGCCGCGCGCATCGCACTCACGAGCGCGATCTCGTCGAGCTCGCGCGGCTCGTTCCCGAGCGTCGGTTCCTGGGCGTGCTGCTCGTGGGCTGACCGCTCACTGTGACGGTCGCGCACTCTTGTCGACTACGCGTTTCTCGTGCTCTGCTTCGAGCGATGCGCACCCTCGAACAGGAGAAGATCGCTGTCATCGGACTCGGCTATGTCGGACTTCCCGTCGCGCTGTCGTTCGGCAAGAAACTGCCCACGCTCGGCTTCGACATCCGGCAGCGCCGCGTCGACGAGCTGAAACGCGGGCACGACGACACGCTCGAGGTGACGTCGGAACAGCTGCACGCCGCGACCAAGCTCGAGCTCACCGCCGATCCGTCGCGTCTCGCCGACTGCACGTTCTTCATCATCGCGGTGCCGACGCCGATCGACAGCAACAATCGCCCGGATCTCGGACCGATGATCAGCGCGTCGAAGACCGTCGGCCCACACCTCAAGAAGGGCGACGTGGTCGTGTTCGAGTCGACCGTGTATCCGGGCGTGACCGAGGAGGTCTGCGGCCCGATTCTCGACGACAAGAGCAGGCTCAAGAACGGCAGCGACTTCTTCCTCGGCTACTCGCCCGAGCGCATCAACCCGGGCGACAAGGAGCACACGTTCGAGCTGATCATGAAGGTCGTCTCGGGCCAGAACGAGGAGACGCTCGATCGCGTCGCGCGCGTGTACGGCTCGGTCGTGCGCGCGGGCGTGCATCGCGCGCCGTCGATCAAGGTCGCGGAGGCCGCGAAGGTCATCGAGAACACGCAGCGCGATCTCAACATCGCGCTGATGAACGAGCTCGCGCTGATCTTCGATCGCATGGGCATTCGCACGCAGGACGTGCTCGAGGCCGCCGGCACGAAGTGGAACTTCCTCAAGTTCGGGCCGGGCCTCGTCGGCGGCCATTGCATCGGCGTCGATCCGTACTACCTGACGACGAAGGCCGAAGAGCTCGGCTACCTGCCGGAAGTGATCCTCGCCGGCCGCCGCATCAACAACAACGTCGGGCCGTTCATCGCGCAGAAATGCGTCAAGATGCTGACGTCGCTCGACGTGCCGCTGCGCAAGGCGCGCGTCGGCATCCTCGGCCTCACGTTCAAGGAAAACGTGCCCGACCTGCGCAACTCGAAGATCCCCGACATCGTCGCCGAGCTCGCGCAGTACGGGATCGACGCGATGGTGCACGACCCGCTCGGCGATCCGCGCGAGGCACTCGAGGAATACAAGATCGAGCTCGCGCCGCTCGACAAGCTGACGGGCCTCGACGCCGTGATCCTCGCGGTCGCGCACAAGGACTACGTCGCGAACCCCGACGCGATCTTCGCGCGCGTGCGCGACGGCGGCGTCGTGATCGACGTCAAGAGCGCGCTGCCGCGCAAAGCTCCGCGCGGGATCCGGTCCTGGAGTCTATGACCGGCAAATTCGACGACGTTTGCGCCGACCTGGTCAACAAGCCGCGGCGCTGGCTCGTGACCGGCGTCGCCGGCTTCATCGGCTCGGCGCTGCTCGAGAAACTGCTCGATCTCGGGCAAACCGTCGTCGGCGTCGACAACTTCTTGACCGGGCACAAGAAGAACCTCGACGACGTGCTCGCGATCAACCCCGACGAGCGCTTGCAGTTCGAGTTCATCGAAGGCGACCTGCGCGAGCTCGCGGTCGCGCATCGCGCGTGTCGCGAGGTCGACGTCGTGCTTCACCAGGCGGCGCTCGGCTCGGTGCCCCGCTCGATCGCGGATCCGGTCTCGTCGCACCAGCACAACGTCGACGCGTTTCTGAACGTGATGGTCGCGGCGCGCGACGCGAGCGTGTCGCGCGTCGTGTACGCGTCGAGCTCGTCGGTCTACGGCGACCACCCCGGCCTGCCCAAGCACGAGGATCGCATCGGCAAGCCGTTGTCGCCGTACGCGGCGACCAAGCGCACGTGCGAGATCTACGCGCAGATCTTCCACGACGTGTACGCGCAGCAGCTCGTCGGCCTGCGCTACTTCAACGTGTTCGGGCGGCGGCAGGACCCCGACGGCCCGTACGCGGCCGTCATCCCGCGCTGGATCGACGCGATGCTCGCGGGCAAGCCGTGCGCGATCTTCGGCGACGGGTCGAGCTCGCGCGACTTCTGCTACGTCGACAACATCGTGCAGGCGAACCTGCTTGCCGCGACCGCCGAGCCGGCGGTCACCGGCACGGTCTACAACGTCGGCTGCAACGGCCGCGTCGATCTGAAGCAGCTGTTCGCGCTGATCCGCGACGGCCTCGCGAAGGAGTATCCCGAGGTCGCGAAGGCCGAGCCGGTGTTCGAGGCGGCGCGCGCCGGCGACGTGCCGCACTCGCAAGCCGCGATCGACAAGATCAGCGCCGCGCTCGGCTACGTGCCGACCCATCAGGTCGCGGAGGGCATGGCGGAAACGGTGACCTGGTTCGCCCAGCGCGCGCGCAAGAAATGATCGTATGCTCGGCCCGATGGCCGACGACGATCTGCCGAAGCCCGAGCCGAAAGAGATCGACGAGAAGCTGGCGCTCCAGCTCAAGCACCTCGCGGAAGACGCGGTGCTCAAAGGGCAGCCGTACGGCGAAGAGAAGTGCGGCAACTGCCTCTACTACCTGAACGCCGACGACAATCTCTCGTACTGCTGGCACCCGAAGCTGCGCATCCTCGTCGGGACCGAGTGGTGGTGTCAGTGGTGGGAGAAGACCGAGGACTGAGCACGCGTGCGGGCCGAAGAAAACCAGGTCGACGGGCGCGAGCTCGAACGCGAGCAACGGCTCGCGGAGTCCGAGCTCGAGAAGGGCGAGGACGAAGAGCTGCCCGAGGTGATCGCGGAGGGCCAGCGCGACCTCGCGCCGACCGATCGCGGCGCGCTCGTCGAGGCGATGCGCGAGATCCTCGCGGGCCACGACGTCGTCGTCGACGTGCTGAAGCTGCCCGCGCACGAGCTGCGCGCGCTCGCCGCGCTGCAGGCGGCGGTCGAGGGACGCGACGCGCTGCACGCGTTCGTGTTCGCGTCGGATCGGCGCGCGATGCTCGAGCAGGCACTCGTCGTGCTGCAACCGAACCTCGCGTACGACGACGAGACCTACGCCGAGCTCGTGACGCATGTCGGCGAGCTGCGGCGCGGCTTGTCCAATCTCGAAGAAGCGCAGGAAGAGATGATCGGCGAGCACGAGCACGCGCAGCTCGCAAAGCCCAAGCCGCCCGGCGAGGTCGATCCCGATGCGCCGAAGCCGCCGAGCACGCTGGCGGTGGGCCCGGAGCTGAACGAGCCGCCGAAGCCGCCGAGCACGCTCGCGGGGCCCGACGTGAAGGAGCCGCCGAAGCCGGCGAGCACGCTGTCGGCGGGCCCGGACGTGAAGGACGAAGCGGCGCCGGCGACGAGCCTGGGCGACGCGCAGGAGATCGCGGCCGCGCAGGCCGACGAGACGCCGAAGGTCAAGAAGCCGTGGTGGAAGCGCGTGCTGTCTTGATGCTGCCGGCGTGGCTGACGCACAACGCGCGGCTCGTGCGGCTCGAAGCCGAGCTCGCGCTGCTCGCGCGGCTCGATGCCGGCAGCGGCTTCACCGACTCGCGCGCGCCGGCGCAGCTGTACCTGCACGACGACGCGGCGCGCGAGCGCATCGCCGGCGGCACGCTGCGGCCGCGCGGTACGCACCAGGCCGCGATCGCCGCGGTGAAGCGCGAGCTCGAGGCGTTCGCGGAGCCGTGGACGGGAACACCGGTGGATCTGATCATCGAGCGGTTCGGCCTCGACGAAGGCGCCGCGATGCTGATCGCGTGCGCGGTCGTGTACGCGGTCGATCTCGACGCACGCGAGCTGTTTCACGCGCTCGCACATCGCCGGCCGCCGGCGCTGTACGTCGACGCGTGCGCGGCGTTGCACCCGTCGATCGCGCCCGGCTTCGTCGAGGCGCTGCTGCCCGGCTCGCGGTTTCGCCGCGCGCGGCTCGTCGCGGTCACCGGCGACGGCCTCGGCGCTTCGATCGAGCTCACGGCGCACGCGCTCGCGTGGCTGCTCGGGGACGACGCGCTTCAGCCGCCGCTGACGACCGCGTGCGAGCTGCACGGCAGCGCGCGCGACGAGCGCGTCGTGTTGCCGCCCGCATTTGCCGCCGCGCTCGACGCGATCGCGCCGCGGCTCGCGGACCACGCGCGCATCGCGGTCGTGCTGCGTGGCCCGCGCGGCTCGGGTCGCGCCGCCGCCGCACAGCGGATCGCCGCCGCGCTCGGGCGACCGAGGCTGGCGATCGCGATCCCCGCGCTCGTCGCCGCCGAGAAACGCACGCAGCACGCGCTGCTCGCGACCGCGCTCGCCGCCGCGCGGCTGCGCGACGCGATCCCCTACCTCGCCGACGCCGACGCGCTGTTCGACGAAGCCGGCCGGCTCGCCGCCGACCACGCCGACGCGCTCGAGCATCACGGCGGCGCGCTGCTCGCCGGCACGACCGGCCGCGGCGGCCACCTCGATCTACGCCGCCCGCAGCTCGCGGTCGCCGTGCCGCGCGCCGAGCTCGCCGATCGCGAAGCCGCGTGGCGCACCGGCCTGGCCGCCGCGCGCGCGCCGGTCGACGATGCAGCGGAGCTGGCCGCGCGCTACGTGATCGGGCCCGGGCTCGTCGCCGACGTCATCGCCGAGGCGAGCGCGCACGCGACCGCCGCCGCCGTTTCGATCGACCGCGATGCGATCGAAGCCGCGACCCAGCGCCGGCTCGCGCTGCGCATCGGCACGTTCGGGGCGGTCGTCGCGCGCAAGGCGCGCATGGCCGAGCTCGTGCTGCCCGACGACGTGGTCGACACGCTGCGCGACATGATCGCGATGGTCCGCGAGCGCGCGCAGATCCTCGAGCGCTGGGGCTTGCAGCGCCATCTCGGGATCGCGCGCGGCGTGGCGGCGCTGTACTCGGGCGAGCCCGGCACCGGCAAGACGATGGCGGCCTCGGTCGTCGCGAGCGAGCTCGGCCTCGAGCTCGTGCGCATCGATCTCAGCGCGGTCGTCTCGAAGTACGTCGGCGAGACCGAGAAGAACCTCGCGAAGATCTTCGACGAGGCGCAGGACGCGCACGCGCTGCTGCTGTTCGACGAGGCCGACTCGCTGTTCGGCAAACGCACCGAGCTCAAGTCGGCGCAGGATCGCTTCGCGAACCTCGAGATCAACTACATCCTGCAGCGCATGGAGACGTTCGACGGCGTCAGCGTGCTGACGACGAACGCCGAGTCCGCGATCGATCCGGCACTCCAGCGCCGCCTCAACTTTCGCATCCGCTTCCCCGAGCCCGACGTCGACGAGCGCGTGAAGCTGTGGCAGCAGCTGCTGCCGCCGACCATCGGGCTGCACGGCGGCACCGACTTCCACGCGCTCGCCGAGCGCTTCGACATGACCGGCGGCTACATCAAGAACGCCGTCGTGCGCGCCGCGGTGATCGCCGCGCGCGCAGGCCGCGCGATGATCGCCGACGATCTCTGGCTCGGCGCCCACCACGAATACGTCGAGATGGGAAAGGTGATGCCGGCGCCATGACGACGCCGCCGGCGCCGAATCGTTGGCTCGCGATCGCGTTCGCGATCGCCGCCGCCGGCTGCCTCGCCGCGGCCGCGCTGACGCCGTATTGGGTCGTCAACAACAACGTCTACGACAAGCTGCATTTCGGCCTGCGCGCGATGTCGCACTGCGGCTCGGCGTTCGGCGAGGGCGAGTGCGATCGGTCGTCGAACGCCGCGTTCATCGACCACATGCGTGATTTCAGCGCCGTGGCCGGGCGCGAAACCTCCGGCGCGTTCGCGGCGATGGGCTGGGCCACGTTCGCGCTGTGCGTGGTCGCGGCGCTCGGCCTCGTCATCGCGGCAGCGATCGCGATCGCGCGCAAGCGCCCCGACCTGCCGATGGCGCCCACCACACTCGCGCTGCTCTCGATCATGGTCGCGCTCGTCACCGGCTGCGTGTTCGTCGCGACCAAACCCGGGCCACCCGGCTTCGTCGGCGTCGGCCTCAGCTTCTGGTTGTTCGGCATCGGCGAAGTGCTCGGCCTCGCCGGCTCGACGCTGCTCGCGAAGGTGAACCGTCCTCCCGATCCGGACCTCATGGAGGGCGCGATGGATCCGGACGAGTTCTAGCGATCTAAGGTAGCGTCCGCGCATGAGCCTGCGTGGCAAGACGTTGTTCATCACCGGCGCGAGCCGCGGCATCGGCCTCGCGATCGGCGTGCGCGCCGCGCGCGACGGCGCGAACGTCGCGATCATCGCGAAGACGACCGAGCCGAATCCCAAGCTCCCCGGCACGATCTTCACCGCCGCGAAGGAGATCGAAGCAGCCGGCGGCCGCGCACTGCCGATCGCATGCGACATCCGGTTCGAGGATCAAGTCGCGGCGGCGGTCGCGAAGACCGTCGAGACATTCGGGGGCATCGACATCCTCGTCAACAACGCGAGCGCGATCAGCCTGACGTCGACGACCGGGACCGAGATGAAGCGCTACGACCTCATGCACGGCATCAACACGCGCGGCACGTTTCTGTGCAGCAAGCTGTGCATCCCGCACTTGCAAACGGCGCAGAACCCGCACGTCCTCAACCTGTCGCCGCCGCTCAACATGGAGACGCGGTGGTTCGCGCCGCACGTCGCCTACACGATGGCGAAGTTCGGCATGAGCATGTGCGTGCTCGGCATGGCGGGCGAGTACAAGTCGGCCGGCATCGCGTTCAACGCGCTGTGGCCGCGCACCGTGATCGCGACCGCGGCGGTGCAAAATCTACTCGGCGGCGACACGACGATCCGCGCGTCCCGCAAGCCGGAGATCATGGCCGACGCGGCGTACGTCATCTTCAACCGGCCGGCGCGCGAGCACACCGGCAACTTCTACATCGACGACGAGGTGCTCGCGTCGACGGGCAAGACCGATCTATCCGAGTACGCGATCGACCCCGACGCCCGTCTGCTTCCCGACTTTTTTGTCTGATTTCGTCGGGCGCCGGCGCGCGCCGAGGAACCCGAACGCCGCACCGGTCGCGCCGCCGACGAGGTGCGCCGTGTGCGAGATGCCATCGTTCGAGCGGAACTCGGCGACCAGCTCGCCGCCCATGAACACGAGCGCGATGATGATGAGCGTCAGCGGAATCTCGCCGGCGCGCACGTTCGCCATCGACGCCAGCAAGATCATCATGAACACGACGCCGCTCGCGCCGAGCAGGCCCGTGCTCGACAGCACGATGTTCGCGAACCCGCCGACGATCGCGGTGATGAAGATCATCACGAGCAACGCGATCGAACCGTGGCGCTCCTCGAGGATCGGGCCGATGAGCAGGATGAGCATGAAGTTCGACAGCAGGTGCTGCCAGCTCCCGTGACCGAGGATGTACGTCACGAGCCCGACGTAGCCGTGGATATCGTCGAGGTGCGGGCGCGCGACGAACCACGAATCGCGCACCGCATTCGGGAGCAGATACACCACGACCGCGGCGAGCGTGAACGTCAGCACGACCGGCGAGTTGTAAGTGATACGCAACCTGGCCACGATCCAAAGCGTAGCACTTGCTCTTCGCGAGAGCCCGGGCCAGGCTGCGCACATGGCAACCGTTGAGATCACCGGGGACAACTTCAAGGAGACGATCGAGAAGGGCGGAATCGTCCTCCTCGACTTCTGGGCAGAGTGGTGCGGGCCATGCCGCGCATTCGCACCGGTGTTCGAGAAGTCCTCGGAGACGCACGGCGACGTGGTGTTCGGAAAGATCGACACCGAGGCGCAGCAGGAGCTCGCCGGCGCCGCCGGGATCCAGGCCATCCCGACGCTCATGCTGTTCCGCGACGGCGTCCTGCTGTTCCGCGAGTCCGGAGCGTTGCCGCCTGCCGCGCTCGAAGATCTCGTCACGCAGGCCAAGGGCCTCGACATGCAAAAGGTCCGCGAGGACATCGCGAAGCACGAGCACGAGCACGCACACGAGCACGAGCACGGTCCGGGCTGCAATCACGACCACGATCACTGATCGTGTTACCGTTCGCGCGTGGCCAGGCGCGTCGCGCTGATCGCGTTGTGCGCGGCGCGTGTCGCGAGCGCGGATAACCCGCGCGACGTCTTCGACATCCCAGCCAAGGCGAGCGAGCCGCCGCTCGATTGCAGCGATGGCCGCGCGTTCGGCTGCGTGCAGGCGACCGACCCGCTCGACGGCGCGAGCCCGTTCGCGCTGTCGACGTGGCTGCCGGCGTCGTACTTGCTGTCGCTGCCGGTCGGCGACGCGACGCACGATCAGGTGGCGAGCTACGCGCTCGGCGCCGGCCGCGACGAGGCCGGGCCGACGTTCGGCGGCGCGACGGGCCTCGAGAACCGGTGGACGATCGAAGGCGCGCCGAGCGACAGCGTGAAGACCGGCGCGAGCGAGACCGCCGTGCCGCTGGCGTTTCTCGACGGCCTCCTCGTCACCGCGGGCGGGTTCTCGGCGCGCGATCGCGCGTCGACCGGCGGCACGATCGACGCGCAGCTGCGCCGCGGCACCAAGGACCACCAGCTCGAGGCGTACGCGTGGCTCACGTACAACGCGCCATCGCGCGAGCCGGAGATCGCGCCCGATACGTATCAAGTGCGGCGCGGCTACGTCTCGCCGGCGCCGCGCGCGAGCGCCGCCGTCGTCGCGACCGGCCCGCTCGGCGAGCTGCTCGGCGGCCACGCGTGGTATGCGGCCGGCATCGCGCCGAGCGTGCAGGCCACCGACTTCACCTGGCACGCGGCGAGCCTGCTCGACGCCGATCAAGATGGCTTGCCCGACGGATATCCCGGCACGATCGACCTCCATGCGATCGAGGACACGGCCAAGACACCGGTCACGTGGAGCGTGCCGGTGATGGCGCGCGCCGGCTGGGACGCGGGCGTGCACCACGTCGATCTCACGCTCGTCGGCAGCGGCGCGACGCAGGCGACCTACCTGTTCAACTCGACGCTGCAGGCCGCCGGGATCGATCAGACGTCGCTGATCGGCGACGCGATCGCGACGTGGCGCGGCGAGTGGACCGACACCCACGCCCGCGTGCAGCTCGCGTGGCATCGCGCGATGCGCTGGCAGTCGGCCGCGGATCCGGCGGCCGAGCACATCCCGCAACTGCTGAGCGCGTACGTGCCGAACCCGCTGCCCGAGGATCCCGCGCTCGGCGGCGCGTGCAGCGACGGCGCCGGCGATCCGTTCCCGAAGCTGCAGAACTGCCCGGTGCCGATCGGCTACTTCGCGAGCGGCGGCGCCGGCCTGCTCGCCGATTCGGTCGCCGATCGGCCGTCGGTCACCGCCGATCTCGCGCATCGCATCGAGAACCACGTGCTGCGCGCCGGCGTCACCGAGGAGGACTCGCGGCTCGTCACGACCGCGCACTTCACCGGCGGCGAGCAGGATCGCAGCCTGTTTCCGGGCGAGACCTCGGCGCGCCAGTTCATCGCGCCGAACCTGGTGTGCCCGCTCGATCCCGCGCAGGCGTGCCCGACCGTGTCGCAATCGGTGCTGACCTGGCGCACGAGCTACGCAGCCGCGTACGCCGAGGACACGTGGCGCGCGGCGCCGAACCTCCGCGTCGACGGCGGCGTGCGCTGGGAATTGATGTGGGTCGGGCCCGACCTCCACTTCTCGCACGAGCTCGCACCGCGGTTCGGCGCGAGCTGGGATCCGCTCGGCAACGGTCGCTCGCGCGTGTGGACGAGCGCCGGCCGCCAGTTCGGCATGCTACCGGCGGGCCTCGGCCAGACCGTGATCGGCTCGAACCGCACCGTCGACAACATCGCGTCGCAGTTCGCGCCCGGCCGCATCGTCGACACCGGCGCGCCGTTCACGGTCGTGTCGGGCATCGAGCCGCTCACGCAGGACGAGCTCACCGCGGGCGCCGACCTGAATCTCGCGCGCGCGGCGCGCGTGCGCGTATGGCTGCAAGGGCGCTGGCTGCGCGACGGGCTCGAGACCACGCCCGACGGCTTCGACAATCCCGGCCACGACGGCGGCGAGCCGGCGACGCGCGCGACCGGCCTCGTCGCGGCCGAGCTCGAGACCGCGCCGACGGCGAAGCTGAAGCTGCGCGTCGGCTACGAATACGCGAAGACGATCGGCTCGTGGACCGGGCCGTACGATCCGCGGCAAGGCGCGATCCTCTACGCCGGCACCGACTTCGATCTCGGCGGCTACAACCAGACCGGCGCGCTGCCCAGCCAGATGGGCAGCCGCGTGTATGTCGAGGCGGAGCGGCGCGGCAAGCTCGGCCCGGTTGGCGTGGTCGCGGCGCTGCGGCTCACGCTCGCCGCCGGCCGCCCGCGCGACGCGCTCGGCGACACCGAGGACGGTGAGTTCATCGATCTGATCCCGCGCGGCTCGGCGGGCGAATCTCCGATGATCTCGCAGGCGAACGTGCGGCTCGGCGCGAGCTGGCGCGGCTTCGATGTCACGCTCGATCTGGTCAACCTGTTCGATCGCACCGACGAGAGCAACATCAATACGGTTTATGCGGCCGGCCAGCTCCAGCCGATCATCGGCGGCTCGTATGCCGACCTGGTCTTTCTGACCGATTTGTTCGGACAGCCCGCGGTCCGGGAAACGACCTACGCCATGGCGACCGCGTTTCAGACCCCGTTTTCGGCAGTCCTCGGCGTCCATCACGCGCTTTGAGCTGTTACGATTTCAAGTCGCACCGCCGGGGAGCCCATGGCCGACCTGTCTCGATTCAAGGAAGCCACCGACGCCGTCCGTCATTCTCCCCACGCCGTGAGCGCGTGGGAAGAAGCGGAGGGACTCGCCGCCGATCTCGACAAGCCCGACGAGATCGCCGCGCTGTTCACCACGACGCTCGCCGGCAACGTCGAGCCCGAGGTCGCAGAGATGATCGGCGAGCGCGCCGGCGCGTTCTGCGACGAATGGTTCGGCGACGATCCGAAGATCCTCGAAAAGATTCTGTCGCGCGTGCTCGAGCTCGCGCCGTCGTCGGATTCGGCGCTGCAGCGGCTCAGCGTCATCTATACGGTCGCCGAGCGCTGGGCGGACACGCTCGCGCTCTACGATCGCGCGCTCGCCGCGACCAAGGACAAGGCGCGCCGCGTGCGGCTGCTGCGCGAGGCCGCGCAGCTCGCGAAGGACGTCGCGAACCAGCCCGAGAAGTCGATCGCGTACTACCAGCAGCTGCTGCCGCTCGTGCCCGACGACGCACAGGTCGGCCAGAGCCTCGAGCGCTTGCTCGAGCGCCACGAGCGCTGGGCGGACTTGATCGCGCTGTGGGAGGGCCGGCTCGAGACGCAATCGAAGCGCGAGCGCGAACGGTCTCGCGCGCGCATCGCGGCGTGCTGGCTCGACAACCTCGGCGATCCGCAGAACGCGCTCGCCGCGGTCAAGCCGCTGCTCGGCGAGGCGGAAGACGACAAGGAGCCGTGCGCGCTGCTCGAGCGCATCATCGAGGCGCCGAAGGCGACGCGCGGCGTACGCGACGCGGCCCTCGATCTATTGCGCTCGCACTTCGACGCGAGCTCGCGGCCGCGCGAGGTGATTCGCGTGCTCGAGCGCGTCATCCAGCTCGACCCGCAGAACACGCAGCTCCGCGAAGAGGCGGGCACGCGGCTCGCCGAGCTCGATGATCTGCCGGCCGCGATGGATCACTACGCGGCGCTGCTCGCGATCGCGCCGGAGTCGAACGCGATCGAGGAGAAGCTGCGCCAGCTCGCCGATCGCGGTGGGCATCACGATCGCTACGCGAACGGCATCGCGGCGGCCGCGCGCGGCACGCCGAACCAGAAGATCGATGCGACGCGCAAGGTCGAGCTGCTCGCCGAAGCCGCACGCGTGCGGCTCGAGCGGCTGTCCGATACCGACGCCGCGATCGCGCTCTACGTCGAGGCTTCCGCCGAAGCCGGCGCCGCCGAGCACGAGCAGCTCGTCGTCGCGCGCCGCCTCGCGCAGCTCTACGCACAGACCAACCGGCCGCGCGAGCGCTTGCTCGTGCTCGAGCGCCAGGCGCACCTCGAGTCGAACGGCGCGGGGCGCTCGGCACTGCTCGCCGAGGCCGCGAAGCTCGCCGAGTCGCTCGGCGACACCGATCGCGCGTTGGATCTGTGGGGCCGGCGCATCGACACCGATCCGAGCGATCTATCCGGCCTCGACGCGCGCATCGGCATCCTCGAGAGCCAGCAGCGCTGGGACGACCTGGTCGCCGCGCTCGAGGGCCGTGCGAGCAAGGTCGCATCGCCGAATCAGAAGCGCGCGGATCTCGTGCGCGTGGCGCTCGTTCATCATCAGCAGCGCAAGGATCTCGACGCCGCGATCGCGGCGTGGAAGCGCGTCGTCGCCGAGAACCGCGACGACGAAGAAGGCATCAGCGCGCTCGCCGACCTGCTCGCCGAGACCGGGCGCTGGCAGGAGATGGCCGATCTGCTCGAGGGAGCATCGGGGCGCGCGACCCAGCGCACGATCGGCCGCCTCGTGCGGCTCGGGGACGCGCTGCGCGAGCACCTCGACGAGCCCGCGCGCGCACTGGCCGCGTATCGCAACGCGATCGCGATCGATCCGGCGAGCAAGGAAGCGCGCACCGGCCTCACCGGCTTGCTCGATGTCGCGCACACGCGCGCCGCGGCCGCCGATGCGCTCGCACAGGCGATGCGCACCACGAACGACGTCACCGGCGTGCTCGACCTGTTGCCGGCACGGCTCGCCGAAGCGAAGGACGATCGCACGAAGCTGGCGCTGCTTCGCGAGGCCGCGCAGCTGCGGCTCGAGCACAAGCGCGACTCCGCGGGCGCGCTCGCCGATCTCGCGCGCGCATTCCCGCTCGCGCCGCGCGATCAGCTCGTCGAGAACCAGCTCGAGCAGCTCGCGAAGGCGACCGGCGACTTCACGACGCTCGGCATCGCGTACCTCGAGGCGATCTCGGCGCTCGGTAGCGACGAGCGCGAGGCCGCGCGCCTGCGCTTCGCGTACGCCGATCTCGCCGCCGACCGGCTCAACGACAAGGGCCAGGCGGCGAGCGCGTACGATCGCGTCGCGGCCGTCGAGCCCGCGAATCGCCGCGCGGTGCAATCGTTCGCGAACCTCGGCAGCGAGCTCGGCAAATGGCACGATGCCGCGAACGCGGTCGTGCGCTACTGCAGCGTTCGCGAGGCATTCGACGACGAGCTGCTCGGCATCCTCGAGACCGCGGCCGCCGCGCACGGCGGGCACGATCCGCTCGCCGCGGCCCTCTCCGCCGCGCTCGACGCGCACAAGCTGCCCGGCGCGGTCGGCGCGCTGTTCCATCACCGGCTCGCCGCGATGCACAAGAACCGCGGCGATCGCGGTGCGGCGATCGCGTCGTTGCGGCGCGCGCTCGAGCTCGGCGGCGAGCGCCAGGCGTGGCTCGCCGATCTCGTCGCGATGGAGCGCGAGCAAGGCGTGTCGTCCACGCTGCTCGAGGCGTTGCGCCGGCTCGCCGACGCCGACGGCCGCGATCTCGACGCGCTCGTCGGGGCCGCCGAGACCGCGTCGAAGCTGGGCGAGCGCGAGCAAGCGCTGCAGTCGCTGTCGGCCGTGCTCGGCCGCGCGACGGCCGCATGGCGCGGCACGGCGGCGATCCGATCCGCGAGGTCGGTCGATGCCGTCGCGAAGTGGGCGATCGACGGGCTCGTCGATCTATATCGCACCGGCGGCCGTGCGCGCGCCGCGGTCGACACGTTGATCGAGGCATCGCGCCTGCCGTTCGACCAGACCACGCGCCGCGACATGCGCATGCGGGCCGCGCAGCTCGCGACGACCGAGCTCGGCGACAACGCGGCGGCGATCGATCTGTACCGCACGATCCTCGCCGAGCAGCGCAACGACGTCGACGTGATCGATCGGCTCGCGCACCTGCTCGCGCTCGAGGATCGCGTCCCCGAGCTGCTCACGCTGCGCCAGATCCAGCTCGGCCTCGAGACCGACACCGAGAAGAAGCTCGAGCTGCGTCTCGAGCTCGCGAAGCTCGTCGGCGTCGTCGAGGAACGCGGCGGCCGCCTCGACGCGCTCAAGGCCAACCTCGAGGACCGCCCAGGCCACGAGGCTTCGATCGACTCGATCGCGCACCTCCTGGCCGGCAAGGGCCAGCACCGCCAGCTCGCCGACCTGCTCGAAGTGCAAGCGCAGCGGCTCGAAAGCACGAACGACACCGCGCGCGCCGCGAAGCTGTGGGCGCGGTTCGCCGGCGTCGCCGAGCACGACACGAAAGAAGTCGAGCGCGCGATCAGCGGCCACCGCCGCGTCGTCGCGCTGGCGCCGACGCCCGATTCGCTGCGCGCGCTCGCGCGGTTGAACCTCGAGCGCGGCCAGTCGGCGCAGGCCGTGCCGTGGCTCGAGAGCTTGCTCGGCACCGTGTCGTCGGGCGAGCGGCTGCTCGTCGTGCAGCAGCTCGCGAAGGCGCACCTGTCGGCGAACCAGAGCGATCGCGCGATCGCCGCGATCGAGACCAACCTCGACGACAAGGAGCCCGCGCTCGAGCTCCGCCTGCTGCTCGCGGATCTGTATCGCAAGGCCGATCTGTGGGAGCCACTCGCGCGCCACCTGACGCGCAGCCTGCCGCTCATCCACGACGAGAAGATCGCGCGTGACTTCGCGCGGGAAGCCGTCGCGCTGTATCTCACCAAGCTCGGCTCGCCGGCGGCCGCGATCCCGGCGCTCGAGAAGGCGCTCGCGCTCGATCCGACCGACAAGGATCTGCGCACCGCGCTCGCGATGGGCCAGCGCGTCGCCGGCCGGCTTGTCGAAGCACGCGCGCTGCTCGGCGAGTTGATCACCGACTTCGGCCGCCGCCGCTCGCCCGAGCGCGCGACGCTGCACGTCGAGCTCGCACGCGTCGCGCAGGCCGAAGGCAAGATCGACGAAGCGATCGCCGAGATGGAATCGGCGTCGAAGATGGACGTCTCCAACACGTCGATCCAGAAGGAGCTCGCCGAGATGGCGCGCGCCGCCGGCCAGCTCGAGAAATCCGAGCGCACGTATCGCGCGCTGCTGCTCGTCGTGCGCCGCACGCCGCCGGGCGACGACGAGAACGCGGTCGGACCGAGCGAGGTCCTGTACGAGCTGCACAAGCTGGCCGCCGCGCGCAACGAATCCGACCAGGCCAAGGAGCTGCTCGAGAGCGCGATCGAGACCGCGATCCAGTCCGACGCCGGCGTGCATCGCCTGCGCCGCAGCCTGTTCGCGCACAACGAATCGAAGCTGATGCTCGAGGTGCTCGAGAAGCGGCTCGCGACGAACCCCGAGCCGAGCTCGCAGGCGCGCCTGCTCGCGGACATGGCCGAGACGCTCGACCACCAGCTCGGCCGCCACGACGAGGCGCTCGACGCGCTCATCAAAGCGATCGGCGTGATGCCGTCGCGCGTCGACCTGCACGATCGCGCGCGCGAGCTTGCGAGGAAGAACAACGCGACCAAGAAGTTCGTCGACGCGGTCGAGACGATCGTCGACCGGCTGCGCCGCAAGGACGATCCGCCGCTGATCGCGAACCTCCTCATGCGCGCGGGCGAATCGCTCGAACAAGACATCAACGACCTGCGCGGCGCCGCGAACCTGTACCGCCGCGTCGAGATCCTCGGCGAAAAGCTCGCCGAGGCGTTCTACGCGCAAGCGCGCGTGGCCGCCGCGCTCGGCGACACCGCCGAGCAGGCGCGCACGCTCGACAAGATGTTCGAGCTCGCCGGCACCGACACCGAGCCGACGCCGCAACAGGTCGACGCGCTGTACCGGCTCGCCGAGATCTTCATCGGCAGCGACACGCGTCGCAAGCAAGGCATCGACCTGCTCGAGCGCGCGTTCGCCGCCGAGCCGCGCTGGGGCCAGGCCGGGCGCCTGTTGAAGATGGCCGCCGCCACCGCACCCGACGACAAGATCCTCACGATGTACGAGCGCGTCGCGCGCAACGGCGGCGATCACGAGCTGCTGCTCGACTTCCTCGAGCGCCGCGCCGCGCAGCCGGGCGCCACGCCGAAGGAGATCCGCGAGGCGGTCGATCTCGCGGTCGAGCACGGCGAGGACGAGCGCGCCGAGGCGCTGCTGGTGCGCGCGGTCGCTGCGGCCCGGGACACAGTCGACGGCATCGCCGGCGCGTCGTGGGCGATCCTCGGCCTGGCCGAGCGCCGCCTCGCCGCGAACGACCTCGCCCAGGCGCGCGATCTGACGTACGAGATCGCGCCGCTCGTCACCGATCCCGAGCCGATCGACGGCCTCGCGATGCGCATCGCGACCCGCGCGCTCGCGCATCGCAAGATCGACATCGCCGGCGATGTCTACGAGTTCCTGCGCGAGCGCAACCCGGCCGAGCGCGCCGTGTGGCAGCCGCTGCTCACGATCTATCGCGAGCTCGGCGACGGCGACCGGCTGTCGGCGGTGATCTCGTCGACCTTGCCCGCGCTCGTCACCGCGGCCGAGCGCAACGCGCTCCGCATGGAGCACGCGAAGTTCCTGATCGAGAACCTGAAGCGCCACCACGACGCGCTCGACGTGCTGCGCGACGCGCTGCGCGACGACCCCGACAACCTCGAGGCGTCGGAGCTGTTCGAGAAGACGCTGCGCGAGCTCGGCGACGACGACGGCATCGCCGAGTTCCTGTGGGCGCGCTTCGAGGACGCGCAGCGGCGCGGCCACCGCGATTCGACGGTCGACGTCGCCCAGCGGCTCGGTGCGCTGCTCGAAAAAGCGGGCTCGCCAGATGCGATCCGCGTGTATCGCGCCGCGCTGATCATCGCGCCCGACGATCGCGAGATCCTGCGCCGCGTGGTCGCGCAGCTCGACGTCCACGACAACCCGCGCGAAGGCGCGCTGCTCATGGAGCGCCTGCTCGCGGTCGAGACGCCCGACAAGGCGCCCGAGCTCGCGGGCCGGCTCGCCACGATGTGGCAAGCCGCCGGCGACTTCAAGGGCGTGCAACGCACGCTCGAGCTCGCGCACAAGTCCGCGCCCGACGATCGCGCGATCCACGATCGCCTCGAGCAGTGGTACCGCGAGAACGAGCTGTGGGCCGAGCTCGCCGATCTCATGACGCGCGATGCCGAGCGCCTGGCCGATGGCCCCGCCGTCGAGCGCCTGCGCGAAGCCGCGACCGTCTACTCCGGCCATCTCGGCCAGCCGCTCAAGGCTGCCGAGGTGCTGCGCAAGGCACGCCTGCGCGAGCCGCATCGCGCCGATCTCGTCACCGATCATGCGACCGCGCTGGCCGCGGCGGGCGAGCTCGACGCCGCGCAGCGCGCGATCGGCGAGGCGCTCGCGACCGTGCAAGGCGCCGCGCGCACCGGGCTGTTGCTGCTGCGCGCGAGCTTCCGCCAGCAGCTCGGCGACGACGCGTCGGCCGTGCAAGACCTCACCGAGGCGTACGAGCTCGATCGCGAGCGCGTGACCGAGACCCTCGTCAACGGGCTCGAGCGGCTGCGCGCGCGTGCCGAGCGCGACGGCGATCTGCCGACCGAGCGCACCGCGACGCTGCGGCTGTCGAAGCTGCTCACCGAGCACGGCGAGCTCGAGCGCGGCCGCGCGTTCCTCGTCGCGTGGATCGAGCGCGACCCGCGCGACTCCGAGCCGCTGTACATGCTGTGCGACCTCGATCAATCGATCGAGCACTGGGAAGGCGTGAGCGCTGCCGCGACGCGGCTCGCGTACGTCACCGAGGCCGACGCGCAGGTCGATGCCGCGTTGCGCGCGTGCGACGCGGCCGCGAAGGCGGGACGTCCCGCCGACGCGGTGCCCGTGCTCGAGCTCGTGCACCAGCACCAGCCCGGCGTGCAGGTCGTGCGCGACAAGCTGCGCGAGACGTACGAGGCCGCGGGCGAGTTCCGCCAGCTGTCGGGGATCCTGATCGCCGACGCCGAGCACGGCGACGATCCGGCCGCGAAGTACGCGAACTTCAAGCGCGCGGCCGAGCTGTTGCTCTACGACCTGCAGGACGCCGCCGCGGCACAAGCGCCGGCGCAGCGCGCGCTCGAGCTGCAGCCCGACGATCACGCCGCGCTGATGCTCAACGTCGACGTGCTCATCAGCTCGGGCGGGCTCGAGGACGCGGGCCGCACGCTCGAGGCCGCGATCGCGGCGCAGAAGAAGCGCACGCCCGAGCTCGCGGTGCTGCAGCAGCGCATGGGCCGCGTCGCGGCGATGCTCGGCGACAAGGATGGCCAGCTCAACTGGCTGAAGAAGGCGTTCGACGTCGACCGCAAGAACGCCGAGGTCGCCGCCGAGCTCGCGCAGCTCGCGACCGAGATCGGCGACTACGAGCTCGCGCTCAAGCCGCTGCGCGCGATCACGCTGATGGACAACCCGTCGCCGGTCACGCGGCCGATGGCGCTGCTCTGGGAGGCGAAGATCGAGCACGCGCGCGGCAACCGCGCGAAGGCCGAGCTGTGGGCGAAGAAGGCACTCCGCGAGGATCCGCAGTTCGCCGACGCGCAGCAGTTCCTCGACGAAATCGGCGGCGCCTGACTCCTGGGGCCGTCACTTCCGCTGCAGGTAACACATGCCGTCGCCGAGCAGCAGCGACGTGGCGATCGCCGTCGGATCCTTCAGCCGGATGCGCACGAACGGCCCCGACGAGATCGATCCCGTATAGCCGTGCCAGCCGGTCATGGCACCGCCTGGAACGTCATCACGTTTCCGTCGAGCGTCACGGTGCCGGGGCCGCCCTTGAAGCTCGGCGCGCTGTACCCACCGCTGCCGTCGAGCTCGAACGAGATCCCGGTGGGCACGTACGTCGGCGGCGAGTTGACGCGTGCCGCCCGGTTGCGCCCGCGACGCGGCCTACGGCGTGGCCACGACGGTCACGTCGATGTCGCGGTGGCCCTCGGCGGCGGCGAGGTGCAGGCGGGTCTTGCCGGGCGCCTTGCCGATCACGACGACGGCCGCGGCCGGTTGCTGCCTCGTGTAGCCGGCGCTCTGCAGCACGCCGAGCGATGCCGGCCGCACCTCGGCGATCGCCGGATCGTCCGACACGACGTGGAGGTGCTCGCACGGGCCGCCGGCCGTGCAATCGATCGCGAGCGCGACGCCGCGCGACACCTCGATGCGATACGTGTCGGCATGCCACGAGTGGTGAACCTCGTCGAGCCGCGCCGCGCGACCGGGCGGCGCGACGGAAATCTGCGACAGCTCCGGGTTACACGCGGCGAGCGCGACGACGAGATAGGCCGCGCGCATCACGGCACCACCTCCACGTCGATCGCCGCGCTCGCGTCGCCGAACGCGACGGTCACGGTCGACTTGCCCGCGGCGCGCGCGCGAATGCGGCGCCGATCGAGCGAGCCGTCGCGCAAGACCGCGATCGGCGCATCCGCGCTCTGCGTCCAGGTCACCTCGGCCGCGCCGCCGAGCCGCTGCGCGCCGTTCCACAGCCCGGGCACGAGCGTGACGTCCTCGCCGACCGTCATCGCGATCGTGCCGGCGACGCGGTCGCCGTCGCGGTGCGCGAGCGTCAGCTCGGTGACCGGCGCGGCCCACGCGAGCTCGAAGTCGACGACCGATCCGTCGTCGGTCGAGATCAGGATCTCGCTGGCGCCGGCGCGCTTTGCGACCAGCTCGCCGTGATCGACCGCGATCACCGACGGATCCACGCTCTCGAGCTGGAGGCTCGGGCTCGCGGTGCCGTCGATCTCGGCGCTGACCTCGGGTTGAAAGTGTGCGCCGATCGCGATCGGCGCCAGGGGATGTCGCTTGCTGCACGCGGCGTCGGACTCGGCGCACTGGCCGACGAGGGTCGCCTGGTGCAACGCGCCCGGACCGGCGCAGCCGGCGACGAGAGCTAGAAATGACAAACCGCGCATGCCGAGCTAACGAGCCCGGCACGCGCGGCTGACAGGCAACGTGTGGCAGCTCAGATCACGTAGGCGGACACCGCCGCGCCGTTGCCGACGAGCGTCACCGACGCGACCGGCGTGCCGTCGGTCTGGAGGTCGATCGCCGGGTAGCTCGCGTCGAGCTCCTGGCCCACCGCGATCGTCTGCGTGCGGCCGTCGCTGTACGTGACGATCGCTTCCTGCACGAAGCTCGCGCCGTTGGTCGCCAGCTCGATGCCATTGCCCTCGAGGTTGCCGAGCGCGATCGTCATCGCGCCGTTCGCGAACGCGGTCGGCACGTAGACCGGCGCGCTGCCGTACACGACCACCGGCGCGTGAACGAAGCCGATGCGCAGGAACGGGCGGTCGAGGCGCTCGCGCAGGACCGGACGCTCCCAGCCGGTGCGCGAGTAGTGCTCGGTGCGAACCGGCGAGACGCGGACCGGCGTCGGGCGAGCAGGCGTGTACTTCACCGGGCCACTCCACACCGGCTTGCGCTCGGGCTCGTGCTTGACGACTACCGGTCCGTGCCCGCGCTCGGTGACGTGGAGCGGCTGCGCAAACGCGGCGGCCGACGAACCGAGAACCAACATGGTGATAAGCGCCTTGATCTTCATGACCGTTTCTCCTTGAGCCCTCGAGATTGCAGCGCGCGGGCCGAGTCGTAACAGGCTGATTTTGGTTGGAAACCGCTGTCGACCACATGCGGCGTCTGCAGCGACCTGCGAAATCCGCAGTGGGCTAGTCTCGCTGCCCATGACAGATGCGGTCCGCTACGAGGCCCAGGGCACGGTCGGCATCATCACGCTGGACCGGCCCGACAACCGCAACAGCATGACGCCGGAGCTGCTCGATGCGTTCGCCGCGGCCAGCGCGCGAGCTCGCCGCGACGCGAGCCTGCGCTGCGTGGTCGTGACCGGCACCGGCAACTGCTTCTCGGCCGGCGCCGACTTCAAGGCCACGCTGCAACGCGCCGACGGCGCGCCGCACGAACGATCGTACGCGATGTACGAGCCGTTCCTGTCGCTGCTCGACTTCGAAGTGCCGGTGATCGGCGCGCTCAACGGCCACGCGATCGGCGGCGGCTTCGGGCTCGCGCTGCTGTGCGACGTGCGGATCGGCGCCGAGGACGCGAAGCACGGCGCGAACTTCGTACGGCTCGGGCTCGCACCCGGCCTGGCGATCAGCTATCTGCTGCCGCGGCTCGTCGGGCTCGCGCGCGCGAGCGAGCTGCTATACGCGGCGCGCCTCGTCGACGGGCGCGAAGCGGCGGCGCTCGGGATCGTGAACCGGGCGCTGCCTGCGAACGAGGTCCTGCCTGCCGCGATGGAGCTGGCGCGCGCGGTCGCGAGCAACGCACCGCTCGCGGTGCGCGCGACGAAATCGCTGATGCGCAGCGGCCTCGCGCTCGCGGTCCGCGAAGCAGCGCACGCCGAGGCCTACGCGCAGGCCGAAACCATCGCGACCGATGACGCGCGCGAGGGAATCGCGGCGCTGCTCGCGAAGCGCGATCCGAGCTTCACGGGCCGGTAGATGGACGAGCTGATCACGGTCCTCGAAGCGCAATACGGCCGTTCGCTGCCACGCGACTACGCCGATGCGCTTCGCGACGGCAGGCTCGCCGCGTGCGAAGGCAAGCGGCCGCCGACGTTGCCCGGCTGGGCGCCAGAGATGAGTTATCCGCTGACGTTCGAGCCGGAGATCGTCTCGGAGAGCTTCGACGAGCAGTCCGGATATCTGCCGCTCGCGCGTTTCCTGACCGACGATGGCGACCAGCTACACGACATGGAAGATTTCGTGGCGCTCGACGCCGAGTCCGGGGTGGTCGTGCTCTGCGACCACGACGGCGACATCCGGTCGGTGGCGACGTCGGTGTCGGCGTTCATCGCCATGCTTCGATAGACGGGCACATCAGGCTGTCACCCCGCCGCCATGTTTATCCACCAACCGCGTAACCGCCTACGCAGACGGCCGAATTCTGGATATCCGACCTACGTGATTCCCGTCGCTTACGACGCACCGCGTCTCGCCCGGCTTTTGCAACCTGGTCCGGCCGGATGGAAATCGGCGTCATCACCAATCCCAACAGCCGAAAGAATCGTAACCGTCCCGACCGGGCGGAGCGGCTGCAGCGGATCGTCGGAGACATGGGCGAGGTCCACGAGACCAGCTCGCTCGAGTCGATCAAGCCGGTGCTCCGCGAGTTTCTCCGCAAGCGCGCCCGCTACTGGGTCGCCGACGGTGGCGACGGCGCGCTCCACTGGATGCTTCGCATGGGCATGGAAGTCCTCCAGGAGGACGAGTTCGCCGACCAGTCGGTCACGCTGCCGACCACGCTGCCGACCAAGGGCGGCACGATCGATTTCGTCGCGAAGAACGTCGGCATCGAAGGCGATGCCGAGGGCATCCTCGCGACGCTGCGCCGCGGCCTCGAGCGCGGCACCACGATCGCCGAGACCGAGGTCGACTCGATGTCGATCGACGGCGTGCAGGTGATCGACGGCGTCGAGGTTCCGTTCCGCACGTACGGCTTCGCGTCCGCCGCCGGCGGCATCGGCCAGCGGTTCTACGCGAAGTACTACAGCGATCCCGATCCGAACCCGCGCACGATCGTGAAGGTCGTCGCGAACACCGTCGCGTCGGCGCCGATCGCGCTGTCGCCGCTCGCGCGCTTGCCGCTTGGCCCGATGAAGAAGATCACGAGCTACGCGCGCGAGATGTTCGAGCCGACGGCGTGCAAGATCACGCTCGACGGCATGGTACTGCCCGGCACCGACTTCACCGGCGTGCACATCGCGTCGATGTCGATCAACCTCGGCAACGTGCTGCGGTTCTTCGGCAAGGCCGATCAGCCGGGGCTGATGAACGCGATCGTCGGCACGCCGAGCCCGTGGGCGATCATCCGCAACATCCCGCGCATGACGCGCGGCCAGGAGATGCGCGGCCGCAACGTGCTCGACCGCCCGTGCCGCGAGATGCTCATCGAGGCGTCCGGCGCCGAGCTGCTCGCGCCGATCATCGACGGCGAGTACTACCGCAACGTCAAGCGCCTCGTGTACCGCGTCGGACCACGCGTGCGGATTCCGAAAGTCGTCGCGCCCAAGGCCGCGTAGCGATTTCGTGCGACCGAACGCCGTTCGGCGGCTCGGTCGTACATGTCCCGCTTGTTCGCCGTGATCGCGCTCGCCGCGTGCGGCTCGTCGTCCGCTCGCCCCGATGCATTCGGCGGCGCGGATGCATCCGCGCCGGCCGATAGCGGCACCCTGCCCACCACCGACGCCGCGATCGACTCGCCCGGCGTCGACTGCTTCTACGAGTGGAGCACGCGCGGCACGTGCGGCGCGCCCGTCATCGACGCCGCGTACCTCACGACCGACTGCGAGGCGACGACCGGCGTGTTCGTGGTCGGCCATGGCTTCGAATCGGCGAACCAGTTCATGACCGGCAACGGCTGGCTGCCGTACGGACCGAAGGCGACGTCGGAACCGTTGAACGACAACATCTGGAACGTCCTCACGCCGACGCTCATGTGCATCACGACGTCGGCGAACCCCGCGATCTGGTCGGGCTTCACGCTGCAGCTGCAAAATCCGGACGGCCAGCTATCGAATTCGGTCACCGTGCAGAACCTGTTGTCGGCGCGGCCGGCGCTGGTCTCGACCGGCAGCGACGACGCGTTCGACCCCGACGCCTGCCTCGACACCGGCATGACGCACGACCAGGCGCTCGCCATGTTCGCGATGGGCGCGAGCACGTCGATGCTCGGGCGGCTCGCGATCACCGCGCACACGCGGTCGTGCAACTCGGCCACCGGCTGCCTCGCGTGGGGCGCGCCGGCGACGATCGCGACGAACGTGCCTGCCGGGCTCGCGATCACCGGCAACGGCTCGGCCGTCGACTTCACGCTCGGCAGCGCGGACTGCGGCTCGCTCGGCCACGCCGACGAGACCCTCGCGTACAACTACTGCGACATGGCCGACCAGGGCTACGCCGTACATGTCGCCGCGCATTGCCTGCAGCTGTCGGCGACGGTGCGCTCGCCGATCGCGCCCGACGGCAGCTACTCGCAGACCGACACCGTCGGGCTCGTCCGCTACTAGGTGCTGTGCTTTTTGCACTGCACGGTCGCCGGCCCACCGCCGACGATCTTGCACTCGTGCTTCGCGCAGTGCGCCGCGCCGCACGCGACCTTGCGGCTGCGAAAGCACTTGCGGCCGACGACGTAAAAGCAATCCGCGCGATCGCCCTGATAGCGCCAACCGCCCCACTTCGAGGTCGGCGCGTCGAGCTCGCCGCTCGTCTTGGCTTCCTCGAGCTGCTTCTCCTTCGCGGTCTGCGGCCCGGCGGAATCCGCTTGCGTCCCGGCGCACGCCGCGAGCGCTGCGGCTGCGAGCACGAAGCACGCGAGACGAAGACCCATTCCCAGCGATCATGCCATAGTCCAGAGGTGGCCGACGACGATGCGGTGCGCGCGAAGCTGGCGGCGCTCGAAGCCGAGGTCAAGGCCGACGCCGACGCACAGCGCGCACGCAAAGAGGCGGCGCTCGCGAAATTGCGCGAGCAGAAAGCGGCGCAGCAAGCGGAGCGCGACCGCCAGCTCGCAGTCATCACGAAGAAGAAGCGCGAGCCGGAGCCCGAGCGCGATGAATCGGAGGGCCTCGGCGGCGCGCTCGAGCTCGCGACGCGCGCGAACAAGGTCAGGAACGAGCTCGCGAAGAAACCCGGCAAGGGTCAGAAGTCGTGGGTCGTGTCGAGCGTCGCGTCGCTCGTGCTCGGGCCGATCGGTTGGCTGTACGCAGGCTCGTGGCGCGAAGCGGTGCCGGCATCTGCGGGTTGGCTGCTGCTCGCGACGCTCGCGAGCAAGATCCTGCCGACCATGCTCCTCATGCCCGTGCTCTTGGTGGCGCTACCGCTGTCCGCCATCGGCGGGCTGGTCTATGCTCTGCAATACAATCGACACGGCGGGCGGCAGCGCCTCTTTGGCGACAAGCCGAAGAAGCAGTTGCGTGGTGGGTGATCGTCACACCGGGCTCACGCAACCCTCACCCGACATGTAAGGCGCGTTCCATCTCCTCGACGATGCGACAGCTAGGATGGCTATAGTGAAAGCGCGATTCGTCCTTGCCGCGACGCTGCTCCTGCCGCTGACCGCTCACGCCGAGCCGCTCAAGGTCGCGGTCGTGCCGGGCCTGTCGGTCAACGTCGATGCGGCGCGGGTCGATGCGCTGTGCCAGGATCTCGCGGAGGCGCTCGTGCAAGAGCTCGTGGTCCAGGCGGCAGGCGGGCTCGAAGTGCGGCGCCAGCTGCCGCCCGACGGCCTGCCTCCCGATTGCGTGACCACGCCGTCGTGCACCGCCGACGTCGCGAAGCGCACCGGCGCCGATCAGCTGCTGTTCATCGTGATGGTCGACAGCGGCGCGCAGGGCTCGGTGCAGGTCGACACGACGTGGATCGACGCCAAGTCGGGCCGCACTCTGTCGCGCCCCGCGATCGATCTGACGAGCACGGTCGATGCCGATGCGCGCGCGAAGTTCGCGGCGCTCGCGCACGAGCTGTTGCCCGACGCGCCGCTGCGGCCGAAACCGAAGCTCGGCATCACCAACTTCGTCGGCGGCAAGCCGCGTCATGTCACGCACACGCAGATGATCGTCGCGGGCGTCGGCGTGGTCGGCATCGGCTTCGGCATCGGCTTTGGCCTCTCGACCCGCTCGCACTACGACTCGTGCGATGCCGATCCGAATCACTGCACGACCTCGCAGCGCGACACGATCACCCACCTCGGACTCGCGGCGGATGCCGGCTGGCTCGTCGCGGCGGGCGCTACGGTCGCGGCGGCAATCCTGTACACGACGTCCGCGGAGGCGCCGCATGTCGCGCCGATGGTCGGGCCCGGCGGCGGCGGCGTGACCTTCAGCGGGAGCTTCTGATGGGTGTTGTCGTCGAGGAAGACGAGCCCGACAAGCCCGACAAGCTGCTCGGCCAGATCCTCGCGAATCGCTACCAGATCGAGACGCGCATCGGCGAAGGCGCGATGGGCGCGGTGTACCGGGCGCGCCACGTCAAGGTCGGCCGCGCGTTCGCGGTCAAGGTGCTGCACGCCCGGCTGCTCGAGGACAACAAGGTGCTGCAGCGCTTCGAGCGCGAGGCCGAGCTCGCCGGCCGGCTGCGCCATCCCAACGTGATCGGCGTGGTCGACGTCGGCGAGCTGCCCGACGGCACGCGCTACATGGTGATGGACTTTGCCGAAGGCCCGGACCTCGCGACGCTGCTGTCCGAGGCGCCGATGCCGCCGAAGCGCGTCGCGCACCTCACGCGGCAACTGCTCGAGGGGCTGTTTCACGCGCACGAAGCCGGCCTCATCCATCGCGACTTCAAGCCGGAGAACGTGATCATCGAGCGCGACACGCACGGCTCCGAGGTGCCGCGCATCGTCGATTTCGGCATCGCGATCCTGCGCGAGGGCGGCGACTCGTCGAGCTCACCCGGCCGGCTGACCACGAACGGCCTCGTGCTCGGCACGCCGCATTACATGGCGCCCGAGCAGGCGGTCGCCGATCCGATCGATCACCGGATCGACCTGTTCGCGCTCGGCATCATCATCTACGAGATGCTGTCGGGGAAGCTACCGTTCGACGGCACGGGCGCCGAGGTCGCGCGCGCAAACTTGCTGCTCGATCCGCCGCCGATCGCGCAGCGCGTGCCGTATCTCGAGGTCGATCCGCTGCTCGAGGCGTTTGCGCGGCGCCTGATGGCGAAGAAGCGCGACATGCGGCCGGCGACCGCGAAGGTCGCACGCGACCTGCTCGACTTGATCGAGCGCGATCGCAATGCCGCCGCCGCCGCGCTCGGCGTACCGCTCGACTCCGCGCGGCCGCCGATGACGACGATCGATTCGCAGCCGGTCCCGCCGCGCTCGCACTCGGGCGAGGGCACGTTCCCGCCGCCGCTCCGCGACGCCGTGCAGACGCCGGGGGCGACGCCGCGCATCGCCCCGCCGAGAAACCAGCGCGAGATCCGCACGGACCCGGTGCGCGCGACCGAAGGTCTGGCCCGCCGCCGCCGCTGGCCGATCGCCGCGCTCGCGCTGGCGGTGCTCGGCGCGGGAGGCTTCGCGGCCTATGAATTGACGCACGACCAGCCGGTCGCACAGCCGGTGGCGCAAGTCGAGCCCGCGCCGGTGCCGCAGCCCGCGCCGCAGCCGACGCCGCAGCCGGCGCCGGCCCCGGTGCCGGAGCACGTGGCAGTCGTGACGCCGTCGCCTGCGCCGACGGCTTCGCGGACCAAGCCGAGCAAGCCCGCGCACGTCGTCAAGAAGCCCGAGCACGTCGCGGCCGTCGCGCCGACGCCCGCGCCGCACCCCGAAGTTGCCGTCGCGAAGCCGCCGCCCAAGCCAATCGACGCGCGCGCGTTGGCCGCGCAGTACAGCGACGTCGGCGGCGGCCTCAAGCGGCTCGCGAAGGCCAACGTCGACGTCACCGATCTGGACGCGCGCTACTCGTACATCAAGATCACCGACGCGATGTCGACGCAGGACAAGCGCGACGCCACCGCCGTCGTGCTCACCGGATTGCAGCGCGAGATCGCCGCCCGCTCACGGTAGATACGCGACGTCGATGCATTCCTGCGACTCGGGGTGGCCCTGGTCGCCCTTCGCGACGACCGCGCAAACATGGTTGAAGCCGGTCGCGAGCGCGGCGTTGACCGACGCGTTCCCGCTGGCATCGAACGTTGCCGTCACACCGGTGCTGCTGCCAGGTGCGAACACCGTGACCGTGGCGTTGGGAGTACCGACGAGGTAGAGCGTCGTCGCGGTCAGCACGAGCGGCGTCGATCCGCCCGACATGCCGACGAACGTCGGCCCGCGCGCGGCGGCCGGACTCGCAGCCGGCGCGGTGCCGGCCGAGTTGTCCCAACGGATGCGGCCCGACGAGCCTACGCCGCCCGTGCCGCCGCCCATTCCGCCGGTCGCGGTCAATTGCCCGATCGAGAGCGTGCCACCCGAGCGCACGAGGATGGCGCCACCTGCTCCGCCACCGCCACCGCCGCCGCCCTCGGCCGCGGTGCCTGTACCGCCGGTCACGTCGATCGTGCCGGCCGTGACGTCGCCGCCGGCGCTCACCTCGATCACTCCGCCGCCGCCCCCGGCGCCATCACCCGGCTTGCTGCCGAGCAGACCGGAGTTCGAGCCGCCACCGCCGCCGCCCGCCGGCTCGTTCGCTGTGTACGTCGAGATCATGTCGTCGCCGACGATCGCACCACCGGCGCCGGGCGCGTTGCCGCTCGTGCCCGCCGCGCCCATCGCCGCGAACCCGCCGCCGCCGCCATCACCGCCTTGGGCCGCAGCGAGCGTGCCGAGCCCCGCGGCACCCGCGCCACCGCTTCCAGGGCAGCTGCCCATCGCCTGCGCGCCGGCACCGGGACACGCGCCCGGACCACCGGGACCTCCGGCCGTGTTGACGGCCAGCCCGCCATGCGCCGTGATGTCGCCCAGCATGATCGTCGATGTGGCGCGTAGCTCGTACGGCATCGTCGCGTTCGTCGCGGTGCTCGCGGCCGTGATCGTGAACGTGGGGAGCATGATCTTCGAGTAGGTCGTGCCCTGCGTGTAGCTCGCGGTGGCGGTGAGCT
Organism: Kofleriaceae bacterium; assembly: GCA_036490935.1. GTDB lineage: Bacteria > Myxococcota_A > Polyangia > Haliangiales > Haliangiaceae > JABFXX01. Next base: position 6,052 of record DASXCY010000171.1, on the reverse strand, counting down.
CGTCGAGGCCCTGCAACATCGGGCCGGCAATCGTCTGCATCGTCGTCCCGCCGCCAGGAATCGGTTGCGAGACCTGGATGGTCAAGCCGACGGTCGTGCCCGCAGCAAGCGGGCCGTCGACCATCGAGGTCAGCGGCAGCGCGAGATACGTGCTGTCCGACGTCACCGTGACCATCGTGTTGTCGACCGTGACGCTCGCCGCACCGCTCACGCTGACCTGCGCGCCGGCGACGATGTTCGCACCGTGGATGACGAGGATCTCGGGCCGGCTGCCGCCGTCGCCGGTGCCCTCGAGGATCTGGGCCGGTGAGACATCGGTGAGCGTCAGCATCGCGGCGTTCGCGTCGGGGATGTACATGTCCGGCGGTGCGTCGCGCGAGACCGCTGGGATGTTGCCGGCGTTGTAGATGAGCGAGCAGCCTCCGAGGAGAACGCTCAACGCGAGGTTTGCCAGGGGCTGCCGCATGCCTCGATTATATTCAACACCGACGGCAGAAATCGCGCTCACTCCGTCCTCACTTCTGTCCGTGCGAGAAGTCGCGTAGCATCTGTTTGACACGCGCTTCTTGCGTGGAGGTGGACCGATGAGACGAGTCGGACTGGCGTTCTTCATGCTCGTAGGGTTGGTGCGCGCGGCCAGCGCGGACGTGTGCGTCGTGCTCGACGAGTCGCGCGACACGCTCTCGCCCGACGACCGCCGCGGCGCCCTGATCAGCTTCGGTCAGGCGATGGCCAAGGCCGGCATCCAGGTGTCCAACCAGAACTGCACCGAGACCTACACGTTCTACAACGTGAAGCTCGGCGACTCGATCACGGTCTACGCGATCGGTCCGAACAACACGACCCGCCAGGCGCGCGCCTCCAAGCTCGACGAGCTGCCGCTCGTGTACGAGCAGATGACCAGCTCGTTCGCGACCGGCACGCAGATGGGCACCGGCGGCGGCAACGTCGACCGCACGAACGCGACCAACGATCAGATGGCGCCGCGCCGCGTCTCGGCCGACGGCCTCAAGTACGCGCGCATCGGCTACGGCGCGGTCACCGGCAAGGATACGACCGGCGGCACCGCGTTCGGCTTCGGCTATCGCTACGAGCTCGACCAGCTCGCGATCGATCTGTCGTTCCTGAACCTCGTGTGGGCGGAGCAGAACGTGATGGATCCATCGACCGGCTTCGTCACCTCCAAGGGCGGGCTCAACGGCGAGTGGATCCGCATCGCCGCCGTGCGCTACGCCGACACGCTCGCCGACAAGTCGTTTTATTACGGCGCGGGCCTGGGCTACGGCACGACCGGCATCTACGACTCGTCGAACGACGCGAACTACGAAGGCTCGGGCCTCCAGGTGACCGCGCTGGCCGGCTACGAGATGCTCCGCTCGAGCACGATCCGGCTATTCGTCGAGGCGCACGTGACGCTGCCGCTCTACACCGCCAGCTACGAGTTCGGCGCGACCGGCGACTCGACCAACCGGTGGGCCCCGGTGGCCGCCCTGACCGTCGGCGCCGGCCTGGGCAAGTCCAACACGATCGGCGTCGTCAACCGCTGATCGCGAGGTCCGGCGTGGGCGGACCGCGCCGCACCACCGATAGGCGGTGCGTAGTTACGATCGCGCGTTGCGTGAGCCGGGGCTTGCGGAGCTCCCGCCGGGCGGGCGATGGTTGGGGTGCCGATGGCCAATTGCCTGCTGTGTTCGTCGCCGCGCTCGATCGGCGTCCTTTGCACGACGCACGGCGTGGCGATCGCATCGCCGGGTATCACGAGCGAGCAGGTGTTTTCGCGCGTGCCGGCGGCCACCGCCTCGCTGATCGATGCGTGGGGCGTCGCGCACGCGATCACGGACGGCACGCGGATCGGCCGCGATCCGCGCGTCGAGGTCGCGGTGCTGCATGCATCGGTGTCGAGCGAGCACGCGACGGTGAAGTCCGAGGCCGGCAAGTGGCACATCATCGACAACGGCAGCCGCAACGGCACCGAGGTCGAGGGCACGCGCGTGACCGATCAGGAGCTCGCGGCGGGCCAGACGATCCGGCTCGGCGACGTGCGGTTCTACTTCTGGCCCGAAGCGCTGGCCAAGGGCGAAGGCCCGCGCGGCTCCGGCCGCACCGCGCCGACGCGGCGCGACGAGCTGGTGTTCAGCGCGAAGGTCACGACGCCCCGCGGCCACTCGCTCGATCTGCGGCAGCGCGTCGACGGCGGCGTGCTGCGCATCGGCGAGACGTCGATCGAGCTCGCGGCGATGGAGTTCGGCCTGCTGCAGCTGCTCGTCGAGCGCCGGCGCGGCGTCACCGATGCCGAGCTCGCCTACGTCGCGTGGCACGAGATCGCCGACGCGCTGTCGTTTCGGTCGGTGCAAGCCGACAGCGAGAACGTGCGCGAGCTCGTACATCGCGTGCGCCGCAAGCTCGGCGGCGTCCAGGCGGACGACCTGATCGAGAGCAAGCGCGGCGTCGGTTACCGGCTCGCTGGCGAACCGGGCTAGATGCGGCTCGTGGTCGTCGCCGTCGTCGCCGTCGTCGCGGCGTGCGGGCGGATCGGCTTCGAGCCGATCGCCGGCGAGACGACCGGCCGCGCGTGCGCGTACCAGGGCAAGAGCTTCGCATCGGGAACCAGCTACGCGATCGGCGACGGTTGCAACTCGTGCGCGTGCGACGACGGCACCGCGACCTGCACGAACATGGTGTGCGTCGACGCGTGCACGACGTGCACGGACGCGCCGCCCGGCAGCGTCGATGCGTGCGCGCCCAGCGGCGGGTGCATCGACGGTCCCGACTGCAACGGCGCTTGCTGTCCGTCGGGCGAGGCGTGCGTCGACAACCAGTGCGTGTGCGACGGCTCTCCGTGCCTCGCGCCCAAGCATTGCGGGAAGACCATCATGCGACTGCCCGAATCCGATTGCGGCGACGTGTGCTGCCAGGTCTGCCCGCAGTGATTCACCTATACTGCGACGATGGAATCGCGTCGTGGAGATCCGACCGCGCGGCGGCGGCGACAGGTGCGGTGGGCGAAGCGGCTGCGCCGGCTCGGGCTCGCGTGGGACAACGCGCTCGAGATCGCGCGCGCGGGCCGGCTCACCGCGCCGTACGGGGCGCCGTTCGAGGTCGTGCACGAGGAGCGCGTGTACAAGCTGCGCCGCTATACTGCCGATTCTCGTGGCATCGGGCCGATCCTGCTGGTGCCGCCGCTCATGGTCGCGAGCGAGGTCTACGACATCTCGCCCGACGTCAGCGCGGTCGCGTACCTCACGCGTGCCGGCGTCGACACGTGGCTCGTCGATTTCGGTGCGCCCGAGCGCGCGGAAGGCGGCATGGACCGCACGCTCGACGATCACGTGCGCGCGGTCGCCGAGGCGGTCGAGCGCGTGCGCGTCGCGACCGGCCGCGACGTCCACCTGTGCGGCTACTCGCAAGGCGGCATGTTCTGCTACCAGGCCGGCGCGTTCCGGCGCAGCGCCGGGCTCGCGTCCATCATCACGATGGGCAGCCCGGTCGATCTGCATCGCCACCTGCAGCTCCACGAGGACGCGACCGAGCGCATCGTCGCCGGCCTGCGCGCCGCGCTCGCGTGGCCGCTGGCGCGCATCGAAGGCTTGCCCGGGATGTTCACGTCGACCGGGTTCAAGCTGCTCTCCGCGCGCAAGGAGGCGCAGGCGCTGCTCGACTTCGTGCGCAACCTGCACGACCGCCAGGCGCTCGAGAAACGCGAGGCCAAGCGGCTGTTCCTCGGCGGCGAGGGCTTCGTCGCGTGGCCGGGGCCGGCGTTTCGCAAGTTCGTCGACGACGTCATCGTCGGCAATCGCATGGCGAGCGGCGGCTTCGTGATCGACGGCGCGACCGTGACGCTCGCCGATCTGACGTGCCCGATCCTGTACTTCGTCGGCAGCCGCGACGAGATGGGCCGCCCGGGCAGCGTGCGCGGCATCCGGCGCGCCGCGCCGCGCGTGACGAAGCTGTACGAGGTGCCGCTCAAGGCCGGGCACTTCGGGTTGGTGGTCGGATCGACGGCGCTGGGCGTGACGTGGCCGGGAATCGTCACGTGGATGAACGGCGAGCTGCCGCCGACGGCGGTGGATGCGAGGGCGGAGAACATCGAGGACGAGCACGAGGGCGAGCACGATCACGAGGACGAGCACGAGGGCACGATCGAGCTCGTGCGCGGGTTGCTCGAGCGCACGGCGCATGCGGCCGTCGATCGGATCGAGGAGGTGGGTGAGGACCTGGGCGCGTACTTCGATCACGCGCGCTATCAGCTGCCGCGCCTGCAGAAGCTTCGGCACCTGCAAGATGACTCGCTGGTTTCGTTAGGGCGATCGCTCGCGGATCAGGCGGCGCGCATCGGCGATCGTACGTTCTTCTTGTGGCGCGGCCGCGCGTTCACGTACGCGGAGGCGAACCGGCGCGTCGACGCGGTCGCGCGCGGCTTGATCGCGTGCGGCGTGAAGCCCGGCGTGCGCGTCGGCGTGATGATGAAGTCGCGGCCGTCGCACATGTCGATCGTCGCGGCGTGCAGCCGGCTCGGCGCCGTCAGCGTGCTGCTGTCGCCCGACACCGGTGACGACGTGCTGCCGCGCGCGCTCGATCTCGGCGAAGTCGAGCTGCTCGTCGTCGATCCCGAAGGCGCCGCCCGCGCGCGCGCCGCGACGAGCATCAAGGTGCTCGTGCTCGGCGGCGTCGGCGAGCCCGGCCCGCGCAGCCCGCGCGCGGTGCCTGCCGGCGTGCTCGACATGGAGACCATCGATCCCGGCGCGGTCACGCTGCCGGCGTGGTTCAAGCCCGATCCGGGCCGCGCGCGCGACCTCGCGATGATCTTCGTGTCGTCGGGCCGGCACCAGCCGCCGCGCGCCGTGCGGATCACGAACCGGCGCTGGGCGTTCTCCGCGCTCGGCGCCGCCGCCGCCGCGACGCTCACCACGCGCGACACCGTGTACTGCTGCCTGCCACTGCATCACCCGTCGGGCACGCTGGTCGCGGCCGGCAGCGCGCTGGCCGGCGGCGCGCGACTCGCGCTCGCGTCGACGTTCGACGCCGAAACGTTCTGGGATGAAGTCCGTCGCTACGGCGCGACCGTCGTGTTCTACGCGGGCGAGATGTGCCGCCGCCTCGTCGACGCGCCGCCGCAGGTCGGCGAGCACAACCACTCGGTGCGGCTGTTCGCGGGCTCGGGGCTGCGCCGCGACGTGTGGCGCCGCCTCGTCGACCGGTTCGGCCCGGTCGGCGTGCTCGAGCTGTACGCCTCGACCGAGGCGAGCGCGGTGCTCGCGAACGCGTCGGGCAAGAAGCTCGGCTCGGTCGGCCGCCCGCTGCCCGGCAGCCCCGAGGTCGCGATCGCGGCGTACGACTTCGCGGCGCGAGACCTCGTGCGCGACGGCGCCGGCCACCTCGTGCGCGCACGGCTCGACGAGCCCGGCATGCTCGTCGCGCGACTCGGCGCGCGCGCCGGCGCCGACGTCGCGCACATCGATCCGAAGCGCGTCCTGCGCGACGCGTTTGCCGCCGGCGACGCGTGGTTCGTCACCGGCGACTTCTTCGAGGTCGACACCGAAGGTGACTATCGCTTCGTCGATCGCCAGGGCGACGTCGTGATGACGCGCCTGGGACCGGTCCCATCGACGCGCATCGAGGACGCGCTGTACGAGTGCCCGGGCGTCGCGCTGTGCATCGCCGCGGGCATCGATGACGGAACGGCCGAGATCCCGGTCGCGGCGCTCCAGCTGCACGCCGCGGCGACGCTCGATCTCGACGCCTTATCTGCAGCCACTGCGAAGCTCCCCGAGTACGCGCGCCCGCGCCGCGTGCGAATCGTCGAGCAACTCCCACTCACCGACGGCTTTCGCCCGATCAAGCGGGGCCTCGCCGATCTCGCCCGCGCCGACGGCCCCAACCTCTACCTGTGGAACGCGCGTGCGCAGCGCTACGAGCCGGCGGAGGCAGGGGATCTTCGCCCCGCGGCTGCCGTACAATAACAAGCCATGAGTGGAGACCTCGCCACCGAGACCGACGCGCGCACTCGCCAGCCGGAGGCCACACCGCCGGCGACCGCCGATGCCGACGCCGC
>DASXCY010000170.1:0-62518 GCA_036490935.1 Kofleriaceae bacterium | reverse complement strand
CCGGCTCATGTACTTGCCGTCGAGACCGGTCAGGAACGTCTTCTGATCCGCCGGCCCCAGCGCGGCGAGGATATCGACGACTACCTGGACATCGCCGTCGGTGACCGCCCAGTCGAGCGCGCCATAGGACAGCAGGCTCTTGGCGAGCGGCAGGAACGTGGCCGGCCCCATCGCCACCGCCAGCTTCGCGAACGCGGGCGTGCGGCGCTGCTTGTCGGGCAGGTTGTCGAGCAGGCGATGCGTGTTGATCTTCGTGACCGCGACCTTGAGCTGCACCATCGGCAGCGCCGCGAGCTCGTTCAGCGCTTTGGTCGCTTCGGCATCCGTGATCGCCCAGTCGAACGCGCCGTACGACAGCAGCTTGTCGACATCCTTGACCGTCTTGTCGCGCTGCGCGATCGCCGCCTTCTCGCGACTCGCGACGGTGGTCTTGAAGTCGGCCTCGTGGACGTACGTCGTCTTGTCGTCGTTCTTCGGCAGCGGAGCGGTGTAGCTATCCGGGAACACGATGAATGTTCCGTAGTCGGTGACCTCGGTTCGCGTCACCACGGCGGGCGTGGTCGGGGCCGGCTCCTTCGACGCAGGGCCATCCGTGTCCTTCGCCGGCGACTTGGCAGGGTCTTTGGACGGATCCTTGCCCGGGTCTTTGCCGGGGTCCTTGCCGGGGTCCTTGCCCGCATCTTTGGCGGGCGGTGCGCCGGTGGTGACCGGCACTTCGATCGCGGGCAGCTCGAGCGTATCGCCGGCGAGGATCAGGTCTCCGCCCCGCGCGACCTTTGTCGGATTGGCATCCATGATCTGATGCCAGTAGGTGCCCTTGCCATAGGTCTTCTCCGCGATCTTCCACAGCGTATCGCCGGGCTGGATCGCGTAGTGAGTTCCGCCGCGCACGGCCTTCGGAGTGACCTCACGCTGCACGGCCGTGCCGCCACCACTGCCGCCGCCTGCGCTGCCGAGCAGCGACTCCGCCGACTCGCCGCGCACGACCGCGTCGGCGACGGTATCGGCGTGCTGCTCGTACGCGTCGCCGGCGCCGCCGTCGATGCCGCCGGACAGCGATACGCCGGCGCGCTGCTGCACGACGTGCGCCGCTTCGTGCGCCGCCGTATGGAGATCGGGCGCGCCGCCTGCGAATGCGACGTGCTCGCCTTGTGCGTACGCGCGTGCGCCGAGCGTGTCGGCCGCCGCGTCGGCCTCGGCGCCGCTATGCGCGCGAACGCTCGACACGTCGTGATGCCCGAAGCTGCGCTGGATCTGATCGAGGTGCGGCAAGGCGCCGCCCGAGTCGGCGATCCCTTGCGCTGCGGTCGCGGCCGGATTCGCGGCGGCGCTACTGCCGTCCGCCTTGCGCTGCACCGGGATGTCGACCTTCTGGGCCGGACCCATCTGAGCCGCCGTGATCCCGCCGAAGACGCGATCGACCTCGCCCACGCATTTGCCACCGAAATCCGCCGCGTTCGGGTCCTGCCAGAACTTGTCCCACAGCCGCGCCATCGTGTGCTGCTGCATGAACTGCTGACCGGTGACCTGAGCCTTCTGCTCGAGTTGACCTTGTAACTGCACGCCCAGGTTCGTGGTCAGGCCGGCGAGCGCCGAGCCCCAGCGGGAATCCTGCAACACCGCGGCGCGGAAACCGACCGCGTCGAGCTTGGTCGCGGCGAGGATCTCGGCGCGCTTGCTCGCCGCGAGCGCGACCGCGGTCGTGCCATACGCACCCCCGGGGCCCGGATCGGCGCCGAGGCCGTCGCGCGTCGGATCGAGCGCCGCGAGGAAGATGTCGACCGACCGCTTTGCCTTCAGTGCATCGGCCGCGATCAGGTTGAGCTGCTCCTGCTCCTCGTTCGCCACCGTGATCGCGCAAACCGCCATCATCGCGGGTGCGAAGATCACCGCGAGCTCGCCGAGCATGGCGATCGCGCCGTCGACGCCGAGCTGGACACCCATCTGTTCTAGCCACTCGAGCAGCGACCCAGGATCGGCCTGCAGGTCGCCTTGGATCGTGAGTGGTCCGAGCTGGTAGTCACACGTGAGGTGTTGCGAGTCGATCAGCACGCCGTCGTGCCTGAGAGGCACCGCGACGTTGATGCGCGCGACCGAGACCTTCGGTCCATCCGCGGACCAGCTGTACACGAGGCCGACATCGAACTCGACGTTGGTCGAGTCGTTGCCGAAGGTGGCCGCGAGCAGCAGCCCGACCTGTCCACCTTCCTTGGTCAGGTTCTTCTGGCCGCTGCCTTTCAAGCCGAGCTTGAACCCACCGTTCGCGGCCTTCGCGAGCTCGGCGTTGATCTCGGCGTCGGCGGACGGCCGGCCGGCGTTCTGCGTCCGTCCGCCGCCCTTGACGTCGACGTTCGGTCCGACGTCTGTCTTGACCTTGACGAGCGCGTCGGCACGAACCTGGAGCGCGACCGTGAACGGGGTCTCGTCGACCTGCATCTTCCCGAGCGTGATCGACGGGCGGTAGCGCACCTGGGCACCGACTCCATCCTTCGGAGGGTTCGCGCTGCGCTGAACGGCCACGTGCGAGGCACCGCCGCCGGCGCTGCCGAGCAGCGACTCCGCCGACTCGCCGCGCACGACCGCGTCGGCGACGGCATCGGCGTGCTGCTCGTACGCGTCACCGGCGCCGCCGTCGATGCCGCCGGCGAGCGAGACGCCGGCGCGCTGCTGCACGACGTGCGCGGCTTCGTGTGCCGCGGTGTGGAGATCGGGCGCGCCGCCGGCGAACGCGACGTGATCTCCGTGCGCGTACGCGCGCGCGCCGAGCGACTGCGCGGCGGCATCGACCGAGCCTCCGATGTGAGCCTGCACGCTCGACACGTCGTGCGCGCCGAAGCTCGCCTGGATGCGATCGAGGTGCGGCAGCGCGCCACCGGAGCCGGCCACACCTTGCGCCGCGACCGCCGACGGATCGGTCGCGCTCGCGCCGCCGTCGGCCTTGCGCTGCACCGCCGGTCCGTTCGCGTTCGGCGCGGCGTTCGCGTTCGTCGGCCCGGGGGCGGGGCCGCCGTCGTCGTCGGTGCCCTGCGGCGCGTCGACCGAGCACTTGTCGATCGCGGCGATGTACGCGTTGATGACGGCGTTGAGGTCCTTGTAGAGCTCGTCGGCGAGCGCGTTGTCTTGCTGATCGAACTTCGCGACGAGGTCGTCGAGTCCGGCCGCGTTGGCGCTGACGCCACCGTAGTCGGTCGAGCCGACGAATGCCTGCATCGTCGACTTGAAGCCCGCGGCGCTGGTCTTGGCCTCGTTGGCGAGCTGCGCGCGCGCCGCCGAGTAGCCGCTGACGATCGTCGCGACCTTGGCTTCGCCGGCCGAGGTGTCGAGCCCGCTGAACACCGCCTTCATCTGGGCGAGCTCGTCGTCGGCTTGCTGCTGCGCGACTGGCCCGAGCTGGTCGGTGCCGATCGACGACACGAACGAGTCGGCGTAGCTCGTGATCGGCGCGACGTACGAGGCGTCGATGCCCTTGCCCTGCGTCTGCGTGTCGAGCTCGTGCTGCAGGATCGGCGCGACCGCCGTCATGTACTCGTTGCCGTGCTCGATCGCGTCCTTCATGACCTCGTCGGCATGCTCGAGCGCCTCGAGGAACGCCTTCGCCTCGGCCATGCCCTGGATGGCCTGCTGCTGCTCGGTGTTCTTGTCGGCCATCAGGTCGTACACGGCCTTCTGCGTCGGATCGTCCTTGGCCGCGGTGTCGGTCGCCTGCTTGTCCGTCGCGGTGTCCTTGGTCGCGTCGGTCCGCATATCGTTCTCGACGCCGGCGAGGTCGAGGTCTTGCTGGTTGAAGCCGGCGGCCGCCATCACGGCCTTGCCGATCATGTTCTTCAGCCAGGTCTGCGCGGACGAGATCCAGCCGCCGACCTTGCCGATCGTCATGTTGTAGAGCTTGCCGAGCAGGCCTTCCTTCGGTGGCGGCGGCTTCATCGTCTGGCCCGCCGTGTCCGCCTTCTTGGTCTGGTCGTCGATCTGGCCCTGCGCGGTCGTGACCTTGGTCTTGTTCTGCGCGCCCTGGTTCGCGGTCTGCGCACCCTTGTTCGCGTTCGCCTGGCCATCCTTCGCGTCGGCGCCGACCTCCTTCGCGGTCGCGCTCGACTTCTTGCTGCGCTCGGAGACTTCCTTGAGCTTCGCGTCGACCTTGGCTGCGAGCTCGGGGCCGGCCTGCTCCGTCGCGTTCTTGTACTGGTCCTCCATGTATTCGGACGCGCCGGGCAGCGGACCGCGAGCCGCGGTCAAGGCTTCGAGCTGGCTCGGCCACATCGCGACGGTCGTGAGCGCACCACCTGCGGCGGGCTTGCCCGCCACGTGCAGATCGTGGCCCGCGTTAGGGCGCGCGAGCGTCGTCGGATCGGGCGCCTTGGTCGCGACCATGATCGTCTGCACGTGCAGGCCGAACGCCGGCACGGCCGTGAAGTCCATCGCGCCGAGCTTGTAGAGGCCCTTGTTGATCCGGGCCACGCGCGCGCCGTTCATCTGGTTCTTCGTATTGAACTTGATGATCTCGCGGTCGCTCGTGACCTGGCCGAGCGGGTTGCGCTTCAGCACCTGCAGGCCGAGCACGTCCTCGGTGGCGACCGCGACGACCTTGCCGTCGCCGGCCGCGCTCTTGACGCCTTTGCCCACCTGCTTGGTCGCGAACTTCTCGCCGATGCTGTCGACGAGGCCGCCCTTGAACACCACGCTCGGCCGGATGAGCTTGCCGAACTCCTCCCACCACGCCTCCGCGAACTCCTTCGTCGCGAGCTTCGAGAGGCCCTTGGTCATGCCCGCGCCGACGCCTGCGGTGACGCCGAGGACGATGGCCTGCGACGCGATGCCGACGAGGTTCGTCGCCATGTCGCCGGCTTCCTTGTGCAGGAGCTGAGCGAATCGCGCGCGCTCGTTCGGATCCTTCGACAACCGCGCGCGGGCCACGAGGATCAACATCTGCAGGAAGCCGAGCAGGGCATCGATGCAGTCGAGACAGATCTTGATGAGGCCCGCGATGATCGAGATCGAGTCGGCGATCGCCGCGATCGCGCCGCCGACGACCGCGAGCACGCCCGTCTCCGAGCCGATGAGCGCGATCAGCGCGGCGACGATCGCGACCATGCCCGCCCACGCGCTGATGATCGCGGCGAAGTCGCCGAGGATGTGCAGCACGCCGCGCAGGCCTTCGATCGTCGACTGCAGGCCGTCCATCGAGAACAGGCCCTGGCCGGTGCGATAGACGTTCTGCGAGTAGATCTGGCCCCAGTGCGCCGAGACCGCCTCGGTCGGGAACACGAGGGTCTGGAAGATCGTGTTGCCGAAGCCCGACTTCTGGAAGCTGTACTGCAGCGCCTGCAGGCGCAGCACCTGGAGCTGGCCGATGCCCTTGGCGTAGTCGGCCTTGAGCTTCGGATCGGCGCGTTGCTCGAGCAGCGCCTGGATCTTCGAATCGAGCGTGACCGGGCCTTCGCTGGCGCCGCCGGGCTTCGAGCCGCCGGTGTCGGGCGTCGCGGTCGCCGAAGGGCTCGGCGTCGGCGACGACGAGCCGGCCGTGCCGCCGGTGCCGTTGGCGGGCGTCGTGGTCGGCTTGGTGGCGGCGGCGTTGTTGTTCGGGCCGCCGGTCGTGGCCGCGGGATTGGCGTTCGCGTTCGCGTTCGCGTTCGGCGTCGGCGCGGCGGTGTTGTTTGCGTTCGGCGTCGGCGTGGCTGCGTTCGCATTCGCGTTCGGCGTCGGCGCCGCGGCGTTGCCGGTATTGGGCGTCGGCGCCGCGTTGGTGTTCGCGTTCGGCGTCGGCTCGTTGGCGGCGAACATCGACACCGCCGGCAGCGAGCCGTGCGCGGCGACGCCGAACGACTCGCCCGCGGTGATCGCGTGCGCGCCGGCCTCGGCTTCGCGTTCGATGGCGCTGCCCGACGGGCCGACGTCCATGCGCGCCGCGAGCTGCATCGCGGTGCCGCCGGCGCGCTGGTTCTGGATGACGTGCACGAGCTCGTGCGCGACGATGTGCTCGGTCGCCGCGCTGCCGGGCTGATACGCGCCGGGCGCGAACGCGATGTGCGTGCCGTGGGTGAACGCGCGCGCGCCCAGCTCGGCGGCGGCGTCGCTCGCCGGACCGCTCGTGTGCACGCGCACCGCGGACAGCTCCGCGCCGAGCAGGCGCGACATGTGCGCCGCGAGGCCCTCGGGCAGCGGCGCGCCGGTGCCTTCGAGCCCGCGCAGCGCGCCGCGCAGCCGGTCGAGATCCGCCATGCGCTCGTGACCGACGACCGGGCCCGCCTCGGACGCGCGCGTGAAGCGGCCGGGCTCGGCATTCGCCAGCCACGGCATCGCCGCCGCGGCGCGAAGGGCTGCAGGATCCGGATCCGGCTTGCGGCGCGGCTCTGGTTCGACTTCGCGATCGGAATCGCGGTCGCCGCGCGAGTTCGAGGCGGATCCCGACATGTGCCTAATTCGACCCGGGAAGCCCGGACCTTCCCTGCGCGATTGTCTTGAAGATGCGCCGCGTTGTCACTCGAGATCCCATGATACGCTGCGCGAGCCGGGAAAGTCCTTCATCAGCTTCCCGTACAACGTAACATGGGCGACTACGACAACCTCAGCAGGCGAGGCAGTCCCTCCACCGCGGGGGCCAGCGACGAGGGCGCGAGTCCTGGAATCGAGCCGGGCAAGGTCACGCTGGCTCAGGTTGCGCTGGGGCGGGGCGGGATTTCGCGCAAGGCCGCCAGCGCAGGCTCTATCGAAGGTGTGGATGCTGGTGCCACGCTCGAGCGCGCCCAGAGCTCCGGCGGCGGCTCACCGCTGCCCGAGAACGTGCGCGGCAAGATGGAAGCGGGATTCGGGCAAGATTTCTCGGGTGTGCGCGTGCATTCGGATGGTGCCGCCGGTGCGGCGGCCAACGATCTCAGCGCGCACGCCTTTGCAGCCGGCAACGACGTCTTCTTCAACCAAGGTCAGTACGACCCCGGCTCACATCAAGGCCAGCACCTCATCGCCCACGAGCTCGCGCACGTCGTCCAGCAGCAACAGGGCGGCGCGCAGCCGATGCAAGCCAAAGCGACTGGCGCGGGCGTGAGTGTCAGCTCGCCGAGCGATGCGCACGAGATGGAGGCCGATCGCGCCGCAGACACCGTGATGGCTGGCGGCGTCGCGACGGGGCTCGGGGGCGCTGGACCGGCAATCCATCGCGACGCGATGGGCGATCTGAAGTCCTCGGCCTCCGGTAACTGGTTCGGACATGTCGACGATTCGGAGGTTCTCGCCAAGGCTGGCTCGTTGAGCCCGGCCGATAAGGCCACGCTGCGTGACAGTGCGTCGTACGATGAGCTCAAGCGGCGCATCTTCAAGAAGATGACCTGCTCGAACTGTCTGCAGTTCTTCGTCGTGATCCCCGGCTGGGATTTACGCTGGAAGCTGTACTGGCTGGATCAGGGTAATAACCTCGACGAGCTCAACGCTTCGCAATGGCAATGGTTGCTCGGCTACGTCACGCCCGACACGATGGCACAGCTGCGCCAGTACCCCACGGGCTACCGCAAGTTCCTAGAGAACGCTCCGCTCGAGATGATCCCGGCGTGGGATCGCCTGCAAGGACTCGTCGACGGCACGTGGCATGGCAGCGCGGTCGATATCCGTAACGCGGTGGTCAACCTGAACCCGGCGCAGAAGGCCACGCTGCGCGCGGACAACGCGAAGCTGCGCGTGATCTTCCAGAAGTGCGGCGACGCGAACGAGCGCTTTCATACGGTCACGTACCTGGGCTTCGAGCTCAAGTGGTCCGTGTACTGGCTCGATCAGAACAAGCAGCTGCCGCAGCTCTCGTCACCGCAGTGGTCGGAGCTCCTCGCTCAGGCGCCTCGCCAGCAATACGACGAGCTTGTCGGTTGGGCGGACCTCTGGGCTTCGGTCCAGAAATACTGCCCGGCGGGCGTGCTGCAGGTGACGCGGCAGAACAGCGATCCAAACACCGCGGTCGCCGCGTTCGACGATCCGGTGCAAGTCGATACGTTGTTCTCGACGCTCGGATCGGCAGGGTTCCTGGCGACGTCGTGCAAGAACCCCAGCAAGGCTGTGATCGACGACATCTACGGCAAGATCCAGGGCAGGGGTAAGGTCGTGCCAACCGTCGACGGCTTGGCCGAGGGCGCTCAGATGGGCGCCCAGAGCAAGTTGAACCTGCGCATGTGGTTCATGACGGCGAAAGCGACGGACGAGGAGTGCCGCAAGATGTTCGAGCGGCGTTTCCGCGTCGCGACCAATGGCGCCGGCACGATGCCCCACAAAGGTGAGACGCATCCGGGCGCCGGAGGAACCACGGTCAACGTCCAGATCACGAACTTCACCAAGCAGGGACTCACCCAGATGTGGTCCGTATGCGAGGCGCTGCCGCCAGCTGCGGTCGAGAATAACCCGCAGTTGTTCGACATCCTGCGCGACTCCACGAATGGTCCCGGAAACGCGTACTACTGGCAGAATGGTCGCGACTCGAAGTCGGGCGATATCCTGATGGGCTACGGTCCGGATTCGGATCTCGCGAATCAGGTCGGCGGCAGCCAGGACATGATTTACCAAGCTGGCGGGGCGGGGGCCGGCTCCGCTCCGTCGACAGTTCGCCAGTTCAACGCGACGCTGCGTCACGAGATCGGTCACGCGGTCGACGCTCAGCTCCAGGTCTCGGCAACCTGGGGCCGCCAGGTTGTTGCCGGCGGATGGGAGACGTACAGCGGCTATGACGACTTTGTCGATGCAATCATCCGCGAGAATGGCGGGATGAAATACGGTGACAAGAATAGCCTCTACCGCAAGGCGATGATCGACGCGGTCAGCCAGCACAAATCGTTCTCGCAGGCGCTGCTCGACCGGAAGGAGACACCGCCCGCCATCGATCCAGGCGGCCCGGTCTCGGTCGTATGGACCATCGACCTCTACAGCGACAAGGCAGGCGACGGCGGGCCCTGGTACACGCACAAGTGGAAGACATCGGCGAGCGGTCGCAACTTCCAAGATGCGTACGACCGCTCGAACTCTCTGTACTCGTTCCTCGCGGCAACGCGCACGCAGCGGCAGGTCTCCGACTATCAGTGGCGCGCACCGGGTGAGTGGTTCGCCGAGTGTTATCAGGTCTACTACTCGGAGACCGAAACTAACGCCACGGCACCGGTCGGCGGACTCTTGCGATCGCGCGACCCAGATGCCGCGCAGATGATCTCGCAGCTCGTCGACCGTGGTTACTCGCCTCAGCAAATGCAGGGGGGGACCGTCGCGAAGACGCCGGGAACCTGAGAACCTCGTGCCATGACTGCTCGACTGCTGCTGATCGGCGCTGCCATAGTTGCATGCAGCTCGCATCCGGCTCCGCCGGGCAGTAGTACGGGCCTCGAGCCGGGAGGGCACCCGATGGACTCAACACAGCAGCAAGCACCACCATCACCACCGAAGTCGACGTACGAGCAGGTGGAGCGGTGGGCGGCGCCCGGAATCAAGGTCGTGGGCGTGGGCGTGGACGTACCCGGCATCGAGCTGTTCGGGCTCGACGATGGCAAACCCATACCGATGGACGCATACAAGGCGTATCCCGTCGTCGCCGTCGTCGGTGGGCTCGGCAATCCGATCTTGCAAGGCCCCGACGTGATGCGCGCGGTGATCAAGGCGACGAACGATCCCAAGTTGCTCGCGCGAGCCGCGCTCGTGATCAACGGACGTGCAGGACAGATCCTCGACGGCGCGACCGACGACGTCCAGCGCAAGCGGGGCGTGACCGCGCCGACGTTGTCGGCGAGCGCGCTCGACTTCTGGACACTCAGCGGAAGCCCGTCGCGCAACCTGTACCACGCGCACCTCGATCTCTCGACGACGGCTTTCGCTTTCCAGGCCTCGAGTGCGGGCGACGACGAGGTGATCGCGAACGCGATCGCCGGCCTGAGCACCACGAAGGCGGACTACAGCTTGGAGATCGAGCTGCTCAAGCAGCGATGCGGGAACGCGGCGGCCCGGAAGGCTCTGTTCGACGCGCTCGCCCATCACAAAGTCGAGGACGTCCGATACCGCGTCGCACAGGCGGTGGCGGCCTGTGGAACAGCCGCGATTGACCCGCTAGCTCATGCACTGGAGCACGATGCGGCGAGCGACGTTCGGTCTGCCGCTGCGATCGCGCTCGGCGAGATCGGGGATCGGACGGGGAAGCCAGCGCTCGAGAAGGCGGCCCAGGACAGCGATCCAGATGTGTCACGGTTCGCAAAGCAGGCGCTCAAGAAGCTCAAGTGATTGGATGAGCACGTTCGTCCCGCCAAGATCTCGCAGTTGGTGGATCGCGGCTACTCTCCCCAGCAGATGGGCGGAGGCAGCGCGGCCAAGGCACCTGGCACCTGAAAACGACCGTGACGATCCGAGTACTGTTGTTCGCAGTGATCGCCGCCTGCAGCTCGCATGCGACTCCACCAGGTGGCGGAAGCTCGACCCCGGAGCCGGGAGGTCACATCACGATGGACTCAGGTCAGCAAGCACACTCACCCTCAGGTCCGCCGAAGACCGTCAACGACAGGTCCAACGTTGGGCACCTGCCGGCACGAAGGTGATTGGAGTTGGCGTCGACATACCGGGCGTGGAGTTGCTCGGGCTCGATGACGGAAGACCGGTGCCGACAGATGGATACAAGACATATCCGGTGGCGGCGGTGGTCGGCGGGGTCGGAAGCCCGATCCTGCACGGCCAAGATGTGATGCGGGCGGTGCTCAAGGCGACGCGCGATCCTGCGCTGCTCGCGCGTGCGGCGATGGCGATCAACCAGCGGGCAGGACAGGTCCTCGACGTCGCGAGCGACGACTATCAGCGCAAGCGCGGCGTGACGGCGCCGACGCTCTCGGCGAGCGCGCTCGACTTCTGGGTGATGGCCGGGAGCCCGTCGCGATCCCTGTATCACGCGCATCTGGACCTGGCGGCACTATCGCTCGATCTCCAATCGCCGGTCGTTCCAGACGCGGAGCAACTCGCCGACGCGGTGTCGCTCCTGATCGTCGCGACGGCCGGAAACACGCAGACGTACGATTCGGCGCTCGACCTGGCGATCAAGCACTGTGGGGACGCCGCAGTGCGGAAGGTGCTATTCGATGCGCTCGCACACGGAAAGCAGGACGAGTTCCGCGCGCGTGTGGCGACCGCGCTGAAGGCATGCGGGGCAGCCGCCGTCGAGCCGCTGATCGCGACGCTCGAGAAGGATCCGTCTGCCAACGTGAAGGGCACCGCAGCTGGCGTTCTGGACGACCTGGGTGATGCTCGCGCGAAGCCAGCTCTCGAGAAGGCCGCCAACAGCAGCGACGCGACCGTCTCGTACATGGCGAATGATGCGCTGAAGAAATTCAAGTGACGATACGATGAGCACGTTCGTCCCCGCCAAGATCGCGTGTCGGTGTGGCGAGACCTATCCGGTCGAGGTCGCGACTGGCTTGCACATCTCGCTCCGGCCGGATCTGCGCCAGCGCATCCTCGACGGCGAGTTCCACCGGTTCCGATGCCCACACTGCGCCACGATCATGCAGATCGACGGCTTGCTCGCCTTCACGGACTTCCCGCGCCGCCAGTGGTTCACGATCGCGCCCGGCAATGGGTTGCCGTCCCGCACGAAGTGGCTCGCGCTCGCGCGCGACAGCTTCGAGGCGACGATGGTGCGCAACGCACCGGAGATGGTCGTCGGCTGGGGCCGCGAGATGACGCGCCGGCTCATCTTCGGGCTCGCATCGCTCCGCGAGAAGCTCGTGATTTTGGATGCCGGGCTCGACGATCGCGTCATCGAGTTGCTCAAGATCCAGCTCCTGCGCGACCTGCACGACGATGTGTCGCCCGAGCTGTACTTTCACCTGACGGCGCTGCGCGGCAGCGCGCTGGTCTTCGAGCGCGCACATCCCGACGGCGCCGTACGCGAGGCGCCGATCCCGCGGGCGATGTACGACGCGCTCGCGGGCGCGCCCGAGCTGGCAGGCTCGATCGAGGCGGCGTTCCCCGACGAGCTGCTCGTCGATTTCCGCGCGATCCTCGCACCCGAGGCCGAAGGCAACGGGCAGCTCGGCGCATGACCGATCGCGAGATAACGACCCGGGTCGCGGCCGCGGTGCACGTCGACGTAAGCGACGAGGTGCTCGCGCCGCTGTTCGCGTTCGAGCCGGTCACGACTGAGTGGTCGTTCAACGCGAGCCGAGAGCGCGGCACGTTTCGCGTCAGTACGTGGACGGGCGATCGCGCGGCAGCGCGCGCCGCGCTCGAATTGATCGCGCCGGAACAGCTCGCGCTGCGCGATGCGCTCGTCGCCGATGATCTCGAAGGCGTCGGGCTCGCGTTTCGCGCCGGCGAGCCCGCGAGCCCGCGCTGGTGGGCGCTCGTGCGCGACGGCGACGCGGCCGCGCGGCGCGCACTCGCGGCCTGGCCGGAGCTTGCGCCCGAGCTCGAGCTCGTGCTGCGCGCTGCCGGCGGCCGGCACGCGCTCGTCGCGATCGGCGTCGAGGCCTCGCGGCGCGCGACGATCTACGTCGAGCTGCATGCGCCGGGCGATGCGCTGCGCATCCTCGAGCTCGCGCGGATCGCGGTGTCGCGGGAGGCGAACCTGTTCTTCAAGGGGTTGCTCGGGCTCGAGCCCAACGGCCGGCAGTGGCCGCGCGTGTGGGCCGCGCGCAGCATCGGCGGCGGCGGCGGCTGGAAGTTCTATTACTTCGCACGCGGCGACGAACGGCGGCGCAACGACGAGGTTTTGCTCGACGCCGTTCGGGCGACGCCGGATCAGCTCGCCGCGTGGCGGCTCTTGCGTGACGAAGTATGCGCCCCGGTCGTCATGCACGTCGGGCTCGCGTTCGTCGGCGCCGCGATGCCCGCGTTCACCGTATACATGGCACGAACATGACACGGTGGGGCGGTCGCTTGGGGTCGGCGGCGAGCTTGTCGCGCTCGGCCAGAAACTCGGCGACCTCGGTCACCTGCCGAGCGTGCCACACTACAAATGTGCAGCGCATCGCTCAGCTCGCGATGGTGCTCTGCGCCTGCACGTGCGCGTCAGGCGTGGGCCCGTCCAACGAACGAACGAAGACGAGCGGAGATAACATGGGCAGCCCCTTCGAACAGGCTCGGGCGCGTTTTCGCAACGAGGTCGCGACCACGTTCGATCAGAAGCCAGCGCGCCTCCAGATCATCCCTCAATCCGGGGAAGTCATAGGCTTCGACGATTTCAAGACCGGTGATCTGATCGCGTTCGAGGCCACCGCGCGGGCGCCCAACCTGCGCGTGCGCGGGCTCGCTAGCGGTTCGACGGTCGTCTTGCTCGAGTCGAATCATCTCGGCCCGCTATTTCGCGCTGCCAACGCGCTCGACGCGTCCAAAGCGATGGCTGCACTCGACCTCGCGCGCCGCGTCACTTGGCTCATGGGTCCCGGCTACAAGCTGGTCGAACAGGTCTCCGACTACCCGGCGTACCCGCTGCCGTCACCGGTCGCCCCCCCGTCGCTCGATCGCGCGGGCGGCGGCGCGACGCTGCACTTTTACTATCTCCAATACGACGCCAACGGCGGTCCAGCGACCAAGCTGGCCGCAGAGATCAAGTGCTCCGCCCGCTACGAGGCCGCGCTCGTCACGAGCCCAGGCCCATGAGCGAGATCGAACAAGGGCAGCGCGGACTCGTACGCAAATCGTCCAGGCGTGGCGAAGCCAGCACTCGAGCGGGCGGCGCAGGATCGCGATCGGGATCTCGCGCGGTTCGCGAAGCAGGCGCTCGCGAAGCTGAAGTGATGGCTCCGGCGATGTTGTACGGCAGGCATTCCATTCCTGTTTGGCATGAACAAAGACATGGCCAGTTCCGGTGCTGCAGGCGATGCACAACCAGCTCAAGCTGATAGCCATGGGCGCACTTCGGGGAATCCTGGTTGGGCTCGTCATCGTCATCGCGCTGGTGCCCGCGGTCGCTTGCGACCATCCTTCGGCCGCAGACAATCCGGTTTCGTCGAACACCCCGTCGGGCAGTGGAGTGAAGATGACGCCAACAGAGAGCGCGACCGACGCATTCAAGACGTATGTGGCGAAGCAGGTCGGTATCAGTCCGAGCCAGGTCGAGGCGCGCCTCGTGGGTAACTCCACGCTCGGAACCGAGATCGATCCCGAGCTGACCATCGGGTCGGCGTTGCCGTTTCGCGGGGCCAAGCTCGGGCCGGACGGTTCGCTCGTGCCACCGCTGTTCTACGGTTGGGCCACACCGGACGGCATCACGATGACGTTGAAACACAATTTCGGCGCGCTGCTCGAGCAGGCGGGCGTTTGGTCGAATAAGCCCTCGGCTGACATCGAGAAGCTGCCGAGAGCGGTAGCGTGGCTGCTGAACGAGGGGCAGCTGCGCTATCACGCCGGCGGGACTCCGATCATCGAGCTCCGACCCGACGGTGCGGGGACGGTGACGATCCCGCTCGACTACCAGGAGGGCGGCGGGGGCGGTTACGTGTCACCGGTGATGAAGTACAACGCGGTCGCGAGGGTCACCAAAGATCACGAGGCCACGGTCACGCTCGTCAAGGTGTCGTGACCGAACGCCCACGTCAGGCGCTGGCATCGAGCAGCGCGAGCGCGGCGACCTCGGCGGCGGCCCAGCGGGTCGCGCCCCAATCGCGCTGCCAGGTGGCGCGTTCGTCGGCGAGGACGCTGGCCAGATACGGCGCGATCGGTTGGACTTGCGCGATGCCGGCGCTGATCGTCACGAGCGCGTCGGCGTCGCGGCCGATCGCGGCGTAGCGGCGCGAGCCGACCAGGATGCACAACGTGTAGGCGAGGGGATCGTGGCGCTCGGTCGCCTCGCGCAGGCCGTCGGCGAGCAGCGGCAGCGCGCGCCCGGCCTTCTCGACGCTCGCGAGCACGATGCGCGCGAGCACGCTGGTCTTCGCGAGCGGCTCGAGTGACTTGCGCATCGACGCCTTGTCGCCGGCCGCGTAGTCGAGCATGCCCAGCAGCAGCCTGGCGCGCAGGACGAGCTCGGGGCGCGCCGTGTGGTCGGCGAGGGCCCGCGCCTTCTTCGCCCACTGTCGCGCCGGGCCGAGATCGACGCGCTTCAGCGCGAGCCCGGCGAGCGCCAGCATCGCGTGCAGGCGCAGCAGGCTCGGGTTGCCGATCTCGGTGACCACCTCGTAGCGGCGGCGCGCGGTCGGGATGTCGCCGACGAGCGTGGACACCGCGGCGAGCGCGAGGTCGGCCCAGGCGTGCGCGGCGTTGGCGCGCGGGTCCTCGTCGTCGAGCGCATCGAGCGCGTCGGCCAGCTCCACGACGGTGGCATCGAGCCGCGCCGCATCGCGCGCGAGCTTCGCCGCATACACGCGTGCGGCGGAGCGGACGACCGCGAGCGGCCCGTCGCCCGGCACGTCGGGGACCTCGGCGCGGACGTCGCCGAGCAGATCGAACCACGCCGCGAACAGCTGCAGCTCGGGCCGCGCGGGGTCGGACGCGAGCTCCGCGCGCGTCACCAGCGTCGCGATCCGGACGCGATCATCGGGGCCGACGCCGTCGCGCCAGGCGTCCGCCAGAAATTCAGCGAGCTCGCTCACCGCCCGAGCGTGCCACACTGATCGCGTGAAACGTATCCTCCAGCTCGTCGTCGTGCTCGCCGTGGCGGTCGCCGGTGCGATCCTGCGGTTCCAGCCGATGCCCGCGCGCGCCGCCGGCGGAGGCCTGCTGATCGTCGCGTTCCTGCTGCTCGCCTACTGGGCGCGGTACAATCGGCGCTAGTGCGGCGCAACCTGGGGTTCTCCGGCGATGGCGCGACCATCGCGATCGCGGGCGACGGCGGCGTTCACCTCGCCGACACCGCGGACCGCCGGCCGCCGACGTTTCATCAGTTGCCCGGCACGGTCGACGATCTCGCGCCGGTCGGCAGCGAGCTGTGGCTCGCGGCTGCGAGCAAGCTGTATCGCGTCGGCGCGAGCCACGAGCTGACGCCGGTGCGCGAGCTGTGGGGCGCGGCCGGCGCGCTGCGCGAGTGTGCGACCGGCGAGCCGGGCGCGCTGTGGACCGCCGCGCCGCCCGCGGTCGTGCTCGCGAACGGTTCGACGAGCGCGATCGCGTTGCCCGACGAGCCGGATTGCGCGATCCCGGTGTCGCCGTCGCGCTGGCTGTTGTGCCGGCGCGATCGCGTGCAGCTGCGCGATCCGGGCACCGAGCGCTGGGCGGTCACGCTCGTGCTCGGCGCGGGACGCGTCGTCGACGGCGCGGTGCTGTTCGGCGGCCGCAGCGTCGCGCTCGTCGTCGCGAGCGGTGGCGCGCTCGCGCAGCTCCTCGTGCTCGGCCTGCACGACGGCACGCTGCACCATCGCATCACGCTGTCGGGCGTCGAGCTCGTGCGGTTCGCGCCGGCGCGCGGCTACGCGCTGATGCGCTCGGCCGGCGTGCTCGTGTTGCTCGACCTACGCTTCGGCCAGCTGCTCAAGGAGCACGACGAGCCGCGCCCGGTTCTCGACGCGGCGATCGATCCGGCCGGGCAGGCGTTCGCGGTCCGCTACGGCGACGCCACCGACGACGTCTCGGTCGGATCGATCCGCGAGATGCTCGCCGCGACGACAAAGGTCTTCGAGGCGCCTGTCGTCGTCGAGGCGATGCCCGAGGCCGCGGCGGAAGTCGCGCCGGCGGCCGCACCACAGCCGGCGGCGCAGTTCCATCACGGCACCCGCAGGCTCGGCCCGTCGCCCATGCTCGCGCCGCGCAGCTCCGGTTCGCCGACGTCCATCGCGGCCGCCGCGGCCGTGCTCGAGCTGCATCGCGAGGCGATCGCGGCGATGGCCGGCGCGGCGATCGCGCGCGCGTGGGACGAAGGCCGGCTGTCCGCGCCCGACAAGGGCGGCTTGCCGTTTCGCGCCGAGGTCGAAGGCCTGCGCGGCCGCTCGAGCGGCGGCGCGGCCGAGGATCTGTCGCGTGCGGCGCGCGAGGTCGACGACGCGCTCGACGCGCTCGCACGCCTCGTCGTCCCCGAGCCGCTGCCGCTCGATCGCCTCGCCGCCGAGCTCGGGCTCACGCCGGTCGCGCAGCGCATCTTGCTCGCGATCGCGGCGCCGTCGCTGTGGGGCGAGCTCGCGCGGCTGTACGGCATCCTGTCCAACGACATCGCGCGGCCGCTGGTCGACGAGCTGCTCGTGTGCCAGCTGCTCGACGGCCACGCCGGGCGCCACGAGATCGCCGCCGCGCTCGATCGCGACGCGCCGCTGGTGCGCTACGGCGTCGTCACGCCGGGCGCGGGCAAGATGCGGCCGTTCATCTCGCTCGCGGTCGATCCGCTCGTGCTGCGCCTGCTGCGCGGCGGCGACTTCGACGTCGAGCTCGCGGGCATGCGCGTCGTGCGCGCGTTTCGCGCGTACGACGACTTGCTCGTGCCCGGCGCGGTCAAGGACGACGTCGCGCTGCGGCTCGCGACCGCGCCGGCGACCAGCGCCGGCCGGATCGTCGTGCGCGGCCGCAACGGCGCGGGCCGGCACGCGACGCTCGCCGCGATCGCGGCCGCCTCGGGCCGCGCGCTCGCGGTGATCGACGCGACGATGATCATCCGGGATCTGCGCCGGCGCGGTGACGAGCTCGCGGTCGCGCTGCGCCGCGCGAACCTCGCCGGCATGCTGCCGTGCATCGATGGGCTCGAGGCGGTCCCGAGCGACGACGCGGCCTCGCGCGACGAGCTGCGCCGGATCCTCGACGAGCATCCCGGTCCGCTCGCGCTGCGCCTGCCGCAGGACGCCGAGCCGCCGCTCGCACCCGGCTATCTCGGCATCGATCTACCCGCGCTGTCGATGGAGCAGCGCACCGCGACCTGGCGCGCGTTGCTCGCCGAGCACGGCCTCGACGTGCGCGATCCGGGCGAGCTCGCCGATCGCTATCGCGTCGGTCCGGCCGTGATCGCGCGCGCGTGCGCGCAGGTCGCGGCCCGCAGCAAGAACGGCGAGCGCGCCGACGCCGGGCTGTCGCTCGAGACCGCGGTGCGCCAGCACCTCGAGACGCGGCTGCGCGCGACCGCGGTGCGCGTCGAGCGGCTCGCGAGCTGGTCGCGCGTGATCCTGCCGCTCGACATTCAAGAGAGCGTGCTCGAGCTGATCGCGCGCATCAAGCATCGCCGCACCGTGTACGAGCAGTGGGGCCTGGGCGACGTGATGACGACCGCGCGCGGCGTGACGGCGCTGTTCCAGGGCGGGCCGGGCACCGGCAAGACGCTGGTCGCGAGCGCGATCGCGAACGAGCTCGGCATGGATCTGTATCGCGTCGATCTATCGCGCATCATGTCGAAGTGGATCGGCGAGACCGAGCAGAACCTCGCGAAGCTGTTCGACGCGGCCGAAGACGGCCACACGATCGTGCTGTTCGACGAGGCCGACTCGCTGTTCGCGAAGCGCACCGAGGTGAAGTCGTCGGTCGATCGCTACGCGAACCTCGAGGTGAACTACCTGTTGCAGCGGCTCGACACGTTCGAGGGCATCGCGATCCTGACGACGAACTTCGGCACGTCGATCGACAGCGCGTTCAAGCGCCGGCTGTCGTTCCGGCTGACGTTCCCGTTTCCCGACGAGGACGCGCGCGAGCAGCTGTGGCGCTCGCACCTGCCGTCGCAGCTGCCGACGTCGGGCGATTTCGATCTCGCCTCGCTCGCACGCCGCTACCGGCTCAGCGGCGGCTACATCCGCAACGCCGCGGTGCGCGCCGCGTTCCTCGCGGCCGAGGAGCACTCGCCGCTCACGCAGGACCATCTCGAGCGCGCGATCAAGGCCGAGTTCCGCGAGATCGGGAAGCTGGCGGAGTCCGGCGTGCTCGAGTGACGCTCGGGTGTCCGTCCCACCAGAACCGCAGCGGTGCGCCCGCCCATTCGCGCGCGTAGTCGACGCCGATGCGCGGCCCGATCGCGATCTCGGGCGCACGCCGGTAGCGCGCCAGAAACAGCGCACCGCGCGCGAGGTCGCGGCGATCGTGGCGGCGATCGAGGCCGAGGGCGCGCGTGACCTTGCCCGGGCCGCGGCCGACCGCGGGATCGTCGGGCAGGCCGGCGAGCGGCGCGATCGCGCGCACGAGCACCGCCTCGCCGTGGCCATCGGGGCCGGTCACGACGTTGAACAGCTGATGGATGCCGTAGCAGAGGTACACGTAGCTGACGCCGCCCGGCCCGAACATCACCGACGTGCGCGCGGTCGGCCCGAACCGCGCGTGACACGCGAGATCTTCCGGCCCGACGTACGCCTCGGTCTCGACGACGATGCCGGCGCGCCCGCGATGCACGAGCGCGCAGCCGACGAGCGCGCGAGCGACCGTCGCGGCATCACGCGCGAAGAACCGCTGCGGCAGGCGCGAGGCGCGAAGCTGGTCGATCACGCGCGCAAGCTAGCATCGACCGCGATCGACAAGAACTAGCTGCTGGCTCGCAGCAGGTGATCGCGCGACACGCCGGCGAGCACCTCGTCGACGCGGCCGTCGGCCGCGAGCGCGTCGAGCAGGCCTGCGGTCGCGTCGCGATATCCGTCGCCGGCGAGCATGCCCTGCAGCAGCCGAAATCGCAGGAACAGCAGCGCGGTCTGCGCGACGTCGGCGAGGCAGTAACGCTGGATCGCCGCGAGCTGACCCGCGAGGTAGAGCCCCTCCACCTGCGAGCCGTCGACGCCGACCTTGCCAGGCAGCCCGATCAGCCGCGCGACCGCGTCGAGGCTGCCCGAGCGGGTCGCGCCGTGATCGGCGAGCCAATCGCACAGATCGAGGTGGCCCTCCTCGCTGTAGCGATAGCGGACGTTGCGCTCGCGGTAGTACCAGCCGAGCGACACGCCGTGGCACAGCGAGCGCAACGCGATCACCGGCAGGTCGAAGCTGCGCCCGTTGTACGTGACCAGCACCGGCCGCGCGCGCCCGACGAAGCGCGAAAAATCCTCGAGCAGGGCGCGCTCGCGCTCGTCCGGAGAACCCTGACCGCCGTCCGGATCGCCGACCACGCCGAGCCGCTTCAACCGATAGCTGTGGTCCAGCCACAAGCAGCCGATCACGACGATGCGGTGCGCCCAGGTCGGCGGAAACGGGGCCTCGGTGCCGTGGGGCAGCTCGGGCCGTTTCCAGCGCTCGGTATCCGGCACGGTCTCGATGTCGAGGATCAGGTACTCCGCGCTGGGCGTGCGTGCCACCACGGCAGGCTAGGGCGCGGGTGTGACATATTGAGGCGGTGTCGCGCCGGCTGGCTTGGCTCTCCCCGCTGTTGGTGGTCGCGCCCGCTCGCGCGGACATCCAGCCCACGTGTCATGTCGTGACCGCGAGCTTCATCCCGGCCACCGGGCTGCAGATCGCCGGCTGGGTCGAGAAGCCCGACGGCACGTACGTCGACACCATCTACATCACGAAGATGGTCGGCCACTACGGCCTGGGCAATCGCCCGGGCCGCTTCGACTTCAACAGCGGCCCGACCACGCACGACATGTGGCCCTACGGCCGCCGCATCACGGTGCTGCCGGTGTGGGCGCACCGCCATGGCATGACGTTCCCCGAGGTCGTGTTCCAGAACGGATCCGAGGACGATCTCTCGCACCCGTTCATGCAGAGCACGCAGGAATTCTTCTTCTGCCGGCCGATGGACATGACCGGCGACCAGTCGTTCTGGGACGCCGGCACGTGCCCGACGCCGTTCGTCGGCACCGACAAGGGCACGTTCGATCCGCACGGCGCGACGTCGGTGTATCCGCCGCGCGTCGATGTCACGCGCTCGTGCTCGCCTTCGCAGTGCGATTCGCCGTCGGTGGCGATGTACCAGCAGATGGATCCGTTCGACGCGGTCGCGCAGGCGACGCCGGCCGGCGGCGTGGCGACGGCGATCACCTGGCCGATCCCGAGCGATCTGCCGAACGGCGACTACGTGCTGTTCCTCGAGGCCAGCCAGGAATACGACTACAACGCGACGTACAACCAGACGACGTATCCGGCGCCGACCGGCATCTCGTACGGTAACTTCGGCGTGCCGTATCGCGGCCAGCCGTCGGTGGTCTACAAGGTGCCGTTCACGATCGGCGTGGGCGATTTCCAGTCGTCGACGCAGAGCTACGCGGGCTACGGCGATCCGGGCGCCACGACCCAGTGCAGCGAGACCGAGCCGTGCCCGACGGGCAGGACCTGCATGTCCGACGGCCGGTGTGACTCGAGCGGCGTGCTGAACCCGCCGGACTCGACGATCACGACCGACACGCCGAGCTCGGGCGCGTCGCGGTTCGCGATCATCCCGGGCTCGAGCGACCGGGTCCAGGTCACCGCGATCGACGAGAACGACACCACGCCGCCGGCCGATCCGGCCGGGATGCAGGCGATCGAGCTGCAGAGCGCGAGCGTGACGCTGCAGTTCGTCGCACCCGGCGACGACGGCACGATCGGCAAGGTGACCGGCTACGACATCCGCTACCGCTCGATCGACGCGATGACGCCGGACAACTTCGGCGACACGCATTCGATGAAGGTGGTCGCGTCGATCGAGCCGGCCGCGCCCGGGCAGCTGCAGCAGGTCGAGATCGACGGTCTGCTTCCGGACACCGACTACTGGATCGGCGTGCAGGCGTTCGACAAGTGCCACAACACGAGCGGCGTCTCGATCATTCATGTCACGACGCCGGAGCGGCCGCCTGGCTACGTCGACGCGTGCTTCGTGGCGACCGCCGCGTACGGCTCGACGATGGCGGCCGACGTCGAGCCGCTGCGCGACTTCCGCGACGCGATCCTCGAGTCGAGCGTGCTCGGCGATCTCGCGGTCGAGACCTACTACACGTTCGGGCCGAGCGTCGCCGGCGTCGTCGGCGAATCGGAGCTGCTGCGCGAGACCGCGCGCGACGTGCTCGCGCCACTCATCGCGCGGATCCGCGCCGCCGGGCTATGAAGTGGGCGCTGGCGCTGGTCGTCGTCGCGCGCGTCGCGCACGCGAACGGCCAGTGCCACGTCCTGAGCGCGCAGTTCGTACCCGGCGACGAGCTGCAGATCGTCGGCTGGGTCGAGACCGCGGCCGGCCGCTACGTCGACACCGTCTACATCACGCAGAAGGTCGGCCACTACGGCATGGGCAACCGGCCCGGCCGGTTCGACTTCAACAGCGGCCCGCCGACGCACGACATGTTCCCGTACGGCCGCCGTATCACGACGTTTCCGGTGTGGGCGCACCGCCACGGCAAGACCTTCCCCGAGGTCGTGTTCCAGGACGGCGACGACGACAGCCTCTCGCACTCGGTCGTGTACAGCTCGGCCGAGAAGGTGCCGCCGTTCTGCCGGCCGATGAACCCCGATCCGACGGTCGACGGCGCCGCGTGGGACGCCGGCACGTGCGCGACACAGATGACGGTCTACACCGACAAGGGCACGTTCGCGGCCGACGGCTCGGTGTCGCGGTATCCGCCGCGCGCGGATGTCACGCGCGATCCCACACTCGATTCGCCGTCGGTCGACATGTACGCCGCGCTCGATCCGTTCGACGCGGTCGCGCAGGCGACGCCGATCGGCGGCCTCGTCGCGCAGCTGACCTGGCTGATCCCGCAGGGGCTCGCCGCCGGCGATTACGTGCTGTGGCTCGAGGTCAACAAGGGCTTCGACTTCAACGCGACGTACAACTCGACCGTCTACCCGGCGCCGACGGGCATCCTCTACGCAGCCTACGGCGCGCCGTACCGCGGCCAGCCGTCGGTCGTGTACTCGGCGCCGTTCACCATCGGCCCGGACGACTCGAGCGGCGCGAGCGGCGCGTACCTCGGCTACGGCGATCCGACCGGCGCGACCGGAACGCTGAATCCACCCGACGCGACGATCACCGCCGACACGCCGGGCTCCGGCGCCTCGCGGCTCGCCGTGATCCCGGGCACGAGCGATCGCCTCGAGATCGCCGCGCACAACATCGCCGATCTGACGCCGCCCGCCGAGCCCGCGAACCTCGCCGCGCTCACCATCACCTCGCAGTCGGTCACCATCCAGTTCGTGGCGCCGGGCGACGATGGCGTCTCGGGCGGCAACGTCGCCGGCTACGACGTCCGCGTGCGCAGCTTCGACGCGATGACCTCGGACAACTTCGACGACGCGCACTCGTCCAAGGTGCTCGCGCAGCTCGCGATCGCGCCGCCCGGCTCGGCGCAGACCATCGAGCTCGACGGCCTGTTGCCCGAGACCGACTACTGGATCGGCGTGCGCGCGTACGACCCGTGCCGCAACGACAGCCCGGTCGCCATCGTCCACGTCACGACCGAGCCGCGCTCGGCCGGCTATGTCGACGCCTGCTTCGTCGCGACCGCGGCGTATGGCTCGACGATGGCCGCCGATGTCGAGCCGCTGCGGCACTTTCGCGACGCCGCGCTCGAGTCGACCGCGCTCGGCGAGCTCGCGGTCGAGGCCTATTACACGTTCGGCCCGCCGGTTGCCCGCGTGGTCGGACAATCCGAGCTGATGAGAGCCAGCGCACGTGCCGTGCTGGCTCCCGTCGTTGCGCGCGTGCGCAGCGCCGGGTTTTGATCATACTGTTGCGAGATGCGCTTCCCCGCGTGGCTGACCGTGCTCGCGATGGCCGCGAGCCCCGCGCGCGCGGATCCGCCCGGGCTCTGCCACGTGGTCGCGATCGACTTCTTGCCGACCGATCAGCTGCAGATCGCGGCGTGGATCGAAAAACCCGACGGCACGTGGGTCGACACGATCTACCTGACGCAGAAGACGGGCCTGTACGGCCTCGGCAATCGGCCCGGCCGGTTCGACTTCAACAGCGGCCCGACCGTCAACGACCTGTGGCCGTACGGCCGCCGCATCACGGTGCTGCCGGTGTGGGCGAGCCGCCGGGCCGTGGGCACCGGCCAGACGTTCCCGATGGTCGTGTTCCAGGACGGCGACGAGAACAACCTGTCGCATCCGTTCGATCAGAGCTCGATGGAGCACACGCCGCCGTACTGCCGGCCGATGCAGCCGACCGAGCCGCAGTGGGATGCCGGCACGTGCGCGTCGCAGATGGCGTTCACCGACAAGGGCATCTTCGCGACCGACGGCAGGACGTCGCTGTATCCGCCGCGCGCCGACGTCCTGCGCAACGCCGGCACCGATTCGCCCTCGGTCGATCAGTACAGGCAGATGAATCCGTTCGACGCGATCACGCAGGCGACGCCGCCGGGCGGCATGGCGGCGCAGATCGTGTGGCCGATCCCCGGCACGTTCGAGCCCGGCGATTACATCGCGTGGATCGAGGTCAACAAGGCTTTCGACTACAACGACACCTACAACGCGACGACGTATCCGCCGCCGGCCGGCATCCCGTGGACGATGTATGGCAAGCCGTATCGCGGCCAGCCGTCGGTGATCTACAAGGTGCCGTTCACGCTCGGCTCGACCGACACGATCGCGTCGGTCGCCGACTATGCCGGCTACGGCGACCCGAACGGCGTGAGCGGCACGATGCACGCGCCCGATCCGACGATCACGACGGCCGGCTCGCGGTTGCAGATCATTCCGGGCACGAGCGATCGCGTCGAGGTCGACGCGCGACCCGAGATGGACGTGATCGCGCCAGGTGGCATCGGTGCGCTGCAGCTCGCGTCGGTGACGAGCTCGGACGTGGCGTTCCAGTTCACCGCGCCCGGCGACGACGGCCAGACCGGCAACGTCACGGGCTACGACGTGCGCGTGCGCACGACCGCGATGACCGAGGACAACTTCGAAGCGGCCGATTCGATGAAGGTCGCGACGTCGGTGCCGATCACCGCGCCGGGCGCGCGGTCCACGGTCGACGTGCCGGGCCTCCTGCCCGAGACCGAGTACTGGATCGGCATCCGCGCGTACGACGAGTGCCGCAACGACGGCCCGCTCGGCATCATCCACGTCATCACGCTCGCGCGGCCGCCCGGCTACGTCGACGCGTGCTTCGTCGCGACCGCGGCGTACGGCTCGCGCATGGCGAGCGACGTCGAGCTGCTTCGCCACTTCCGCGACGCGATGCTCGAGTCGAGCGTGCTCGGCGAGCTCGCGGTCGAGACGTATTACACGTTCGGCCCGCCGGTCGCCGGCGTGGTCGGCGAGTCGGAATTCCTGCGCGCGCTCGCCCGCGACGTGATCGCGCCGCTGGTCGCGCGCGTGAAGTCGCTCGCCTACTGATTCACGACGGCGACCTGGCCGCCGAGCGACAGCACGACCGCGCCCGTGCCGGTAATACACGTCTCGGTGAGCGTCATCGAGCCCGAGAAGCTGAGCGCGAACCCGGCCGCGTTCGTGCCGTTGTTGCACTCGCCGCTCGACGAGACCGTGCCGGTCGGCGCGACGGTCGACAGCGAGTACGTGCAGCCGGTCGCCTGCACCGAGCCGTCGAAGTCGATGAGCTGGACGCCGGCATCGGAGCCGTAGCCGAGCGTGAGGCCGTGCGGCAGCAAGTCGGGGCGCGGGATGCACAGCGTGACGAGACCGCCGCCGCCGTTGTCGGTCTGCGAGCCGGTGATCGTGTAGCTGACGACGCCGGCCGGCGCCGCCGCATCGGGACAATCGTTGTTCGCGCCGCCGGTGAGGTTGCCGTACGTGAGCGTGACCGACGGGCTGTTCGACGAGGCGACCAGCCCGTCGACCGGCGCGCCGCCCGGGCCGCATGCCGCATCCGGCTTCGGCGAGCTCGAGCCGCTGCACGCGACGAACGCGGCGAGCGCGCCGCCGCTAGTAATCGAAAGGAACCGTGACCGCGACATGGGCGACTCCCGCGTTACCGAACCGATTGTGCTGGACGACGTACTCGAGGATCGCCTCGAACCGGGCGCGGCCCCACATGCCGTCGAGATCGAACGCGCGACCGAGCACGCCGAGCTTCGCTTCGACCATGTGGCTATCGAACGCGGTCATCTTGGGATCGTCGGTGTAGTAGAGCACCGGCATCGTCAGCGGGTCGGGATATTTCGGCTGGAAGAAGAACGACGCGGTCTGCGTGTAATAGCGATACGCCAGCGTCGCGTCGGTGTCGCGCCCCGCTTGCTGCACGATGCGCAGCTCGGGCGTGTGCGCCGAAATTTTCCAGTCGTCGTGATAGTAGCGATACGCGCCGATCAGGGTCGTCTCGGTGCGCGCGATGTAATAGCGGCCCGACACCGCGACTGCCTGGCGCAGCCGCGTGAACGGATGCTTCTCGGCGACGAGCCCGCCGGCCGTGATCGCGCTGCGATACGGGTTGGCCTGATAGCCATCGAGATAGGACAGATCGTAGGTCGCGCCGACCACGGCGTTGCGCGAGACGATCTGGCTGACCGACGCCGACGCCATGTACGTGACGAGCGGGCACGACACGCTCGCCGCGCTGGTCTCGCCCTCGCACTGGATCTTGAGGCCGCCGAGATCGCTCTGCCGGCTCGTCAGATCGCGCTTGTCATGCATGATGCCGCCGCCGATCCCGACGGTGGTGTTCTTCTGCGCGAGATCGGCCTCGGCGCGGCCGCCGGCGTAGAACGAGCGGTAGTCGGGCTCGTCCGAGGCCTTGCCTTCGCCGCGCAGGCGCAGCTTGTCGACGAGCTTGCCGTCGCCGTCCCACTCGTGGGTGTAGCCGCCACCGGCCTCGTAGCGCTGCTTCGAGAACGTTGCCGCCTTCCCGGTGCCGGCGCCGGGCGACGCCGACGTCACCGCATCGACGAGCAAGTGGGCATCGACCACACCGCGCGCGCCCGCATCGAACATGCCGTCGAGCATCGGCTGCACGACGCGCGTCGCGCTCTCCTTGTAATAGACCGTGCGCGCCTCGACGACGCCATCTGCACGTGCCGTCGCCGACAGCATCGACACGACCACGATCGCTCCGACCCGAAGTCCGAGGCCCGAGGCCCGAGGCCCTCCTAGTTGCAGCCGCATCCGCCACCGGGTTGGCCGGTCCCGCCTTCGGCGCCTTCGCGCGCGCCGCGGGCGTGCTCCTGGAAGCGGGCCTCGCTCGGCGACTTGTCGTCCGTCATCGCGCGCTTCGCGAGGTTTTCACGCTCGTGCGCATGCACCACCACGCACCCCGATCCCGCGATCGCGAGGGACATCGCCAGAAGGAAGCTTCGCACTTCCGCGCGACCATAACACCGGTGTACATCTCCGCGCATGCGTAGCTCGCTTGCACTGTTCGTTTGCGGCGCCCTCGCGGCGTGTGGCGCGATGCCTGGTCACGAAGTCGCGCCGCCGTCCGGTGGTGACGGCTCGGGCTCCTCCGGAAGCGCCAGCGTGAAGCCCGCTGCACCGGGCGATGCTTCGTTCGAGATCGTCGCGACTCCGATCCAGGGCGTGCTGTTCGAGCCGCAGGCGATCTATGCGCCGCCGATGCTCGTCTACTTGCCGAAGAAGAAGACGACGATCGAGAAGCAGCGGATCGTGTACCAGAACACGAAGGACGCGTTCCAGAAGGAAGTCGCCGCGACCGTGCTCGCGAGCATGCTCTACGACAAGAACAAGGCGGAGAAGGACGACACGGTCAAGGCGAAGGCGTGGACCGAGGCGCTCCAGGTGCTCACCGATGCCGCGACCGGCTCGGGCTGGGACAAGGCCGACGACACGACGCTCCGTCTGATCGGTCGCTACGCCCTGCTGCTCAACAATTACCCGACCGCCGAGAAGGGCTGGAACGAGCTCGTCACGCGGTTCCCCAAGGAAAAGGACGCGCTCGAGAACCGCGCGTGGCTCGCCTACTCGCAGCTGATGCAATACAAGAACGCCGAGGCGCTCGACACGGTCAAGGCGGAGACGCCGACCGAGAAGACGCCCGAGCTCGCGTACGTGACCGCGTGGGCGAAGTTCCGCGCCAACGACGGCGCCGGCGCGTGGTCGGCGATCCTCACGGCGTCCAAGGGCTGGGGCTCGCTCGGGTCGCGCGACGCACTCGACTTCGAGCTCTACCTGTTCGCGGGTCGCACCGGCGCGACGCTCAACGACGCGATCACGCAGCTGTCGCCGATGTTCGGCAAGACGCCCGACGTGCAGCAGGACGTGCTCGCGAAGCTCGCGATCAACTCGTACAAGTACGCCGGCCGCTGGGCCGACGGCATCGCCGCGCTCGACAAGGCGATCGCGATCGGCCCGACCTCGCCGGCGATGAAGGACAAGTTCGCGCAGGCGCTGCCGGCGTGGCGCTACCAGCAGGTCGACTACGCGCTCAAGCTCGACGATCCGGCGCAGGTCGAGAAGTACGCGAAGCTGACGCTCGATGCGCTGTCGGCGTGCGCCGCCAGCCTGTGCCCCGACAAGGACAAGCTCGGCTACTACACCAACATCTACGGCGTCACCACGCTGCTGTACGTGTGGTACGCGAGCGCGCACGACGATCGCTTCTACCAGCCGGCCTATGATCTCTATCAAGCGTTGATCCCGCTCCTGCAGTCGGATCCGCAGGTGTCGAAGGATCTGCTGCAGAACTCGACGAACCTGGCCCAGTTTCACGCCAACTTCGCGAAGAAGCCGGAGCTCGGTGCGCACGCGAAGGATCAGATCGCGCGGCTGCTCGAACAGCACAATCAGGAGCTGCAGGCGTGCTACGAGCAGTCGCTCGCCGCGAACCCCAAGCTCGGCGGCACGCTGGTGATGAACCTCGAGTCGGATCAGTCCGGCGAGATGAAGGGCGTCTCGACCGAGCCCAAGGCGGGCGTCTCCGACATGTCCGCGGTCGCGGCCTGCGCGATCGAGCACGCGAAGACGTGGCGCCTCCCGAAAATTGCGAACGGCACCGGCACGCACACGACGCGCATCAAGATGACGTACAGCATGTCGCAGCGCCAAAAGACCGCGCCCGCCCCGGGCGGCAGCCCGGCTCCGGCCGCGAAGCCATAAGCCCGAGTTACCGCCAAGGCGCCGCAGACGCCAAGGAAGACGCCAGAGCAGACCTGGGCCGTCTTGGCGTCTGCGGCGCTTCGGCGGTCGTGGTTTTCTCAGCCGCGTTTCGCGGTGCGGCGGCGCTTGCGGCGGTGCAGCGGCGTGCCGGCGAGGCGCGACGTGCGCTCGAGCTCGGCGATGAGGCGCATCGCGAGCGCGACGCGGCCGGGCTGATCGGGATCGGCGTAGAGGCCGGTCGGGCGCGCGCTCGTCGCGACGAAGCGGCGCAGCGCGTGGTAGCAGCCGCGCGCGTCGCCGAGCTGGTGGCACGCGGCGGCGGCGTTCCAGTGATGCAGCGGCCACTCGGGCTCGCCTTCGATCGCGCGCGTCAGGTGGTCGAGCGCATCGGCGGCCTGGCCCGCCGCGAGCGCGCACGCGGCGGCGGCCGCGGCGGCTTCGGGCTGCGCGAGGTCGCAGCGCGCGAGCAGGGCCTGCGCGCGCCCGTGCTCGCCGTCCTCGATGAGCTCGATCGCGCGGCCGAGCGTCGTCGAGGCCGGCTGCACGTGCGCGCCGAGGTGCGCGTCGCGCAGATCGAGCAGGTCGCGGCCGAGGTAATAGGCCGAGTCGAGCGTGCCGTGATCGCCGGTGCGACGCGCCGCCGCCGCGACCAGCGCGCGCGCGTGATCGGAATCGCGGCTCGCGACGCGGTAACCGTCGTCGACGAGGCTCTCGATCAACGCGGCCGCGTCGTCGCACGCGCGATCGTCGTGCAGGCAGTCGTCGATCAGGCCGCGCTGGTCGACCAGCACGGCCCAGCGCCGCCAGCGCTTCTCGCCGAGCACCTTGTGGCTCGCGACCACCACGAGTCGCGCGGCCGCGTCGACCAGGACCGCGATCTCGGCGCGCGGGCTGCGGCGCGCGCGGCTCGGCTCGGTCGCCGGCGACGCGAGCGCGAAGTCGGCGACGCGCTCGCGCAGCTCGCCCTCGAGATCGAGGCGTGCGCCGAGCTCCGCGGCGAGGCGATGTGCGGCGGTCGGCACCGCGTCGGCGAGCACGCCGAGCAAGTGCAAGACGTCGGTGCCGAGCTGGCGCACCATCATGTCCGCGGCGGCGGCGATCTCGGCCGGCGTATCGAGCTGCGCGGCGAGCGCGAGCGCGGAGCGGCGCTGCACGGCGGGGCCATCGACGAACTGCGCGGCGCCGCGCTCGCCGAGCTCGGCGAGCAGGCCGAGCGCGCAGACCTTGCCATCGTCGCCGGCGTCGCTCGCCGCGACACGCCTGAGCTCGGCGACGACGCGCACGCGGGTCTCGCCGATCGCGAGGCTCGCGAGTCCGGCACGCGCGGCTTCACGGCGCCTGCCATCGGCGCCGGCGAGCTCACGCCCGAGCAGCGGAACGCAGGTCGAGCCGAGCCGCGCGACGATCTTCTCGACCTGGGTCGCGCGCGCTCCGCCTGCGAGGCTCGCGAACCAATCCATCAACCTCCGCAGGTCGACGAACGCGCTGGGCCCCTCCATTCCTGACCATACAATAGATGTATGGTCACTTCACGTCAACAACATTTCATCGGACTTCGCGCGCTCGGTTTTGCACGAGTCGCGCATACGAAGTTCGTTTGGTAATTCGGACGACTAGCTCGATAAAACAGCTTCGTTGCGCAGGCGGATTTCGCTTTACAACCCGAGCCCCGTTCGCAATCCTCGCGACCAGCTTTCGGGGAGTCTTGCAATGGCGAAGACCGAATCCACCGCAGTGAACCGGCTCATTTCTTCGGTCCAGGCCGGCAAGCCGGTCGAGGAGCCGGGGGCCGACCTGTTCGCCGCACCGAAGCCGGCTCGGATGACCTCCACCATCCCGCCGATGCGCGGCGCTGGCGAGGTCCCGCAGCTTCCGCGCGACCGCACGCCCAGCGGAACCTCGCAGCACAAGCTCCCGCAGCTGCCGCCCCCCGTGCGCGTGACCACGGCGCCGCCGCGGAGCACGACGATTCCGCCGCTGCCCAAGGCGGCTTCGGCGTCCGGCACGCCGGCGCCGCAGCTCCTGCAGCGTCCGACCCAGGCGACGCTTCCGCCACCGGTGCGGTCGTCGCGGCCGTCGGCGCCGCCGCCGCTGCCGTTTCCGGCGCCGGTGCGCACCGCGCCTCCGATGGTCGCGCCGGTCGCGGCGCCGTTCGAGCCGCAGCCGCAGCCGGTCGAGGTCAAGCGGTCGCCGACCCTCGATCACACCGGCGATGTGGTCGAGGCCGACGACTGGTTCGAGCCGAGCCGGCTCGTCGACCGCGTCGAGGACGAGGCGTGGCTCGGCACGCAGCAGACGCCGAAGCTGTCGGCGCAGACCCCGCTGTGGAAGAAGCTGATCCTGCCGGCCGCCGCGTTCATCGTGCTCGGCATGATGATCGGCGGCTTCGTGGCCTACAACAATCGCAAGACCAACCACGTCACGGCGCCGCCGCGCGTCGCGGTGGCCGCGCCGGCCACTCCGAAGCCTCAGGCCGACGTCGCCGCGCCCCTCGCGCCGGCACCCGAGCCGGCGAACGCCGCCACGGCGACCGCGGGTGCCACCCAGCCCGAGCCGCCGCCTCCGCCGATCGTCACCGCTGCGCCTGCTCCGG
Source organism: Kofleriaceae bacterium (assembly GCA_036490935.1). Classification (GTDB taxonomy): domain Bacteria; phylum Myxococcota_A; class Polyangia; order Haliangiales; family Haliangiaceae; genus JABFXX01. The sequence goes on along the minus strand of DASXCY010000170.1, from coordinate 31,197 downwards.
CTCCCGTCGCGGCTCCCGCGGCGCCGGCGCCCGTGCAGGTCGCCGTCGCCGAGCCCGCGGTCGTGCACGAGGTCCAGACCACGCGCGGCATCGTCAAGCTGGTCGACGTCCGCATCGACTCGGCGCCATCGGGCGCGACCGTCATGCTGGTCGACAACGGCAAGACCTCGTTCCTCGGCACCACGCCGGTGTCGGCGTCGGTCGATCCGGCGCGCGCGTACGACGTGATCTTCACGCTGTCGGGCCACGCCACGCAGATGGCGCACTTCGATCCGAACAAGACTCGCCGCGTCGATCTGCTGTTCGCGAAGGGCTCGTCGCAGATCGCGCAGGCCAAGGCCGCGCCTGCGCCGGCTCCCTCGCACCACTCGAGCCACGCGACCGCGCACGTCAAGTCGATCGGTTCGCTCGCCGAGCCGAGCTTCGACCGCCCGGCGGAGACGCCGGCTCCGGCACACAAGGCAGAGCCGGGCGGCGACGGCACGCTGATGGTGTCGAGCAAGCCACCGTGCGAGATCTACGTCGACGGCAAGCCGACGGGCCTCACCACGCCGCAGCGCTCGATCGCGCTGTCGGCGGGCGCGCACAAGATCACGTTCGTCAACTCGGCCGAGAGCGTGAACAAGACCGTCGCGGTCTCGGTGCGCGCGGGCCAGCCGACGAAGCTCATCCAGAACTTCATGCAGTAGCCGCCGCCGGGCTACGGCATCTCGCACGCGTTCGCCGCCGCGGGCTCGCACAGCTTCGACGCGTTGCACGTGACGGTCTTGCCGTCCTGCTTCGGGCAGTCGCTGTCGGTCGTGCACGCCATCGTACAGGCCTCGAACGTGCCGAACGGCATGCAGGCGCCGTTCTGGCACTCGTGCTCGGACGCGCATGGATCGTAGAGCGCGCCGCTGCACGTCGTGTTGTTCGGCGGATCGCCGCTGCACGCCGCCGCGATCACGAGCGCGAGCGCGGCCATCCACCCGATGCTTCGCATGTCCCCATCCTATACAACCTCACGACATCCGCGATACGGTCGCGGCCAAGGAGGCCGCGTGGCTTACATCGACGTCTTCAAGGGCTGGGCCGACACGATTCGCCAGGACATCGAAGCCTTCAAGGCCGTGCTCGAATCGTCGACGGCGGACACGCAGGCCAAGCAGCTCGCGGGCGGCGCGCTGTCCTACATGGTCAGCAAGATGGATCTGATCCCGGACTGGAACGAAGCCATCGGGATGATCGATGACGTCATGGTGCTTCGCGTGTGCGCGCAGCTCGCGCAGGATCAGGATCGCGGCAAGCTGCCGACGACGGCCGAGGTCAGCTTCGAGCGGCTGTGCAACGAGGCCGACAAGATCAAGGAGTTCCTCGGCGGAGCGCTCTACGACAAGCTCAAGGCGTACTGCGCGAAGCTCGGCGAGGCCAAGGTGCGCGGCCGCACGCCGCAGCAGCTCGCCGACGACGCGGCGCTGCGCAAGGTGTTCTACGTCGAGCTCGACGACGAGCTGAAGCGCACGGTGCCGATCGTCGTGAACGATCCCGAAGACGCCGAGCTCCGGCTCAAGGCCCACCTCACGCACAAGCTCAAGTGATGCGCGCGATCGTCGTTGCCGCTGCGCTCGCCGCGATCGCGCCGGCCGCGCGGGCCGATTCGTTCGAGGCCAAGGCGCAAGGCGCGCAGCACCTGAAGCGCGTCGAGGATCTGGTGTGGGCATTCGCCGCGCCGTGCGACAGCGGCGACGACACCGAGCGCCGCGAGTGCCGGCTCGTGCGCGATGCACGCGCGGCGGCGTTCGCGCACGAGACGCTCGTCGTCGAAGGCGATCCGTCGGCGTTCGAGGTGCGGCCGTGGGACGCGGCGCGCAAGTCGTCGCGGCTCACGCTCGCCGGCTGCATCCGCTGCACCGGCATCGATGTCGACGGCAAGACGTGGTTCATCGTCGCGACGACCGGCGCCGCACATTTCGAAGGCGGACGCGCCGCCGCCGGTTATCTCTACGACAACGCGCTCCAGTTCGCCGACGCCGCGCAGGCCGAGCGGTGGAAGCGCTCGGTCGCGCACGCGCGCGTCGAGCTGGTCGTGCGCGTCGCGCCCAAGCCGCGGCTCGTCGTCGACGGCCGCGACGCGCTCGCGCTCGAGGTGCTCGCCTATCGCGTGATCGTGCCGTGCGATGGCAGCGTGGTCGCGGCGAATCCCCCGAGCGAGCCGGTCGCCGCCGAGCCGAAGCAATGCCCGGCGCCCGACGCGGTGCCCGGCCACGAACCGCCGGTCGACGTGCTGACGCCGGCGATGATCGAGGACGCGATGCATCCGATCTACGCGGCGGCGCGCGCGTGCGCCGTCGAGCACAAGCTCGCGGGCAAGGTGAAGCTGCACGTCACGGTCGGCCAGGACGGGCTGGTCGCGAAGCTCGAGCAGGTCGGCGACTTCAGCGGCACGGCGGTCGCCGCGTGCATCGAGAAAGCGGCGAAGCAGACGCACTTCCCGCGCACGACGCAGCGCGAGACCTCGTTCAATTACCCGATGACGCTGCCGTGAGCGTTGCAGAGCTGCTCGCCGCGCTGTGGCAAGACTACACGGCGATCACGCCGCTCGCCGAGCGCATCCACGTGCTGCTCGCCGATCGCGGCGAGGAGGTCGTGAACGATCACGTCGCGCTGCGCACGTATGGCGCCGCGGGCATCGGCATCGCGGCGCTCGCGCGCCCGTTCGAGGCGCTCGGCTGGGTCGCGCGCGATCGGTACCGGTTCGACGACAAGAAGCTCGTCGCGCGCTACTGGCAGCACGCCGATCCGCGGCTGCCGAAGGTGTTCATCAGCGAGCTGTGCGTCACCGAGCTGTCGCTGTCATCGCAGCAGATCATCGATCGCTTGCTCGTGCAGATCCCGACGGGTTTCGCGGCGCGCGCCGATCTGCCGTGGGCCGGGCGGCCGTGGCGGATCCGGCTCGCCGAGTACGAGTCGCTGCTGCGCGAGAGCGAGTACGCGGCGTGGGTCGGCGCGTTCGGCCTGCGCGCCAACCACTTCACGGTGTCGGCGAACGCGCTGACGACGTTTCCCGATCTCGCGGCGCTCGACGCGTTCCTCGTCGAGCACGGGTTTCACCTCAACGATTCCGGCGGCACGATCAAGGGCACGCGCGCCGACTGCCTCGAGCAATCGTCGACGCGCGCCGAACCGATCGCGGTCGACTTCGCCGACGGCCGTCGCGCGATCCCGTCGGGCTACTACGAATTCGCGAAGCGCTACGCGCTGCCCTCGGGCGAGCTGTTCCACGGTTTCGTCCCCGCGTCCGCCGACAAGATCTTCGAATCTACGGACGCGGAAAGCTAACCGCCGTCGCGGTAATTCTGCGCTCACGGTGCGACGGCGCTGAGCGACGAGAAGTAGTCGTTCAATTCCAGCAGCACGTCGACGTCGACACCGACGAACTGGACGCCCATGCCGCCCTCGGCGGTGCTCGACCAGCGCACGACCGCGGGCAGCGTGAACGTGCGATCGCTGGTCGGCAGCTTGACCTCGACCGTCAGAGTCGTACCGATCGGCAGCACGGTGCGAGACGCGATGAACGCGCCGCCGACTCCGATGTTTCGCGTTTCGGCCTCGGTCCACGCGTGAGCGGCCGTACGAAACCGCACCTGCATGATGCGACCGGGACGTGCCTTGCCGCGAAAATGGGAGCGTCGCTCGTGCAGCGGCCCGTCCATAAAACCCGTCGACAGCTTAACCGATCTTCACGCGCGGCAGCACTTTACCCGACGAGGGGACACCTGTACCGTGCGCGCGCTCTGACATGCGGGTTCACTTCATCGGCATCGGTGGAACGGGGATGGGTGCGGTCGCCGGCCTGATGGCCGCGGCGGGGCACGAGGTTCGCGGTTCCGATGCCGCCGTGTATCCGCCGATGAGCGAGCAGCTCGCCGCGCTCGGCGTGCCGGTGATGATGCCGTACGCCGAGAGCAACCTCGACTGGAAGCCCGAGATCGTGGTTGTCGGCAACGTGCACGGCCGCGAGCACGTCGAGGTCAAGGCGGCGCAAGCGCGCGGCATCTCGCTCGTGTCGTTCCCCGCGCTGCTCGGCGAGCAACTGCTCGCTGACAAGCACTCGATCGTCGTCAGCGGCACGCACGGCAAGACCACGACGACCTCGTTGCTCGCGCACCTCTTGCTCGAGGCCGGCCGCGATCCGTCGCTGTTCGTCGGCGGCGTGCCGGTCGCGCTCGGCCAGGGCTGGCGGCTCGGCCACGGCCCCGACTTCGTGATCGAAGGCGACGAGTACGACACCGCGTTCTTCGACAAGGGGCCGAAGTTTCTCCACTACCGCCCGCGCACCGTGATCCTGACGAGCATCGAGCTCGATCACGTCGACATCTTTCCGTCGTTCGATGCCGTGCGCGACGCGTTCAAGAAGCTGATCGCGTTGATCCCGGCAGATGGCCGCCTGATCGTCTGCGCCGATTCGGCCGACGCGCTCGCGGTCGCCAAGCACGCGGCGTGTCCCGTCGAGGTCTACGCGGTCTCCGACGATACCGACGGCAACGCACCGCCTGGCGTCGCGTGGTGGGCCGCGAATCTCGAGATCACGAAGGCCGGGCGCGTCGCGTTCGACGTGCATCACGGCTCGGAGCAGCTCGGCCGCTTCGAGATGCTCCTCGCCGGCCGCCACAACGTCGCGAACTGCGTCGCCGCGATCGCGGTCGCGCACGGGCGCGGCGTCGCCGTCGACGACATCCGGCGTGGCGTGTCGAGCTTCGCCGGCGTGCGCCGCCGCCAGGAGATGCGCGGCATCGCGGGCGGGGTGATCGTGCTCGACGATTACGCGCACCACCCGACCGCGGTGCGCGAGACGCTCAAGGCGCTGCGCAAGCGATTCCCGAAGCGCCGGCTGATCGCGGTCTACGAGCCGCGCTCGGCGACGAGCCGGCGCAAGACGTTCCAGGCCGAGTTCGTGGACGCGTTCGCGCACGCCGACGAGGTGATCGTCGGCAAGCTGTTCGATCCGTCGAAGATCCCCGCCGACCAGCGGTTCGATCCCGAGAAGCTCGCGCTCGATCTGCATCGCAGCGGCACGAAGGCGAGCTACACGCCGGAGGTCGACGCGATCGTCAAGCAACTCGCCGAGAGCGCCGCGCCCGGCGACGTCGTGTGCGTGCTGTCGAGCGGCAGCTTCGACGGCTTGCACGACAAGCTGCTCGACGCGATCGGCGACGCGATGCGACCGGCGCGCCGCGGCGACATGGCGGCGGTGCGCGAGCAGCTCGAGGCGGCCGGTCTGGTCGGCGAGCCAGCGCGCGACGAGCAGTTCTCGTCGTTTTACGTGCTGCACAACGAGCGCGGCTTGGTGGGATCGGTCGCGCTCGAGGTCATGGGCGACGACGCGATCCTGCGCGCGCTCGCCGTCCACCCCGACATCCGCGGTCAGGGCTATGGCTGGGTGCTCGCCGACATGGCGGTCGGCCAGGCGCGCTGGCGCGGCGTGCGCCGCATCTATCTGCTGACCGAAAGCGCGAGCGATTTCTTCGCGGCCAAGTTCGGGTTTCGCGTCGTCGATCGTACGACCCTGTCGAAGCAAGTGGCGGCCAGCGAGACGTTCACCGCGGCGCGCGGCCACGGCCTCGTCGCGATGCGCCTGGATCTGTAGATGATCGAGTACGCGCGGCGCGCGGTACGAGCCGCCGCCGAGCTGCTGCGCGGCGCGCACGCGACCGAGATCCGCGGCAAGACGAATCCGCGCGACCTCGTCACCGAGTGGGACCTGCGCAGCGAGGACGCGATCCGCGCCGTGCTCGCGGGCAGCGGCGTGCCCGTGCTCGGCGAAGAGGGCGGGGGGCCCACCGAAGGGGAGCGCTGGCTCCCCGCCGGCGAAGCCGGCCCAGATCGGTCTCGGAGCGGCGAGCGATGGCTCGTCGATCCCATCGACGGCACCGTGAACTTCGCGCACGGGTTGCCGATCTGGAGCATCTCGATCGCGCTCGAGCGCGCGGGGCAGGCGGTGGTCGGCGTCGTGGCGGCGCCGGTGCTCGGCTGGTGGTTCGAAGCCGAGCGCGGCGGCGGCGCGCGCGACGGCGAGGGCCGGCCGCTCCACGTGTCGGCGACGCCGCGGCTCGATCGCGCGCTGCTGTCGACGGGATTTCCCTACGACCGCGCGACGTCGCCGGTGAACAACTTCGCCGAGTGGGAGCACCTGCAGCGAGTTGCCGGAGCTTGCCGCCGGCTCGGCGCGGCGTCGCTCGATCTGTGTCTCGTCGGTTGCGGCTGGCTCGACGGCTACTGGGAGCGCAAGCTCAAGCCGTGGGACCTGGCCGCGGGCGCGCTCGTCGCGGCGGAAGCCGGCGGGATCGTGACAGACACACGCGGAGGCCCGCTCGATCTGCACGCGGGTGAGGTAGTGGCGACGAACGGTGCTATTCATGAGGGGCTGATCGCCGAGCTCGAAGTGGTTCGGCGCGCGAGGGAGCCATGAAGATAGCGGCCGCGATCGTTCTGCTCGTGAGTGGCGTCGTCGCCGCGCAGCCGGCGAAGCCCATCGATCCGTATGCAGATCCGGGCAAGGGGAAGGCGGGCACGGTAACCGGGCCACAGGATCCGTACGCCGCGGGCATTCCGGCGAGAGTGGGATTGGCCGACATCACCCAGGTCCAGGGGCTCTTGGCCGTGCAGCACCTCGACGGTTGGCTGCTCTGGGATCGCGACGGCGCGAACCCGATCGCGGTGCGCCTGGTCGCGCCCGACGGCCACCCGCAGCGCGCGTGGTTCTACATGATCCCGGCGAACGGCGAGCCGATCGCGCTCGTCCACACGTCGGAGGCGCGCAACTTCGAGCACCTACCCGGCAAGAAGCTCACGTACCTCGGCTATCGCGATCTCGCGAAGCAGCTCGCGACCGTGCTGAAGGGCGTGAAGTCGGTCGCGGTCGAGTACTCGGCGAAGGCCGCGGTGCCGAACGTGTCACGCGTCGACGCAGGCACGCTCGAGATGATTCGCGCGGCGGGCGTGACCGTGCGCTCGTCGGAGACGCTCGTGCAGTACACCAAGGCGATCTGGGGCGACGCCGGGCGCACCGCGCACTACGTCGCGGTCCACCACATCGTCGAGCTGCGCAAGGAAGCGCTCGCGTTCGTGACCAAGCGCCTGCAGTCGCACGAGCCGGTCAGCGAGTACGAGGTCCAGCAGATGCTCGTGCGCGGCATCGTGATGCGCGGGCTGGTGGGGCCGCCGCCGGTGGTGGCGGCCGGCGTCAACACCGCCGACCCGTACTACGTGCCGACCGCGGCGAAGACGTCGCAGATCCAGATCGGCGATCCGATCGTGATCTCGCTCGCCGCGAAGGTCGACCGGCCCGAGGGCATCTACGCGGCGCAGACGTGGGTCGCGGTCGCCGATCACGTCGTGCCCGATCGGATCGCGAAGGCGTTCGAGACCGTCTCGCTCGCGCGCGACCAGGCGCTGGTGCTGATCGCAGATCGCTCGCACAAGCATCGCCCGATCAGCGGCGCCGAGGTCGACGACGCGACGCGCGCCTTCATCAAGAAGGCCGGCGTCGCCGACCAGATCATGCACCGCACCGGCCACTCGATCGACAACGACCTGCAAGGCGGCGGCGCCGACCTCGACGACTTCGAGGTCAAGGATACGCGCAGCCTCACGCCCGGCACCGGCTTCACGATCGGACCGGGTCTGTACTTCCCCGGCCAGTTCGGCGTGCGCACCGAGATCTCGGTGTACCTGTCGCCGAGCGGCCCCGAGGTCACGACGCCGGCGCAGGAATACGTCGAGCCATTGCTCAAGTGAGTGCTCGACGAGACCGAGCACGAGCACGAGCGCGAATACGAGGATGGGGAAGCCTGTGCAGGCTGGTGATGTAACCGCGTTGATCCTCGCCGGCGGGCGCGCGACGCGGATGGGCGGGATCGAGAAGCACCTGATCGAGATCGACGGCGAGACGATCCTCGCGCGGCTCGTCCGCGTGCTCGCGCCGCGAGTGGCCGAGGTCCTCGTCGCGGCAGCGCGCGACGTGCCGGGCCTGCGCACGGTGCGCGACTCGATCGACGGCGCCGGGCCGCTCGCCGGCATCGCGGCCGGGCTCGCGGTCGCACGCACGCCGTGGGTCGTCGTCGTCGCCGGCGATATGCCGTACATCACGGGCGGGCTCGTCGACGAGCTGCTCGCGGCGCGCGGCGACGCGATCGACGCGGTCGGCGTGCGCGCGAACGGGCTTCCGGAGCCGCTCGTGTGCGTGCTGCACGAGCGCGCGCGCGCCGCGGTCGAGCGCCGGCTCGCGGCGCAGCGCTACAAGGCCAGTGGCCTTCTGACCGACGAGGACCTGCGCGTGGTGTGGTGCGACGTGCGCGAACCGCACGCGCTCCGTAACATCAACAGCCCCGACGACTTGCGAGCGTAACTAGACGGTTTACGAACGCGATTCGATCCTGTAGATACGTTCCTTCCATGCGCGTCGACCCCGTGGGACAGGCAAAGCCCGTCCCACTCCATATCGGGCCACTCCTGATCGATCCGCCGGTGCTGCTCGCGCCGATGGCCGCGGTCACCGACCTGCCGTTTCGCACGGTCGCGGAGGAGCTGGGCGTCGGATTCACGATCACCGAGTTCTTGTCGGCGCACGCGCTCGCAGCCGGCGATCCGAAGACCACCGGCAAGCTGACGGCCTCGCTCGACGGCCGGCAGTTCGGCGTGCAGATCTTCGGCCGCGAGGAGCCGGCGATGGCCGAGGCCGCGCGTCTCGCCGTCGCGATCGGCGCCTCGCTCGTCGACATCAACATGGGCTGCCCGGCCAAGCGCGTCGTCGCGGGCGAGTGCGGCTCGGCGCTGATGAAGGAGCCCGCGCGCGCGCAGACGCTGGTGCGCGCGGTCGTCTCCGCGGTGCCGGCGCACGTGCCGGTCACGGTCAAGCATCGCGCCGGCTGGAGCCACGATCACAAGAACGCGCCCGAGTTCGCGTGCGCGATGGTCGAGGCGGGCGCGCAGATGATCACGGTGCACGGCCGCACCCGCACGCAGGGCTTCTCGGGTAAGAGCGACCCCGACATCATCCGGCTCGTGCGCGAGGCGGTGCCGGCGCACGTGCCGGTCGTCGGCAACGGCGACGTGGTCGACGTCGAGGGATTTCTCAGGCTGCGCGAGCAGACCGGCTGCGATGCGGTGATGATCGGACGCGGCGCGCTCGGCAATCCGTGGCTGTTCGCGCGGCTGCGCGAGCTGTGCGCGGGCCGGCCGGATCCGGGACCGCCGGGCCTGGCCGAGCGCGTGAGCGTGTTCCGCCGCCATGTCGATCTGATCGAGCGCCTGAAATCCGGCCCGCGCACGCTGCACGAGGTGCGCAAGGCGTGTGCGTGGTACGCGCGCGGCCTGTTCGGCTGCAACGCGCTGCGGTTGCGCGTGTGGGAGACGCCCGATCTCGCGGCGGCGCGCGCGCTCGTCGAGGATTACTTCGCGCAGCTGATCGAGCGCCAGCGCCGGCTCGGCCTCGCGCCCGAGGGCGAGCGCGGCGACATGGATGCGGAAGTGGCCGCGTAGTGCTGCACGGCAACCTGCGTGCGAAGGATTTTCTCGTCGCCGAGAGCGCGGCGATGCGCGCGGTCGTCGCGAAGGTCGAGGGGTTCGCCGACGGCGGCGCACCGGTGCTCATCAGCGGCGAGCACGGGGTCGGCCGCGAGCTCGTCGCGCGCGTGCTGCACCAGCGCGGCCCGCGCGGGCGCGGCCGGTTCATCGCGGTGCGGCCCACGTTCGAGACCGCCGACGTGCCGCACGTCGACGATGCCTGCGAGCGCGCGCGCCGCGCGCTGCACGCTGCGGCCGGCGGCACGCTGCTCGTCAAGGACATGAGCGATCTGTCGGCGCCGTCGCAGCGCACGCTGCGCCGCGCGATCCGCGATCGCAGCCGCGGCGAGCGCGAGGCCGAGGACGTGCAGGTCGTCGCGACCGCCGACATCGATCTCGATCGCGCGGTCGAGGCCAAGATCGTCTCGCCGGAGCTGTTCGAGCTGTTCGCGGCGCGCCGCATCGAGGTGCCGCCGCTGCGCGATCGCACCGAGGATCTCGAGTCGTTGTGCGAGCGCTGGGTCAAGCACTACGCCGCCGAGGTCGGGCGCACCAAGCCGACGATCTCGAGCCGCGCGCACGAGCGCCTGCGCGGCTATCCGTGGCCGGGCAACGTCGCCGAGTTGAAGTCGATCGCCCGCCGGCTCGTCGTCCGCGTCGCGCGCCACCGCATCGAGGCCGGCGACGTCGACGAGGTGCTGCCGGTGGTCGCGGCGCGCGTGCCGCTCGAGGATCTCGCGTTCGAAGACATGGTCGCGGCCAAGCTCGCCGGTCTGCTCGCGCGCATCGACGGCTACCCCGCGCACGACCTCTACGACAAGGTCATCGCGCGCGTCGAGCGCCCGCTGTTCGACCTCGTGCTCGCGCACACCGGCGGGAATCAGGTGAAGGCCGCCGAGATCCTCGGCCTCAACCGCAACACGCTGCGCAAGCGGCTGGCCGAGCTCGGCATGAAGTCGCGAAGAAAAGCGGTCGGCCGCGAAGATCGCGCGCTCGACGAGGCATAGTCGCGCGTATGCGAACCTGGCTCGTCGTGGTGGCCGCGCTCGAGGCGTGTGGGAATTCGACCAACCCGTCGAACAAGATCATGCTCGTGCCCGACGCGCCGGTCGACAGCGCACCGCCGACCGAGGTGATGCTGTTCGCGCCCGAGACGCCGCAGTTCATCGCGTATCGCGACGGTCAGGGCGCGTGGCAGACGCCGCCGTCGGATGGGCAGGGCAACTACACGCTCGAGGTGACGAACGATTATCAATGGATGATCGTGTGCGCCGCGGACGGCTCGTTCGACGCGATCCTGGACGGCGCGACGGTCGCCGACGGTACGCAGTTCGCGTTCTGCTTCGCGGGCGGCGGCGGCTCCGGCGCCACGGTCACGGTCGAGGGCTCGATGGTGCAACCGGGTACGCTGGACGTCGGCGGCGCGACGGCGAGCGGGACGACGGGGGACTGGAATTACGACGTCCAGATCCCGCCCGGCACGCACGACGTCGTCTGGTTCGATGCCGACAAGATGCTCGTCGATCGCTCGGAGGTCCTCACGAGCGATGTGGTGTACGGCCCGGTCGATTTTTCGACCGAGGGCACCGCGATGACGCCGGTCACGCTCACCGTCGGCAATCTCGGCAGCGATACCCTGGGCATCGAGCTCGACTGGTTCCTGACGAACGACGTGGCGCTGTTCTTCGGCTCGTCGACGATGCTCGAGACTCCGCCGTCGTCGCTCCTGGTGCTGCAAGACTTCGAATTCCTCGACGTGACCGCGTCGAGCCCGACGACGTTCCGCGACGCGTCGACCGAATTCCACGGCGTCGAGACCTCGTTCACGTTGCTCGATCCGCTGACCGGCATCACGTTCGCGGCCAGCAACGGCGTCGCGAGCGCGACGTGGGGCACGCTGCCGTCGTACGACGCGCTCACGCTGTTCGTCGACGGCCCGACCGGCACGCAGGAGGTCTCGGCGAGCCAGAGCTGGATCGCCGCGACCGGCGCGACCCAGCTCGCGTTCGAGCAGATGCCGCCAGGCTACGACTCGGCATGGCAGGTCGATCTCACCGGCCCGTACGTGCGCGAGCTCAGCCTCGACGCCAGCTCCGGCACGACCACGCTCGACACTGCGGTCGTCGACGAGGTCAACGGGCCGCTCGTGCGCCGGCCGCATTCGCGCGCTGCGCTCAGGCGGGCGCGCGAGGCTCGCCGCCGGTCGGCTGCGCGTTGACCTGCACGCGCCGGCGCGCCTCGGCGAGGATCGACAGCACCTCGTCGTCGGCGAGCTGGTGAAAGTTCTGGTACCAGGCGCTGACCGCGATCAGGTGCTCGGGCTCCGACAGGCACACGACCTCGTCGGCCTCGCGCCGCAACATCGCGATCGCGTCGGGTGAAGCGACCGGCGCCGCGACCACGACGCGCGCCGCGCCGCGCTTCTTCGCGCCGTGCACGGCCGCACGCAACGTGTTGCCGGTGGCGACGCCGTCGTCGACGAGGATCGCGGTCTTGCCGTGCACGTCGGATGGCGCGGCCGCGCCGCGATACAGCTTCGCCGCGCGGCGGATCTCGGCGACCTTGCGGCGCACGAGCGCGCGGACCTCGCGCGGCGATGCGCCCGACCACTTGACGAGCTCGGGATCGAACACGAGCGCCGCGCCCTCCGCGATCGCGCCCATGCCCAGCTCGGGCTGGATCGGCATGCCGATCTTGCGCACGAGCCAGACGTCGAGCGGCGCGCCGAGCGCCTTCGCGATCTCGTCGGCGACCGGCACGCCGCCGCGTGGCAGGCCGTAGATCACGACGCGCGTACTGCTGTCACCGTAGTGCCGCAGCGCCGCGGCGAGCCGTTGGCCCGCGGCGCGGCGGTCGGCGAACTGCCGCCCCCAGCCGGCGTGGCGCGGCTCCGCGAACCCCTGCGCGAAGTGATCGACGAGCCACTCGCCGGCGAGCTGCGCGACCTCGTCGAGCGCGCCCGGCTCTTCGAACAGGTGCGTCGCACCGGGGACGATCGCGAGCTGCGTCGACACCGTCATGCGCTCGATTGCCTCGCGGTTGAGCTCGAGCACGTCGCGATCCTCGCTGCCGACGGCCAGGAGCGTCGGTGCGTGCACGAGCGGGAGCGCACCGCCGGCGAGATCGGGCCGGCCGCCGCGCGAGACCACGGCGCGCACGTGCTCGGGCCGGCGCGACGCCGCGACGAGAGCCGCCGCCGCGCCGGTGCTCGCGCCGAAATACGCGAGCGGCAGGTGCGCGACGTTCGAATCCATCCGCACCCAGTCGGTGATCGCGAGCAGCCGGTTCGCGAGCAGCTCGATATCGAAGCGGAGCGTCGCGTCGATGCGATCCGCGAGCTCCTCCGATTCGGTCAGCAAGTCGCACAGGAGCGTGGCGATTCCGCGCGCACGGAGCGCCTCCGCCACGTGGCGATTGCGGGGCGATAGCCGGCTCGATCCGCTGCCATGCGCGAAGATCACGAGCCCGATGGGCCCCTGCGGGACACCGAGGCACGCCCGCAGCGCGACCGGTCCGGCGTGCACGACGATGTCCTCGACAGAATCGCGTCGGCCGATCATCTACTCGCGACGATGCAGCGCATGTACCAACGCTCGCGGGCTAGGTCGCGCCGGGCTCGCCGTCGTGCGCCGGGCCGATCGGCGTGACGCGCTTCGCGCCCGACCACGCGACGACCGCGGCGCCGGCGACGAGCGCGACCGTGCCGGCGATGCCCGCGTTCATCGGCGCGCGATCGTAGAGCCAGCCGAGGAGCAGGCTTCCGGCCCACCACGCCCCGCCGTAGACGAGGTAGTACACGCCATACGCGCGGCCGCGCTGGCCGTGCGGGACGAGCGCGGCGATCATCGCCTTGCCGATCGACTCGGTGGCGGCGCGCGCGATCGACCACAGCACGATGCCGGCGAATGCGAGGGCGAGCGAGTCGCCGAACGCGAGCGGCGCATAGGCCGCGCCGGCGATCACGAACACCGCGATCACGCCGGCACCGGTCGCGCCGCGCTTGCGGGACGAATCGAACGCGAGCCCGGCGGCGAGCGAGACGAGGCCGTCGGCGCCCATCGCACCGGCGTAGACGACCGGCAGCCAGACGGTCGCGAGCATGTGCATGCGCTCGAGGTGGAACGCGATCAGCGGCCAGTCGGCCAGGCCGATCGCGACGAGCGCGACGCCGACGAGGTACACGCGATAGCGCGGGCCGAGCCGGGCGGCGGCGGCGCCTTCGCTCGGCGCTTCGGATTCGATCGCGCGCGGATCGGGATACAGCCGGCGCGCGCGGGCGAGCACGCCGACCGCGCCGAGCGCCGGGAATCCGAGCAGCGCGAACGCGAGGCCGAACCCGGCGACGCTCTGTCCGCGCCACGCGAGCACGCCGGCGACGACGAGCGGCCCGGCGAGCGCGCCGAGCTGATCCATCGCCTCGTTGATCGCGAACGCCTTGCCGGCGCCGAGATCGGCGCCCGCGAACGAGGTCAGCGTCGACTTCGCGGGCGAGCGCACGGCCTTGCCGAGCCGCTCGAGCGCGACGAGCCCGGCGACCGCGGGCCAGTTGCCGGCGAGCGCGAGCGCCGGCACCGCGATGATGTTGCAGGCGTAGCCCGCGATCGTGATCGTCCAGTACGCGTGCGTTCGATCGACGAGCGAGCCGCTCCAGTAGCGCAGCGCGTAGCCGACCAGCTCGCCGGTGCCGGCCACCGCGCCGACCGCGGTCGCGCTCGCGCCGAGCAGCTCGAGGTACGGTCCGATCGCCGAGCGCATGCCCTCGTAACACAGGTCGGCGAGCAGGCTGACCCAGCCGAGCAGGATGATGAAGTGGCGCGCGCGCTTGCGCCGATCGTCGTCCGTCATTCGGATTCCGCTCGTAGCCTCGGATCGAGCCACAGCTGGACGAGATCGACGACGAGGTTCGCGCAGGCGAGCGCGAGCGCCGACACCAGCACGATGCCGACGATCACCGGGCCATCCTGCGCGAGGATCGCGAGCAGCAGCTCGCGGCCGAGGCCGGGCCACGCGAAGATGTACTCGACGATCACCTCGCCGCAGAGCAGCATGCCGAAGCTGAGGCCGGCGATCGACGTCAGCGGACCGAGCGAGTTGCGCAGCGCGTGGCGCACGATCACGCTGCGCTCCGGCAGCCCCTTCGCACGCGCCGTGCGTACGTAATCTTGGCCGAGCGCGTCGATCATTTCCGTGCGCACCGCGCGCGCATAGTACGCGAGCCCGCCGCACGCGATCGTCGCGGCCGGTAGCACGAGGTGCCACAGCCGATCGAGCACGCCCGAGCCGTAGCCGCCGAGCGGAAACCAGCCGAGGCGATACGCGAGCAAGAACAGGAGCAGCGGTCCGACGAAGAACGGTGGCGCCGACAGGCCGACGACGCCGGCGAGCCCGCCGACGCGATCGGCCCAGCGCCCGCGTCGCGCCGCGCCGACCACGCCGACCAGCGCGCCGAACACGAGCTGCAGCACGATCGCCGCGAGCGCGAGCTGGATGCTCGGCCACGCGCGCTCCGCGAGGATCTGGGTGACCGGCCGGCCGCCGCGCACGCTCTCGCCGAGCTCGCCGCGCGCGACATGCGAGACGAAGCAGCCGTACTGGCCCGTGAAACTGCGATCGAGGCAGTAGTGCGCGCGGATTCGCTCGGCGACCTCGGGCGTCGCGTGCGGCGCGAGCGCGCGCACCGGATCGGCCGGGATGACCGAAATCAGCGCGAACGTCGCGGTGACGACGAACCACGCGACGACGACCGTCCAGCCGAGCCGGCGTACGACGAGCCCGATCATCGCGTCACCCGCTCGCCGTCGCCGTCGAGATCGAGCCACGCGTGCGTGTAGTCGCGCAGCCACACCGGATGCGGCTCGTAGTCGCGCACGTACGGCTGCGTGACCTCGACGGTCTCCTGGTGGTAGTCCCACAGCCACGGCGCGTCGTCGTAGACGATGTGCTCGGCGCGCCGATACAGCGCCGCGCGGCGTGCCGGATCGGGCTCGGCGCGCGCGGAATCGAGCAGGGCGTCGAGCTCGGGATTGCTGTAGAACGCGAAGTTCGTCGTGCCTTCGTCGGAGATCGCGCGCGTGTGAAAGCAGCCGTCGAAGAAGCTCGCGGGATCGGGGTAGTCCGCGATCCAGCCGGCCTTCGCGAACGCCGGGCCGTCCTTCGACGCGAGGGCGGCGGCGTACATCGCGATCGAGAGCTCGGTGATATGCACGCGTACGCCGGCCTCGCCGAGATCGTGCTGCAGCGAGCCGGCAAGCCGCTCGGCCTCGTCGTCGTCGATGATCATGTACTCGATGTCGAAGCCGCCGGGATAGCCGGCGGCGGCGAGCAGCTCGCGCGCCTTCGCCGGGTCGTGCGGGTAGGGCGCGAGCGTGTCGTCGCGGCCGAGCACGCCGGGCGGCAGGATCCCATGCGACGCGATCGCGGCGCCGCCGAGCAGCTTCACCGAGTGCTGCTTGTCGAGCGCGTAGTTGAGCGCCTGGCGCACGCGCCGGTCGTCGAACGGTTTCTGGCGTACGTTCATGCGCGAGCCGTAGCTGTTCAGCGTCGCGCGCACGTGCACGAACGGCTGCCACGCCGGCTGGTCCTGGATCCACAGGTAGTCGGCGAGCGCGAGCCCCTCGACGGTGTCGAGGTCGCCGCGCTCGAACATCAGGAACTGCACGTCGCGTGGCACGTTCTCGGCCATCTCGATCGCGTCGAGGTGGACGTGCGCGGCATCCCAGTAGCGCGTGTTCTTGCGCAGCACGACGCGCACGCCCGGGTCCCAGCGCTCGAGGACGAACGGGCCCGAGGTCGTGTCGCTGCCGTCGCGATGCGGCGCCGCGAACGGCATCGCGAGCACGTAGACGAAGCTCGCATCGGCCTTCGCGAGGTGGAACGCGAGCGCGTGCGGATCGGGCGCCGACACGCTCGCGACGTTCGCGAGGAACGGCTGGAACGGCGAGTCGGCGGCAGCGCGAACGCGCGCGAACGCGGCGAGAAACGACTCGGCCGTGATCGGTGAGCCGTCGGCGAACACGATCCCGTCGCGCAGCGCGAACGTGTAGTCGAGGCCGTCGGGCGACACGCGCCAGCTCGCGGCGAGGTGCGGCACGAGCGCGGTGCCGCCCGGCTCGTAACCGACGAGCGTGTCGTGCAGCGCGTGCACGATGTAGCCCGAAATCTGGTCGTATTCGATCGCCGGATCGAGCGTGACGACCTGGTCCGACGTCGCGAACCGCAGCGTGCCACCGTCGCGCGGCGACGCGTTGCCGGCGGCGCGCCAGCGCGGCCCGTGATCGGGCGGGCTGCACGCGGCGAGCGCGATCGCGAGCACCGCGCTACGCATGGTCGCCTTTTGGATCGAGTGAGTCGCGCACCGCGTCGCCGATCAAGTGCAGCGCGACCACCGCGCCGACGATCGCGAGCCCGGGCGCGAGCATCAGCCACGGCGCGACGCGGTAGTATTCGCGGCCCTCGTACATCATGCGTCCCCAGCTCGGCGTCGGACCGAGGCCGAGCCAGTTGAGCGTCGATTCGGCGAGCAGCGTATCGGCGAGCACGGGTACGCCGATCGCGATCGCGACGCCGGTGAGGTTCGGCAGCACGTGCCGCAGCGACACCCGCAGCGGCGTGGCGCCGAGCGCGCGTGCGGCGTGCACGTAATCGCAGCGCGCGATCGCCATCGCCTTGCCGCGCGTCACGCGCGCGACCAGCGGCCAACCGACGGCGGCGAGCGCGAGCACCACGGGCAGCCCCGACGATGCGAGCGACGTGCCGTGGAGTAGCGCGGCGAGCAGGATCGCGAGCAAGAGATACGGAAACGCGAGCACGAGCTCGACCAGGCGCATCAGCGCGCCGTCGACCCAGCGGCCGGCGAGCCCGGCGGCGAGGCCGACCGCGAATCCGAACGCGAGCGCGAGCGCGGTCGCGGCGAGCGCGATGCCGAGCGTGGCAGGAGCCGCCGCGACCACACGCGCCCACACGTCGCGGCCGAGCTGATCGGTGCCGAGCGCCTCACCGGCGGAGGGCGAGCGTGGAGCGCCTCGCGTGCTCAGCCCGTGGTCGACGTCCACGGCCTCGGGATCGTGACTCGTGATCGCGGGACCGACCGCCGCGATCGCGACGAGCGCGACGGCCAGGATCGCCCCGACAGCCGCGCCGCGATGGGCGAGCAGACGGCGCGCGATCCGGCGGGCGAGCATGTAGATTTCAGCATAACTCGCGCGGACCCAGCCCCGCCGGCCGAGGCGATCAGCAGATCGCGGGCGGGCCTGGCCGCGGCGATTGCGACGTGACGGCACGCGCGCGCGGTGCCGCGTGACATCGGGGCACGAAGATCGCCGAGATCGGCGCTCGGGCTCGTAAGCAACCTCGCGGTAGATCACACGACGTGAACCTGACAACGACTCACCGGCCGGGCATCGGCGCTGCAGGTCCGCACCCTCATGGCCATGGACTTCCTGACGTTGTTGCAGCGCGACCATCGCGATCTCGCGACTGGGCTCGCGAATCTCATCGAGCCGGCGCCGCTCGTGGAGATCCGGAGCACGCTCGACGGGGTTCGCCTCGGCCTCACCGCGCACGCGGAAGCCGAGGACATCGTGCTGGCGCACGCCCTCGCGCGCTGCCCCGATCCCACCGCGCTCGAGCCGCTGATCGACGAGGCACTCGCCTCGCACGTCGAGCAGGCCGACGCGCTGTCCGCGCTGGTGTCGTGCCGCCCCGCAGGCGCGGACTGGCGCACGCTCGCGATCCGGCTGCGCCGGCTGGTCGTCGAGCACGCGCAGTGGGAGGAGCGCTTCGTGGTGCCCGCGATTCGCGACGCCGCGCCCGACGTCTACGCGACCCTCGCCGGCGCGTTCGCGACCGAGCGGCTTCGCCAGCTGGCGATGTTGCAGCCGTCGGCTCCGTTCCAGCTCGCCGTCTAACCGTAGATCTGGGCTCCGGGTTTCTGGCCGAAGCCCGAGGCCCGACGCCCTTCGTCTTGTGGTACCCACGGGCATCGTGGGTCCGCGCCTCTGGCTCGTGGTCGTCGCAGCCTTTGCGCTGTCGTGCGACCAGCTTGCGCCGCAGGGCGGCGGCGGCGCGACCACCGCGCAGGATTCCGGGCACGGCCCGATCGTCATCGGCCAGTACGGCTCGATGACCGGCTCGGAGGCGACGTTCGGCCAATCGACCGATCGCGGCGTGCGACTCGCGATCGACGAGCAGAACGCGAAGGGCGGCGTCCACGGCCGGCCGCTCGAGGTCATCACGCTCGACGACGCCGGCAAGTCGCAGGAGGCCGGCACGACGGTGACGCGGCTCATCACCGAGCATCACGTCGTCGCGGTGCTCGGCGAGGTCGCGTCGTCGCTGTCGCTCGCGGCCGGCCGCGTCGCGCAGCAGTACGGCGTGCCGATGATCTCGCCGTCGTCGACGAACGCGAGCGTGACGCAGATCGGCAACATGATCTCGCGCGTCTGTTTCATCGACGACTTCCAGGGCTACGTCGTCGCGAAGTTCGCGCGCGACTTCCTGCACGCGTCGCGCGTCGGCGTGCTGTACGACCAGCAGCAGGCGTACTCGAAGGGCCTCGCGAAGAACTTCGAAGCCGCGTTCGCGCAGCTCGGCGGCACGATCACGACGTCGCAGGCATACACCGGCGGCGATGCCGACCTGTCGGCGCAGCTGCAGTCGCTCAAGGACACCTCGCCCGAGGCGATCTTCGTGCCCGGCTATTACACCGACGCCGGCAACATCGCGCGTCAAGCACGCAAGCTCGGCATTCCGGAGAGCGTGCCGCTGCTCGGCGGCGACGGCTGGGACTCGGAAAAGCTGACGGAGATCGGCGGCGACGCGATCGAAGGCAGCTTCTACGCGAACCATTATTCGTTCGAGGAGACGCGGCCGGCGGTGCAGAACTTCGTCGCGAAGTTCAAGGAGCGCTACGGCGTCGTGCCCGACGGGCTCGCGGCGCTCGGCTACGACGCGACCGGCGTGCTGATCGCGGCGATGGAGAAGTCGCCGTCGCTGCGCGGCGACGACCTCGCGGCGACGATCGCGGCGACCAAGGACTATCCGGGCGTCACCGGCAAGATCACGCTCGACGCGAACCGCGATCCGGTCAAGAGCGCGGTCGTGCTCGAGGTGCACTGCGGCCAGCCGCGCTACGTCGCGACGATCGTGCCGGCCGGCGAGACCGCACCGATGACGAAGCTGGTCGCGCTGCCGCCGTGCGCCGGCACACCGCACGCCGCGATCGGGCCGGCTCCGTCGAGCACGCCCGAGCAAGGCAGCAAGCTGCTGCAGACGCTCGTCAACTCGCTCGCGCTCGGCGCGCTGTACGCGCTGATCGCGCTCGGCTACACGCTCGTCTACGGCGTCCTGCGCTTCATCAACTTCGCGCACTCCGACGTGTTCACGCTCGGCGCCTGGTCGAGCTTCGCGATCGCGACCTCGCTCGGCTGGAGCGCGAGCGGCAGCTACGGGGCGATGGCGCTGCACGGGATCACGATCCTGCTGCTCGCGATGGCGATCTGCGCGACGACCGGCGTGTCGATCTACTTCTTCGCGTATCGTCCGCTGCGCCACGCGCCGCGGCTGAACGTCTTGATCACCGCGATCGGCGTGTCGCTGCTGCTCGAGAACACCGGCACGCTGCCGTGGGCGTTCGGGCCGAATCCGCAGCACATGCCGCCGCTCGTCGCCGACGCGTCGCTGTTCACGATCGCCGGCGTGCACTTCCGGCTCGTCGACACGATCGTGTTCGTGCTCGCGATCGCCCTGGTCGGCACGCTGCAATGGCTCGTCTACGGCACACGCATGGGCCGCGCGATGCGCGCGGTGTCGTTCGACGAGAAGGTCGCGTCGCTGATGGGCATCGACGTCGATCGCGTCGTCACCGTGACGTTCGCGATCGGCTCGGCGCTCGCGGCGGCCGGCGGCCTGCTGTTCGCGTTGAAATACGAGTCGCTGCAGATCACCGCGCACTCGACGTGGATCCTGCTCGGGCTGACCGCGTTCGTCGCCGCCGTCGTCGGCGGCATCGGCGACGTGCGCGGCGCGGCGATCGGCGCGCTGATGATCGCGGCGGTGCAGGAGTTCGGTGCCGCCTATCTCTCGACGCAGCTGCGCGACATCTACGTGTTCACGATCCTGATCGTCGTCCTGCTCGTCAAGCCGAGCGGCCTGTTCGGGCGAGAAACACCGGAGAAGGTCTAGCGTGCATCCGGCAACCCGATCGCCGGCTGCGACCATCGCGCACCACCCCGCCTGCCGATCCGCCTCGCATCGCTCGGTCGCGCTCGGCGCCCGGTCACGGGTTGCACTCTCGTGAAGGTCCCGCCGCTGGCCGATCGCATCGCGAAGCACCGGGTGCCGGTGGCGGTCGCCGCGGCGCGTTCGCTGTGGCCGCTCGCGGCCGGCATCCTGCTCGCGTACGTGCTGCAGCAGTTCCTCGCCCCGCTGATCGGCCCGTTCTACGCGAAGCTCGTGCTCGATATCGGCATCGCGATCGTGCTCGCGTCGTCGCTCAACATCGTCAACGGCTTCGGTGGCCAGTTCTCGATCGGCCACGCCGGCTTCATGATGATCGGCGGCTACGCGGCCGCCTGGCTCACGTATTACGGCTCGATCCACCTGTGGGGCTCGGCCGAGCTGCACGGCGGCTTCCTCGGCGGCGGCGACCTGCTGTTCCTCGCCGGCTGCCTGTTCGGCGGCGTGCTCGCCGCGCTCGCCGGCGTGGTCGTCGGGCTGCCGTCGCTCCGGCTGCGCGGCGATTACCTCGCGATCGTCACGCTCGGCTTCGGCGAGATCATGCGCGTGCTCGTCCAGCGCACGAGCGACGTGCTACCCGCCGCCGACGCGGCCGGCAAGTCGCTCACCGAGACCGCGACGCACCTCGGCGGCAGCCTCGGGTTCGGCGGCGTGCCGACGTACACGCGCATCTTCTACGTCTACGTGTTCGTCGCGATCGTGCTGGTCGTCGCGTATCGCCTGAAGATGTCGTCGAAGGGCCGCGCGCTGCTCGCGGTGCGCGAGAACGAGATCGCGGCGGGCGCGATGGGCATCGACACCGCGCGCGTCAAGATCGTGTCGTTCGTGACCAGCGCGTTCTTCGGCGGCATCGGCGGCGCGCTGTTCGCGCACGAGCTCGGCACGACGCTCAACCCGCGCGAGCTCAACTTCATGAAGTCGATCGAGCTCGTCATCATGGTCGTGCTCGGCGGCATGGGCTCGATCTCGGGCGTCGTGCTCGCCGCGATCGCGCTCACGATCATGCCGGAGGCGTTCCGCAGCTTCTCCGACTACCGCATGCCGATCTACGCGCTCGCGCTGATCGTCGTGATGATCGTGCGGCCGCAGGGCCTGATGGGCATCAAGGAGCTGTGGGACACCGGGTGGTGGCGGCGCGTGATCCGGAGGGGCAAGTGAGCGCGCTCGAGGCCAAGGGCCTCTCGCTCGCGTTCGGCGGCCTGCGCGCCGTCGATCAGCTCGAGATCGCGGTGCCGGCCGGCGCGCTGCACGGCCTGATCGGCCCGAACGGCGCCGGCAAGACGACCGTGTTCAACCTGCTGACCGGCGTGTACCTGCCCGACACCGGCGAGATCCGCCTCGGCGGCGCGCGCATCGACGGCAAGAAGCCGTCGGCGATCGCGAAGGCCGGCCTCGCGCGCACGTTCCAGAACATCCGGCTGTTCGGCGAGCTCACCGTGCTCGACAACGTGCGCACCGCCGCCGGCGTGCGCGCGACGAGCGGCCTGTGGCGGAGCCTGCTGCGCACGCCGCACTACCTCGCCGAGGAGGCCGCGATCGCCGAGCGCGCCCACGAGCTGCTCGACCTGCTCGGCATCGCGCATCGCGCGGGCGAGCAGGCCAAGAGCCTGCCGTACGGCGACCAGCGCCGGCTCGAGATCGCGCGCGCGCTCGCCACCGAGCCGAAAGTGCTGCTGCTCGACGAGCCGGTCGCCGGCATGAACACGCCCGAGAAGCACGCGATGCGCGGCCTCATCCAGGCGCTGCGCGAGCAGTTCGGCGTCGCGATCCTGCTGATCGAGCACGACATGGGCCTCGTCATGGACATCTGCGAGCACATCACCGTGCTCGATCACGGCGTCACGATCGCGGCCGGCCAGCCCGCCGCGATCCAGAAGGACCCGAAGGTCATCGAGGCCTACCTCGGCGCGCCGGAAACCGAGGGCAACTGATGGCGGCGCTGCTCGAGGTCGAGGCGCTCGACGTCCACTACGGCGGCATCCACGCGCTCAAGGGCGTGACGTTCTCCGTCGAGGCCGGCCAGATCGTGACGCTGATCGGCGCGAACGGCGCGGGCAAAACGACGACGCTGCGCGCGATCTCCGGGCTCGTCAAGCCGTCGGGTGGCCGCGTCGTGTTCGATGGCGAGCAAATCACAGGTGCACCAGCGCACCGCCTCGTGGCACGCGGGCTCGCGCACGTGCCGGAGGGCCGCGGTATCTTCGCGAACTTGACGGTGGACGAGAACCTCGAGCTCGGCGCGTTTCTGCGCCGCGATCGCGCGGCGGTCGCGAACGATCGCGAGCACGTGCTCGAGCTGTTCCCGCGGCTGCGCGAGCGGCTCGCGCAAAGCGCCGGGACGCTGTCGGGCGGCGAACAGCAAATGCTCGCGATCGGCCGCGCGATGCTCGGCAAGCCCAAGCTGCTGCTGCTCGACGAGCCATCGCTCGGCCTCGCGCCGCAGATGGTGCAGCTCATCTTCAAGATCGTGAAGACGATCGCGTCGGGTGGCACGACGATCCTGCTCGTCGAGCAGAACGCGCACATGGCGCTCGGCGTGGCGCAGACCGCCCACGTGCTCGAGGTCGGCACGCTCGTCGACTCCGGCCCGGCCGAACGCCTCGCACGCGATGACAAGATTCGGAAAGCCTACCTAGGAGCTCATTGATGAAAACTCTCGCAGTCCTCGTCCTCGTCCTCGCCCTCGCCGCGTGCGGTGGCAAATCGCAAACCTCGACCACCCCGACCGGCTCGCAGGGCTCGGCGGGATCGGCCGCGCAGGAGACGTTGCCCGACGTGCCGTTCGATCAGCTGCCCGACAACATGAAGGGCAAGTTCATGGCGCAGAAGGTGATCCCTGCCATGAAGCCGATCTTCCAGAACCACGACGCGGCGAAGTTCGCGAAGTTCGACTGCGAGACCTGCCACGGCAAGGACGCCAAGGCGCGCCACTTCCAGATGCCCAACGGCGATCTCCCCAAGCTCGACTTCAACGACATGAGCAAGTTCGACAAGAAGGACGTCGAGTGGATGGAAACCGAGGTCAAGCCGACGATGGCGAAGATCCTCCAGATGCAGGAGATGACGAAAGAGAACATGAAGGGGTTCGGCTGCCTCGGCTGCCACACCATGGCGGGCGGCGGCCAGTAGCGAATCACGGTACGCTTCGAGGCCGTGAAGGCCCACGATCTCGCAGCCCACGTCCATCACGAGGACGAGCTCGATCACAATCGATCGGGCGAGATCCGCATGCGGTGGGTGGTCGTGCTCACCGCCGTGATGATGGTGGGCGAGCTGATCGTCGGTTACTGGACCGACTCGGTCGCGCTGCGGGCCGATGGCTGGCACATGGGTACGCACGTCGGCGCGCTCGGGCTGACGCTCGTCGCGTACTGGTACGCGCGCACGCGCTCCGGTCGCGACGTGTTCAGCTTCGGCACCGGCAAGATCTACGCGCTCGCCGGGTTCACGAGCTCGGTGCTGCTCACGATCGTCGCCGTGAAGCTGGTGATCGAGGGCACCGAGCACCTGATCCAGCACCCGCCGGTGAAGTACGCCGATGCGATCCCGGTCGCGGTCGTCGGGTTGATCGTGAACTTCGTGTCGGCGCTCCTGCTCGGGCATCGCCATGACTACGGGCACGCGCACGAGCATGCGCATCACGAGCACGAGCACGAGCGCGAGCGCGAGGCGATGCAGGGCACGATCGACTTCAACATGCGCGCGGCCTACATCCACATCATGGCCGACGCGATGACGTCGGTCCTCGCGATCGCCGCGCTGACGCTCGGCCAGTACGCGGGCGTGTGGTTCCTCGATCCGATGATGGGTTTCGTCGGCGGCGCCGTGATCGTGTGGTGGGCCGTGAGCCTGGGCATGCAGGCCGCGCGGCAGCTGCTCGACGTCGTGTCGTCGCCTCGTCACGAGGCCGCGGTGCGCGAGCGGCTCGAGGCGATCGACGACGTGCGCGTGGCCGACCTCCACGTGTGGGAGCTCGGACCGGGGCGGCGCAGCTGCATCGTCTCGGTCGTGACGGCGCGGCCGCGCGACGTCGACTACTACCGGAGCGAGGTGCTCGCGGTGCTCGACATCGCACACCTGACCATCGAGATCCATCGCTGCGATCTGCCGCATGCGGTGGCCGCGGTTGCGCACGGGCACGAGCACTGACCACGGTCGTGTGCACCTTTGATGGCCGCTCACAAGTCCCGCCCGTGACTTAGCAATCGGCGCGCGGCTTGCTCCACACGCCCGCGATGAGGAGCGCCATCCCAGGTGCGTTGTTGCTGATTGGCTGCGTGGGCTCGCCTGCGCAAATCGAGCAACAAGCGCAAGACTCGACCGTATGCGGCGTCGGCCCGACCGTGAAGGGCATCGACGTCTCGTATTACCAGGGCACGATCGACTGGAACGCGGTCGCCGGCGACGGCGTCGCGTACGCGTTCGTGCGCGTGTCGGACGGCACCGGGTTCTCCGACCCGCAGTTCGACAGCTACTGGGCCGGCTCGCGCGCCGCGGGGATCTATCACGGTGCCTATCAATTCTTCGAGCCGGGCGACGATCCGATCGCGCAGGCCGACCTCTTGCTCGGCAAGATCAACAACACGATCGCGCCCGATGATCTGCCGCCGGTGCTCGATGTCGAGGTGACGGGCGGGCTCGGCGCGACGGCGGTGGCCGCCGGCGTGAAGCAGTGGGTCGACCACGTCAGCGCGGCGCTCGGCCGCACGCCGATCATCTACACCGGCAAGTACTTCTGGGAGGACAACGTCGGCGATGCCGACGAGAGCGCGTCGCCGCTGTGGCACGCGCAGTACACGACGGCGACCTGCCCGAACATCGCGAACGCGTGGAGCGACTGGGCGTTCTGGCAGTACACGTCGACCGGCTCGGTCGCCGGGGTCAGCGGCAGCATGGACGTCGATCGCTGGAACGGCGACGAGGCATCGCTGCAGGCGTTCCTCGGCGGCGGCACGCCGTGCGGCACGATCGACGCCGGCGGCGGCGTGATCGACAACGGCGACGCCTGTTACACCGCCGGCGGCCCGGCCGCGTACATCCGCCACGTCACCGATGCGGGCATGGACGACAACCTCGACTGGACCCACACGACCGACGACGCGGCCGAGGCGAACTTCGCGCAGTGGAACCTGAATTTCGCCGCGGCCGGCAGCTACGAGCTCTCGGTCTACACGGCGGCGGCCTACGCGCAGTCGAAGCAGGCCGCGTACATCGTGCAGTCGTCGGGTGGCGAGCAGCAGACGATCATCATCGACCAGACCGCGGTCGACGGCTGGCAGTCGCTCGGCACGTTCCAGTTCGATCAGGGCGGCAACCAGTCCGTCCACCTCGGCGACAACACCGGCGAGGCCGCCGCCGGAAACGTGCAGCTGGTGTTCGACGCGCTGCAGATCGCGGTGCCCGATTCGGGCTCCGGGTCCGGGTCCGGCTCGGGCTCGGGCTCCGGCTCGGGCTCCGGCTCCGGCATGGGCTCGAACGATCCCAACAACGACGGTGGCGGCTCGTCCATGCACGACGGCGGTTGCTCGGCCGGCGGCTCGGGCGCGTCGCTCGGCGTCCTGCTCGCGCTGGTCGCGCTGCGCCGCCGCAAGGATTGACCGCCAAGGCGCCGGTAATTCTGGGCCTCAGTCGCGGTCGGTCGAGCGCGACGGCGAGCGCTTCTTCTTCGGCTTGCCGATCTCGGTGGCTTGCACGGCGGCGTTGATCGTCGGGGCGCCGACCATGAGGTGGCCGGCGTCGTTGTCGAGATCCTCGCCGCGAATGTTGTTCTTGCCCTGCGCGGCGACCGTGTGAGCGGTGCGGCTCACCTCCGACACCAGCTCGCGCGAGTTGCCGGGCCACGGGCGCAGCAGGCACGCTTCGATCAACGTCGAGTGAATCTGCAGGCCGGGCTCGGCGCCGCGCACCGCGTCGTGGACGAGGAACGCCATCTCGTCGGGGCGATCGCGCAGCGGCGGCATGTGCACGACCGCGGTCGACAGCCGCGCCGCGACATCCGCCGGCATGCCGAGCTGCTCGAGCGCCACCACCGACGTCGTCACGAACCGCAGCGCCGGCCGGTCGAGAAGCTTCGCGAGCGTCGCGAGGTTCTGCGCCCCGAGCTTGCCGACCTGTTCGAGCACGAGCGTCTCGATCGCCGGGCCGGCGATGCGCTCGAGCGGCACCGCCTGGATCGTCGGGTTGAACACCGCATCCGGCTTGCCGCGCACGCGCGCGTAGCCGCGCGCCATGCGGCCCTTGCCGCTGCCGGGCTCGCCGATGATGAGGAGGTTGGTGCCGGCACGCGCGTGCACTTCCATCTGCGCCCACAGCCCGTGCGTGCTCGCGCCGACGATCGTGTCGTGCTGGGTGTCGATCGACGCGCCCTCGAAGCGCCGGATATCGTCGACCAGCACCGCGACCGTGCGGCCGGTGCGCACGACCGACGGCGCCATCACGGTCACTTCCTTGTCGATCAGCGCGTGGCCGCCGGCGTAGGTGCCGTTGCGGCTGCCGAGGTCGGTCACGACGAAGCGATGGTCGCGCCACGCCACCCGCGCGTGCTGGCGGCTGATGCGGTCGTCGGTCGTGGTCTGCAGCAGCTCGCGCCCGATCACGAGCCCGCCCGGCGGGATGCGAAAGGTCTGCACGGTCGGCTGCGCGCCGGTCCACACGACCAAGGCCCCGGGAACGGCCGCTTGCGACGCGTCCGGCATGACTTCTGGAGTATACCCCCCGCGCGGTTCCGGCATGTCCCCTCCCGTCGTCACGTTCGATGCCGGTCAGACCTTGATCGAGCTGGACCTTGACTTCCTGGCTCGCCGTCTCGCCGAGCGAGACCTCGCGATCGCCCCCGCGCGGCTGGCCGCCGCCGAGCCGGGCGCGTGGCGCCGCTACGACGCCCTCGTCGAGGCCGGGTACGGGCATCCGTGGCAGGGCTTCATGACCGCGCTGCTCGACGGCGCCGGCGTGACCGGCGCGGCGCTCGCTCCCGTGGTCGAATGGCTCTGGCGCGAGCAACCGGCACGCAGCCTCTGGCGCAAGCCGATCGCCGGCATGATCGAGCTCGCGCGCGAGCTCGGCGCGCGAGGCGTGCGCGTCGCGGTGCTGTCGAACTCCGAAGGCGGGCTCGCCGATCACCTCACCGGAATCGGCATCGCCGACGCGTTTGCCGCGATCGTCGACTCGGGGCGCATCGGCATCGACAAGCCGGACCCGCGCATCTTCGCGTACGCGCTCGATGCGCTCGGCGCCAAGCCGGGCACGCGCGCAGTCCACGTCGGTGATTCGTGGTCGGCGGACGTGCTCGGCGCGATCGGCGCGGGCTGGCACGCGGTGTGGTACCGCTCGCGCGCGGGTGATGCGGCGTTCGCGCGGCCCGATGTCACGATCGCGCACGACGCGCACGAGGTGCGCGCGGCGCTTCACGGCTTCGGCGTATAGCTCCTCGCGACCAGCCACGCCGCACCGGGCGCGACCACGCTGACCGCGAGCGCGACGGCGCGCACGACGACCCGCGGCTGATGGACCACGTGCGCGAGCACGAGCACGCCGGCTCCCGCGATCGCGACGTCCGCGATGACGATGGCCGCGATCACGAGCGCGAGCCGGCGCGGATTGCGGCGCGCGATCGCGAACGCGTCGTGGAGCGGCGCGGGCAGGGGCTCGGCGAGCCGCTCGCTCGCACCGAGCGGCGCGAGCAGTACGAGCAGCAGCACGCCCGGCACGACGAGCGCCGCGAAGCCGAGCGCGATCGCGGCCACCGTGACGAGCCACGGTACCAGCGCGCGCGCGAGGTTCTGCGCGGCGGCCGCGAGCGACTGGCCGCGCGCGATCGCGGAGGCGCCGGCGACGAGCCAGAGCTGGCCGATCCATGCGGTCCCGCCGACGAGCCAGAGCGAGCGCAGCTGGATCCGGGCCGTCGCCGCGATCCACAGCCACGGCAACATCGCGATCGCCGCGAGCAGCGCGATCGAGAGCCCGCGACGGATCATCGGCGCATCATATGCGATCCCAGCGCTCGAGCCGGCCGCGCACGCCTCCGAGATCGATGGGCAGTGCGCGCGTGCAGCGCAGCCCGAGGCGCTCCGCGATCGGCGACGTCTTCGCCGGCGCGGGCGTGATCCACACGAGCCGCCCGCCGGGCGCGAGCTGGCGCGCGAGATTCGGCAGCGCTTCGGCGAGCAGGCGCGCGGCATCGACCGCGACGCGGCTGCCGAGCGGCGGATTCGTGATGATCAGCTCGACCGGGCCGACCGCGTGCGTGCGCGCGTCGGCGAGCGCGAGCTCGACCGCGATGCCGGCGGCCGCGAAGTTCGCGCGTGCGGCGACGAGCGCGGCCTCGGCGAGGTCGCTGCCGGCGAGCGAGCGATACGCGCCCAGTCGCGCGCGCTCGACGAGCTCGGCGCCGGCGCCGACGAACGGATCCCACACGCGATCGGCGTCGCGCGCGCCGGCCGCGAACGCGAGCGCGGCCGCGACGTTCGGTTGCGACGCCGCCGGCACCTCGGCGACGCGCCACGCGAACCGCGGATCGTCGGCACGCCGCGGCACGAGCTCGAGGCCGCCATCTGCGACGTGGACGTCCCACGTGGTCTGCGCCGGATCGTTGACGAGCTCGGGCGCTACCGCCGCGACCTCGCGTGCCGCGCGCCAGACGACCGCGCGGCGATGGCCGCTCGCGAACCCGAGCCGCCACCGGATCGGACCGCGCGTCCACGCCGCGAGTAGCGCGCGCACGTCGGGTGAGGTCAGCGCGCGCGCGATGGCAGCCGCGTCGTCGCCTGCCAGTGGTACGCGAATCCCCGCGCTCGCCCACAGCCGCGACGCGAACAGCGCCGACCACGGCCGCGCGAGCTCGAGCTCGGCGGCGGCGTCGCCGCACGCGCGGGCCGGCAAGCCCCGCGCACGCAGCTCCTCGACCAGCAACTCGCCGAGCCCCGGCTTCGTGCGCAGCCGCACCGTCACCGGCCGCGGCGGCGCCACGTCGGTCGCGACGTGGGACTCGGCGCCGCGCAGCTCGCCGCGCTCGGCCATGAGCACCGCGCGATCGCGGCGCCGCGCCAGCTCGGCGTCGCCGCCGACGTTCGCCGCGCGCAGCCGCGCGAGCGCCACCTCGCCGCCGACCTTGCCGAGCGCCTCGGCGAGCGCGCGCTGCACGTCGAGCGGCTCGGCTCCGGAATCCCAGCGCGCGACCAGCGCGGCGCGCGCGTCGTCGCCGCCGAGCTTGCCCAGGGCCAGCGCCGCCGCGCGCCGCACTCGCGGGCTCGCGTCACCGAGTGCCGCGATCGCATCGGTCGTCGCACCGCCGGCGGCACCGCCGCCGATCCGGCCGAGCACGCCGACGAGCCGCGCGCGCGCCGCGTCGTCGCCGGTCGCGAGCCGCGCCGCGATCGCCTCGCGCGCCGCGTCGCCGAGCTTCGCGAGCACGCCGGGCGCGCGCTCGTCTCCCGCCGCGACCAGCTCGGCGAGCGCCGGCGCGTCGCGCACGCTCGGCGTGAAGCTCGGCTTGCCGAGCTCCTTCGCCAGATCGAAATCCGCTGCACGCGCCACGCGCGCCGATGTTACTCCCAGCCGTCGTCGTTCGAGCGCATCAGCTCCCAACCGTCGTCGTGCATCGGCATCGGGGTGCCCAACCGGCGGGTTTGCAGCTCGCCGACGAGCACCTGTGCAGGCGACAGGCTCGACAGCGCCGGTGCGGTGCTGCCGCGCGCGAGCCGGCGCCGCGATTCCGGCGTGATCGTGCGCGGAACGCCGTCGGCCTGGCTGACCGCGCGCGCGTGCTGCTCGGGCGACTTCGCCACGAGATACGCGAACGCGATCACCACCACGACGACGAGGGCGGTCCCCATGCACGCACATGGTGCAACGCGTGTTCCACGAAACCACACGGGCGGACGCAGGTTACGCCGCGCGGATCGGGGGCTCGCGGCGACACTGCCGTTCGCCGCCCCCTATTGGGTACGCCGCGTCCCAGTAGACCCCGGGCCGCAGGAGGTGCCGGTGACGTTGTCGTAGGCATCGCTCTTGTCTCGGTTGGGCATCCCGGCGAACACGTCGGGCTTGCCGTCGTGGTTGAAATCACCGACCGCGAGCGAGCTGCTCTCGATCTGGAACACTCGCCGCGCCGCGCCTCTCCTGATTCACCACATCTGTTGACGCGCGGGAGGTCCCGAAGCACCCAGCGCCGGCCCGCCTGTCAGATCGAACCCGGCACGTCGCGCGTCCCGACGGAGCCGGCGAGCTGCCAGCCGCGCTCGAGTAACCAGGTGCGCGGGCGGCACACGCACAGCGGCTGGTACCGTCGCGCGGCGGATCGCGAGGTAGAGGTCGCGGGTGCGCAGCTGGCGGAGGTCCGCGGCGACGCGCAGCGTGACGTGCACCGGCTGGCTCGCCAGCAGCTTCGGCCGCTGCGCGTGCGGCTGCCCGGCCTTGACGCCA
>DASXCY010000169.1:0-7574 GCA_036490935.1 Kofleriaceae bacterium | reverse complement strand
CGTGCTCGACGTCGCGCGGCTGGTCGCGCGGCTCGCGCGCCGGGCCGCGAAGCGCCCGCCGCCGGCGCCGGAGGTCGGGCTGTCGCGGCGGCGGTTCCTCGCGGGCGCGACCGCCGCGGTGGCTGGAGCTAGCGTCGTGCGCGGCACGATCGCCGCGCGCGGCGACCACGAGATCGTGGACGTCGAGGTCCGGCTCGCGAAGCTGCCGCGCGCGCTCGACGGCTTCACGATCGTGCAGCTGTCCGACCTCCACACCGGGCTCACGATCGATCGCGACTTCGTCGCGAGGGTCGTGTCGCGCGCGAACCGGCTGTCGCCCGATCTCGTCGCGCTGACCGGCGATCTCGTCGATGGTCCCGCCGACCAGCTCGCGGACGACGTCGCGCCGCTCGCCGACCTGCGCGCGCGTCACGGCATGTTCGCGGTCACCGGCAATCACGAGTACTACGCCGGCGTCGACGCCTGGATCGCCGCGATCACGAAGCTCGGCGCGCGCTACCTGCGCAACGAGCGCGTGTCGATCGGCGAGGGCGCGGCCAGCTTCGATCTCGCCGGCGTCGACGACCTGTCCGGCGCCGGCTATCCCGGCCACGGCATGGACCTCGACAAGGCCATCGCAGGCCGCGACGCCGCACGCGCGCTCGTGCTGCTCGCGCACCAGCCGCGCCAGGTCCGGCAGGCCGCGAAGTACGGCGTCGATCTCCAGCTCTCGGGCCACACCCACGGCGGCCAGATCTGGCCGTGGCACTATGCGGTCATGCTCCAGCAAGGCGGCCTGCTCGCCGGGCGCTACCAGATCGGCGGCACGCAGCTGTACGTGTCGCGCGGCTGCGGCTACTGGGGTCCGCCGGTGCGGCTGCTCGCGCCGCTCGAGATCACGCGCGTGATCCTGCGGTCGGCGTGACGCGCTGGCTGGTCGTCGCGCTGGCGGCGTGCAGCAAGCCGCCTCCGCCCGACACGTCGCGCTTCGAAGCCGTTCCGATCGACACGCCGCCGGGCGTGAGCGATCTGTCGCTCGACGATCGCGGCATGCTGTGGGCGATCCCCGAGCGCGATCATTTCGTCCTCGAGATCGCCCTGCCCGGCGGCGCGGTCACGCGCCATCCACTCGACGGCGTGCCCGCCGGGGTCGACACCGAAAGCCTCACCTGGCTTGGCGCCGGCCGGTTCGCGATCGGCACCGAGGGCCAGGACGTGGCGACCGCGAGCGTGCTCTACGCCGAGCAGCGCGGCGATCGCGTGACCGTGACCCGCGAGCTGCCGCTGCACCTCGAAGGCGTCGTCGCGATCACGCCGAACCACGGCGCGGAAGGCCTGTGCGGCCGCGGCGACGACCTGCTCGTCGGGATCGAGTCGACCGGCAAGCTCGCCGACGGCACCCGGTTCGCGCCGCTCGTGCACCTCCACGGCAAGGACACGACGATCGCGCGCCTGCGCCTCACCACGGCGACCGGCAAGGTCTCCGCGCTCGCCTGCACGTTCGCCGCCGACGGCAGCGCCGACGTCTACGCGATCGAGCGCCACTACGGCGTCAGCCGCATCCTCCACTTCGGGCTCCCGGCCCAGCCCGCCGACATCACGCCGACCGTCGTCGTCGATCTCGACGCGATCTTCCACGGGGCGTTCAACCTCGAAGGCATCGCGCGGCTGCCGGACGGCCGATTCGTGCTGGTCAACGACAATCAGGGCCGCACGATCGTCGGCCCGACCGAGCTGTTCTTTCTGCGCTGACGCGGAAGCGATACAACCCGGGGCATGCGCTCGCTCCTGTTCGCGCTCGCCCTGTTGCCACGTCTTGCCGCCGCCGATCCGCCGGCGCCGCAAAAGCTCACGCTCGATCAGGTGATCGGCAAGGCGATCGCGAACCCGAAGGTGCAGATGGCGCTCGGCGATCGCGAGGCGGCGGCCGCGCGCGTCGACGAGGCGAACGCCGCGCGCCTGCCCCACGTCAAGGGCACGGCGTTCGCGACGATCTCGCCGGAGATCCAGTGCCAGCCGTACACGACGGCGGGCGGCGTCGTGCTCGACGCGAAGCTGTGCGTGACGACCGAGCCGACGAACTTCGCGTTCCAGTTCTCCGGCGTGTACGGCACCGCCGAGATCGACGTCACGCAGCCGCTGTACACGTTCGGCAAGATCGGCCACGCGCGCACCGCCGCGCGCGCCGGCCTCGACGCGCAGCGCGCGCTCGCCGACGAAGCCGCGGGCGACGTCGCCGCCGATGCCGCACGCGCGTACTGGGGCCTCAAGCTCGCGCGCGAGCTCGGCGGCATGCTCGACGACGGCATCGACGAGATCGCGAAGGCGCAGAAGGACTTCGCCGAGAAACCAGACGCGACGATCTCGGATCGCCAGCGCGTCGCGGTGCTGCTCGCCGAGGCCAAGGCGCAGCGCGCCGAGGCCGCGAATGGCGAGGCGATGGCGCTCGCCGGCCTCCGCGCGGTCACGGGCATGGATAACGTCGACATCGACGACACCGAGCTCGCGCCGGTCGATCACGTGCTCGCCGACGACCGCACGGTCTCGGCGTCCGCGCTGCGCCGGCCGCAGGCGATCGCGGCCAAGGCCGGTGCGCACGCCGCCGACGAGCTCGCCGACTTCGAGGAGGCGCAGTACTACCCCGATATCGCCGTCGTCGGCAGCGCGGTGTATTCGCACGCGCAGGGCGTCGACGATCCGATCAGCGCGTTCGCGAACGATCCGTATCGCCGCGAGGGCGCGGCGCTCGGCATCGGCCTGCAGTGGACGCTCGAGCCATGGAACACGAAGGCGCGCACCGATCGCGCGCGCGCCGAAGCCAAGAAGCAGCACGCGCAGGCCGAGCTCGCCGACCTCGGCGCGCGGTTCGATGCCGAGACCGCGCGCATCGACGCCGTGACGTCGCACGACAAGCTCGCGGCCGCGGCCGAGGGCGAGAAGGCGGCGCGCACGTGGCTCGCGGCCGTGCTGCAGAACGAGGCGATCGGCACGGCCGAGTCGCGCGACCTCGCCGACGCGTACCTGGCATGGTTCCAGATGCGTTCGCGGTGGGCGACCGCGGTGTTCGAGTACAACGTGGCCGTGGTACGTCTCGACCGTGCGACGGGTGAATTTCGTGCCGACGGCGTCCGTCCGAGGTAGGAAGCGATGATGAAGCGTTGGATCGTTTCGGTGATGGCGCTCGCGCTGTGCGCGGTGCCGGCGTCGCAGGTTCTGGCCAACCCGCCCGGGCCGGGCTCGGCGGTCGTGAAGCAGGCGAACGAGAAGATCTCGGCGCTGCTCAAGGACAAGGCCGCGCCCGGCTCGAAGGAAGAGAAGGACCTCGCGGCGAAGGTGACGACGTCGGTGCGCGACCTGCTCGACATCGACGAGCTCGGCAAGCGCGCGATGGTCGACCAATGGACCAAGCTGACCGCGGAGCAGCAGAACGAGTTCCTCGCCACGCTGCGCGCGCTGATCGAGGACAACTACGTGCGCGGGCTGCGCGCGAACCTCGAGTACACCGTCGACTACAGCGGCGAAGCGCCGGATCCCGAGGCCGACCTCGTCGTGACGACGACGATCAACACCAAGCGCCACGGCCATCCGTACAAGATCGAGGTCGATTACGTCCTCAAGAAGGAAGGCGACAAGTGGAAGGCGTGGGACGTCAAGACCGACGGCGTCGGCCTGGTCGAGAACTATCGCCAGCAGTTCGACAAGATCATCGAGCACGACGGCTTCGCCGGCCTCATCGCGAGGATGAAGAAGAAGCAGGCGGCGCAGGGCAGCTGAGAGTGGGCTTTGGGCTTTGGGCTTTGGGCTTTGGCCAGAATCCGGATCCGGATCTGGCCGAGGCGTTGACCCGAGGTCCGAAGCCCCGCTGGCCAAAGCCCAAAGCCCAAAGCCCAAAGCCCGATCCCCGGCGTCCCGCATGCATAATCCCCGCGCATGTCCCTCCATCCTCCGTTCCGCGAGGCTGCCGAAGCGTGGCTGTCCGAAGATCCGGATCCGAAAACTGCCGGCGAGCTGCGCGAGCTGATCGGCCGCGCGGATCGCGGCGATGCGGCGGCGCAGCGCGAGCTGCACGAGCGGTTCGATGGCCAGCTCGAGTTCGGGACGGCCGGCCTGCGCGGGCTCCTCGGCGCCGGACCGCAGCGCATGAACCGAGTGCTCGTGCGCAAGGTGACGGCGGGGCTCGCCGCGTACCTGCGCGCGCATGCGCCCGATGCGGCGCAGCCCCCGCGGCAGGGATCGAGACCGTCGGACGTCGGTCCGACGCTCTCCGTGGTGATCGGCCACGACGCGCGCCACAACTCGCGCGTGTTCGCCGAGGATACCGCGCGCGTGCTCGCCGGCGCCGGCATTCGCGCGCAGCTCGCGCATCGCCCGTGGCCGACTCCGACCACCGCGTGGGCCGTGGTCGAGCTCGGCGCGTGCGCCGGCGTGATGGTGACCGCGAGCCACAATCCGCCCGCGTACAACGGCTACAAGGTGTACTGGGGCAACGGCGCGCAGATCATCCCGCCACACGACACCGGCATCGCCGCCGCGATCGCGAAGATCGGGCGCGCCGACGCGCTGCCGATGCCCGAGCTCGCCGAGGCGCGCCGCAGCGGGCTGGTCGTCGACCTCGGCGAGGAGCTCCACGATCGCTACATCCACGAGGTCGTCGCGCTGCGCGCGCAGCCGGAGCTCGCGGTGCAGCACCTGATCGTCGCGTATACGCCGATGCACGGCGTCGGCGCCGCGTCGGTCGAGCCCGCGATGGCGCGCGCCGGCTTCCAGCACGTGCATGTCGAGCCGTCGCAGCGCGAGCCGCACCCCGATTTTCCGACCGTCGCGTTCCCGAATCCCGAGGAGAAAGGCGCGATGGATCGCGTGCTCGCGCTCGCCGCGCGCGTCACGGCCGACCTCGTGCTCGCGAACGATCCCGACGCCGACCGGCTGTGCGTCGCGGTGCCGGAGGGTCCGGGCTTTCGCGTGCTCACCGGCGACCAGATCGGGGCGCTGCTCGCCGATTACCTGCTCGAGGTCGGGCCGAAAGGCGCGCGCATGGTCGCGACCACGGTCGTGTCGTCGCAGCTCCTGTCGTACCTCGCGAAGCAAGCCGGCGCCGAGTACCGCGAGACGCTCACCGGCTTCAAATGGATCGGCAACGCGGCGATGGACTACGAGCGCGAGCACGGCGGCCGGTTCGTGATGGGCTACGAGGAGGCGCTCGGCTACTCGGTCGGCCCGCTCGTGCGCGACAAGGACGGGGTGTCGGCGTGCGTCGTGTTCGGCGAGCTCGCGTGCTGGAATCGCGCGCGCGGCAAGACCGTGCTCGAGCACCTCGACGACATCTATCGCCGCGTCGGGCTGTTCGTGACCGAGCAGGTGTCGATCACCAAGCCGGGCGCCGAGGGGATCGCGCAGATCCGCGCCGCGATGGCGCGGTTTCGCGCCGAGCCGCCGCGCGCGATCGGGGGGCACGTGATCGACGAGGTCGTCGATCTGAACCGCGGGCAAGGCGGCCTGCCGAAATCCGACGTGCTCGTGTTCCGGCTCGCCGGCGGGCGCCGCGTGATCATGCGGCCGAGCGGCACCGAGCCCAAGCTCAAGAGCTACTACGAGGTGCGCGTCGCGGTCGGCTCCGGTGAGTCCATCGCGGCGGCACGCGCGCGGGGCCAGGCCGAGCTCGCCGCGCTGCGCGACGCCCATCAGGCGATGATCTGAGGCCCGAAGTCCAAAGCCCAAAGCCCCAGCTTCTGGTACTGTCGCGCGGTTCAACAAGGAGCCTTGTCGTGAGCGAAGTTACTCTCGAAGAACGCGGGCGAGCACTCGAGAATCAGTTCTACGAGAAGGAGAACCAGCAGAAGCTCGCGGCGATGAAGGAGAAGCTGGACTCGCAGGGCGGCAAGGAGGAGCTGCGCAAGGCCTCCGGCATGACCGACGAGGCCGTGCTCGACAAGCTCGTCGCGCTCGGCCTGCGCGGCAACACGATCGCCGCGCTGTCGCTCGTGCCGCTGATCCAGGTCGCGTGGGCCGACGGCAAGATCCAGGACAACGAGCGCGTCGCGATCCTGCAGGGCGCGCACGGCAAGGGCCTCGAGAAGGGCACGGCCGGCTACGAGCTGCTGCAAACGTGGCTGCAGAAGCAGCCGTCCGACGAGCTGATCACCGCGTGGGAGGCCTACATCAAGGCGCTCGCGTCGCAGCTCAACGACGAGCAGAACCGCCTGCTGAAGAATCAGATCGTCGGCTTCGCGAAGATGGTCGCGGGTGCGGCGGGCGGATTCCTCGGCATCGGCCGCGTGTCGCACGACGAAGAGACCGTGCTGCAGCGGATCGAAGCGGCGTTCCAGCGCTAGGCCTCGCGATGCTGCGCCCGCTCGGCAAGACCGGCGTCGAGGTCTCGCGCATCGCGCTCGGTGCGATGTCGTTCGGCGGCGACGCCGACGAGCACACCGCGTACGGCATCTACCGCGCGGCGCGCGATGCCGGCATCAACTTCATCGATACCGCCGACGTCTACAACGAAGGCCGCTCCGAGGAGTTCCTCGGCCGATTCGTCAAGGGCGAGCGCGACGACCTCGTGATCGCGACCAAGGCGTACTTTCCGACCGGGCCCGGCGCGAACTCGCGCGGCGCGTCGCGCTATCACCTCGTGCGCGCGGTCGAGGCCAGCTTGCACCGGCTGCAGACCGATCGCGTCGACCTGTTCTACTTGCACCGCTTCGACGACGCGACCGACCTCGGCGAGACCCTGCGCGCGGTCGACGATCTCGTGCGCGCCGGCAAGATCTTGTACCCGGCGTGCTCGAACTATGCGGCGTGGCAGGTCGCGCACGCGCTCGGCGAGCAAGCGCGCGCCGGGATGGCGCCGTTCGTCGCGGTGCAGCCGATGTACAACCTCGTCAAGCGCACGGCCGAGATCGAGCTCTTGCCGATGGCGCACGCGCTCGGCGTCGCGGTCGTGCCGTACAGCCCGACCGGCGGCGGATTGCTCACCGGCAAGTACGGCGCGGCGACGAAGCCCGAGCGCGGCCGCTTGCTGGATACCAAGATGTATGCCGTCCGCTACGGCGACCCGGCGAACTTCGAGATCGCGGAGCGGTTCTGTGCGCTCGCCGCGGAGCTCGGCATGGCGCCGGCGACGCTCGCGGTCGCGTGGGCCGCGTCGCACCCGGCCGTGACCTCGGTGCTCGTCGGCGGCCGCGACGCCGCCCAGCTCGCACCGACACTCGCCGCGCTCACCGTCGAGCTCGACGCCGCCACGCGCGCGCGGATCTCCGCGCTCTCGCCCGAGCCGCCGCCGGCGACCGATCGCAACGAGGAGACGAGCGCGCATTCGTACTCCGCGACGCTGGCGCGGAGATAGGCTTTGGGCATTGGGCTTTGGGCTTCGGGCTTTGGCCAGAGCCCGGAGATTTCTGATCTGGCCAAAGCCAATGCCCGATGCCCGAGCCTGGAGCTGGTCGCGGCCTCGGGCTTTGGGCTTTGGGCTTCGGGCTTTGGCCAGAGCCCGGAGATTTCTGATCTGGCCAAAGCCCAATGCCCAATGCCCAATGCCCAAGCCTGGAGCTGGTCGCGGCCTCGGGCTTTGGGCTTTGGGCTTCGGGCTTTGGCCAGAG
>DASXCY010000168.1:0-27670 GCA_036490935.1 Kofleriaceae bacterium | reverse complement strand
CGTCGACGACGCGATTCGCGATCCCGAGCCGGCGATGACCGAGGATCAGCGCCTGCTCGACACGCCCGAGCTGCACGACGACTTCCGGCGCGGCGAAGCCTGGCGCGTGCTGCGGATCTCGAGCGAGGTCGTCGAGGGCATCGACGCGCTCGGCGACGTCAAGCGCGCGGTCTCGATCTTCGGCTCGGCGCGGGTCGCGCCGACCGATCCGTTTTACGCGGCGGCGCGCCGCACCGCGTGCCTGCTCGCAAAAGCGGACTACGCGATCATCACCGGCGGCGGCCCCGGCATCATGGAGGCGGCCAACCGCGGCGCGCGCGACGCGAAGGGCCGCTCGATCGGCTGCAACATCGAGCTGCCGTTCGAGCAGTCCGCCAATCCGTACATCGATACGCTCGTCAACTTCCGCTACTTCTTCGTGCGCAAGACGATGTTCATCAAGTACTCGTCGGCATTCGTCATCTTTCCCGGCGGCTTCGGCACGCTCGACGAGTTGCTCGAGGCGCTCACGCTGATCCAGACCGGCAAGATCTCGCACTTTCCCGTCGTGCTGTTCGGCCGCGCCTACTGGCAGGGCCTGTTCGACTGGCTGCGCACCACGGTGCTCGCCGACGGCAAGATCGGCGCGGCCGATCTCGATCTGCTCCAGCTCACCGACGATCCGGAAGACGCCGCCGCGCGCGTGATCGCGGCGAAACACTGACCGGTTGCGCTCACTCGATCTGGTCGACGATGCGCAGGTCGATCTCGAGCGTGCCGCCGAGGATCGCGGCGTAGCGGCGGCACAGCGCGATCGCCTCGTCGAGGTCCGCGAGCTCCATGATCGCGAAGCCGCCGATCAGCTCGGCCGATTCGGCGAACGGTCCGGTCGTGACATGCAGATCGTTCGCCGTGAACTTCAGGCGCTTCGCGGTCGCGCTCGGCGCGAGCTCGATCGAGCGCACGAGCACGCCGGCCTTCGTCATCTCGGTCTTGAGGCGCGTCAGCGCCGCCTTGATCTGCGAGCTGCGGCCGCCCGCTTCGGTCGCCGCGTCGGCCTTGTCGATCAACAGCACCTGCAGCGGCGGATTCTCGGGCACCGGTGCCAGGCCGATGTCCCACGGCTCGTGGACCCGGCCGAGCTCGAGCTCGCCGTCGCCGATGATCTTCGCGTAGCGCTCCGCCCACCCCATCGCCTCGTCGCGTGTCCGGACCTTGAGCATCAGCATCGACGCCGGCAACTCGTGCTCGCCGCGATACGGCCCGGCTTTCGCCGTGCACTGCCCGCCGCGCACGACGATCCGCGTCCGCGACTTGCTCCCCGCGAGCCCGGCGCCGTCGATGAACCGCCCGGTCTTCGCGTACTCGCCGATGAACGCGCCCATCTCGTGGACGACCTCGAGCGGCGGCGGCTTGCCGGCTTCGGTGCCCGCATCGTTCTTGTGCATCAGCATGACTCGCATCGTGGTGGCTCCTCGTTTGTCCTTCACCGATGCGACGAACGGCGCGCGGGTCGATCGACCGGGCCGTCGAGATTTTTGTAAGGCTCGGAAACTACGAGTCTATCAGCATCCGCCGGCGGGCAGTCCGACGAGCTCGCGGGCGTCGGCGCAGTCGAGCGCGGCCTCGTCGCGGAGGATGCGCGCGGCGGTCTCGAGCAGGTGCTGGCGGCCGTCGCTCGGCGCCGACAGCGCATCGCGGATGGCCGCGCGCGCGGCGGCGGGTACGTCGTCGGTATGGACCAGCAACGGAGCGATCGAAATGCTCATGCGCGCCACCTTTCCCAGGCAATGTGGCACCGTCCTATCACCTGTCAAGCTACTTTCTTTTCGATAGTGCTATGATTAGGTTGTCGTCATGGCCAAGCACGTCGATTCGCAGTGCCGAGCGTTTCAGCTCGCGATCGACCTCCTCGGCAAGCCGTGGACGGCGCTGATCCTGAACGTGTTGCAGGAGCGGCCGCTGCGGTTCTCCGAGCTCGCCGGCGCCGCCGATGGTCCGACCGACAAGGTCCTATCGGCGCGGCTCAAGGAGCTCGAGCAGCACGGCCTGATCAGCCGTGCGGTCGATGCGGGGCCTCCAGTGCGCGTGACCTACGCGCTGACCAGCTGCGGGCGCGGCTTCGGCGACGTCGCGGCCTCGATCCAGCGCTGGGGCCGGTCGCTGCAACGCCGCGCGTGACGGCATGGGCGAGGTCTGGAAGGCGAACCAAGCCGGCGGCGAGCTCGTCGCGCTGAAGCTCCTGACGACGAACGGCAAGGACGACGACGCCGAGCTCGTCACGCGCTTCGAGCGCGAGACCGCGGCGATGGCGATGATCTCTCCGTCATCGAGTTCTACGGCGGCATCGGCCTCGCGTGTGCGGCCGAGGAATGGGTGCTCGCGCCGGCGATGGGCGAGCATGCGAAGCGTCTGCAGCAACACAAGAACGATGCGCTCCAGACGCGCGACTGAGCACGTACGGAAATCTCTGCGCGCGCGGCGGCATGCGCGGTGCAATTCCAGCACACGTGCAGGTCAAACGATTCAGCCGGACTCTCGTGCGGCACTTCCTCGACGAGGACGTGACGAACGTCGCGGCGATGCTCGCGTACTACGCGGTGATGTCGCTGTTTCCGATGCTCGTGTTCGTGCTGTCGCTGGCGCTGATCGTGCTGCCCGAAGACACCGTGCGCCAGGGCATCGCGATGGCGACCTCGACCGTGCCGAGCGAGGTCGCCGGCATCGTGCAAGACCGCGTCACCGCGCTGATGCACGTGTCGGGAGCCAAGCTCGTCGTGGTCGGCGCGGCGCTCGCGCTGTGGGGTGCGTCGCGCGGCGCGATCGCGCTGATGCAAGCGCTCGGCGTCGTGTTCCAGAAGCAGGAGACGCGGTCGTGGATCCGCCGCCAGCTGACGGCCTTCGCCGTGACGATCGGAGTCGGCGTGCTGTCGGTGATCGCGCTGTCGCTGCTCGTCATCGGCCCGGTGATCGGCCACTGGATCGCGGATCGCGCCGGTCTCGCGCGCGGCGACTTCGACCTCGGCTGGAACATCGCGCGCTGGGTCGGCGCGGGTGTGCTCGTCATGTTGCTGTGGGCGGTCGTCTATCGGTTTCTGCCCAACACCGACGCGCCGTTTCGCGTGTTCACGCCGGGCGCGATCACCGGCGTGCTGCTGTGGCTCGGCCTCAGCTGGCTGTTCGCGCTCTATCTGAATCACTTCAACAGTTACGAGACGACGTATGGCGCGCTCGGCGGCGCGATCATCTTCCTGACGTGGCTGTGGCTGTCGAACATGACGCTGCTGATCGGCGCGCAGATCAACGACGTGATCGCGGATCTGCGCGCGCCGAAGAGCGCTGCAGAGGCGCGACTCGCCGACCCGAACGAGCTTGCAACGCAGGGCTCCCGCGTGGCATCCCAGGGTCATGGCAGCCGCGATCGAGATGACACCGATCGGAGTGGTGCACTGCACGCGACGTGAAGCGGTCGACGACGACTGGGATCGCGAGCAGGTCGAGCTCGAGCTCGACGCGACTCGATTCACACCGGAGGCGCTCGCCGGCCTCGACGCGTTCTCGCACGTCGAGATCGTCTACGTGATGCACGGCGTTGCCGAGGAGGACGTCGAGCTGACCGCGCGCCATCCGCGCAATCGTGCCGATTGGCCGC
Organism: Kofleriaceae bacterium; assembly: GCA_036490935.1. Lineage (GTDB taxonomy): Bacteria > Myxococcota_A > Polyangia > Haliangiales > Haliangiaceae > JABFXX01. The sequence goes on along the minus strand of DASXCY010000168.1, from coordinate 24,039 downwards.
GCGTCGGGATCTTCGCGCAGCGCGCGAAACGCCGGCCCAACCGGATCGGCATCTCGCGCGCTCGCCTGGTCGCGGTCGAAGGCCTCCGCGTGCGCCTCGTGGGCCTCGACGCGATCGACGGCACGCCCGTGCTCGATCTGAAGCCGTGGGTCCGCGAATTCGGCCCGCGCGGTGAAGTGCATCAGCCGGCGTGGATCACCGAGCTGATGGCCGAATACTGGGCACGCTGATCGGCCGCGATCGGTGCAGACGGCGCGCGTCGAGTGTTGACGTCTGCCGTGCGCAGTCCCGGGAAGCGCCGGCACGCGCGCGTGTGAAGTCGCACGGTTCGCGGCGTGCCCTGAACGCACGATACCGCGGTGTACCGGTGCACCCGTCCAGTGCACCAGGTGCAGTGACGGCGCGGGCCTCGCAACGGTGCGAGCGCGCGGCGCGCCGAACGGCATCGCCGTTGCAGAGCACGCGGCCATGATTCGCTATCACGCTGTCGTCGTCTTGCTCGGACTCGCAACTGGATGTCACCAGAAGCACGGGCCACCCCGCGTTTACGTGCTGAACGGGCTCGATATCCCCGTTACGGTCGAGATCACCGCTGATGGCGGCGACCACCAGTCACTGGAGGTCGCAGCCCACGGGCGCGCGACCCCGGAGGTCAGCGGGATGGCCACGGTCAAGGTCACGACGTCCCACGGCGACTTGATCAGCGAGAACAAGGCGCAGTTCGGCAGGCCGACCGGGTGCAAGCACATCTACAGCGTGATGGGTGCGGCCGCGTACGTGTCCGAAGACGTCCAGTACGGCACCGGCTTCGGCACGCCGACCAGCGACGTGGGCACTGGCGAGCTCACCGAAGAAGAGTGCGGCGTCAGCTTCGCGTTCATCGATCCGCCGCGTGCGGTGACCGCGGATCAATACGGGCCTAGCGGGAAGAACCTGCGCTGGCTGCACTACCACGGCGACGGTGGCTGGCTCGTCGCGGTCCACGAGCTGCTCGACGATCACGGCCCGTACGCCAGCCAGAGACACGGCGAGGCGCAGCGCATCGTCGCCGCCGTCGTCACGCACGATCCGACGAACCCCGGGCTTGCGGAGGTCAAGCGCCGGCTCACCCAGATGGGCCTCGTCGTGCCGGCTGCGCAACAGGGCAACCTGCTCGCCGACAGCGAGCGCCGCTGAAGCTCAGCCGCGGCCGAACGCGACGCCGCGGCGGCGCAGCAAGCGATACAGCGTGACCGCGTCGATGCCGGCGCCGCGCGCGGCCGCGCGCACGTTGCCGCGCGTGTCGTCGAGCAGCTGCTCGAGGTAGCGCCGCTCGAGTGGGGCGAGCCACGCCTCGCGCGCGGCGGCGAGCGTCGGACGGCGCGGCGCGGCGGGCGCGCTCGCAACCGGCGCCTCGCGCTCGACGATCGACCGCGGCAGGTGCTCCGCCTCGATCGCGGCGCCGTCCGCGAGGATCACCGCGTGCTCGATCGCGTTGCGCAGCTCGCGCACGTTGCCGGGGAACGCGTAGGCGCGCAGCCGCTCCATCGCGGCCGGCGCGATGTCGCCGACGTGCTTGCCGTGCCGCGTGCACGCCTGCTCGCGGAACACGTGCGCGAGCACCTCGAGGCTCTCCTTGTACGTGCGCAGCGGCGGCAGCTCGATCGTCATGACGCTGACGCGATAGTAGAGATCGTCGCGGAACGCGCCCTCACGAACGCGCGCGGGCAGGTCGCGGTTGGTCGCGCACACGAGGCGGACGTCGACGCGTTCGGCCGGGCGATTGCTGCCGAGCGGCTGGATCTCGCCGTACTCGAGCGCGCGCAGGACCTTCGCCTGCAACGGCATCGGTAGCTCGCCGAGCTCGTCGAGGAACAGCGTGCCGCCGTCCGCCTTGGTCAGCTCGCCGGCCTTGTCGAAGCTCGCGCCGGTGAACGCGCCGCGCACGTGGCCGAACAGCACGCTCTCGAGCATGGTCTCGGGAATCGCCGCGCAGTTGACCGTGACGAACGGCTTGGCCGCGCGGCGGCTGTTGAAGTGAATCGCGTGGGCGACGAGCTCCTTGCCGGTGCCGCTCTCGCCGGTGATCAAGACCGGCGCATCGGTGAACGCGACGTGCTCGAGGCGCCGCTCGACGTCGAGCCACTGCGACGACAGGCCCTTGATCAGGAACGGCCGGCCCTGGTCGCGGCTCGATCGATACAGCTGCGCGCGGCGCAGGAACTTCGCCGCCGATGCCGCGAGCGCCTCGAGCTCCGAGACGTGCGCGTGCGTGAACGCGCCCGCCTCGCGCGCGGACACCGATAGCACGCCGATCGGCTTGCGCTGATACACGATCGGCACGGCGGCGATCGACAGCACGTCGAGGAAGTAGCGCGCGTAGCTCGGGTCGCGGCGGGTATCGTTGACGAGGCGCGACGCGTTGGTCTCGAACACGTGCATCGCGATGCCGTTGGTGCGACCGTCGCGGCGCGACTCGAGCAGCGCGCCGGGCACGTTGACGACGAGGCCCTCGACCACGTGGAAGTCGATCGCGAGGCCCTTGCGCTTGGGGTCCCACAGGAAGATCGCGCCGTGCCGCGCGCCGGTGCGCTCGAGCGCGAGGTCCATCACGCGCCGCTCCAGCTGCTCGACGGCGGCCGCGTGGAGCACGCGATCGGCGGTGTCGATCTCGGGAAGCACGTTGTTGCATAGCTTCAACGGTTCGTTGCGACAGCGCAAGATCGAATTCGCCAACCCTGCGACCGCGGGCGCGCCGCGGGTGGCACGTGCCCTGCTGTATGCCGAGCCCGTGAAGCTCGCCATCCACCTCCGCCGCAGCCCCGATCGCGACGCGGTCCAGGCCTGGTGCCCCGATCTCCCGGGCTGCGCGGCCGCCGCGCGCACCGAAGACGCCGCGCTCCGCCTGCTCCGCCGCCGCATCGACGAGCACTTCGCATCGAGCACCCGCCGCGTGCCGCCGGGCACGCGCGTCGTCGTGCTCGAGGTTTGAATCGAAAGGTCGCCGCCATGTCCCTCCGCCACTTCGCCGTTCTCTCGGTCGCCGTCGCCGGCTGCGCCATCAGCGCCGACGTCCCCAACGATCCCGATGCCACGCCGTCGGTCTACGCCGCCACGCTGTCGCCGAGCGACTCCGCCGCGGTGCTCGCGCTCGTCAACTATCCGGGGACCGACGTCGATCTGCTCGACACGCAGGTCGGCCTCGACTCGCGCGCCGCGCGCGGCATCATCGCGCATCGCAACGGCGCCGACGGCATCGCGCCGTCGAGCGACGACGTCCCGTTCACGACGATCGCCGACCTCGACGCGATCCCCTACGTCGGCGACTCGGCGTTCACCAAGCTGACCGCGTGGGCCGACGCGCATCCGCAGCCGGCGCCCGAGACGGTCGAGGGCGTCGCGTTCGCGGGCTGGGAGTCGCAGTCCGTGGTGTGGGGCGTCAACAACCTCGACCGGTCGGTGCTCGACGGCTTCCTCGACGCGCGCGCGGCGACCGGCCTCGTCGCCAAGCGGCCGTTCACGTCGGTCGCACAGATGGGGCCGGTCGCGTATGTCGGCACGGCCGCGCTCCGCGCGCTGCACGATCACGCGCAGGCGTGGTGGGCGCTGATGCGGGCCGGCTCGACCGCGGACCTCGCCGGCGTGTTCGACGGCGTCTCGTTCGACGAGCCGACCGCCGAGGTCGCGCTGCAGATCGCGAACCTCGCGACGCAGGCGCAGCTCACCGGCAACGGCGTGAACGCGACCGGCGCGACCAAGATCGTCGCCGCGCGCAGCTACACGACGCTCGCCGCGGTCGCCGCGGTCGGCGGCGTCGGCACCGCGACGATGCGCGAGCTGCACGACTACGCGACGTCGGGCACGTGGTCGACCTGTACGGGCGACTTCATCGCGGCGGTCGCGCCGCACCTGCCGCCGCTGCTGTTCCTGAGCGAGAGCGATCGACCGTTCGACATCGTCGTATTCCCGGGCGCCGGCACGTCGGCGCCGACCGCGGCCTCGGTGCTCGCGCTCGTCGACGCCGAGGCGGGTAGCACCGCGTTATTGCGCTCGCCCGATGACTACTTCACCGCGCTCGAGCCCGAGGACTCGCCCGACGCGGCCGCGGTACAAGCGGCGTACGGCGCGCAGCTCACCGACGTCGTCTACGTCGCGGTGTTCAAGCCCGAGAGCGACCCGTACAACGCCGAGGTCGACGTCTACCTCGTCGGCCGCACCGCGTGCGGCGACCTCGTCGGGATCCACGCCATCTCGATCGAGACCTGAGCTACGGCGACGTGCCGAGCTCGAGCGTGTAGTTGTTCTCGGCGCCGGTGGGCGACGAGACCTGGACGAAGTAGTTGCCGATGCCGGGCGCCGCGAACATCAGGCTCGCCGTATCCGTGGCCGTCACGGCGCCGTCGACGAGCTTCGTGCCGTCGGCCCCGAACAGCGTGATCGCGAGTGCCGCGCCGTCCTCGTAGACCATGGTCGCGTTGATGGTGCGGCCGGTCCCCTTGATGCCGACCTGGTACGTGTCCTTGTCGCTGCCGGGGCAGATCGACAGCCCCGCGTAGGAGACGCGCATCTCGCGGTTCTCGACCGGCGTCAGGTACGCGGTCTGGATCGTGTCGTTCGGCTCGAGCGCCGAATCGTCGTGACAGTTCACCGACGTCGCGTCCTCGACGGTCGTCCGGCCGGTCGAGACACACACCGCCTGGCCGCTGGTTTGCGGCTGACACTCGTAGCCGCTCGGGCACTTCGGATCTTCGGCGCCGCACAGGAACGGCGTCGTGCCGAGCTGCGGATCGAAACCGGCGCAGCCAGCGGCGCCTAGCAACGACAGCACCAGCGTTGTTCGTCCACGCATCCGCACCTCCTAGAACCGCACCATCGCCGCGGCGCCGACCGAGTGGTCGTCGACGGCGGGCGTGACATGCAATGCGGTCGTGTCGCCGCTGCTCGCGTGATGAAAGAGCTCCCTGTACCAGTAGTAGCCGGCGACCGCGGCGGCCGCGACTCCGACGCCGAGCGTCACGCGATAGATCGTGTCATCGCGGTGGCCCTGCGAATACAGATCCTCGTCGTAGTTCTTGTCGTAGCTCTGGCACGGCGGCGAGCCGCAGCGCTTCGAATCCTCTTCCAGCGACTGCGATGCGCTCCGCGCCTTCTCGTAGAACAGGAGCGACACGCCGGCGAGCGCCACCGCGCCCGCGCTCGCGCTCCACTTGACGGCGCGGAACTTCGTCGAGCCGAGGTCGAGCCAGCCATCGCCGTGCTGTTCCAGCGTCGGCGTCGCGACGACCGCTGCCACCGGCTTGGGCGGCTCCTTGCCGATCTGGAACGGGTTGTCGTCGACGTGCGCCGTCGGTGGCGGGGGCGGCTTGGTGTCATCGCCTTCGGTCGTCGACGGGCCGTCGTCGGTCATGTCGGGGTAAAACCGCGGCTTCGCGGTCGCGTCGATCATCACGAGGTTGGGCACGGTCGACTTGCCGATGCGTGTGACCAGGTTGCCGTCGTGGTCTCGGACCTCGATGTAGTACTGGACCGAGGCGCCGTTGACCTTGCCCGCCGGAATGCGCGCGACCAGCTCCTTGTAGCGCCACTTCATCGGCTTGGCCGTGAACTCGGCCTCGCCCGGGCTGCGGTAGTACAGCGTGACCTTGAATCCCGAATCCTCGGGGACAAACGCGGTGACGTCGAGCGGCTGACCGGGCGGCGCCGATTCGAGGGCCTGGTGCTGCACGTCGCTCGCCGAGTACGTGCCCACCGGCTTGATCACGATCTCCTTGGGCTTGTTGTCGGCGGGCTTCGTCGCGGCTTCGCCGTTCGGACCGAACTCCTTCTCGAGCGCCTTCACGTGCTCGAGCACCGTCGGCCGCTCGGCGGCATCCGCCGGCGCGTCGGTCAGGAACTTGTGGAAGTACATCAACGCGAGGTCCTTCGTGCCGGCCTCCTCGAACGTGAGCCCGATGTTGTAGAGGAGCACCGGGTTCTTCGACAGCCGGTACGACTCCTTGAACTTCTCGACCGCGTCGAGCAGGTTGCCGGCGTCGTGCAGCGCCTTGCCGTCCGCGAACGCCTTCTTCGCGGCGTCGAGCTGTTCTGCCGTCGGCGGCGGTTCGTCGGCGAGCGCTCGCGTCGGCGAGTAGATCGCCAGCGCGAGCGCGATGAACACGATGTGACGCATCCCGAACCTCCTCACGGCTGGCAAGTGCCGGCCATGCACGACGAGCCGATGACGCACGTGAGCGCGCCGCCGAGATTGTTCGCGGCATCGCAGGGCTGACCGACCGCGATCTGACCCGACACGTTGAGCGTGAACGGGCCGAGCGTGTCGTAGTACTCCGGCACCTCGACGCTGACCACGTAGGTCCCGGCGGTCACGTCGATGATGTCGATCGTGCTCAGGTAGTCGCTGCCGCTCGTGTCGTCGTTGCACGCGATCGCGGGATCGCCGCACGACGACGGCAGGAGCGTCATCACGGTGTCGAACACGGACGAGCCCTCGGTGTCGAGGTGGAGCGACGCCATCGTCGGCAGCTTCAGGACGAGGTCGACGTCCGGTCCCTCGTACGTGTACGCGCACGTCGACGGCGGCGTGTAGTTGTCGTGGGCGCCGACCAGCGTCCCGTTGGTGACCGCCCCGGTGACCTGGGCGATCGGATCGACCTCGGCATCGCAGCTCTCGATGAGCGTCGATGCCGCCTTGCAGCCGGTGTCGGCCGGGTAGTCGATCTTGCCGTCGCCATCGTCGTCGATGCCGTTCGCGCACGCCGGGCAATTACTGCCGCTCGGGCAGTCGTCGCTTTCGTCATCGTCATTGCCGGCCGCGCAGCCGGGGTCGTTCGGAAAGTCGATCTTGCCGTCGCCGTCATCGTCGATGCCGTTGTTGCACTGGAACGCGCCGATGCACGTCCGCGAGCCGGGCGTGCCCATGCAGGCCGTGTCGGGCGGGCAGGTCAGCGCCCCGCCGAGCGTGTTCGCTGGCTCGCAGCTGACGCCCAGTTGGAGCGTTCCGCTGAGGTTCACGATCGCGCTGCCGGCGGTGTAGTAGCTCTCGTAGTTGTCGAAGTACACGACGTAAGTGCCGGCCGCGAGGGCGCCCGTGTCGAGGCTCGTGTCGCCGCTGAAGTCGTAGGCGCACGCGAGGCTCGGCTCCGAGCACGCCGCCGGCAACAGCGAGAGGATGTTGTCGTACGTGGTCGAGCCGGCGGTGTCGAGATGCAGCGACGACAGCGCGGGCACGGTCAACGTGAAGGCCTGGTCCTGGCCCGCGCAGTAGTCGTACGAGCAGCCGCAGGCCGGGAGGTGATCGTCGTGCGCCGTGGTCAGGTCGCCGGTCGTCGACGGGCCGGCGATCGTGAGGATCGGGTCCTGCTCGCCGTTGCACGACTCGCTGCCGCCGGCCGCCGACGTGCAGCTCGGGTCGGCCGGGTAGTCGATCAGGCCGTCGCCGTCATCATCGAGGCCGTTGCCGCACGCCGGGCACGTCGGGCCCGACGGGCAGTCGTCGGTCTCGTCGTCGTCGCCAGGGTTATCGCAGCCCGGATCGTTCGGGTAGTCGATCAAGCCGTCGCCGTCGTTGTCGCGGCCGTCGTTGCACTGCGGGCCGTTGCAGATCAGCGAGCCGGGGTTGAGCGGATCGTCGCTGCAGAACGTGCCGGTCGGGCACACCAGCGCGCCGTTCATCGTGCTCGCGGTGTCGCACTTCGCGCCCGGCGTCAGCTGGCCGGAGAAGTTGACCTGGAACGGCGCCGGCGTGACGCCGCTGTTGTACGCGTCGACCACGACCAGATACGTGCCGCCTGCGAGCGGACCGGTGTCGATCGTGCTCAGCAGGCTCGCGCCGGTGTCGTCGTCGCACGCGATGACCGGCGGACCGCAGGTGGCCGGCAGCAGCGACATCGTGGTGTCGCTGACCGACGAGCCGAGATCGTCGACGTGCATCGACGTCAGCGGCGGCACGGTCACCGCCAGCAGCACGTCGACGCCGCCGGTCTGCGACGTGCACGTCGGGTTCTCGTCGTCGTGCGCGCCGACCAGCGTGCCCATCGTCAGCGGGCCGTCGATCGTGAGGATCGGGTCGCGCTCGCCGTTGCACGACTCGGTCGGCGTCGCCGCCGAGGTGCAGCTCGTGTCGGCCGGATAATCGGTCTGGCCGTCGCCATCGTCGTCGAGGCCGTTGCTGCACGCCGGGCAGTTCGGGCCGCTCGGGCAGTCGTCGGTCTCGTCGTTATCGTCGGGCGTGGCGCAGCCCGGGTCGTCGGGGAAGTCGAGCTTGCCGTCGCCGTCGTCGTCGACGCCGTCGCTGCAGACCGGCTTCTCGCACGTCAGCATGGTGTCGCCGAGCGCGATCCGGCAGACCAGGCCGGCGCCGCAGTCCATCGGCCCCGTGCACGCCTGACCGAGGCCGGGCGTGACATCGACGCGCAGGTGGAACGTGCCGGCCGCCATGCCGTTCTGAGCTTCGACAATAATGAAGTACTCGCCGGCGGTGACCGAGGCGCTCGCGGTCGACGCCAGGTTCGTCGGCGTGATGTTGTCGTTGCACGCGATCTCGGTGCCGCAGCTCGATCCGCGGATGTCGATGATCGTGTTGATCATCGTCGCCGGATCGTTTGTGGTCGCGAGGATCACCGCGGGCTGGGTGATGACGAGGCGATACGCGATCGCGGGCACGCCGTTGCCGCCACCGCACGGCGACGACATGACCATCGTGGACGTGCCGTCCAGCGTGTACGTGTCCTCGTGGGACGCCGGCAACGTCTTGATGAACATCGACGCGCCGCAATCCGCGGTGCTCGCGCTCTCGGTGAAGTCGGCGGCCGACGAGCAACCCGGATCGGCGGGATAATCGGTGAGACCGTTCAGATCGTCGTCGATCCCGTTGCTGCACTGCGGGCAGCCCGGGCCGTCGGGGCAATCGTCGGTCTCGGTGTCCTGGTTCGGCGACGTGCAGCCCGGATCGTTGGGATAGTCGATCTTGCCGTCGCCGTCGTTGTCGACGCCGTCGCTGCATTGCGGCGGTCCCGCGGTGTCCTCGCTGTCGTCGTTGGGGTCCGAGCAACCCGGATCGGCGGGATAGTCGACCAGGCCGTCGCCGTCGTTGTCGATCCCGTCGTTGCACTGATCGATCTGGTGCTGAGCGGAGTTGCCACCACAGCTGATGACGAGCATCAGGACGGACGTGACAGCCAGGGCAGCGGTGCGGGTCATGATCACCTCAGCTCGAATGAGCGCTGGAGCACTCGGCTCGTCACTGGACCACGATCGGAATGGGGGGAACCAGGATCAGCACGTCGCGCTTGTCGAGCGCGATGGTACTGCATCCGCCGGCCGTGACGGTGATCGTGGCGACGAAGATCTGCGCGTCGGTCGTTTGCGGAACGAAGTCGTTGAACGCGTCGACGGCGAACGTGACGATCGTTCCGGGCGTGACGTTATAGAACGTCGTCGCGTCGAAGCTCGGCGCGGGCAGCGTCGGCGGTGGCGGCGGCAGCAGGTACGACTGCGGGATGATCGCCTTCAGAAAATCGATGGTGTTATGCGGTACCGGCAGCGGGTTGCCATTGATATCGGTGGTGACGCCCGCGGTCTCGGTGGGCACCGTGAAGGTGGCGAACCGCGCCAGCATCTGGATGCCGGTGACGATGCTGGCGGTGACGCCGGCGCCACTCGTCTGCACCTGGAACACGAGCGGGCACAGGCCATCGGGATCGGGCGTCACGCCGGCGCCGTTGAACCCGGTGCAGCACTGGGTCTCGGCGCAGCCCACCGGGCGAGTTCCGACATCCCAGGCCGCCGGCGGAACGCGCGCGCCGCTCGCGGTCGCGAGATAGCCGAAGTACTCTTCGGCGTCGCAGGTTTCGACCGGCGCGATGCCGACCGCGCGCGCGCAGATCGAGTTCAGCGCGTCCTTGGTCTGCGCGCGCGAGTGCGCGAACGCGGAGACCGTGGCGTCGTAGGCGACCGGCGAGCCGTTGCACAGCGCGGTCTCGCCCGGGCCGTGGCTCGTCGCGTCGCTCACCGAGACGATGACCGGCAGCGTGTTCGTGCGGAAGCCGACGCCGCCGATCCCGCTGTGGTTCGCCGGGACACTGGTCGGCACCGGGCCGGTGAGCCCGTTGCCGCTCGCGGCCTGATAGATCGACTCGATGCCGGCCTCGGGCGTGTCGTTGCCGCAGCCGATCGGCGAGCCGAAGCCGTTCGAGAGTCCGTCCACGCCCGCCGACACCGCCGCGAGATCGGCGGTGATGGGCTGGAGCAGCCGGAACGGCTCGTCGCAGGTGTCCTCGCCGTAGCCGTCGAGCGGAAAGTCCTGCATCGAGCCCACGCCGAAGTCGCTGTCCATCACGACGGCACGGATGCCCGGCGTGATCGTCGTGTTGATCGCGGACTCGATCGCGTTGATCTCGCCGCCCATCGAACCGGTGGTGTCGACGTTGAAGAACACGTCGAGGCCGGGAACCGCGGTCGAGAAGTCGAGCGGCTTCATCTGCGCGCCGGCGGGATCCTGGTACGGCAGGATGAAGAAGAAGTCCTGCTGCGGGCCGCTGCGGCGATACGCGACGACGGTGACCTGCGCGACGCCGTCGAAGCTCATGTAGCTCGCGGTGATCTTCGACACCACGGCGGTGGCGGTCGCGAACATCGGCGTCTGCAGCACCGAGTTGCTGATCGAGCCGACCGCGGGGTTGTCGACGGACCACGTCACCATCGTCGACACGTCGGCGGTGGAGCCGTCTTCGTAGCTGGCGGTCGCGACGAACGGCACGGTCTGCACGGTGTTGAGATCGACCTCCACGATCGGGTTCGTGGGCGTCACCGTGAGGCCGTTCAAGATGTGTGGGCCCGTGTTGCCGTCGCCGATGCCGCCATCGTTCGGTCGATTCGACGAGCCACACGCCGCGACCGCGAGAACACCGAGCACGACGCAGACTTTCATGGGGGCTGTCTCCACGCGCGGGAATATAGTCCTAGCGCGCAGCAGTTTGGATCAAATTGGCAGACCGACATGTGGTCGCCGCGCAGTGAACGTGTGAGCGTCGCGGGATGCTGCGAGACACGATCTGGTTGCGCGAGCAGCTCCGCCTCGCGCTCGCGATGTTCCCGCTGATCGCTGGCGGCTGCGATGTGATCGATTCCGCACAGGCTCAGCCGCCGATCCACATGCCGAGCTGTCCCTCGGGAGACTTCTGCGCACCGGCGAAAGCGGTCAGGCCGCTCGCGACGAACAAGGTCACCAAGCTCGGGTGCCCGGTCGAGCTCGAGGAGCATCACGACGACACCAACAAGGACGGTCTGCCCACGTTCTCCACCGCCAACCTCGACGGCGAGGCTACCAAGCAGTCGCGCGCGGCGCACAAGGCCAAGCCAGATGATTGTTGTTACCAGTGGATGGAGCGTTGCCCGGGCGGCCGCTCGCTGCTCGGCGCGACGAGCGAGCCGATCGTGGCGGCCACGCGCGCCGGGATCGCGTGGGGGCGCGACGCGCGGGCCTGCGAGCTCGCGCCGGCGCTGCGCGAGGCGCTCGCCGCGGGCTGGCTTGCGGATGCGCTCGCCGAGCACGCGTCGATCGCGTCGTTCGCGCGTGCGACGCTCGAGCTGCTCGCGGTCGGCGCGCCGCCGGAGCTGATCGCGGAGACGCAGCGCGCCTCGCTCGACGAGATCGAGCACGCGCGCGCGGCGTTCGCGCTGGCGGCGCGCTACGGCGGCCGGCCGGTCGAGCCGGGTGCGCTCGCGATCGCCGCGCCGCGCGGCGGCGGGACCTCGCGGGTCGCGCGCGACGTGCTCGTCGAAGGCTGCATCGGCGAGACGATCGCGGCACTGTGCGTGTCGCGCGCCGCCGCCGCGTGCGAGGACGCGGAGCTCGCGGCCACGCTCCGCGCGATCGCCGGCGACGAGGCTCGCCATGCGGCGCTCGCGTGGAAGACGGTGGCGTGGGCGGTCGCCGCGCACGGCGGCACGCTGGTGGCAGAGCTGCGCGCGGTCGCCGCCGAGGTGCGCGTGGCATCGCTGCGCGGCGAGCTGCCGGCGGCCGAGCCGCTCGCCGCTGCGCTCGCGGCCCACGGCCGGCTCGACGAACGCGCGCGTGCGCGCGCGGTGCGCGATGCATGGCGCGAGATCCTCGATCCGACGCTCGCGCGCCTCGGCTAGCACATCGGCCGTGTTGCTGTTCAAGAAAGCGTTTCATGCGGGGCTCGTCTCCGGCGCGGTCCGGCTGACGTTTCGCGCATGGGACAAGCCGCACGTGCGCGCCGGCGGCCGCTATCGGTGCCATCCGATCGGCGTGCTCGAAGTCGATCGGGTCTCGACGATCCGCGTGCACGATATTCCCGAAGCCGACGCGCGCCTCGCCGGCTTCGCGTCGCGCGACGAGCTGATCGCGTACATGAACGCAGGCCCGCGCGGCGCCGCGCTCGATCCGGGTCGCGAGGTGTTCCGCGTCGAGCTGCACCACGGCGGCGACGGCGATCGCGTCGCCGCCGCGCTCGAGCCGCCGACCGCCGACGAGCTCGCGGCGATCCGCAGCCGCCTCGCGCGCTTCGATCGCGAGCACGCGTGGACGCTGCGCACGCTGCGCTTGATCGAAAGGCACCCGCACGTCGCCGCATCGAAGCTCGCGGCCGAGCTCGGCCGCGAGACGCAGCCGTTCAAGATCGACGTTCGCAAGCTGAAGAAGCTCGGCCTGACCCAGAGCTTCGAGGTCGGCTACGAGCTGTCGCCGCGCGGCCGCGTGGTGGTCGCCAGCTACCAGCGCCGCTCGGGTCGCGCGGCAACGCGACCGCTTCGGTGAACACGAGGTGCGTCGGCCGCGTGCCGGTGTCTCGAAGTGAGCGCGAGGCACGCAGCGATTGTTACTACCGTCATCGACGTGTGACATCGCCTCGCGCCGCGGTTGCGGCCTGCTTCGCCCCGGCGACTCCAGCCGTGCCGAGCCCGGCTCCTCGGACGCCCGCGTGTGGTCCGAAACCGGGTGCACCTGCGTCCTCGTGACGTCAGCGCATGACACCTTGGAGTAGTGTCCGCGGTCGTCACGGTTCAGGACGTTCACAAGCGCTATGGCAACCGGCGCGTGCTCGCCGGCGTGTCGTTCGCGGTGCACGAGCGCGATCGGATCGGGCTCATCGGCGCGAACGGCGCTGGCAAGTCGACGCTGTTGAAGATGATGGTGCACGCGCTCGAGCCCGACGAAGGCGCGATCACGTGGCGGCGCGACCTCGCACTCGAGTACGTCGCGCAGGAGCCGGTCTTGCCCGACGACACGGTCGGCGCCGCGCTCGCGATCACCGGCGTGCCCGATCACGAGATCCACACGGTGTCGGCGGCACTCGAGCTGTCGCCGCACGACGCGCGCATCGCCCAGCTCTCGTTCGGCGAACGCCGCCGCGTGGCGCTCGCGCGGGCGCTGCTCGCGAAGCCCGACGTGCTCGCGCTCGACGAGCCGACGAACCACCTCGACGCGCGCACGATCGAATGGCTCGAGCGCCGGCTCGCGGCATGGCAGGGCGCGCTGATCGTGGTCACGCACGATCGCTACTTCCTCGACAGCGTCGCGACGCGCATCGTCGAGATCGATCGCGGCAAGGCGTACACGTACGACGGCGACTACGAGGCGTTCTTGCTCGCGCAGGCGGAGCGGCTCGCGATCGAGAGCGAGCAGGAATATCAGCGCGCGTCGTTCGTGCGGCGCGAGATCGACTGGATCCGGCGCCGGCCGAAGGCGCGCACGACGAAGGCCAAGGCGCGCATCGATCGCTACGACGCCGCGGTCGCGGCCGCCCCGGCGGTCGACGACCAGCGCGGGCCGACGATGCGCCTGCAGCTGCCTTCGGGACCGCGGCTCGGCGGCACGATCGTCGAGCTGCACGGCGTGACACGCGCGCTCGGCGGCCGCACGTTATTCGACGGGCTCACGCTGGTGCTGAAACCCGGCGATCGGATCGGCATCGTCGGACCAAACGGCGCCGGCAAGACCACGCTCGTCAAGACGATCCTCGGAATCGATCCGCCGGATCGCGGCAAGGTCGTGCTCGGCGCGAACACGCGGCCGGCGTACTTCGAGCAAGGCCGCAGCGAGCTGCGCGACGAGCTGACCGTGTTCGAAGAAGTCGGCGACGGTAACGACTGGGTCGAGCTACCCGACGGCCGCGTGCACGTGCGCAGCTTCCTGCGCCTGCTCGCGTTCCCCGACTCGGTCGCCGACACCAAGATCGGCCAGCTGTCGGGCGGCGAGCGCAATCGCGTGCAGCTCGCGCGGCTGCTGCGGCGCGGCGGCAATCTCCTCGTGCTCGACGAGCCGACGAACGACCTCGATCTGCCAACGCTCGGCGCGCTCGAAGATGGCCTGCTGTCGTTCGGTGGCTGCGCGCTGATCGTGTCGCACGATCGCTGGTTCCTCGATCGCGTCGCAACCGCGATCCTCGCGTTCGACGCCGGTGCGGTGACGTTCTACGAAGGCAGCTACACGTTCTACGCGCAGCGGCGGCCGCAGCGCGCCCCACTTGCCGCGGTGGAGCGGCCGAAGCCAGCGAAGCCGGTGCGAGCGCCGAGCACCGAGCCGCGCAAGCTCACGTTCAAGGAGCGCGCCGAGCTCGCCGGGATGGAAGCGGCGATCGTCACCGCCGAGCAACGCATGACCGAGCTCGAGCGCGCGCTGCAAGACCCGGCGCTGTTCAAGGAGCGCGCCGCCGAGGTGCCGGCGTTTGTCGCTCGGCTCGATGCGGCGCGCGCGGAGGTCGAGCGGCTGTTCGCGCGCTGGGAGCAGCTCACGGCGATCGCGGACGCCTCGCCGGCGAAGCCGTGACCGCGTCGACGATCGACGTGACGACGTCGCGGTCGGCACGCGCGCGATGCACCGCCGCGAACCGCCGCATCGCGTGATCGAGCGCGTCGAGCTTGGTCTCGATCGCGTCGAGCCGGCCGCGCGCGTGGAGCTCGCGGCGCAGCGTGCCGCACGTGAAGTGGACGCAGCGCGCCGGGCGATGAGCCACCGCGAGCGAGCAGCCGCCGGCGCCGCGAAACGCGCAACCGGCGGGCTCGTTGGTGCGCGCCGGCGGCGTGAGGTGACGCGGGCTCGTCCCCGCGTGCACGAGCGACGCGACCTCGGAGTCGTCGAACACGTTGGCGGTCACGCCCGAGCAACACGCGCCACCGGCATGATGGCCGAACGGCCGCGGCATGCCGAGGCCGCAGCTGCTGCACGACGTCACCGCATCCAGCTCGGCCGCGACCTCGAGCTTGCGCGCGCGCAACTCGACGGCGAGCTCGCGCTCTTCGTCGTCGGGAACGCAGGCGCGCTCGGCGCGAACGCGGCGTCGCAGCTCGATCAGCTGGTCGGCGCGCGCCGCCGGCTGGCGCACCTTGACGAGCAGCCGCTCGAGCGCGACGAACATCCATGCAAGCTAGCACGCGACCTACTCGGGGCGCTCGGCGCCGACGATGCGGAAGCCGCGCGTGCCTTCGTCGTACGCGTGAACGCGCAGCGGCCCGGCGCTCGTGCCGTCGCGCACCTCGAACACCGCGAGGCGCGGCGCGGCGGCAGTGCCGCCGATCGCGCGCGGGGCGAAGCACACGATGCCATCGGCGCCGAGCTCGGGCGCGAGCGGCGCGGATGCGGCAGCGCCGGCGCGCTCGGCGATCGTGTACGCGAAGCGCGGGAACACCCCGCGCAGCCGCGCGAAGTCGGTCGCACAGATCCGGCCGTCGGCCGCGCGGTGGATGTCGCCGAGCGGAGACAGCCGCGCGAAGTAGCGCGCGAGCACGAGGTGCTGGCGCGCGACCAGGATGCGCGTCAGATACGCGGCATCGTCGGCGCGACTCAGCTTCCCGGCATCGACGAAGCGGCGAATGTCGTCGGGCGAAAACCGGGCGATGATCCGCGCCATCCACGCCGCATCGCGCTCGGTCATCCGCAGGAATGCCGGATTCGGATACAGCGGTTTCCAACGGTCCGGATCGAAGTCGCGCGCCGAGAAATACCCGAACCGCTCGCGTCCCGGCTCGATGCCCGCGCGATCCCAGGGCCGCTCCAGCACGCCGAACGTGACGAGATCGAGCGCGATATCTGCGGGATCGAACGTGTACGAGTGGCCGAGCCGCGACGACAGCGCGGCGATCTCGACGTGGCCGCCGAACACGTCGCTCGTGTCGAGGATGAAGTGTCGCACGTAGCCGGGCGACGAACGCGGGCGGCCCGCGTCGCTCGCCAGCCAGACGTCCATCGAGTTTTGCTCGCGCGCATCCCAGTGATCGAGCCACGCGGCGAGCACGCGGCTGCCGCGCAGCTCGCGGCGATCCTCGTGCGGGATGATGTCGTTCGGGTCGTCGTCGCGCGTGCCGACGTAACGAAACGCTCCGATCGCGTAGCCGTCGAGCCACTTCGACGCCTGCATGCGCGTGCTGCCGTCGGGCAGCCGCGTCGAGCTCGCGAGCACGTGGGCGAGCGCCGCTTCGTCGAAGCGCGTGCGCGAGCCCGTGTTGTCGATCGTGGACAGGCCCGGCGCGACCGCGAACTGCTGCGCGCGCACGTCGATGACCTGCTCGCACGTCGTGTTGAACCCGATCGCGCGGTAGATCGCGGTGCCGATCACCGCCGCGGCGCTCGCGCGCTCCGGCATGTCGCGATCGTCGGCCTTGAGCAGATACTTCACGCCGTCGATGACGACGCGGAAGCCGAGCGTGCTGCCGTTGTCCTTGCCGTGATCGACCTTCCACGCACCGGCGGCGACGCGATCGGGCGCCGGTAGAAAATCGTCTCGCGAGCACGCGCCGAGCGCGGACCGATCGTCCGCGCCGGTGCGGTTGGTGAACCACGCCGAGTCCGGAACCTCGTCGAGGCTGTTGACGTTGGCCGCTTCGCCGGTGGCGCGTACCTGCAACAGCCGCGACAGTCGCGCGAACACCAGGTTGTCGACGTGATCCCAGATGAAGGGCGAGTCGTAGACGGCCGGCGCGCACGAGTCGGCGCGGCACGCCACCGAGACCGGGCGGAGATCGGTGTCGAGCACGAACGGATCGCGCAGCGCGAACGGCCGCGGGGGCGACGTGCATGCCGCGACGCCTGCCGCGACGATCAGCGCGCGCCTCATAACGCCCTGCGCGTGCCGACGACCACGCGGACCGCGGCGACGTGCACGCCGTCGTCGAGCGGATCGCTGCCGGCGCCGATCACCAGCTCGATCGGATGTGCGTGCGATGCGTTCACCACGATGGAGAAGTCCGCCGACGCGCGCAGCGCGCCGAGCGCGAAGTCCGCGAAGTGCGCGTCGAACGCGTTGCCGAGCGCGAACCTCACGCGCGCGTCGAGGACCACCCAGATCGGCCAGCTGTACGCGAGCTGCGCCGCGGCCGCGCTGCGCCCGAGCATCCACCCGGGGATGAACGCCGGCATGAGCTCGTCGGCCGGCGACGCGAGCTCGGTGAACGCGACGGCATCGGCTTGCAGCGGATCGACGAGATCGACGCCGGCGAGCACCGCGAGCACGCGATGGTGGCCGTCGAGATCGATCGCCGCGCCGGCGCGCGCGCCGTAGCGCAGCCATGTGGCGCTGCGATCGAGTCGGGACCGCGCGTCGCCGTAGACATGCAGCCACGGGCCGCCGCCCTCGCCCGCCGCGGCCCGGTCGCCGATCGCGAGCTCGGCGCGTTCGTGCGCGAACGTGTACGGGTCGCCATACCCGGGCGGAGCCGGCAGCGTGCCGCGCGCGACTTGGTCGGCGAGCGACGGCTCGTCGCAGCAGGCTCCGCCGACGAATGCGACGTGCTCGACGCCGCTCTCGAGCGACAGCGCGAGCCCCGGCTCGAGCCGCCGCGCGTAGTCGAAGCCGGCGCCACCGCGCGCGAGGCCGAATCGCGAAGCATCGCGGGCGCGCGCGGCGGGCCCGATGCCGAAGAACGCGTTATCGACGGCGCGCGCGTAACCAGCGCGCAGCTCGATGCTGCCGGCGCCGCGATCGTACGTCACGCGATCGCGCGCCGCAGCCGCGTACTCGCGCGTCCCCCACGTCGTCGCACCGGCGTACGCGGTGTCGTCGTCACGCCACGCGCGCGCGAGCGAGATCTCCGCGCCGACCGCCGGCAGCTCGCCGTGATCGAACCGCGCGATCGGCACCACGTGCGTGCGGCTTTCGTGCGTCGCGTCGCCCGCGAACGCGCCGACCCAGTGGTGCCGGTCGGCGATCGTGACGAGCGCACCGATCGGCCGGCGCAGCACGTATTCGTTCACCGCATACGGTGGCCACAGCAACACGCGCGGGATCCACCGCACCCACGTCTCCGCATCGGCATCCGGGTTACCGCGGCCGTCGTAATCCGGCTTGTCGCGCTTCGGATCGGCCCGCGCCTGGTGCGCGCCGAGCACGACGACCACGAGCGCGGCGATATGGCGAGCGACGTAGATGACGGGGCGGGCTGCAAGGAGTTCGCCACGCGCAAGCTCGTGGCTCGGCGAAATTCTGTGTGGCGCCCCAGCACGCGCGTGCGCCGACGCGCGGCGACTACTCCGGGGCCTCGCGGCGTGGTCTCTTCGAACGCGGCCGGCCTTCGCCCGATTCGCCCCGCCTCACAACTGGGCGTTTTGCCTCGCGAGCTCGCCGATTGCAGGGTTTGTCGCGCGACCGCGTGTGTCTGGTCATGAAGCGCTCGCAAACCTGGTTCCTGGCCTTCTCCCTCGTCGGCGCGTGCAGTGCCGACCAGCCCGTGACTGCGACCGCGACGGTCAATGGCGTCGTCGAGGTCGACAACGCGATCGAGAACGCCACCGTCTTCCTCGACTACAACCACAACAACCTGCTCGACGCCGGCGAGCCGCGGGTCGCGACCGACGCCACCGGGCACTTCACGCTGAGCTGGGACAACCCCGGCCCCGAGTACGCCGACACGATCGGCGCGATCATCGATCCCACGTCGACCCGCGTCGGCATGACCGGCGATGCCGCGGCCATCGGGCTCGCGCTCCACATGCGCGCGCCGCTCGGCGACACCTCCGGCGCGTACGACGGCGCCGTGGCGATCAGCCCGCTGACCACACTCGTCGTCAGCGAGCTGGCCTCCGACCCGACGCTGACCCCGGCCGCCGCCGAGGCGAAGATCGCCGGCGCGGTCTCGGCGTCGCATCTGCCGTTCACCCCCGGCGAGGCGGTCGACGTGATGGGCGACTACGCGGGTACCCAGACCTCGGCCGACAGCGTCCAGCTGCGCTACGTCGCCGGCGCCGTCGGGGCCGCGGTGGCGAGCGCCGTGACCGAGGGCAACTCGCTGCAGTCGACCGTCGATTGCAACGACGCGATGTTCTTCAACGCCGCGATCGTCGCGCTGGACCATCAGCTGACCGCGATCGCGAACGGCACGTACGCGTTCTCGCAGCTGACCCGGACGCAGCAGCAGGACGTCGCGCAAAACCCGGCAAACTACAACGGCTACTTCATCGACACGGCGCAGCTCGCCGATGACATCGAGGCCGAGCTCCTGGCCGCGGGCGAGGACCTCGCCGAGGCGTTGTTCGAGGAATTCAAGGACCAGTTCGTCGACGAGCTCGAGCAAGTGGTCGCGGATCTCGCCCTCGAGCTCATCGAGGAGGGCATCGAGGCGGTCATCTGACCCGAAGTTTGTGGTGGCATCGCGAGCGAGAGTCTCGTATGACAGCCGCGTGAAGACGAGCTTCGTCGTGGTGCTGGCGCTGTTCGCCGGCCGAGCGTATGCCGAGGAGCTCGTCGAGCCGGTCGGCGCCGCGGACGGCGAAGCGCTGCACGGCGACGTGCTCGTCTGGGCCGACGCGACGTTCTACACCGACACCAGCGACAGTGCGCAGATGGTGCATGCCGCGCGGCTCGCCGGCACGCGCAAGGATCATCTCGGCGACGTGATCGCGATGCGCGTCGTGTCGGCCGGCAAGGACGGCTTCGTCGAGGTCGAGCCGGCGGCCCAGCTCGACTGCACCTGGGCGCGGCTCGAGACGAGCGACGACCTCACGCGCGTGCGGCTGTTCGTGAAGCGCGCGGATCTCGCGCCGGTGTTGACGCAGCCGTTCGAGCACGCGTTCGAAGACGGCACGCGGATCGCGCTTCGCCCCGGCGTCGCGGTGATCGCGACGGTGGACGAGCGATTTGTCGTCGGCGTGCGCGGCGCGGCGATCGTCACGGCGCTGCCCGCCGCGTCGATCGGTCACGCGTACACGCCCGATCACGTGAAGGCCGCGCCTACCGTGCTCGAGCGCGACTACGAGCTCGCACCGAACACGCGCATCACGCTCGGCGATCAGGCGATCAAGCTCGATGGCTCGCACGCGTCGCAGATCGAGCGGCGCGGCGCCGCGACGCTGTTCTCGATTCGCACCCGGTGCGCCGCGCTCGACGTGTCGGTGGCGACCAAGGCCGTGCGCGAGATCGAGGACGCCGACGAGGATGGCGACGACAGCAGCTCCGGCCTGTCCGTGCTCTCGCTCCGCGATCACGACTACATCCCGGCCGGCACGGTGCTCGCGAGCACCACCGGCCACGCGATCGCGGTCGCGGCCAAGCCGATGTACCTGCCCGGCTCGCCGCACGGCAAGACCGCTTGTGTCGAGCGGCGCATGATCGTCGGCGTGGTCGGCGGCGAGGCCCTCGACGCCGACGGCGAGGACGGCAGGCTGCGCGTGTGCGCGCCGGCCGCGTCCGTGGTGCACGAGCGCCTGCGCAGCGCGAGCTCGGCCAACGGCACGACGATGCGCTGAGCGTTACTTCGCCGGCGGACACGCCGGGATTCGCCAGGACTTCTCGACCTTGCCGGTCGCGAGATCGACGATGCGAACGGTCTGCCTGCCGAGCACCGCGAGCTTGCCGCCGGTGGTTCGCGCGAGCGCGTTCGCGCGCCACGCCATGCCCTCGCCGAGCAGGTTGCAGTCGTGCTTGTCGTCGCAGTCGGCGGGGGGATCGAAGCTGGCGTGGCGGATCGAGTGGCCGGTCGCGACGTCGACGATCTCGTAGCCGTTGCCGCCGCGGCCCGCGAACCCGAACTGCGAGCCATCGACGTGCAGCGGGCGCGAGCTGGTCGTATCGATGTGGTCGACGAGGCCGAGCTTCTTGCCGTCGAGCGTGTACAGGACGCCCGGGCCGCCCGGGCCGTTGCAGTCGTTCAGCGCGGCGTAGATGCGGTCGTTCGCGAAGTACGGATGTTCCGCGCACGGGTGGTCGGCGTCGCCGAGCTTGAAGTGCTTCAGCATCTTGCCGGTCTGCGCGTCGAGCACGGTGACGGGGCCGGCATCCTCGCCGGCCGCGATCGCGCGCGTGCCGTCGGCGTTGACTTCGACTTGATAGCCGTTGTCGGGTGGCTTCGGCAGGCCGAGCGCGACGCACGCGCCGGCCTTGCAGATCTGCACCGAGCTCGCGTCTTGCTTGATCTCGTACGGCGGGGGCGTCTCGGCAGGCTGGCCGGTCGCGTGCACCGCGCCGGTCGCGAGGTCGACCATCGCGCAGCCCTTCGTGTCCTGCGCGTCCACGCAGAACGTCGCCGCGTGGTCGTCGGCCGTGAATGCGGTCACGGCGGCCATCCCGTCCTCGACCGCGCAAAACGCGGGCGCCGCGTCGGGCCGCGTGGCGGCATCGGCGGCGCGAACGGCGATCTGCGTCGCGCTGCCGGGCGTCGCGCTGCCGGGCGTCGCGCTGCCCGCGGTCGGTGGATCTGCCGCGTGCTGGCCGCACGCGGCGACCACCGCGAGCGCGAGGAGCGATAGCTTTTGCATCGCGCCTGTGTACACCGCTGGTCGTTTTGATGCGACCGCGGGCGGCGGCGCGGCTCGCATCGGTATGACCGCCGCGAAGCTCGCTCCTGTCCTCGCCCTGCTCGTCGCATGCGGCGGCTCTGCCGGGCTGCCCGGCGTGGACGGTTCGGGCGGTGGCGGCGGTGGCGGCGGTGGTGACTCGGGGTCGGCCTCCGACGATCGGCTCGACCCGCTCGCGGTCGGGCGGTCGTGGACGTACGACGTCACGTCGACCTACGCGTCGTGCCCCGCCGGCTCGATCGACACGACGGTGCTGTCGGCGGGCACGACCGATGGCCGCGCCACGTTCGAGGTGTCGAGCTTCTGCGGCGAGACCGCGAACACGAGCATCGACGGCGATCGCGTCGACGACTACTACGACTGGGGACCGACCGGCTGGATGCGCGCGCTCGACGAGCCGGTCGAGGCCGATCACACCTGGACCACGACCAACGGCAGCGCGACGTTCACGATGACGTACAGCGACGCGGGCACCGTCGCCGGCCACCCGAATTGCTGGCAGGTCACGCAGAACGTGTCGTACACGACGTACTGGATCTACTGCCGCGGCGTCGGGCTCGTCACCTACGACCTCGTCGACCTCGCGGGCGGCACGATCCACGCCGAGCTGAGCTCCACCAGCTTCTGACCCAGCCGGGATGTTGCCCACGCCACGCGCGGGTTCGTACCATTTCGGGATGCGGTTTCCGGATCCTCGACGCCACAGCCCGCGCATCGCGGTCGACAGCTGGTGCGGTGTCGTCACGCACCACGACCTGCGGCCCGCCAGCGTGCTCGAGCTCTCGGAGGTCGGCGTGCGCCTCGAGCGGCTGTTCGATCCGCGGGTCGCGGCGCGCACGGTCGCGCTCGAGCTCGAGCTGCCCGACATCGACGAGATCATCTGGGCGCGCGCCGACGTCGTGTTCGCGCGCCTCACCCCGCTCGGGGGCACGCACGCCTCCGGCCAGCCGCGCCTGTTGTGCCGCGCCGGCCTGCGCATCGCGGACGCCGCGACTCGCCACCTCCGCCTGCTCCGCGACTACGTGTTCGCGATCCACGCGCACGCCCGATCGCCGAGCTGAGGCTCGGCGGAGACTTCAACGTCGGGGCGGGACGTGGACGAGCGTTCGCTTCCCGTCGCTGAACTCGATGTCGACGTGCTTGGCCAGCATGGAGACGACCGTGCCGCGCCCGAATTTTGGATGCTCGATCACGTCGCCGATGGCGAACGTGCGCGCCGCGGAGTACGGATGCACGGTCTGCTCGGCGGCGCGCCACGCGACCGGCAAGACCTCGGCGAGCCCTTCGGCCAGCATACGCGCGATCTCGCCGGGACTCGTGCCGGCCTGGGCGCGCGCGATCGCGACCTCGCGCGGAGTGACGCGCAGCGTGATCGCGCGATCGACCTGCTCGGCCACCGCCGCATCGGCGCGGGCGAGCACGTCCTTGGCGCGATCGATCGCGATGCGGCCGACTCGATCGATCACCGCGGCGCGCGCATCCGACAGCGCGCGCTGGCTCGCGTGCAGCGCGTCGATCGGGACCTTCGGCAGCTTGATCAGCTTGAGCCCGTGAGCGTCGAGGTGCGCGGTCAGCTTGGCGAACGCGCCGAGGAATCGCTCCTCGCATCGCGTGCGCGCCTCGGCGATCACGGCGTCGCGCAGCTTCGTCCCACCGAGCTCGTCTTCGACGACCCGCGCGATCGCGGCGTCGAGCTCGGCACGCACGTTCGCGCCGAGCGACCCGGCTGGCTCGCGATCCGCGACGACCGCGAGCCCGAGCGCCGCGACCACGCAGTCGGCGAGCTGCCGCGGCTTGGCGTTTCGCGGCCCTCCGCCATCGAGGTCGATCGCCTCGATCCGCGCGACCAACGCCGCGATCAGCTGGTCGTGATCGGCGAGCCCGACCCGATCGGTCGCGTCGAGCGGCGGGAACGCTCCCGCGAGGTCGCCGAGCGCGCGATCGAGGCCTCCGCGCATGCAGACCTCGAAGAACCCGATGTAGAGGTCGCGCGCGATCACGCCGAGATCGGTCTTTGGCTTGCGGGCATCGACCAGGCGCGTCGCGACCTCGGTCAAGGCAATCAGGTAGCGCTGTGGAAACTCGATCGCCATCGCCGGATCATACGCTGTTCAGCACGGTCCTCCGCGCTCCCCCGGCTCGACACTGTCGAGCACGGCCAGGCCGGCGGCCCCATCCGATATGCTCGGCGACGTGGACACGCGACATCACGCGAGCGCGGCGGCGATGCATTCGCAACTGACTCGCCGGCAGACGAGCCCGACCGCGTTTCGCGCCGCGCTCGCCGCCATCGCGCCCACCGATCGCGATGCCTGGCT
>DASXCY010000167.1:0-17100 GCA_036490935.1 Kofleriaceae bacterium | reverse complement strand
CCCGCCATCGCGAGGTGCAGCGTGCGCGGGATCGGCGTCGCCGTCAGCGTCAGGACATCGACCTGCGTCTTGACCTTCTTGAGCCGCTCCTTGTGCGCCACGCCGAACCGCTGCTCCTCGTCGATGACCAGCAGCCCGAGGTCGCGGAACCGGACGTCGGCGGACAGCAGGCGGTGCGTGCCGACCACGACGTCGACCTTGCCCTCGGCGAGCTTCTTCACGACCTCGATCTGCTCGGCCTTGCTCTGGAACCGCGACAGCTTGCCGATGTTGACCGCGAAGCCCTTGAAGCGCTCGACCAGCGTGCGGTGGTGCTGCTCGACGAGCACCGTGGTCGGCGCGAGGATGCACGCCTGCTTGCCGCCTTGCACGCACTTGAAGATCGCGCGCAACGCGACCTCGGTCTTGCCGTAGCCGACGTCGCCGCAGACGAGGCGATCCATCGCGCGCGGCGCCTCCATGTCGCCGAGCACGGCATCGATCGCGTCCTGCTGATCGGGCGTCTCGTCGAACGCGAACGTGGCCTCGAGCTCGTGGAATTGATCGTCCGCGGCGGGGAAGCGATGGCCGGGCAGGGCGGCGCGCTGCGCGTAGAGCTGGAGCAATTCCTCGGCGAGCGCGCGGACGTGGCGCGCGACCTTGCTGCGCGTGAGCTCCCACGTTTGCCCGCCGAGCTTGTCGAGCCGAGGCGCGTGCCCCTCGGCACCCACGTAGCGCTGGACCTCGCCGAGCCGATAGACCGGCAGGTACAGCGTGCCGCCCTCGTACTCGAGGTGAAGGCAATCGATCTCCTGCACGCCGACCACCGCGAGCTTCTTGAGGCCGTGATAGCGGCCGACGCCGTGCTTCTGATGGACGAGGTAATCGCCGGCGGCGAGCTGCGACCAGTCGGAGACGCCGCCGAGCAGCGCGTCCTTCGCGCGCTTCTTCGCCGACTTCGCGTGATGCACGCGCTCGCCGAACACGTCGTCGGACGTGACGAGCGCGACACCGTCCTTCGCCGACGCGAACGAGTGCGCGGGCGCGCCGGCGACGAAGGCGACCGCGGCGGTGGCGCCGCGCGCCTCGAGCACGCCGCGCAGGCGATCGATGCGGCTCTGCGAGTCGCACGCGATCGTGACGTGGAGGCCGAGCTCGCGCCAGCGCGCGAGCTGCTCGACGAGCGGCGCGACGTGCTCGGTGTCGCCGAACGTGCGCGCGTGGGCGAGCAGCTGGCGCAGCACGCGCAGGTCGTCGAGCTGGAGGCGCAGCTTGGTCGCGGTGGTCTCGCCGGCGACCTCGAGCGTCGGCAGCTCGATGCGGCGCGGCGAGCCGGATGCCGCCAGCTCGCGAACGAAGTGGCGGTCGGGCGGGAATGCCAGCGCGGTGTGCTCCGCGAACCGCACGTCGGCATCCTTCCAGAGGTCCGCGATCGTGCGGCGGCAGGCGTCGGGATCGACGATGATCCAGCGCGCGGTCGCCGGCACGTGCGCTTCGGGCGCGACCAGCTGGTCGTGAAAGGCCGGCAACAGGCCCTCGATGCCGACGAAGACGCCGCCGGCCTCGAGCTGCTCGATGAGCCGGCGCGTGGCCTTCGTCGGATGCGCGATCTCGTCGGCATACGCGCGCAGCCTCGTCCGCAAGTCGGACGTTCCGGTCACGATCGTCTCGCGCACCGGATGCAGGTGCACGTGATCGACCTCACGCAGCGTGCGCTGCGAGTCCTCGTCGAACCAGCGCAGCGACTCGACCTCGTCGCCGAACAGCTCGACGCGCACCGGATGTGGCGCGAGCGGCGCGTAGACGTCGATCACGCCGCCGCGCACCGCGAACGTACCGGGCTCGTCGACGACGGGGGTGCGCGCCCAGCCGCCCGCGACGAGCGTCGCGAGCACGGCCTCGCGGTCCAGCGTGTCGCCCTTGCGGATCGTGAGCGTGCGCGCCGCGAGCTCGACCGGCGGCACGGTGCGCTGCGCGAGCGCGTGCGCCGATGTGACGACCACGCGCGGCGCCAGGTCCGGATGCGCGAGCCGCACGAGCGTCGCGACGCGCTCGACGATGCACGCGCGATCCGGCGACAGCTCGGCGTACGGCGACACGTCGATCGCCGGCAAGCTCGCCACCGGATCGAGCTCCGCGGCATCCGCCCGCTCGCCGACCCAGAACCGCACGTCGGCCTCGAGCGCGCGCGCCGCTTCCTCGCCGGGCGCGACCACGACGACCGGGCCGGTCAGCTGCGCCGCGAGCCACGCCGCCCAGCCCGGCGTCGCGCCGTACGCGACGACCGCGCCGGCGGAGATCGCGTGCTCGAGCTCGGACCACATGGCGAGCGCAAGCTACCGCGACGTCACTTCACGCGCACGTCGGCGTGCGCGGCGCACGCGTTCAAGCAGCCGGTCTGCCCGGGCAGCGGGAACTCGCGATACGAATACGACAGGTGGCCGTCGCCCGGCCGGCCTTCGATCGTCTGCGTCGTGCCCCAGTCGCAGCCGTCGTCGTAGTGAAAGCGCGTGTGCAAGACGAGGTTGACGTAACCGTCCTTCATCTTGCCGGAGAACGTGCGGTCGCCGAAGATCGCGCGCGCGTCGCCGTCGCCCTTCGCGCCCTCGCACGCGACCGTGAGCACGCCGGGCTGCGCGGTGACGTGCTCGTCGAGCCAGCAGCCGGCGGCGCCCTCGGTACGCGGCACCACCAGCTCCCACTGACACGCGCGGTGCTCCTTGCCCATGGCGGCGCCGGCCGCGGCGGCCACGAACAGGACGACGAGGAGGCCGCGCGCCATCATCACCTCTCGCATTCATCGATCCTGACACGCGGCAGGTCGATCGCACGCGGCAGCTGCATGCGGCGCCGCCGGCGCGGCACGCACCAGGCGAGCGTGAGCAGCGAGCCGGCGAGCCCACCGATCACGCCGACGAGCCACCCCGCTGGCGTGTCGTCGACGGTCACCACGATCGGCGCGGCCGGCTTCGGCGCGGCGGCCGCCGCCGCCGGGGGCGCGACGACCGCGACCGCGTCGGGCACGATCAACATGCCGGTCGGCGTCTCGTCGATGACCCGCAGTGACAGGGGCCCGTCGGCGAGCGGACAGCCGGCGAGCGCGCCGACCAGATCGAAGCGTACCCGCGACGTCTGCACGTAGGCGTGCGAGGCGTCGATCGCCTGGCCGGGCACCGTCGCGACCGGCGCGCTCGGCGCGGCATCGCCGCACTCCGCGCAGTACGTCACGTACGTCGGATAATGCGCCATCACGCCTTCGACACGTTCGTCGCACGAGTCCGCGTACGCGCGAGGCGCGAGCGCGAGCGCTGCGAAACCAACGATCCAGAGCTTCACGGTCGATCTCCTTTCGGTCCGAGCCACGCGATCGCGCAGGCGACCACGAATACCGCCGCACATCCGAGCACGACGAGCACGACATGCTTGACGAACTCCGCGCGATGCGCGGCGCCGTTCGCCGCCGGCAGCAGCACCGTGATCGCGAAGTACGCCGCGATCGGTACGACGAGCCATGCGGACCTACGCAGCCGCGACATGTTGCCGCCTCCCGCGCACGACGAGCGCGTACAGCGCGCACAGCGCGCCGAGATACACGACGACGCCGAGCGCCTCGTGGGCCGCGCCATCGGCTCGCGTTTCGAGCGCGAGCGCGATGCGGAGCGAATCGACCACGATCGTCGCGGCGTAGGCGATGACCGCGGCGCCGAGCAAGCGCGCGGCGGCGTCGCGCGCGCGGCGCATCGCCGGCAGCCAGCCGAGCGACAGCGCCAGAAATGCCGCGAGCGCGAAGTTCAAGCCGGCACACACCGGCGCGATGACGAACCGCGCGTCGCGACTCACCCAGCCGAGCTCGGCGTCGTACGCGAACCGCGCGCCGGTCATCCAGCCGACGAGCTTTGCGACCGGCGCGAGCAACCACTGCAGCTCGTCGGCGGTGGCCGCGCGG
Source organism: Kofleriaceae bacterium (assembly GCA_036490935.1). Lineage (GTDB taxonomy): Bacteria > Myxococcota_A > Polyangia > Haliangiales > Haliangiaceae > JABFXX01. The sequence continues at coordinate 13,175 of DASXCY010000167.1, read as the reverse complement.
TAGAACTGCTTGCCGAACACGACGACGACCGCCGTGACCGCGATCGCGCCGACCTGCACGCGTTTCCCCCGTCGAGGGATTCGCTCCTGCCAAGGAGAGCTCGCGCTCGCTTCGCTGCGCACTCGCTGCGATCGATCGTCGTCGTTCACTGCGCGATCCTCCGCAGGCGGTGGCGCACGTTCGCCGCCGCGATCCCGATCGCGACGAGCAGCAGGATGACCGCCAGCGGCGGCTCGTCGCCGACGCTCATGCTGCCGCCGCCGCTCGCGTAGGCGACCGACGCGTCGCTCACGCCCGCCGGCATCGGCAGCGGCTGATCGACGTCGGTCGAGCCCTTCGTCGTCCGCACGACGTCCTCGACGGCGATGAACGACGTGAACTTGGTCAGCAAGTTGTACTGTAGGCCGAGCGCGGTCACTTCCTTCTGGTTCGCATCCTCGCGATAGAAGTCCGACAGCTCGCTCACCTTCGCGCGTGCCCACAGGTACGCGAGGGCCGCGTTGCCGGCGTCGGGCCTGGCGCCCGCGACGTCGAGCTTCGACACGAAGCGGCCGTGGCCTGACACGCCGGTCAGCGTGATCGTGCCCTTCGGCTCGCCGCGATACTTGCCGAACACGATCACCGGCCGCTCGGCGAACACGTCGGGCAGCACCTTCGGCTGCACGTCGTAGGTGTCGAGCCCGTCGAACGCGACCTCGACCTTGGTCAGCACGGGCGCCTCGACGTAATCTCGGAACTTCGCGGCCGCGGCGTCGCCGTCCTTCTCGCTCGTGACGATGAACGCCTCGCCCTGGCCGGCCTTCGCGACGCCCTCCATGAGGTGGCGGTTGACCGACGTGCCGATGCCGAACGAGAACACGTTGGCCTCGCCGAGGTGGTCGCGGATCTCGTCGAACACGGCCGGCTCCTCGGCGATGTAGCCGTCGGTCACGACGACGAAGCTGCGGGACACGCCATCGGTGCGCGGCAGCGTCATCGCGTGCTGGATCGCGGGCAGCAGCTCGGTGCCGCCGCCGCCGTCGTGCGCGTCGATGAAGCGCTCGGCCGCATCGATCTGCGTCGCCACCGCCGGCACCGAGGTCTTCGCGTACAGCTCGTCGGCGCCGGAGAACAGCAGCACGTCGAACGTGTCGGTCGGGCGCAGCCGGCCGAGCAGGTCGTGCATCAGGTGCTTCGCGGTGGTCAGCGGAAAGCCTTCCATCGAGCCCGACACGTCGACGATGAACACGTACTCGCGTGCCGGGATGTCACCGGCGGCCGGGCGGCGCGGCGGCTGCACCATCGTCAGGAAGAAGCTCTCCTTCGCGCCCGACCCGGGATGGAGCGGGTCCGGCTTTGCCGGACCGCCGGGGAAGAGGAGCAGCCCCTGCTGCAGGCCGGCGCCGGCGAGCTGGTAGTGCAGGATGAAGTCCTTGGTGCCGGCGGTCGGGTCCATGCCGGCGAGCGCGATGTCGGCCGCGTCGTGCTTCGCGCTGAAGCTCGTCGTGATCGCGTGGGACGGCGAGTCGATCGCGGCGATCGGCATCCCGGCGGCGATGTGGACGGCGATCCCGAAGTCGTAGGTCGGCGGCACGCCGCCATGCGTGTACGGCGACGCCGTGAAGTCGGCGGTCGGCGACTTCGCGTCGGCACGCTCGCTGACGTAACGCGGGCCGACCACGGTCGGATACGCGAGCTCGTAGACGCCGTCGGTCGGGACGAGCAGCTCGGTGTAGCGCAGCTCGACGTCGATCTTGTCCTTCGGCAGGATGTTCGCGACGCTCATCGAGAACACGTTCGGGCGGTCCTCCTCGAGGAGCGACGCGGTCTTGCCGGTCTTCTTGGCCGCTTCGTAGTCGGCGCGTGCGGCCTCGCGCTCCTTGATCTTCGCCACGATCGTGCGGTCGCCGATCGTCATCTGCATGCCGTACACCGCGGCGCGCGTCGAAGCCGGGAATACGTAGCGCGCGTTGATCGTTTGATCGCCTTCGTTGCGGTAGGTCTGGCGCACGACGACGTCGGCGATCACGCCGCTGATGTGAACGTCCGCGTGCGTCGCTTCCAGCGGCATCGCCTCGACGCCGGGCTTGCTTCCTTCGACGACGAAGTACGGCGACAGCGACTTGTCCGTCGGCGGGTCAGCGGAAGCCAGAGAGGACGCGAGCAGCACGAACAGGACGGACGCGTGGCGCAGGTACATGACCGCCATGCAGAGCAACCGCAGTGCCATGCGCAAGTCGGCGAGTGTGCGTGCAGTGTTGCCAGCGCGCCGCGGCGTGCGCGGCCGAGCTGACACGCTATCTTCATGCGATGAAGTGGAGCGCTGCCATTCTGGCGCTCGTCGCGTTCGCCGCCTCGCCGGAGCCGGCGCGGGCCGACGATCACGCGCTGGCCGCGCTGCTCGCGCGCACCGACGCGATCGCGAAGGAGGTCGCGCGCATTCGCAAGCTGCCGCTCAAGCGGCCGATCCCGTACGAGGTCGTCGATCGCGCCGAGCTGCGCGCGCGGCTCGAGAAGCTCGCCGCCGATCATCAGACCGCCGAGGAGACGGCCGCCGAGGGGCTCGCGCTCGCCCGCTGGGGCCTCATCCCGGTCGATCTCGACTACACGAAGCTGATGATCGACGTGCTCGCGGACGAGATCGCCGGCTACTACGACCCGCACACGAAGAAGCTGACGATCTCGAAGAGCGCCGGCGACAACCCGATCTGGGCCGAGATGGTGCTCGCACACGAGCTCGATCACGGGCTGCAGGATCAATCGTTCGACCTGCTCAAGCTCGACGACTTGCCGGCGGCTGAAGGCGACGCGTTGCTCGCGCGCCACGCGCTGGTCGAAGGCGACGGCGTGGCCGTGATGCTCGAGGTCATGCTCGCGCGCGCCGGGCGGCCGGTGCCCTGGGGCAACCCGGGGCTCGTGCACGCGATCACCGCCACGATGACGGCGGGCACCGGCGACTCCCTCGATCGCGCGCCGCTCGTCGTGCGCGAGGAGATGCTGTTTCCGTACCGGGACGGGCTCGCGTTCGTCGCGGCGCTGCGCCGCCGCCAGCCGTGGAGCGCGGTCGACGCGGCGTTTCGCCGCCTGCCGCGCTCGACCGAGCAGATCCTCCACCCCGAAAAGTATGCCGCCGACGAGAAGCCGATCGCGGTGACCGCGGCCGTGCCCGCGTCGGCGGCGACGGCCGGTTATGCGCTGGCGCACTCGACCGTGTGGGGCGAGCTCGGCTTCCAGCTGTTCCTGCGCGCGCACGGCGTCGCGCGGCCGGTCGCGGTCGAAGCCGCGGCCGGCTGGGGCGGCGACCGCGTGATCGCGCTGGCGCGCGCCGGCGACAAGACCCCGTTGCACGCGATCGGCCTCGGCCGGTTCGAGTGGGACACCGAGGTCGACGCGATCGAAGCGGAGGCCGCCGCGACGCGCGCGGTGGACGACGCGGTCGCGGGCGGCTCGATCTCGCACGGCGACGGCCGCACGCGCTGGCTCGCGCTCGACGGCACCGAGGCCTGGATCGAGCGCCGCGGGAGCGCGCTCGTGGTCGCGATCGGCGTGCCGGCCAAGCTCGCCGATGCGCTGGCCGCCGAGGCGTGGACGGCGCTCGCCCGCGCCAAATGAAGCTCACTCGGCCCCGGCCGCGCGCGATGTAACACCGGTGCGACGTCGGCCGTGCTAGAGCCACCCCGCGATGGCGGACGAAGCGGCCGAGCGGCGGATCCGGGCGCGGCTCGGCACCACGTTGCGCGGGAAGTACCACCTCGACGGCGTGCTCGGCACCGGCGGCATGGCCGCGGTCTACGCGGCGACGCATCGCAACGGCAAGCGCTTCGCGATCAAGATCTTGCACGCCGAGCTGGCGGCACGCGAGGACATCCGGCGGCGCTTCGTGCGCGAGGGCTATGTCGCGAATGCCGTCGATCATCCCGGCGCGGTCAGCGTGCTCGACGACGACGTCGGCGAGGACGGCGCCGCGTTCCTCGTCATGGAGCTGCTGACCGGCAGCGCGCTCGACCAGCTGTGGAAGGATCAGGGCCGGCGCATGGCGCTGCCCGTCGTCCTGGAGGTCGCGCGCCAGCTGCTCGCGGTGCTCGCATCCGCGCACGCGCGCTCGATCATCCATCGCGACATCAAGCCCGCGAACCTGTTCGTCACGCGCGACGGCACGCTCAAGGTGCTCGATTTCGGCATCGCACGCGTGCGCGACGCCACCGCCGGCGACGCCGGGCTCACCGGCACCGGCGCGGTGCTCGGCACGCCGGCGTACATGGCGCCCGAACAGGCGCTCGCCGACGCCGATCGCATCGACGCGCGCACCGATCTGTGGGCGGTCGGCGCGACGATGTTCGCGCTGATCGCGGGCCGGCTCGTCCACGAGGCGACCAATCCGTCGGCGCTGCTGGTCAAGGCCGCGACCGATCGCGCGCCGGCGCTCGCGTCGGTCGTGCCGGGTATCGACGAGGCCGTCGCGGCGATCGTCGATCGCGCGCTCGAGGTCGAGCCCGCCGCGCGCTGGCACGCCGCCGCCGCGATGCTCGCCGCCATCGACGCCGTCGGCGCGGCCGCCAAGGACCAGCTCGCCGCAGTCCTCGCGCCGCGCGCGCGCCGGGTCTCGCTGTCGGCCGAGGCGTTCGACGTCACCGCGCCGCCGGGCGCCACGCCCGCGCCGACGTCGGCCCCGACGCCGGCGACCTCGCGCCAGCGGCCGCCGACCGCGCAAACGGTGGCGTCGGCGATCGTCGTGTCGACGCCGAGCGAGCCGGTGCCGCGCGGCAAGCGATTCGTGCTCGGCGCCTCCGCCGCCGTGCTCGCGCTCGCCGCCGGCGGGTGGTGGCTCGTCCACGCGGCGCGCTCGGGCGCGAGCGAGCCGGTCGCGGGGCCCGCGCCGACGCCGGTCACCGTCGAATCGGGACAGGCCGCGGTCGCGATCGTGTTCGCGAACGAGACGCCGGATCCGACGCTCGACGGCACGCTGGATCTCGTGTTCCAGAGCGCGTTGTATCGGTCGCCGCTGGTCCAGCCGTACGCGGGCGCGACGCTGCACGAGCTCGAGTCCGAGCTCGGCGCAACCGCAGACAGCGTCGCGAAGCTACTGTCCGCGCGCGACGGCGGCCGCGTGATCGCCGTGCGCGGCCACGTTGCGAGCAAGGGCCGCGGCTACGCGCTCTCGATCGACGCGACCGACGCCGCGACCGGCGCGTCCGTGTTGACAGCCACCGCCGACGCGCCCAGCGCGGCCGACGTGATCCCCGTCGCCGGCGGCCTCGCGGAGCAGCTCGTGCACGCGCTCGGCGGCCCGGCGCCGGCGGCCGCGACCGCGCCGACCGGCATGTCGGACTCGCTCGAGGCCGATCACGAGGCGGTCGTGGCGCGCGCGCTCGAGAGCAGCGGCAAGTACACCGAGGCGATCGAGCACGGGCAGCGCGCGATCGCGCTCGATCCGCAGTTCGCGTTCGCACACGGGCAGCTCGCGGTCACGTTCTGGAACCTCGGCCGGATCGGCGATGCCGATCGGGAGATGAAGCTCGCGATGCGCTCGATCGATCGCATGAGCGAGCACGCGCGCCTGGGGTTCCTCGGCGATTACTACGGTATCCAGGGCGAGCTCGATCGCAGCATCGCGTCGCTCAAGGAGCTGCTCGTGAAGTGGCCCGCCGACTCGACGACCGAGGGCAACCTCGCGCTCATGTACGCGGAGAAGCGCGACATCACCGACGCGCTCGCGGTCGGCAACCGGGTCGCCGCGAAGCACCCGCGCGCGATCCATCCGCGCATCAACCGCGCCGTGCTCGAGGTGCTCGCCGGCCACTTCGACGATGCGGTGCGCGACGCGAACGGCGTGATCGCGGACTTCGCGAACGCGCCCGAGGAGGCGTACGTCTACCTCGGCGTCGCGCATCACCAGCTCGGCGACGATCCGGCGGCCTTCGCGGCGCTGCACGCGCTCGACGCGATCGATCCGTCTCAGGCCGCCACGGCGCGCGCCGACGTCATGCTCGCGGACGGCAAGCTCGCCGACGCGATCAGCGTGCTCGACGCCGCCGCCGCTACCGACGACAAGGCCGGCAACCGCGACGCCGCGACGCGCAAACACGCGATGCTCGGCGAGGCGTGGCTGCGCCAGGGCAACACCGCTCGCGCGCTCGCCGAGGCCGATCGGGCCGCCGGCTCGGCGGTGCCGTCGACGCGGTTCATCGCCGCACGGATCTACGTCGCCGCGGGCCGGCCGCAGCCGGCGCTCGCGCTCGCCGACCACCTGCTCGACGAGCTCGCGCCCGATTCGCGCATGTACGGCCAGCTCGTCCACGGCGAGGTCGAGCTCGCGCGCGGCAAGACGCGCGAGGCGATCGCCGCGTTCGAGGACGCGCTCAAGATCGCCGACGCGTGGCTCGTCCACGAGGCGCTCGCCCGCGCGTATCTCGCCCGCGGCGCGTTCGCCGAGGCGCGCAGCGAGCTCGACACGTGCACCGCGCGCGTCGGCGAGGCCGCGATCGCGTTCATGGACGATCTGTCCGCGCCGACCACGCGCTACCTCGTGTACGCGCGGTACTACCTCGCGCGCACGCAGGAGGGCGTCGGCAGCCCCGACGCCAGAGGCTCGTACGAGGCATTCCTCGCGGCGCAGCCGGCCCAGTCACGCGATCCGATCGTGGTCGACGCGCGGGCTCGCGTCGCCGGCGCCGGTCACGCGAACAAGTAGCGCTCGAGCCCGATCAACCGGTCGACGTCGTGGACGTCGTCGCGCAGCAGCGGCACCTCGACGACCAGCGCGTTGTCCCCGGCCTCGCGCAGCCGCGCGAGCGCGTCGCGGTCGGCCTCGGCGAGTGTCTCGATCTCGCCGTGCGCCGCGAACAGCGCCTGCGCGGCCATCGTGCGCGTCGTGCCGGAGAGCCCGAGCGCGGCGACCGCGGGCTCGGCGGCGAGCGCGGCGGCGAGGCCCCCGGCATCGACCGTGATCGGCAGGGCAGGGTGCACCTTGTTGACGACGAACCCGACGAACGGCATGTGCGCGGTGATCAGCCGCTCGTGAAAGAACAGCGCCTCGCGCATCGCCATCGGCTCGGGGCTCGCGACCAGCACGAACCCGACACGCGGCTGGCGCAGTAACGCGAACGTCTCCTCGGCGCGCGTGCGAAACCCGCCGAGGATGTCGTTGAACTCGGTGAAGAACACGCTGAGGTCGTGGATGAACTGCGAGCCGACGAACTTGGCGAGCCGCTTGAGCACGAACCCGCCGGTCTTGCCGACGATCGACCAACCTGAAGATCGAGGCTGCGCGCCGGAGACGCCCGAGCCGCCCTGGAGCTTGCGGAACCACTCGACCGCCGGCGAATCGATCGCCTCGGTCAGCTTCTTCGGCGCATCGAGGAAGTCGAGCGCGTGCGAGGTCGGCGGCGTGTCGACGACGATCAGCTCCCATTCGCCGGAGCGATCGAAGTCGTGCAGCTTGGTCATCGCCGCGTACTCCTGGGCACCGGCGAGCGAGCCCGAGATCTGCGCGTAGACCGGGTTCGCGAGGATGCGCTTGACCGCGGCGGCATCGCGCGCGTGGCGCTGCACCATCTCGTCGAACGCCTGCTTCTGATCGAGCATCATCGCGTGCAGCGAGCCGCGCGCGTTCCCGGTTTCGCCGCGATGCACGAGCGTCGAATCGACCTGCTGCACCTGGTGGCCGAGCGCCGCCAGCCCGAGCGAGTTCGCGAGCCGCTTCGCCGGATCGATCGTGAGCACGAGCGTGCGCTTGCCGCGCCGGGCCGCCGCGAGGGCCAGCGCGGCCGCCGTGGTCGTCTTGCCCACGCCTCCGGAGCCGACGCAGACCAGGATCCGACGATCGAGCAGGACATCGACAAGACGCGGTGGCACGGAACCTCGCGGATATCATATAAAGCGTCAGGCGTCACATGAAGCGCGAGCTGGTAGTCACGACAGACGGGCGCGATCGCACCGTCGTCGTCGAAGGGCCGCAGCCGGATGGCCGCTTCCGGGTCACGATCGACGGCACGGCGCACGACGTCGACGCGCGGGCGGTGCGACCGGGCACGTGGTCGCTCGTCATCGCCGGTCGGAGCTACGTGGTCGACCTCGATCGCCGGCGCGCCGGCATCGCTGCATCGGTTGGCGCGAGCGAGACGATGCTGCAGGTCGAGGACGCGCTGCACCGCCGGCTCGCGGCCGCCGCGCAGCCGCGCGACAAGGCACGCGGCGAGACGCTGCGGGCGCCGATCGCGGGCAAGGTCGTCAAGCTGCTCGTCGCGGTGGGCGACGTGGTCGCGCCGGGCTCGGCCGTGCTCGTGCTCGAGGCGATGAAGATGGAGAACGAGCTGGTCGCGGAGCGCGGCGGCACGGTCGCCGCGATCCACAAGCAGCCGGGCCAGGCCGTCGACACCGGCGACGTCCTCGTCGACCTCCAGTAACTCACCGCCGGCTCAGTAGACGACGCCGCCCTTCATCACGAATGTGACGCGCTCGAGCTCGGTGATGTCCGCGAGCGGATCGCGCGCGACCGCGACGAGGTCGGCATACTTGCCGGGCGCGATCACGCCGACGTCCGAGCTCGCGCACGTCTTCGCGCCGGCCCGGCACATCGGATCGAGCAGCGCGGCCGCGCTCGACGTCATCGCGCGCACGACGGCGGCGGGCGGCATGCCGGCCTCGACCATCAGCTTGGCCTCGCGCGCCGGATCGATCGACCACGGGAATGCCCCGGCGTCGGTGCCGAACACGATGTGCACGCCCCGCTTGTAGGCCGCGGCGAGCGCGCGCACGTGAGCCGCGAGCATGAAGTCGCGGTCGTGCGTGCCGAGCTTCGCCTGCGCGTAGCGGTACGCGAGCAGCGTCGGGCACCACGCGACGTGCTGCGCGAGCATGCGCGCGAGCAGATCATCCGTGAGGCCCTGGCCGTGCTCGATCGAATCGACGCCGGCGCGCAGCGCCGAATCGATGCCGTCCCAGCCGTTCGCGTGCGCGGCGACCTTGATGCCGAGCCGGTGCGCCTCGTCGACGATCGCCGCGGCCTCGGCCGGCGTGAAGTTGACGATCGACCGCACCGGCCGGTCGGGCTTGCCCTCGTACGGCGCGTGGTCGGCGTAGAGCTTGATCCAGTCGGCGCCGCGCGAAATTTGATCCCGCACCGCCTTGCGCGCGGCATCGGCGCCGTCGATCGTCTGCACGCCGATCGGCATCGTCAGCTCCCAGCTGTAGCCGTGCAGCGGATACATCCCCGTCGGCGCGAGCGCGCGCGTCGCGACCTGCATGCGCGGCCCCTCGGTGACCCCGCGCGCGATCGCGGTCTTGACGTCGACGTCGGCGTACATCGCGCCCTCGGTCTCGAGATCGCGCAGCGTCGTGAACCCGTAGTGCAGCGCCTTCTTCGCGTTCGCCGCCGCCGCGATCGCGCGATACGGCGTGCTTTGCTCGAGGAGGATCGCGTCGTACACGCCGGGCCCGACGTCGTCGTCGAGGAACACGTGGGTGTGCGCGTCGATCAAGCCGGGCAGCACGGTCGCGCCGCCGAGATCGATCACGCGCGCGTCGGGATGCTTGGCCGCGAGCTCGCCGGCCGGCCCGATCGCGGCGATGCGATCGCCGTCGACCAGGATCGCGACGCCGGTCTTCGGCTTGTCCGACACGCCATCGAGCACGTGCGCGGCCTTGATCAGGATCGGATTGGCGCGTGCGGTGCCGGCGACGACGAAGACGCTAACGCATGCGAGGACACGCAGCATGCGCGCATCGTAGCGCCGCTCGAGCGCTCCTAGGGCATGGCGGCGCGGATCGGATGCGGCAGGACCGGCAGTGCGCCGGGCAGGCCGGGCGTGCGATCGCGCGGGATGTGATAGCGCGCGAGGATGCGAGGCTGCGCTTTGCGGACCTCGTCGGCGTCCATCATGATGATGCCGCCCGACGTCGTCGTGATCTCGACGACACCGCGCGCGCTCGACAGCCCCTCGACGAAGTCGATCATGTCGAGCGGCAGGCGGCCGTTCAGCGTCGCGACCGCCTCGTTGTAGAGGTGCGCGTAGCCGACGTTGATCTCGTCGGCGAGGATCTGCGTGAGGATCACGACCTCGTGCTGCTCGGCACTCCGGTAGCCCAGGTAGTAGTAGTTGAGGAACTCCTTGGGCGCCTTGTTCCACCACTTGTCCCAGGTCGCGAGGTAGTCGCGCGTCAGCGTCTGGAACACGAGCCCGCCGTAGACGAAGTAGTGCGGCGGCTCGTCGTAGCGCGCGCGCGACACGAGCGGCATCCACTGCGCGAGCTCGACCTCGACGGTCTTCGCTTTGCCGTCGCGCTTGATCTCGAGCTTGAGCTTGTCGCCGATGTAGCGGTTGCCGAGCACGACGTCGTAGCGCGTGCGGTAGCGGCCCATGAACTGGACCGTCCCGTTGTTCGCGATCTTCAGATCGTCGATCGACGTGATCACGTCGCGCGGCTGGAGCACGCCGTCGGACGAGCCTTCGTGATCGATGTGGAGCACGACCACGCCCTTCTCGTCGCCCGTGAGCCCGAGTTGCTTGCGGAGCAGCGGGTTCTCGAGGTTTTGCGTCGTGATGCCGAGCGCCGGAATCTCGGGCCGCTTTCCCTTCGAGACGCCGTCGAGGAAGCTGCGGATGATCGGCGGCGGCACCATCTCGCCGATGTTGTCGACGCCGGTGAGCTTCTGGAACGCGATACCGACGACCTTGCCTTCGCCGAACACCGGGCCGCCGCTGTTGCCGGCGTTGATCGCGGCGTCGACCGTCACCGCGAGCATGTGGCGCTGCGAGTGGCTGTAGCGCTGGACCTCGATGCGCGACACCACGCCTTCGGTGATCGAGATTTCTTCGCCGCCGACCGGATAGCCGACGACCGCGACCTCGTCGCGCAGCCGCGGCATGTCGCCGAGCTCGGCGGGCTCGATGTCGTCGAGAAAATCGGAAGGCTCGACGACCTCGAGCAGCGCGAGGTCGCAGTCATGGCTCACGGCCCGGACCCGCGCGATCGCCTTGTCGGGATGCGAAAGCTTCTGGATTTGAAGGAACGTCGCGTTGGCGACGACGTGTGCGCCCGTGAGCATCAATCCGGGCCCGATCACCACCGCCGAGCCGGTGCTGTTCGATGGGGTTCGCGCCTGCCAGGGGCCGTCGAAGTCGGGGTCTTGTGAGGTCGCGAAGACGCGGATCACCTGCGGATACGCCACATTCCAACGTTACCTGGTGGCCCGGCCGCCCGCAAAGTGTAGTGTGTACAACCTAGCGGAAATGCTGGCGCTGCAAGCAATCACACCTGAACGTTTGGCGCGTCAGGTGCCCGCGATCACGCTCGCCGAGGCGCGCAAGCTCGTCGCGCAGGTCCATCGTGGCGAGCCGATCGCGGCGAGCTCTGCGATCCGGAGATCCGCGGCCGACGCGGTGCGCGACGCCGGCTGCGTCCCGGCGCTCGAGCTCGTCGCCGAGACGCCGAGCGCGATCGATCCGTTCGTGAAGTACCTGCTCGCTGCTCCCGACGGCGCGCGCTTCGAAGCGGTCCGCATCCCGCTCGAAGATCCGGAGCGCTTCACCGTGTGCGTGAGCTCGCAGGTCGGCTGCGCGCTCGGCTGTGCGTTCTGCGCGACCGGCAGAATGGGCCTGACGCGCAACCTCGAAGCCTGGGAGATCGTCGAGCAGGTGCGCGTGGTGCGTGCGCGCCTGCCGCGCGGCCGCGTTCATGGCGTGGTGTTCCAAGGAATGGGCGAGCCGCTCGCGAACCTCGACGCGGTGCTCGACGCGATCGCGGTGATGCAGGAGCCGGCGGCGCTCGGCATCGACGCGCGCGCGATCACGGTGTGCACGGCGGGCCTGCCGAGCGGCATCAAGAAGCTCGCGGTGCGCGCGCCCAACGTGCGGCTCGCGCTCTCGATCCACTCGATTCGTGCGCGTCGCTCGATCATGCCGATCGACGCCGCACATTCGCTCGACGACGTGCTCGCGGCCGCCGAGGACCACGCGCGCGCGACGGGCCTGTCGCCGATGTGGGCGGTGACGCTGCTCGACGGCGTCAACGACGCCGACGACGACGCCCGTGCGCTCGCCGAGCGGGCGCGCGCGTTTCGCGATGCGACCGGCCGCATGCCGCGGATCTCGATCATCGCGTACAACGCGTCGCCGGGCGATCGCTTCGCGCGCTCGTCGCGCGAGTCCGAGTACCGAGCTGCGCTCGGTCTCCCGAGTCACCGGCGCTATTCGGGCGGCGGCGACGTCGGCGCGGCATGCGGTCAGCTCGCGGCGCGCGAGCTCTGATCATTCGAGCTAGGCTTCGCGCATGCATCCCGTGCACGACATCGAGGTCACCGGCGATCTCGCCGCGGCCATGCCGACGGTGATCGAGATCCCGAAGGGCTCGCACCACAAGTACGAGGTCGACAAGCCGACGGGCCTGCTCCGCCTCGATCGCGTGCTCTACAGCGCGGTCTATTACCCGGCGAACTACGGCTTCATTCCGCGCACGCACGCCGACGACGACGATCCACTCGACGTGCTCGTGCTCATGCAGGACGCCGTCGTGCCGCTCACGATCGTGCGCGCGCGCGCGATCGGCGGCCTGCGGATGGTCGACGACAAGGGCGGCGACGACAAGATCATCGCGGTGTGCATCGACGATCCCGCGTACGCCTCGTACCAGAAGCTCGACGAGCTGCCGCCGCACATCACGAAGGAGCTCGATCGCTTCTTCCGCGACTACAAAGTGCTCGAGCACAAGAAGGTCGACGTCGAGGAGTTCTACGACAAGCCGCGCGCGCTCGAGGTGATCGCCGCTGCGCGCGCTGCCTACGACCGCGGCGCGCGGTGAGCTAACACGGCCGTACGATATCTGCCGCGGGATGGAGCCGGTCGGGCCGCGCGAGCGATGGCTCGTGCTCGACGTGCTGCGAGGGTTCGCGCTGTTCGCGCGTGTTGCTCGGCAACCTCGAGCATCTTTACACGGGCCGCTGGCTGACGTGGATCGGTCTCGCGCAGGCGTCGCCGCGCAGCGCGCTCGAGTCCGCGGCGCACTGGTTCATGGAGCTCGCGGTGCAGAGCCGCGCGCGGACGCTGTTGACGTTCTTGTTCGGCCTGGGCTTCGCGATGCAGCTGTTGCGCGCCGACGCGCGCGGCCAGGCCGGTGCTCGGGCTGTACGTCCGGTGGCTCGTCGTGTTGTTCGCGATCGGCGCGCTGCACGTGACGCTGTTGTGGTGGGGCGACGTCAC
>DASXCY010000166.1:0-68739 GCA_036490935.1 Kofleriaceae bacterium | reverse complement strand
AGCCCGGCAGCTATCGCGCGTGCACCGACGAGACGCATTGCGTGCCCGTCACGGTCGCGACTGCGCCCGACCAGCAGGCCATCGAGATTCGCGTGCCGTGAAGCGCGTCGATCAATGACCTTTCACTGGGAGTGGATCCCTCGCCTCTCCGACATCGCGCCTGGGCAGAGCCCAGATGGCACGGGCGAGCCCAGCGAGGTTCTCGCCGCACTCGGGTTGCCGACGAAGAGGAAATTCTTGCGACCGAGCGCGAGCACGCACATGCTGGCGGCCGAATTGTTCGTGCAGCACCGCATTCGGATCAGCGACAAGACGGTTTGCCAAGCTGCTGAACTGGGAACTGGGAATGCTCCGTATGAGAGCCATCATCGTGTCACTCCTTTGTCTCGTTGGGAGCTGTCGCCACGGCGATCACGATGTTCCCGGCCCGTCAACACCAGTACCACTGGCAGTACTAACACCGTTACCTCCGCCATACCCGATTGTCAAGAGCGCCAGACTGACTCGAACGTATGGCAAAAATGTTATTGCTTGCGAATCATGTATTCGTGAGATGGCTACTGGAGATCTGTTGTCCATAGATAGTCCGCTGGGCCAAGTGCTGATGGGGCTGTATTTGGTGTGCGTGAATGAGAAAGGTACAGTGGTCGAGGTCTACACATACTTGACGAGCGGAAATCTGCGGTATGATCACGATGTAGTTGCCAAAATCTATAGGTGGCGATTTGCGCCATATCTTGTAGATGGAGGACCGGTGGGTGTTTGTGCCTTCGAGCGTGTTAGGTCTGAGTGACTACCGGTCAGGGATGGACACGGGACCGGAAACGAGCGCACCAGTTCCACCACTTGAGATCGTCCAGGCTCAGTGCTGGCAGGCCATCGGATCGCCGCCGCAGTCGTCGGGGGCGGCATCGGGCGTGGGCTCCGCCGCGGAGCCGGGCTGCGCTGACGGCCGCGGCCGTTCGTGCGGCCGCCTGTGCGGGATCGGATGCACGATCGACGTCGGCGTAGCGATCGGCGGCGGCGGCGGCGGGTCGATCGGCGGCGGCGGCGCATCGATCGCCGGCGGCGGCGGCGTCGGCGGCGCGTCGATCGGGGACGGCGGCGGCGCCGCGACGACGACGGGGCGCACGGCGAGCGGTCGAGCCGCTGCATCGGGGGGCGCCTTCGCGGCACGCTCGTGCGCACCACCGCGCGTCGTCGCGAGCACACCGAACGCGGCGCCGACGATCGCGATCAGCGCGATCGCGACCACCACGCCGCGCGACGACGACGAGCGCCGCGGCGGCGGCCGATCGAAGGTGGTCGGCAGCGTCGGGTGCTTCGGAATCTCGACCGCGGCCTGCGAACCGGTCGAGTCGAGCACGAGCGTCTGCTTCAGATCGTCGCCGTCGATGGTCTCGATCGGCGGCAGCGTCGGCACGGCGCGCAGCACGTCGTCGACGGCCGGGCTCGGGACCAGGTCGCTGTTGACGGTGATCACCGACGGCGAGCCGCCGGCGGTGGCGAGCTCGACCCACGGCTCGGGCCGGTCGCCGAAGCTCTCGCGCATGAAGCGCGCGAGCCGGCTCGGCGTGAGCGCGGCGCCGATGTGCTCGGCGACCTGCTCGAGCGCGTCGACGAGCTCGCCTGCGGTCTGGAACCGCGCACGCGGATCCTTCTGCAGCAACCGCGCGACGAGCGCGTCGAGCTCGCGCGGCACGTCGGGACGGCGCGACGACGCCAGCGGCGCCGCTTCCTCGACGATCGCGGTCATCGCGAGAAAGTCGCTGTCCCGCCGATACAAGTACTCGCCGACCAGCAGCTCCCATACGACGACGCCGAGCGCGAACAGATCGCTGCGCCGGTCGACGCCGCGGCTCTCGCACTGCTCCGGCGACAGGTACGCGATCTTGCCTTTCAGCGTGCCGGACACGGTCTGGTTCGCGCGGCCCGACGCCTTCGCCAGCCGAAATCGACGACCTTGACGTGCCCCTCGTACGTCACCATCAAGTTCGCCGGCGACACGTCGCGGTGGACGATCCCGAGCGGCTGGCCGTTCGCGCCGCGCCGCTCGTGTGCGTGGTGCAGCCCGGCGGCCGCGCCGGCCCCGATCGCGAGCACGCACGCGATCGGCGTCGAGAATCCAGTCGCGCGCGCCCGCTTGATCAGCGCGCGCACGGTCTCGCCGTGCACGTACTCCATCGTGAAGAAGTACGACTCGCCGAGCCGGCCGACGTCGTACACCTGCGCGACGTTCGGGTGCTGGAGCTGCGCCGCCAGCCGCGCCTCGTCGAGGAACATGCGCACGAACGCGGCATCGCCGGCGCGCTCGCGCAGGATGCGCTTCAGCACCACGTGACGCTCGATGCCGGCGGCGGTCGCGCCGCGCGCGAGGAAGATCTCGGCCATCCCGCCTTCGGCGAGCTTGCCGAGGATCTCGTAGCGATTCGCCGTCGAGCCGATTTCGGGCGTCGGTGCCGGCATCAGCGCGTCTGGCGGTGCGTCACTTGGCGATCGTGCGGCTCGTGCTGCACCGGATGCAAGCGCACCTCGGCCAGCAGCGGCCGGTGGTCGCTGGCGCGGCGCGCGAGCTCGCTCTCGCAACGTGCGAGCTTGATGAAGTCGACCGCGCCGCGCACGAAGATCGCGTCCAACGCGCGCAGCGGACCCCACGCGGGGAATGTCAGCGGGCGGCGCGCGATGCCGCGAAACCCCGCCGGGTGCAGCAGCTCGCCCAGGCCGCCGTACACGTCGTTGAGATCGCCGCCGACGACGACCGGGGTATCGTGGTGCAGCGACGCGAACGGATGCGAGTCGATGAACTTGCGCAGCTGGATGCGCCGCTCGAACCGCGCCAGGCCGAGGTGCATGTTGTAGACGTGCACCGTGCGATCGATCTCGTCGTGGCGCACGCGCAGCACGCCGTGCAGCACGCTGCGCCGCTTCTTGAACCGCACCGACAGATCGATGTTCGTGCTCTCGATCAGCGGATAGCGGCTGAGGATCGCGTTGCCGTAATGGCCGCCGCCGCGCACCTCGACGTTGGGAAACCACGTCCGGTAGCGCAGCCCGCACAGCTCGCCGAGCACGTCGACCTGGCGATCGCCTTGCGAGCGCGCCACGCCGGCATCGACCTCCTGCAGCAGCAGGACGTCGGGATCGAGGTTCGTGATCACGTCGGCGATGCGCGGCGGATCGTAGCGGCGATCGACGCCGCCGATGCACTTGTGGATGTTGTAGCTGAGGACGCGCAGCTTCATCGCGCGACCTCCGTCGCCGGTTCCGTCGAGGCGGCCAGCGGCGGAGCCCACTGCGCGACGACCAGCGTCTCGTCATCGTGGCGCGCGCGGCCGCCGCGATGCGCCGAAACCGCAGCGTGCACGGTCGCGTGGACTTGCACCGGCGCGAGGTGCGCGCGCTCGAGCCGGCGCAGCATCCGCTGCAAGCGCCGATCTCCGAACGGCTCGCCTGCGGCATCCTGCGCGTCGATCACACCATCGGTATACCAAACGACGAGATCGCCTGCTCGCAGCGGTTTCGCCGAGACTTTCGGAGCCAGTGCGCTACCGGCGCCGAGCGGATTGCCGCGGCCGACGAGAGCCTGCAGCTCGACGTCGCGCTCGCCCATTCGACACAGGTAGGGCGTCGTGTGGCCGCACGACACGAACCGGATCTCGCGCGCGTCGGGGTCGAGGATCGCGGCGAAGCACGTCATGCCCAGCTCGCCGCCGCCGACGCGCCGCACGGCGCCGTCGAGCGCGAGTGCGAGCTTGCCGAGCTCGAGGTCGGCGCCATCGCGACGCACGACGACCTCGCACGCAGCCGCCGCCGATGCGGTCACCGTCGCCGACGCGACGCCGTGCCCGGTGACGTCGCCGATCGCGACGAGCACGCGGCGCTCGCCGAGCGGATACACGCCCCAGAAATCGCCGGCGCACCGCGTCGCGGGCAGCCACGAGCCGATCACGGTGACCTCGCCGTGCACGTGCGGGCCCTTGCCGGGCAGCAGCTGCTGCTGCACCGTGGCCGCGAGCTCGACCTCGCGCGCGATCGCCGCGCGATCGGCCGCGCGCTTCACGAGCCGCACGTGGACGAGCGCTTCCCCGAATCGCTCGGCGGCGCGCTCGAGGAATTCCAGCGCGCGCCCGCGCAGCTTGCGCGCCGAACGCGGCACGATCACCAGCGCGAGCAGCTCGTCGCGCGTGGTGACCGGGACGATCGCGCGCGCCGCGTGCTGCTCGAACAGCCGCGCGACCAGGTCGCGGACGTCCTCCGGCACGTACGCGAGCTCGTCGGCGAACTTGGCGCCGCGCTGTTCGGCGAGCCAGCCGACGACGAGCGGATCGGGCGCGCGCTCGTCGGCGACGCGCGCGCCCGACGACGCCGTCCAGCCCCAATCCTCGGCGGCGGCGAGCAGCACCTCGACGCGCACGCCGACGCCGAGCTCGACGACATCGATCGCGAGCTGGGCGACCTCGGTCTCGCCGCGCGCGCCGCGCGAACGCGTGACGAGCTGGCCGAGCACGCGATCGAGCGTGCCTTGCACGCGTGCACCGCGGTTGACGAGCCCGATCACCGCGAGCGTCACGCGCACGCCGGCGAACGCCGCGGCGAGCGCGAGCACGTCGCCCCACCACGTGTTGTCACCGATCAGCGACAGCACGTACCAGCCGAGCACGACGCCGAGCGCGAGATGCAGGACGAGGCGCGGCGCCGTCGTGTCGAACGCGCGCGCGCGCAGCAGATCCTCGACGATCAGCGCGCGCACCACGAGCAAGCTGCCGATGCCCGACAGCAGCCAGCCGAACGGGAACCAGCCGACGCCGTACGCGAGCGCGACGTCGAACAAGCCCGCGTACGTGACGAAGTTCGCCGCGAGCACGAGCCGCAGCTGGCGGCGATCCTGTGACGGCGGCCGGCGGATCGCGGCGAGCGTCAGCGCGACGAAGCCGGGCAGCGAGATCACGAACGTCGTCGCGAGCTCGACCCACGCGAGCGGGCCGGCGTCGGCAAACCAGAACCCGGGGAACGGGCGCACGCCGATCACCGATGCGTCGGTCATGGCCGCGGGCACGATCCACGCCGCCGCCGCCGCGACGCCGATCCATACGCCGAGGCGAGCGCGCCGGCTGCGCGCGGTGATGCCGAGCAAGCCGAGCTGGAAGCCGGCACCCGCCGCCGCGGCCATCGGGATGAACGCCGCTGCGAGCCGGAACGCCGCCTCGGCCGCAGCCGGCGACACGAGCGACGGCGACAGCATCACCGCGGTCACGTACGGCATCAGCGACGCGAAGTGCAGCAGTAGCCAGCCGCGCAGCGCGGTCTCGCCGCGAATCACGATCGCGTACGCGATCACGATCGACATCGCAGCCGGCGCAAACGCGAACGCGAGCGAGAGCAAGTGCGGCTCGTAGCTCGCGCTGACCCAGAGCGACTGCACGTCGCTATCTTAAGGGGCCGCGAACGGATAAATCGATCGATTATCGTGGTCGAGGCGCCGCGCGGACGAGGCGCGGCGAGAACCGGACCGGCGCGTACTCGACGTACGCAAGGACCGGAAGCGGAGCCGCAACGAAGTCCCCGCGGATGGATCGGCCGCGAGAACGATCGAGTTATCTGTTCGCGGCCCCTAAGGCCTCAGGCCTGCACTCAGGGCAGACAACCGCCGAGCGCGTCGTACGCCGACGTCGTCTCGCCGGGCAGCGGGCGCTGGATCGCGTCGTCGCCTGTGCCAGGAGCGAGCACGGACGAGAGCAGCTGCGACAGCGTCGCATCGACGGCAACCGTGCACACGAACGACTGCGAGGTCTCGTCGAGCGAGCCGTTCGTGGCGACGACCGAATAGCTGCCGCCGAACGCCCACGCGCACGTCTTGACGTGGCCCGTCGACTTCGTGATCGCGCACGAAAAGTCGAGCGACTGTAGATCGCCGTAGTCGCTGCCGCAGAACGTGTCGCCGCAGATGTAGTTGAACGCGTTCGTCAGCGTCGGCAGCATCTGGTTCCAGCGTGCGAGGTACGTCGGGCTCGTGTAGTAGTTCTCGGCGGCGACGTACGTCGGCATCGGCGTGGTCGTGATCGTGAGCGGCATGCCCCCGATCGGGTTCTCGAAACAGTCGGCAAGGCCGTCGGCGAGCGCGACCGTGCCGCCGGGCAGGGCGTCGTGCAGCGGATCGGCGTCGCTGCCGAGGAACGCGACGAGCTTGACCGCGGTCGTCTTCGGGTGGACGCGGCACTGATACGTCACCGCGTCGAACGCGAGCGCCGCGGTATTCGGATCGACCACGTGCGCCGAGCTCGCGAACGTCCACGCACACTCGTGCACGTCGCCGCGGATGCTGGTCACCGAGCAGCCGAATGTCAGCGGCGTGATGCCGGGGTGTTCGCCGCTCGCTGCGAACACCTGGTTCAGGCGCGACGCGCCGTCGAACCAGGCACCCTGATCGATACCCGCGAAGTCGGAGATCCCCACGTACTGCGTGACGCCCGACTCCTGCTCGCCGGTCGCGGACGAACCGTCCATCACACAACCGGTCACACACAACACCGCAACGGCCAAGGTCTTCATGGAAGCCGCCGTTCATACACCAGCGGCCGGCCGTTACAAGCGAATTACTCGATGTCGCGGCGATCGTCGGCGAAGCGGCAGCCCTTCTTCACCTGGTTGATCGCGCTCTGCGTGGCTTCCATCGCCTTCACGCGGTGCTCGCCCTTGAAGTGACCGGCCTCGTGCAGCTCGTGACGCGCGACGCGGAGGTGCTCGAGCGCGGCCTCCATGTGGCCCTGATCCTCGCAGTTGTCCATCGCGATCGGCTGATCCGAGTCGTCGGCGCGTGCCGAGGGAACGCGGTTCCACGCGACGGTGGTGGCCAGCAGGCCGGCGCAAATGAAGGTGCTAACTTTCCAGAGTTTGTTGGTCATGGCGGGGATGCTCGCCCGCGTTTGCAGCCGCCGTCAACGGTGTAAGATCACTTCATCGTGGCGGATCAGCGGCCCCCCTTTCGACGCGCACCCGCGTTGCCGCTGCCCGCTCCACCGACAGAAGACATCCCGCGCTTGCCCGAGGTGCACGTCGACGAGACGAGCGAACAGGTGCGCGTCGACCCGCGCGCGCTCGCGCCGAATCGCAACTCGCTCTCGGGTGCACGCCCGTTCGTGGCGGGCCGCGATCCACGCATGGGCCGACCGACCGCGCCCGAACGGCCGCGCCGCGATCAAAGCCCGACGCGGCCGCCGCGCGGCCTGCCGTTCACGCCCGCGCCGCCCGCGCGCAGCGCCGACAAGCGCGTCACGACCGCACAGCACTCGTCGCTGATCGGCGGCCGCTATCAGATCGTCAAGCGCGTCGGCCAGGGCGGGATGGGCAAGGTCTACGAGGTCAACCACATCCACCTGTCGCGCCGGTTCGCGCTCAAGATCATCTCGAACCAGGTCGCCGAGACCGACGAGGCGCGCGAGCTGTTCTATCGCGAGGCGCGGTTCGCGTCGGCGATGTCGCATCCGAACATCACGTCGGTCGTCGACTTCGGCGAGGACGAGAAGGTCGGCATGTACATGGTGATGGAGTTCGTCGACGGCGAACCGCTCCATCGCATGCTGTTCCGCGAGAAGCGGATGCACGTCAAGAAGGCGTGCGAGATCGTGCTGCAGGTCGCCGAGGCGCTCAGCTACATCCACAAGCAGAACGTCGTGCACTGCGACATCAAGACCGAGAACATCTTGATCGCGGAAGAAGAAGGCGAGGGCAAGCGCACGAAGATGATGGCCAAGCTGCTCGACTTCGGGCTCGCGCGCCCGCTCGTCGCGGCACGGCTGTCGACCTCGCTGTCGGGCACGCCTCATTATGTCGCGCCCGAGCGGATCCGCGGCGAGCCGGCGTCGCCGTCGAGCGATGTCTACGGCGTCGGCATCCTGCTGTACGAGCTGCTCACCGGTCAGGTGCCGTGGGACGGCCCGGTGCAGAAGATCCTCGCCGGCCACCTCGAAGAGAAGCCGCGGCCGCCGTCGACGCTCGTCGAAGGCGGGCTCGATCCGGCGGTCGAGAACCTGGTCCTGCACGCGCTCGCGAAGAAGCCGGCCGATCGCCACAAGGACATGGCGGCGTTCATCTACGAGCTGCGCACCGTGATGGACATGCTCGGCTACGGCCGCCGGCGCGCCACCTCGGCGCAGCCGCGTCGCGTCGTGATCGAGAAGCACGACAACCGCCGCGACGAGCTCGCGCGGATCGCGTTCGACGGCTGCCGCCTGCCGGTCGCGCTGCTCACGCCGGGCGGCCAGATCGTCGCCGCGAACCCGGCATTCGCGAAGTTCGTGATGGGCGTCTCGGTCGAGGTCGAAGGCCTGCCCGTGCGCTCGACGCCGCTCGCCTCCGCGTGGTCGACCGCCGAGCAAGACATCGCGCGCACGCTCGCCGGAAACCCGATCCGCAGGATCATCGAGATCGACGTCTCGCCGACCGAGACGCGCCGGTTGCTGCTATGGCTCGACGCGGTCTCCAAGGACCACGTCGTGCTCGGCGTGCAGCCGCTCGAGCTGTAGCGCGTGTCGCCGGGCTCTCGGGGTGCGCGAGCCGTGACTCTAGGTTAGCTTCGCGCGCATGCACCGGTTCCTGCTGGTTGCGACGCTCGCCGCGCTCGCTTCGCCTGCGTTTGCCGATGGCGATCCGAAGATCGCGTTCGAGAAGTACAAGCTGCCGAATGGGCTCGAGGTGATCCTCGCGCCCGATCCGGCGATGCCGCTCGTCGCGGTGAACATCTGGTACCACGTCGGATCGGGCGACGAGGTGCCGGGCAAGAGCGGGTTCGCGCACCTGTTCGAGCACATGATGTTCCAGGGCACGAAGCATACCGGCGCCGACAAGCACTTCGAGATCTTGCGCGCCGCCGGCGCCGATTCGATCAACGGCACGACCGACCAGGACCGCACGAGCTACTTCGAGGTCGTGCCGTCGAACCAGCTCGAGACCGCGCTGTGGCTCGAGAGCGAGCGCATGGGCCATTTGCTCGACGCACTCGATGACAAGCAGCTGAAGAACCAGATCGACGTCGTGCGCAACGAGCGCCGCCAGCGCGAGGATAACCGGCCCTACGCGGCGGCCGATTTCGCGATGTACGAGGCGCTGTATGCCGAAGGCCATCCGTATCGCCACGAGGTCATCGGGCTGCACGAGGACCTCGAGCGCGCGAGCGTCGATGACGTCAAGCGCTTCTTCAAGACCTGGTACGTGCCCGCGAACGCGACGCTGACCCTCGCCGGCGACTTCGATCCCGCCGAGGCCAAGCAGCTCGTGGCCAAGTGGTTCGGTACGTTCCCGGCGAGCCACAAGCCCGAGGTCGTGACCATCGCGGCGCCGGCGGTGGCGGCGAAGACGATCGAGGTCGAGGATCCGTTCGCGAAGCTGCGCGAGGTCACGTTCGCGTGGCACTCGCCGGCCGCGTTTCGCGACGGCGACGCCGAGCTCGAGATCGCGGCGCGCGCGCTCGCCGAGGATGGCACCGGGCGGCTGTACAAGACGCTCGTCTACGACCGCCAGCTCGCACAGAACGTGCGCTCGAACCAGGACGGCATGACGTTCTCGGGCATCTTCACGATCACCGTCACGCTGCGCGACAAGGCCGAGCTCGCCGACGTCGAGAAGGCCGTGCTCGCCGAGGTCGCGCGGCTCGCGCACGAACCGCTCACCGACCGCGAGATCGCACGCGTCGCGGCACAACGCGAGGCGCGCGCGATCCGCAGCCTCGAGAGCCTGAACGCGCGCGCGAACCTGCTGCAGAAGTACAACCAGTTCCTCGGCGATCCGGATCGCATCACCTGGGACCTCGATCGGTTTCGCAAGGCGTCGGCGGAGCAGATTCGCGCGACCGTCGCGAAGTATCTCGCCGCGGATCACGCGATCACGATCGTCACGAAGCCGAGCGACGCGCCGCATCGCCCGCGCGAGCGCGGCCACGGCCGAGTCGAGCCGCACGACGGAGGTGGCCGATGAAGCGCGCGCTCGCGTTGCTCGCCGCCGCCGCGTGCGGCAGCAGCTCGCCCATGATCACCGTTCCGGCGCCGCCGCCGACCGGACCCGACCTCGCGCCCGAGCCACCCCAGCCGGAGAAGCCCATGCCCGACAAGGCGACGACGCAGACCGCCCAGCCGCAGGACCTCGCGTTTCCCGACGAGGAATTCCGCGCGCACCGACCCGCCGCCGGCGCGGCGCACCCGTTCAAGCTGCCCAAGATCGCGCGGTTCACGCTGCACGGCAGCGGCATCGACGTCTACCTCGTCGAGCAGCACGCTCTGCCGATCGTCTCGATGGATCTCAACTTCGACGGCGGCGCGATCACCGATCCAGAGGGCAAGGAAGGGCTCGCCTCGACCTGCATGGCGATGCTCACCGAGGGCACGAGGAAGCTCGACAAGATCGCCTACTCCGAGGCGCTCGCGGACATCGCGTCGAACGTCAACGCGTACGCGACCGAGGACACGCAAGGCGTGACGCTGTCGACGCTGACCAAGCACCTCGACGCGACGTTCGCGCTGTTCGCCGACACGCTGCGCGAGCCCGGGCTGCGCGCGAGCGACTTCGATCGCCTCGTCAAGCGCCGCATCGAGAGCGTGAAGCAGGCGCGCGGCAATCCGCAGATGATTCCCGGCCGCGTCGCGAGCGCGATCGTGTTCGGCCGCGATCACGCGCTCGGAGCGGTCACGACCGAGGCCTCGCTCGCTGCGATCACGCTCGACGACTGCACGCACTACGTGCAGACGTGGCTGCAGCCGAAGCACGCGCGCCTGTTCGTCGTCGGCGATCTCACCGAGGCGCAGCTGCGCGACGCGTTCGCGAAGTCGCCGCTCGGCGCGTGGACGGGCACGCCGCCGCCCGAGCCCAAGCCGGCTCCCGCCAAGACGATGGCCGGCCGCATCTTCTTCATCCACGTGCCGAACGCGGCGCAGTCGAACGTCTCCGCGATGGCGCTCGGTCCCACGCGCCTCGCGCCCGATTACTTCGCGACGTCGATGGTCGGCGCGGTGCTCGGCGGCAGCTTCACGAGCCGGCTCAACATGAAGCTGCGCGAGGACATGGGCGCGGCATACGGCGCGCGGGGCGGCTTTCAGTACTCGCCGAAGCAGTTCGGCATCCTGAGCACGAGCGCGCAAGTGCAGACCGACGAGACGTACCGCAGCCTGCTCGCGACCGTGCAGGAGCTGAAGGATCTCGGCTCCGGCGCGCGGGCGGTGACGAGCGACGAGCTCGAGCGCGAGAAGACCAACGCCGTGCTCGCGCTCCCCGGTCAGTTCGCGACCGCGCAGGCCGCACTCGGCCGCTACCGTATGCTCGTGTACTACGGGCTCCCACTCGACTATTACGACTCGTACGTCGCGAAGGTCCAGCACCTGACCGATGCCGAGGTCAAAGCGGCCGCGGCCAAGCACCTCAAGCTCGACCACGCGGTCTACCTCGTCGTCGGTGATGGGGACGCGATCGTCAAAGGCTACGAGAAAGCCGGACAGCCGGGCACCCTGCGCGACGCCCTCGTCGACTTATCGAAGCGCGGCGATGTAGGAGCCGGTGGGCTCGTCGAGCTCGACGTCGACGGCAACGCGCCGGGATCCCGCTAACCGATCGGTATCAGCCCTTTACCCGACGACGAGGCCGGTCGATGTTATTCATCGAGTATGGCTTCACGCCGCACGTCGCAAGCGGGCTTCACGCTCCTCGAGCTGATGATCGCCGTCGCGATCATCGCCGTGCTCGCGATGCTCGTCGTGCCGAGCTGGGCGAAGGAGAGCCGCAAGTCGAAGGCGAAGTCGGAGGTCGCGGCGGTGTTCGCCGAGCTCATGTATCGCGAGGAGCAGTACAAGGTCGAGTTCGGCACGTACATGGCCGCGGCGCAGTGTCCGACGGCGACGAGCACGACCGGCCAGGACGCCAGCGCGTGCATCGCGTCGGGTGAGCCGTGGTACCAGATGCGCGTCTCGCTCCCGACGTCGTCGCTGTACTGCACCTACGAGATCGTCATCGGCAACTCGGGCGTCGCGCCGACCCCGCCGGCCCCGTTCACGATCGCGAACAGCACGAGCCCTGCGACCGGCTGGTACTGGATCCTGGCGACCTGCAACATGACGGGTGGCGCACAGCAGAGCACGTACTTCTCGAGCAGCCTCAACTCGGCCTATCAGTCCAACAACGAAGGCTGGTGAAGGGCCCGCGATGCTACGATGGGCAAGTGCGGAGACAAGCGGGGTTCACGCTCCTCGAGTTGATGATCGCGGTCGCGGTGATCGCGATCCTCGCTTCGATCGCCGTGCCGGCGTGGGTGAAGCAGTCATCGCAGAAGAAGGCGCGCTCCGAGGTCTCGACGATGTTCGCGGAGCTGTCGGCCAAGGAAGAGCAGTACATGACCGAGAACAGCACCTGGATGCCGACCGGGACCCCGGGCGCGCAGTACGCGACGGGGTTTTGCCCGGCGGCGCCGAGCTCGCAGGGTCAGGCGGATACGGATCCGTGCATCGCGGCGAACCAGCCCTGGTACAACCTGCGCGTCGGAGTGCCGACGCGGTTCCTGTACTGCTCGTACAACATCTATACGGGCGATTCGACGGTACAGCCGACGTTGCCGGCGGAGCTTGCCTTCGTCACGCTGCCGACGAGCCCGATCGCCACGAACTGGTTCGTGCTCGAAGCGCATTGCGACATGGACAACGACGCGGCGACGGACAGCTACTACTACTTCTCCAGCTTCGACTCGCGCATCCAAGTGACGAACGAGGGTACGTGAGGCAGCGGCAGCGCGGGTTCACCCTCATCGAGCTGATGGTGGTGATCGCCATCATCGCCATCCTCGTGACGCTCGCGATGCAGATGTCGGCGCGCACCTACGGCGCCAACGGCAAGAACGTCGCCGACCAGACCACGACGTTCATGCAGATCGCGCGCTCTCGCGCGATCTCGACCCAGCACTATCACCGCGTCGAGGTCCAGCCGGCGAGCCTGACGATCTGGGAATGGTCCGAGCTCGGCATGGCGGCGCCGTCGGGATCGTGCTCGCTCGGCCCGCCGGTCTCGCACTGCTGGCAGTTCGTGCAGAGCGCGACGATGCCGAACGGCGTATCGGTGTGGGACGTGTCGACCGTGGTCTACGGGCAGAACGTCGGCGCCGGCAACGGACCGAGCGGGAAGAACGCGTCGCTCGATGACTATCTCGTGTTCCGCCCCGACGGCAGCTCGGGCGGCAGCACCACGTTCATCAGCGACGATTACGGCACCCACCAGTACCGCGTCGCGGTCTACAAGATCACGGGAGGCTCGTATGCGCGTCCCGGGTGGTGAGCTGGGCTTCACGCTCATCGAGGTGATGATCGCGATCATCCTCACCGCGATCGGTGCGGCGGGCATGGTCGGGCTGTATCGCGTCGAGACGCGTTCGTCGGGCTACTCGCGCCACACCACCGAAGCCGCGACGCTCGCCGAAGACATGATGGAGCAGATCCGGCTGCAGATCGCGCCGACGACCGGCCAGGACACACCCGACGAGCCGGGCGGCGTGCCGGGCAACCAGATGTTCACGCGCAAGTGGTCGGTGACGCCGAGCACGTCGTGGACGGACTACAACGTGACCGTGCAGTGGACGGAGGACGGTGCGCTGCGCACGGTCACCGACCTGTCGAGGCGAAGCAACTGATGCGGGCGCAACGGGGGTTCACGCTCATCGAGCTGATGATCTCGCTCGTGCTGTTTTCGTTCGCGATCGCCGGCGCGCTGTCGATCGCGGTCACGTTGACGAACGGCTATCGCGAGCAGCGCCAGGCGATCGAGACCGAGCAGTCGGTGCGCGCGCCGATGGATTACCTGACCGATGCGATCCGCAACTCGAGCCCGGCGATGCCCGGTGCGACGTGCCTGGGCGCGCCGCCGACGTACATGCCGCAGGCCGGCTGCAACACGGTGGCGCCGGCGACGAGCATCCTCGAGGTGATGTCGTCGTCGTGCACGGCCACCGGCGTGCCCGCGATCTGGACGACGAACTCGGCGACCGCCGCCGACACGCTCGACGTGATCTACGCGGCGGGCGGCTTCGTCACCTCGCTCGCCGGCGGCTACACGACCAATACCGACACCACGATCTCGGTGTGGAACGCGTCCGGGATCCTGCCGGGCGACACGTTGCTCGTCGTCAACACCGTCGACGCGTCGTCGACGCCGAAAGCGGCGCTCGTGCACGTGTCGTCGACGTGGACCAATCCGAACACGGCTTGCGGCACGGCGCCGGCTGCGCTGTGCGCGACGGCGGTGACGCTGGACTCGCCGCTGTGCGGCACGACCGATGCGCTGCCGCTGTACTCGCTCGTGGTCCGCGCGTACCACGCGCACTTCTACATCGACACGACGAACTACGCCAACCCGCAAGGCGACGTGATCCCGACGCTGATGATGGATCCGAACATCCCGGGCCAGCCCGCCGAGCCGCTCGCCGAGAACATCGAGGACATGCAGGTCGCGCTCGGCATCGATGCCGACCAGAACGGCGCGATCTCGGCCAACGAGTGGGCGTACTCGGCGACCACGCCCGGTGCCCTGAGCGGGACGTTGCGCGCGGTCCGCATCACGCTGACCGCGCGCGCGCCGCAGCAGCTCATCGGCTACGCCGCGCAGCATGCGTTCTTTCGGCGCGTCGCCGAGGATTACCCGGCCGACACCGGCGGCGACGCGTGGAGGCGGCGCGTGCTGACGTCGACCGTCGAGGTTCGCAACAGCGGAGGGTCGCCATGAGCTCCATCGGCCGCGAGCGCGAGCGCGGTAGCGCGATGCTCGTCACGCTCATCGTGATCTCGTCGCTGATCGCCGGAGGCATCGTGCTGGCCTCGATGCAGATGCAGTCGATGCGGTCGACGCGGCTGGTCCGCAACGGCCTGTCGGCCGAGTACTGCGCCGAAGCCGGCGTGATCGCGGCGCACCAGACCGTCGCGCTCAACTACTCGCAGATCGGCACGACGCTGACCGCCGATCCGTACGGCACCGGCGCGCAGCCGGCCTGGCTCGGCGACGGTGCGTTCAGTCACGACCTCGACGGCGACGGCAGTGACGACTTCCAGATCAACATCATGGACGACGACGACGAGAATCCGAGCAACTTGAATCAGGACTCCAATCACAAGGTCTGGATCAAGTCGACGTGCATCAAGTACTCGGATACGCCCAAGCAAGTGATGGAGCTGGTCAGCGTGAGCGGCGGCGGCAGTTGCTACAACGCGCAGGCGGGCGGCTGCGACGGGAACAACAACACGAACTGACCGAGATGTCGGTAGTCATCCCACGCGAGACACGTCGATCGCGTTCGGCACGAGCTTGATACTCTGAAGCAGCGAGGGTCCCCATGGCGAGGTATCTCGACAAGCTGTTACTGATCGCGACCGCGCTGGCGGCGTGCGAGCGCGTCGACGCGCTCGATCGAGCGGTGCCACCCGCGCCGCAACCGGCGCCGCAGCCACAGCCGCAGCCGCAGCCGACGCCACCTCCGCCCGGCGCTGCCACCACGATGACGCTCGCAAGCGGCGCGCTGATCATTCCGACGAGCGCCGCGTTTCAAGACGAGTGCGGCGCAGTTTCGACGTTCGGCCTGATGTACGACATCCTGCGGGCGAACACGTGGCTCACCTCGAACGGCTACACCGCCATCACCGTTCACTACGCGTACAACTCCGAGAAGTATTCGCCGAACCGGTGCGTGCCGACCAACCTCGACACGCCGCCGAGCCCCGAGACCGGCGGATATCAGAGCGTGGCCTGGAACGACGGCTGCGACTTCCGCCTGCAGAATGCCAACGCCGCGCCGGCGACGCAGATCGACAACACGCAGGGCTACGACTCGGCCAAGGACATCGGCTGCGGCGGCACGGCGCCGACGCCGGCCAACAGCGGCAACTGCAGGTTCGAGACGTACGACAACACGTCGAACGGCGACGCGTATCCCCAGTACAGCGATCGTTCGGTTCGCCACACCGCATCGAGCGGGACGAACGTGAAGGACATCGGCTTCCTCGGCGGGCCGTTCGTGATCTCCGGGACCGACGCGCAGATGTTCACGTGGCTGCTCGCCGGCAAGTGCAACGTCGTCGACGGCAAGAAGTGTACGTCGGTCGGCGCCAGCTTCCTCGCGAAGGACGTCTACGGCAATAGCATCGACTTCTCGCCGTTCCGCTGCGGGTCGACCGGCTGCACGGGCGCGTTCCCGGTCAGCGGTACCGCGTCGAAGTACGGGCACGAGACAGCTTCGTGCACGCTGAACGCGTCGAGTCAGCCGCACCTCGTGCGCGTGTTCCGCGCGAACCACACCGTGACCGTGCCGGCCTCGCTCGACGACAACAAGGCGCTCACGAACACGCCGCCGCGTCTCGCGCTGCTCTCGTACAACAACGCGAAGCTGACGAACACGGTCTACACCGGAATCCTCGAGCAGTACCTGATCAACGCCGGCCTCAACTTCACCGGCGCGCAGGGCTGTCCGCCCGGCGGCTACAACGCGACGAACACGACGATCTGCCCGAACGGCGCGAACCCCGGCCAGATCTACGACTACTTCGACTTTGCCGATCTGAAGAACAACCTCGAGACCGTCACCGACTCGAGCGGCAACCCGTACTACGCGGCCGTGTGGGCGCCGCACTGGGACACGACGGCAGGCGCGAACAGCGGCGCGAACACGAACGAGAAGACCGCGGTCACCGATCTGTACACCTGGCTCGACGGCCAGACCGGCCTCATGGCCGAGTGCGCGTCGATCGAATCGATCGAGGGTGCGTACGCGGGTTCGTCCAAGGACGAGGAGCACACGACGCCGTTCCTCACCTGCGTCGACGCGAACAACGACGGCGTGTGCGATGTGGGCACCACGAACTGGGGCATCACGCGCGACTCGAACCAGCTGACGTCGCACGTGCTGACCAACTGCACCGACCCCGACGCGTCGTCGTCGAAGACGTGCGCGTTCTACGGCTATCCGGGCGATCCGTACTCGCAGCTGGGCGACTACCTGTGGACCGCGCCGTACGGCAAGGTGAACAGCTATCTGCCCTACACGGGCACGAAGTCGATCTACATCCCGGGCACGTATCCGCTGATCAGCGAGTTCTCCGCGCCCGACAGCGCGAAGACCGGCACCGCGGGCTCGGCGCCGACACCGACCACGGCGCGCAAGAGCGCGAAGCTCGTCTACGACTACCTGGTCTATGGCTACAAGGCGAGCAACACGGCCAAGGGCGGCATTCACTACCTCGCCGGCCACGACCAGACGGCGTACATCGCCGGTAACCTCGCCGTGCTGCAGACGCTGCTCCAGCTCGGCAACCAGCAGACGTCGGTACAGCCGGTGACGAACGAGGTGTCGCGCAGCTCGCCGGTCGTCGCGACGATCAACAACACGACGGCGATCGTGCAAGGCACATTCGAGTCGATCAACCCGCCGCCGACGATCCCGACGGTGACCAACGATGCCAGCGTCGCGGCCTGGACGTTCCCGTACTACAAGGGCCACCTGCGCGCATTCCCGACGGGCAACGTCACGACGACCGAGACGTCGTTCACGAACGAGAGCGCGATGTTCGATGCGGGCAACCTGATCCCGTCGGCGAACATCAGCGGCTGCGCGTCGCACTTCACGTCGTCGTGTCGCACCGTGTTCACGACGGTGACCGCGAACTGCTCGAAGTACGGCACGCCGTGCACGCAGTACTACCTGGACAGCGCGACCGATCGCGCGACCGGTGGCCTGGCGAACCTGATCGCCAGCGGGCTCACCGGGGCGAACCAGTTGACCGTGATCTCGAAGATCATGGCGGGCTCGCTGAGCTCGGGCAGCTACGTGCCGGAGCTCGGCGGCATCGATCGCTCGACTCCGGCCGTGATCGGCACGAGCAACAACGCCGGCGGCGCGCGCCCGACGATGATCTACTTCGGCGCGACCGACGGCATGATGCATGCGGTGTGCGCGAGCGTGACCGGGCCGTGCGATCAGATCGGCCGCGAGCTGTGGGCGTATCTGCCGCGCACCGTGCTGCCGCGGCTGCGTTATAACGACGCGACCCTCGCGGTCGTGCAGGGCTCGCCGCACGTGGTCGACGCGCTCGGCGATTTCTACAACACGGGCTCGCCGACGTACCGCACGATCCTGACGTTCCAGACCGGCGGCGGCACCGCGACGGCGGGCGAGACCCCGGCCGTGTACGCGATCGACGTCACCGATCCGACGCTGCCCGTGGTGCTGTGGGAGTACACGATGGCGAACCCGGTGACGCGCGGCACCTTCGAGCTCGGCGTCGGCCTGCGGCTCGCGGCCGGCGGCGTGCAGAACGTCGCGCCGAGCGGAACCGCGAAGATCGTGACGGTCGCGCAGAGCAACAACGGCGGCACGCTCGGCTCGGGCGACGTCGTCACCGCGATCGACACCGAGCAAGGCACGAAGCTGTGGCAGGTCGGTTATCAGTATCCGTCGCCGCCGCGTGGCAGCGGCACGGCGGTGCCCGCGTCGGCGGTTCCGGGCGGAGCGGTCGGCATCGACAAGACCGGCGCCGGCTACATGACCGACGTCGTCTACGGCGACCTCTACGGCAACGTGTGGGAGCTGCAAGCGAAGGACGGCACGACGAGCACGAGCGTCGGCTCGCCGCTGTTCTCGGCATCATCGAACGGCAAGCCATTCGGTACGCAACCCGCGATCTACAACAACGGCGGCCAGCTGTACGCGGTGATGGGCACGGGCGGTTACGACGATCCCACCGACGGCACGACGTGGGCCTCGGGCACGCAGTTCGTGGCCGCGATCCGGCTGTCGCCGACCGTCACGACGACGCTGAACGAAGGCTCGGGCTCGCCGAACGTGCCGATCGAGTTCACCCTCGGCGCCGGCGAGGCGGACTTCTCGCAGGTCCTCATCGTCGGCCAGCAGTTCTTCGTCACGACCGACACCGCCGACGTCAACAACGCGGCGACGTACGGCGCGGGCGGATCGACCGGCCACGCGTATGGCGCGAGCTTCACGGCGTACACGCCGCCGGCACCGACCGTGATCGTCGGCGGTGCGTCGTCGCTGGTCGCGAGCGCGACCTCGCTGTACAGCTCGTCGAGCGGCGGCTTGCAACAGCTGTCGACCGGCGCGACGAGCAACACGAACGGCACGCGCGTTTCGTACGACGTGAATCAGCAGGCGACCGTCGTTCGATCGTTGTGGCTGCGCACCGAATGACGTGACAGCGTCGCCCACCGAGCGCGAACGCACACTTGCGTGGTGCGTTCGTGTGCGGAACATTCGAACGAGATGCGAACCGTGCTGATCGTGATGATGCTCGCCGCCTGCGGCTCGTCGGTGGCGTACTACGACTACGCGAAGGAGCCCGACCCGCGCAATCACGAGCTCGTGCTCGGCGTGGGCGACGTGGTCGCGATCAACGTGTGGGATCAGAAGGATCTCAACACCGACGCCACGATCCGCCCCGACGGCACGATCACGATGCCGCTCGTCGGCGATATCCACGCCGCGGGGCAGACGCCGACCGCGCTCAAGGAGCGGATCAAGGCCTCGCTCGCGACGTTCGTGAAGCTCGGTGCGGGCAACGAGGTCGCGGTCGCGGTGAAGTCGTGGCGCAGCTACCGGTTCACGGTGCAAGGCGAGGTCGGCAAGCCGGGCGTGTTCACGTCGGACCAGTACGTCAACGTGTCCGAGGCGATCGCGATGGCGGGTGGGCTCACGCGGTTCGCGCGGCGCGACGGCGTGTCGTTGCATCGCATCGATCCGAAGACCAACACGCAGCGCGAGATCCCGCTCGACTACGACGAGTTCGCGTCGGGGAAGCGCCCGGACATGAACATCTGGGTGCTGCCGGGCGATTACATCTTCGTGCCGTGATCGCGCAGCGCCGCGTGTAACGCGAGCGCGACCGCGAAGCAGCCGAGCGACGCGAGCGCGAGGTCGGTGCGGCCGAGGAGCGCGGCGAGCAGCGCGTCGAGCAGCGCGAGGCCTGCCCCGAGCGCGCCCTTCACGCGGGCCGTCGAGGCGAGCGCGACGAGATACGCGGCCGCGAGCGCGGCGCCGACGACGACCTCGGCGCACAGGTCGCGGCGCACGAGCAGCGCGACCGTGGTGTACACGCCGGCGCGGCACAGCCCGAGCAGGACCGGCGCCCAGCGGTTGCCGTGATGGTTCGAGACATAGAACACGACGAGCGTCGCGAGCGCGACGGCCGAGACGACCGGGCGCGCGCCTGCGCCGGTTGCGAGTGCGGCGACCGCGACCAGCGCGACGCCGGCACCGAGCAGCACGAACCCGAGATCGAACACGAACGCGGCGCGCGCATCGCCGGCGGGAATCGGCCGCGCGGGGTGCTGCAGGCGATCGAGCTCGCGGTCGAACGCGTCGTCGAGCAAGCAGCCCGAGACGTACAGCACGAGCATCGCCGCGCACGCGAGCGCGATCGTCGATGCCGCCGGAGCCGCGCCGGCGAGCGCGATCGCGGCCAGCACGTTGCTCGCGACGATCGGCAGGCTCGGCCCGCGAGCGAGCGTGACCGCCGTCGACAACCGCGATCTCACGGCTCAGTATACTTCTTACTTCGCGGACGGCACGCCGGGCACCCACACCGCGGCACCGTCGACGATCTTTGCCACCGGCACCGGCGGCTCGGTGTACGCGCTGCCCTCGAGGCGTACGCGATACAGCGCGAGCGGGCCGGTCGGCAGCGGCACGTCGACATCCGGAGGTCCCGGTTCGTCGTCGGCGCCTTCGGCCTCGCGCGGCGGCGGGGGCGGAGGTGCGGGCTTCTTGCCGCTCCCGGCCCGCGCGCCGAACACGAGCGCGTACTTGCCGTCGGGCGAGATCGAGCCCGCGGTGTAGCCCTTCCAGCACTTGTACTCGCCGCCGGTCGCGCGCACGAGGCAGGCACTCGCGCGGTCCTGGACGAGCACCCACTGCGAATCGTGCGACCACTCGACCGGCACGCCCGTCTCGATCGCCTTACGGCGCGCGCCCTGACCGTCGAGCTGGAAGCCCATCAGCACCTCGGCCGGCTTCTTGTGGTGGATGTCGACGTACACCTCGTCGGCGTACACGCCGAGCGCGCGCGTGCCGTCGGGGCTGGGCAGAAACCCGCGCAGCGGCGGCTCGGGCGCGAGCTTCGTGCGATGCGCGACATCGCCGGGAGGCGCGCTCCACACGCCGCCGGCGTCCGCCCACACGAGCCGGTGGTCCGGGAACGCGCCCGTGATGCGCGCGCCGGCAGGCAGCACGCCGACCGGCGTCACCTTGCCGGTCGGAAGATGGACGATGACCGAGCCATGCTCGCCGCGGCACACGACGCAGGCCGTGTCCTCGGCGAGCTGCGCGGGCCCTTCGGTGCATGGCAGCGGCACGAGCTGCGCGGTCGAGCCGTCGAGCGGCATCCACTGCCACGTGCCGTCGAGATCGGCGAGCAGCACCTTGCCGGCGGCGTCGGTGCGGAGCGCGCGTACGGTCGCCTTGGCCGGCAGCTTCGCGAGCTCGGTCTCGCCGCGGCCGCGCGGATCGGCGCGATACAGCGCGCCGGCGCGTGCGTAGATGATCGTGGCGCCGGCGAGCTCGTCATCGGCGCTTGCCACGCCCGTGCTCGCGATCACCGCCAGGATCGCGAGCGCGCGCACTACTTCACCAGGGCGAGCGCGCGCTCCGCGCTGGTCGTGAACGACGTGACGAACCGGCCCTTGCCCGGCACGTCGAGCAGCACGACATCGCCGAAGCGCGGAAAGTGGACGTCGAGCGCGCGCGCGCCGTCGAGCTGGCGCGCGGTCTTCTCGAACTCCGCCTTCGTCAGTGGCTTGCCCTCGACGAACACCTCGCTCAAGAACTCGAGCGGCGCGATCCACGCCGCGCCTTCGCGCTGGATCTTGTCGCGCAGCGCGCCGGGCAGATTGTCCGAGCGCCGGACCACTTGATCCCAGTCGCGCTTGCCGAGGGCGGCCGCGACGTCGAGATCGAACCGCTCTTGCGGGAACACGAGCACGACATGGCCGTCGATCTCCTTCGCCGCGACGGGGGGCCCTTTCGGCTCGTCCTTCACGGGCACGGGCACGGGCGCGGGCGCGGGCGCGGCGGCCGGCGCCGGCTGTTTCTTCGCCGGCTCCGCCTTCTTCGCCGTGCTCGACGGCGCACCGGGGATCATCGAGAACGTGTCGATCGCGCCGAGCTGCTGCTCCATCACGAGCGACTTGCGCTGGTCCCACGTGCCGTCGGCCTCGAGTACGTCGACGACGACCACGTCGCCGCGGCGCTCGAATGACACGCCCGCCAGCCGCGCGAGGATCTGCGCCTCGTCGAGCTCCTCGAGCCGCTTCTCGTACGCGAGCAGCTTGCCCTCGAACTCCTTCTGCGACAGCGGCGTCGCGCGGCGCTTGCCGTCGACGTCCATCTGCGGATCGAGCGCCCACGGCAGCAAGCAGATCGCGCGCAGGTCGCGCACCTCGCGCGCGACGAGCACCGCGTCGCCCCAGCTCCCGAGCGCGAAGATGCGGCCGAGCCGCATCGGCAGCGCCTGACACGTCTTGACCAGCTGCTCCTTGAGTGGGCGCAGGTCGACGGCGATGATCGGATCGTTCTGCGGATCCTTGCGCGGCGACATCGCCTGGTCGTCGATCAGCATCAGCCGGCGTTCGCCGCGCCGGCGGAACGGCATCGACGGCGACAGCTCCATCTCGGCGCGCGGATCGAGGCGATCGACGTCGAGCAGCTGCTTGGTCGCGAGTGCATCCTCGCCGCCGAGGCCGTCGATCAGGGTCTTCTGATCGGGGGACGCCGAGGCCTGGAACATGAGGTCGGTGACGAGGCTGTCGAGCTGGAGCATCGCGCTGCCTCCTTTTATCCGATCGCCTTCGCTATAGGTAGCCGCTTCGCTGGCGCAAGAGCCACTCGAGGCCGAGCAGGCCCACGAGCAGCACGAGCAGGCTAGGGCGGCTCCACAGCTCGACGTCGGTCCGGCGGTCGACACGCACGATGCGGGGCGGATCGAACGCCAGATCGTCGGGCAATTCGTCGACGGCGCCGAGCGCGCGGCCACCGGTCGCGGCCGCGATCGCCTCCAGGGTGGCCTGGTCGCCGACCGGGCGATCGAGCTCCGTGCCATTCTCGCGTACGAGGAAGATGTCGGTCGCCGTGACGTCATGGCCCGCGATTTGCGCGTGGCCGACGACGCGGTACACACCGGCGGTCAAGCCGCCGAGCTCGAAGACCGACGTGCCATCGCTGCCGACCTTGAGCTTGGTCGCCTGCAGCTTGTCGGCGTGGTTCGGATCGGCGCCGCGCTCGACCGAGAGCGAGACCTCGCCGCCCGCGAGCGGCTGGTAATCGCGGCCGAGCAGGCGAATCGCGACGTGCACCGGTGCGCCGGGCAGGTATTCGACCGCGTCGGAGTCGACGTGCAGGTTGCGCAGGTCCGGGTCCTGGATGAGCCAGCGGATCGCGTTCTCCCACAGCTCGGTGTACTGGCGGCCGTCGTCGCCGGGCCGCGCCGCCGCGACGAACCCGTAGCGCCACAGGCTGTCGGTCGTCACCGCGAGCGAGCGGCCCTTGCCGTATTCGCCCGCGACGATCACCGGCATCGGCTTGCCTGCCTTCGTGCGCAGCGTCGGATGGACCGCGAGCACGGTCGCGTCGGGCTTCGCGCCGGCGACGAGGTTCACGCCCTCGAGCGGCGGCAGCTGCTTCCATGCGGCCTTGTTGTCATCGGCCGCGTAGCGCAGCGCCGTGACCGGATGCGAGATGCCGGCGTCGGTGAGCTGCGGCGAGAACTTCTGCGTGTCGAGCACCGGGCCGGAATCGAACGGGCCGTACAGGTCGACCGGTAACGCGGCCGCGACCGGCGTGCCGTAGTAGCCGCCCGAGGTGAACGACTGCGCGCCGCCGAGCATGACGAGCGCGCCGCCGCCCTCGACGTAGCTGCGGATGTTCTCGAGGTAGTCGCCGATGCCGTAGGGCAGGTACTCGAAGTTCTGCAGGATGATCACGTCGAACGACGGCAGCTGATCCTCGAACAGCTCGCGTGTCGGAAACGGGATGAGCGACATCTCGTCGTTCGGCACGAGCGAGATGTCGTCCTGCGTGCGCAGGATGAAGAACGAGATCAAATCCACGTTCGTGTTGGACTTCAGCATCTGGCGCAGCGCGCGCACGTCCCACGACGGCTGGCCGCTGACCTGGAGCACGCGGATCTTGTCGCGAATCACCCGGATGATGAAGCTGCGCGTGTTGTTCGACGTGACCGCCTCGCCGGGAGCGACCGGCACGCTGATCTCGTAGACGTAACGGCCGACGCGCGGCGGCGTGACCTCGAAGCTGACGGTGACGTCGTGCTCGCCCGCCGGCAGCTCGACGATCTTCTGGCGCAGCGGCTGGCCGTCGGTCGACAGCGTGACCGGCACCTGACCGGCGGGCAGGCCGGTGGTGTGGATCACGGCCTCGATGCGCACGACGGTGCGAACGAACGCGAACTCGTCGGCCATCACCTTCGCGATCGCGCGGTCGCGCAGGCCGTCGCGTGCGGCCCATACGGTGTGGACGCGCGTGTCGAGCGAGCGCAGGAAGTCGCGCACGGCGCCGTCGCCGGAATCCTCGTCGAAGCTGCCGGTCGCCGCACCGTCGGAGACGAGCACGATGCCGGCGAGGTCGCGACCTTCGTAGCGGCCGCGTACGAACTCGAGCGCCTTGCGGATCAGCGTCGACTTGCCCTGCGCGGGATCGGCGGCGAGCGCGGTTGGCGTGGTCGCCGCGACGATGTCGCTGAACGTGTAGTAGTCGATCTGGTGATCGCGCTGCCACTCCGCGAGCGCGTCCTTCGAATTCGCGAGCAGCCGGCGCGCGCGCTCGATGCGGGTCGGGCCCTGCGGGCTCTCCGCGAGCGACATCGACTTGGAGTCGTCGATCAGCATGGCGATGCGGTTCGGCTCGCGCGCGACCTGGCGCAGCTCGACCGCGGGCTCGAGGAACAGCACCATCGCGGCGAGGGCCGCGGCGCCGCGCAGCCCGACGAGCAACGCGCGCCGCCACGCCGGTGTGCCGCGGGTCGCGCGCCACGACAGGAGCGCGATGCCGACGACCGCGGCGCCGCCGAGGTACAGCCCGAGCCGCCCCCACGGCGACAGGAACACCCAGCGATACTCGTTGAAGTCGTTCGTGCCGTGCGCCGCGAGCCGCACGGTCAGCGCGACGAGCGCCTCGCCCGCGAGCGCGCCGCCGGCCGCGAGCGCGGCGACCGCGAGCGCGGCGCCGATGCGCGACCGCCCGCGCCGCACGAAGATCGCGGCGGCGATCGCGAGCAGCACGCAGCACGCGGCGAGCGCGTAGCGAGCGTGCCAGCCGAAGATCGAGATGCTCATCAGTCTTCCGGCTTCCAGCGCCGCCGCTTCATGATGAACGGCACGTGGACCTGATCCGACTTGTAGTCGAGGCACAGCGCGTACATCACGATGTTCACGCCGACGCGGAACGCGAGCTCGCGCTGGCGTTCGCCGCCCGGCTCGCACGGGTAATCGTAGTTGCCGAAGTCATCGCGCGCCCACGCGCCGCCGAGATCGTTCGCGACGTAGGCGCAGACGAGGCGATCGTCGCGCGTGACCGCCTCGAGCGCGGGCGCGATCGCGAGCCGGCCGAGCGGCTTGTCGAGCAGGTAAAACGACTTGTAGATGACGTGGTCGGGCGCGACGACCTCGAGGCCCTTGTCGGGCGCCGGAAAGATCGCGGTGACCAGCTTGCGCACCGAACCGTCGAACGCGCCGTCGGTCGAGCCCTCGGCGCTGTCGATCAGCAGGAAGCCGCCGAACGTGAGGAAGCGGCGCAGTGCCTCGATCGCCGAGGTGCTCGGCAGGTCGAACCCGCGGTCGCCCGCGAGGTAGAGCAGCGGCGTCTCGTGCAGGTTGCCGTCGGTCGGCGACACCACGGCCGGGTCGAGCTCGACATCGACCGACGTGCGCTTCTCGAGCTCCCACGCCATGCGCTTGAGCGCGGTCGGGCGTGGATTCCACGACGAGCCGGTGCCGAGCGCGAGCTGGCCGAACCGGAACTTGCTGCCGGGACCGATCGCGAGCGCGCGCCGGGACAGCGCGAATAGCGCCCCGGCCACGAGCAGCTCCCTGCGGTTCAGCACGCACGACAATGTAGCGTGTGTTAGCGTCGCGCGCATGAGGCTTCGGGCAGCCGTTCTCGTCGTGGCCGGCACCGTGTTGGCCCTCGGCGCACCGGCGTTCGCCGACGATGCGAGCGAGTTGCCGGCCACGTTCCACGCGCACCAGCTCGGCATCTCGGCGCGGTTCGGAGTCGGCTACCGCGGCATCGCGCCGCGCAACGACGAGCTGTATTGCGGCGAGACCGACGCGACCGCACGCCACGGGTTCGCGCCGATCTGCACCGGCCGCGCGCCACTGGCGATCGATCTCGAGGCGTCATACGGCGTCGCGCGCCACCTCGAGCTGCTGTTCGCGCTGCGCTTCGGGCTCGAAAAGGATTTCGGCTCGGCACCGACCACGAGCAACGGCTCGATGCCGCTGCAGCTCGCCCTCGGCGGGCGGTTCTTCTTCAGCGAAGCGGCGCATACCAAGCTGTTCTTCCAGCCGATGCTGGTCGCCGATGTCGCGCAGCAACCCACGACCGACGGCTCGCGCGGCACCGAGTACGCCGTGCGCGGCCTCGAGGGCTACTGGATCGACTTGCACCGCGCGTACGGCTTCTATTTTTACGTCGGCGAGACGATCGGCGTGTCGCCGTGGCTGGAGGGCGAGATCGAGGGCGGGTTCGGGTTCCAGGGCCGGTATCCGTAATTTCGGCCTAGCCTCGGCCTCTGACGATTCGTCACAGCTTGCGATCGTCAGTCGAGCCTGCAGATCCGCGCGCGAGGCGGCCGGCGGTGGTGGTGGCGGCGGCGAAGCACCGCGTCCGAGGCGCTGGCTCGGCGCGCGCGATCGAGGTCCCCCGACGCCTGTGGACGCTGACGACGATGTGGACCAGCGCGCGCGGCGTGGACGAGAGCGCGCGGCTCCAGCGTCGCGCGCTGGCCCACATCGTCTTGGATCGCGGCGCAGCTTCGTTCGATCTAACAGGCGGGCCGGCTCTGGGTTCTTCGGGACCTCCCGCGCGTCAACAGATGTGGTGAATCATGAGAGCCGGCATCGCCGGCGTAACGATCCGCGCGTGCGGCGCATCGCAAGCCGCATGAGCTTTCGGGATCATTTCTCGGGCGTCGCCGAGGGCTACGCTCGCTATCGCCCGCACTATCCGCGCGCGCTCGTCGAGCTGCTCGCGGAGGGCTGCCCGCGGCACGAGCTCGCGTGGGAAGCCGGCTGCGGCAACGGCCAGCTGTCGGTCGCGCTCGGCGACCGTTTCGCGCGCGTGATCGCGACCGATCCGGCGCGCGCGCAGCTCGAGCACGCCGAGCCGCACCCGCACGTCGAGTATCGCTGCGCGCCGGCCGAGCACGGCGGGCTGCCCGACGCGTGCGCCGACCTCGCGGTCGCCGCGCAGGCGGCGCACTGGTTCGACTGGCCGGCTTACGTCGCCGAGGTCGAGCGCGTCGCGCGGCCCGGCGCGCTGTGCGCGATCCTCGCGTACGGCAACTGCTGGATCGCACGCCCCGGCTCTGCCGGGGCGCGCAGCAACGCGGAGCGCGGAGGATCGATCGACGGGGCCGCGGATCCGATCGTGCGCAGCTACTACGACGACCTCGGCCCGTACTGGCCGCCCGAGCGCCGCCACATCGAGAACGGCTACCGCGAGCTCGCGTGGCCGTGGCCGGCCGTCGCCGCTCCCGACATCGACATGGTCGCGCACTGGACGCGCGCCGAGCTCGTCGGCTATCTCGCGACGTGGTCGGCGACGCAGAAGCATATCGCCGCGCTCGGCGGGGCTCGCTTCGACGACGTGTGCGCCGAGCTCGCACGGGTCTGGCCCGACGGCGAACGTCGCGCCGTGCGCTGGCCCCTCGCGATCCGACTCGCGCGACGGTAGTCTCCTCGCAGATGCAGCTGCTGCGCTTCGCACACGGTCCGGAAACATTGCGCCTCGGCGATCTCGAGGTGCGCAGGCTCGGCTACGGCACGATGCGGTTGCCGGGCAAGGACGTGTGGGGCGAGCCCGAGGACCCCGTCCGCGCGCATGCCGTGCTCCGCCGCGCGGTCGAGCTCGGCGTCAATCTGATCGATACGGCCTGGTACTACGGGCCGCACGTCGCGAACC
This sequence comes from Kofleriaceae bacterium, assembly GCA_036490935.1. Lineage (GTDB taxonomy): Bacteria > Myxococcota_A > Polyangia > Haliangiales > Haliangiaceae > JABFXX01. The sequence continues at coordinate 40,535 of DASXCY010000166.1, read as the reverse complement.
GGCTGATCGTCGAGGCGCTGCATCCGTACCCGAGCGACCTCGTGATCGCGACCAAGCTCGGCGCGCGCCGCCCACCCGACAAAACGTGGGTGCCGGCGCTCAAGCCCGAGGAGCTGCGCGCCGGCGTCGAGGAGGATCTGCGCTCGCTGCGGCTCGAGCAGCTGCCGGTCGTGCACCTGCGCTGGATCGAGCAGAAGGACGTGACGCTCGCGGTCGCGCTCGACGCGATGCGGGAGCTGCAGCGCGAAGGCAAGGTGCGCCACCTCGCGCTCAGCAACGTCAACGTCGCGCAGCTCGAGCAGGGGCTCGCGACCGGGCCGATCGTCGCGGTGCAGAACTTGTTCAACCTGCGCGGCAGCGCCGGGCCGATTCCCGCGGCGGCGAAGCCCGAGGCGCTGCTCGCGGCCTGCGAGGCGCACGGCATCGCGTTTCTGCCGTTCTTCCCGCTCGCGATCGGCGCGCTCGCGACCGGCGGCGGCGGGCTCGATCTGATCGCGAAGCGCCTGCGCTGCACGCCGGCTCAGCTCGCGATCGCGTGGCTGCTCGCACGCTCGCCCGTGATGCTGCCGATCCCCGGCACGAGCCAGGTCACGCACCTCGAGGAAAACCTCGGCGCGGTGCACGTCGCGCTCGACGCCGCGACCCTCGCCGAGCTCGCGGCCGGCTAGTGCAGCGCTGGCGCCGGCGAGCACATCGCCGCGCCGGTCAGCGAGCCCTTCGCGTAGATCACGCCGACCGCGCCGCCGCCACCGCCGCCGCCGGCCGGGTTGCTGCTGCCGTCGCCCGGTGCGATCGCGGCGACGCCGCCGGTGCCGCCGGTGGTGACGTAATTCGTGGCCGTGGCGCCGCCGGCCGCCGCTTGCGTCGTGCTCGTCTGGCCGTCGCCGCCGGTGCCGCCCGCCGACGGCGTCCCGTCGCCGCCGCCGCCACCGCCACCGCCGTTTGCCGCGATCACCGCGCCGACGGTGATCGCCGGTGCCTCGAGCCCGATCAACCCGCCGGTGCCACCGCCACCGCCGCCGCTGTCGACGTTGCCGCCGCTGCCACCCGCGCCGTTCGCCGAGACCGTCGCCAGGATCGTGATCGACGTGCCCGCGAGCAAGTAGATCGCGCCGCCGGAGTTGCCGCCGGCGCCACCCGCGGTCGCGTTCGCCAGCGCGCCGGCCGAGCCGGCACAGCCGCCGCGCACGTTCGCGGGATCCTGCGCCGAACCGGGCGTTCCCGCCGCGCCCGAGTCGTCGACCGCGCCGTTGTTGCCGGTGCCGCCGTTGCCTCCGAGCGTGCCGAAGCTGCCGCCGGCGCCGCCGCCCGCGCCACCGTCGTTCGGACCGGGCGCGACCGCCGCCGCGCAGCCGCTCCAGCTCGCGCCGGGACCGGTCACCGCGGTGCCGGCGTAGCTCGAGACATCGATCGCGGCGCCGATCGCGATCGTATCGGTGCCGAGCAGCACGAGCGGATACTGGCCGATCACCGACAGCGAGCTGTCGATCGACAACGTCTGCGCGGCGATCACGCACACCATCGAGCTGTCGGCCTGCTGCGCGTACGAGCACGCGGTCGAGGTCGACGTATCGAGCGGGCTCGGCAGCGGCGGCAGCGTCGCGGGCGGCGTCGTGATCGGGCACACCTGCACGAGGCCGCTGCCGTAACAGGTCGCCGTCTCGGTGCCGTCCTGCACCAGCAGCGAGCCGTCCGCGCTGTCGGCGGCGGTCGCGTCGGCGACCACGCCGGGTCCACCATCGCCGACGGCCCCGCCGTTGCGGAAGCTGCAGGCCGCGACCAGCGCGCACGCGATCCATCGCGGTGACGAAGACCCCACGATGCGATCCTATCGCGGGGCGCGCACGCCATGCGGTTATTCGCGCATGCGCAGGCGATCGTTGCGCGTTTCGCGCGAGGCGTGGGCGCCGTGGGTCGCGTTGAACTGCTCGGCGAGCACCTTCATCTCGCTCGCGGCGTCGGCGCCGGGCACGGTGGTCTCGCCCAGCTCGTTCGTCGTGTCGAGGTAGTTGAACAGCGCGCGCGCGGTGTTGCAATCGCGGCCGCCGTACGCGAAGTAGCCGACCGCATACGACACGCCGCCCGCGGCCGCGCCACCGTAGAGCACGGCCGGGCCGGCGCTCGAGCCCTGCGACGACATGATCTCGCCGACGAGCAAGCCCGCCGCCATCAAGCCGATGCCGATGTAGCGCGGCACGTTCGCGCGCGTGCACTTGTGCGAGAGATCGTCGAGCTCGCCGAGCTTGTCGTTCCACTTCGGATCGGTGATCACCTTGAACTGCGCGGCGCTCAGCGGTTGATCGCCGATCGATGCGGTCGTGTTCGTGCGCGTGACCGGCTCGGCCTCGCTGTACGTCGTCTTCGTGCATGCCGCATCGCCCTCGGCGTGACCCGCCGGGCACGACCACGCGGTCTTCGCCACGTTCTCGATCGTGGTGTTGGTCTCGGAGTGGACCTCGAGCGCCGCGCCCTCCTCGATCGGCGGCAGCGGAACCCGCGGCGGACGCGGCGGCGCGGAGCCGTAGCACGCGACGAGCGTGAACGACAGCGATAGTGGAGCGAGTAGCGCGACGGACCTCATGACATGCACCCTTTCGTGATCGACGAAAGAGCGAGCCGCCCGCGCGGAGGTGGTCGCAGAAAAACTTACCGGAACAGGTCATCGACTACAGCCGCCGCCCGCCCGACCAGCTTGTCGTCGTCTTCGAAGTGCAATTTCTCGACGACGATCCAGGCGCGCTTGCCGACGACGAGCGACGACGCCCCCGGGATGCCGGCCGGCACGTCGAGCCACCACTTGTCCATGTGCAGGCGCGAGCCTTCGCGCTCCGTGACCTTCGCGTTGACGAGGTAGCGCCGCGCCGGATCGACTTCGATCTTCTTCAGCGACGCGAACCGCCACAGCATGATCTCGTAGATGTGCAGCGGCGCGAGCTTCGCGAGCTCGGTGATGCGCGGCGGCCCCGACACCGTGATCACCGAGCGCATCACGTCGAGCGGCCCACCCGGCAGCTGATACACGTCCGAGTCCGACTCGCGACACACGACGAGCCAATCGCCGACGTTCGCCGGCACGATGCCCTCGAGGCCGTCGGTCGAGAACCGATACGTCTTGCGCTGGCCGGCGAGGTAGACGATGTCGAGCGGGACGCGCTCTTCGGCGAGCGAGCCGACCTCGCGTTCGACCTTCGTCACGCGTCCCCAGTCGGCGATCGGGTTGTACGTGGCCGGATCCGGATGCGCGGCATCGTACGGCACGTGACAGAACGCATCCATCGACGCGACCGCGGCGCTGCGGCGATAGCCGGGCGGCGAGCTCGGCGGCGCGGGCGGCGCCGGCTGCGGCTCGGGGATCGAGATCGCGGCGGAGCGTTTCGGCACCGCGACCGCGGCGACGGGCGGAGGCTCGACGTGCGCGACGACGATCGGCTTCTTCTTGTGGACGACGGGGCGCGCGCCGGCAACCACGCTTCCGCTACCGCTTCCGCTACCGCTTCCGCTTCCGCTACCGCTTCCGCTTCCGCTGCCGGTGCCGCTGCCGCTTCCGGTGCCGGTTACCGGTGCCGCTACCGCTACCGTCGCCGGTGCCGATCCAGTTACCGATCTCCCGTGCCCCTGCCACGCCACCACGACGCCTCCGACCGCCAGCGCCGCCACCGCCGCCGCGACCACCGCCGTCGTCTTGGTCTTCCTCACCGGCGTGGGCTTCCCGCCTGCCACCGCGTCCCGCATCGCCGCGATCACCTCCCGCATCCCCACAAACCTGTCCCGTGGCGCCGCCGCCATCGCCTTCGCCAGCACGCTCGCGATCCCCGGCGCCAGCGTCGGCGGCGGCGTGAGTCCGGCGCGGATCGCATCGAGCCGGATCGCGAGCACGATCGGAAACGGCCGCGTCCCCGTCAGCAGCTCCCACGTCATCACCGCCCACGCGAACTGATCGACCCGCGCGTCCAGCGGATCCCCGCCGAGCTGCTCCGGCGCCATGTACGCCGGCGTCCCCGCGAGCGCGCCCGTCGCCGTCAGGTTCGGATCCACCGCCATCGTCGACGCCGCCGGATCCACGCGATCCTCCGCGCGTGCGAGCCCGAAATCCGTGACGATCGCGCGCCCGTCTCGCGTCACCAGCACGTTCTCCGGCTTGACGTCGCGATGCACCAGCCCCGCCTCGTGCGCCGCCGCCAGGCCCTCGGCCGCGCCGAACAGCACGGCCATCAGCTCCTTCGAATCGCGGCCCTCCGTGCCGAACTGCCGCAGCGTCGCGCCGTCGATGAGCTCCATCGCGACCCACACGTCCTCGTCCTGCGTGCCGACGTCGTAGACGTGGCACACGTTGGGATGCGACAGCCGCGCGAGGCTCTGCGCCTCTCGCACCAGCCGCGCGCGTCCCGCCGCGTCGTCGCCGGCGCGCCGCACGACCTTGATCGCGACCGGCCGCGCGAGCTGCGGATCCCACGCGCGATACACGATGCCCATCCCGCCCGAGCCGAGCACCGTGTCGATGCGATACCGCCCGAAGCTCGGCGGTGTGTCGCCTCGGGCATGGTTCGACAGCGCGGCGCGGCACTCGATGCAGCCGTCGAGGTGCTCCTCGAGCGTCGCCGCGCGGTCGTCGCTGAGCTCGCCCGAGATGAAGCCGAGCAGCGCTTCGACCGGCGGGCACCCGCGCTGCGCCGTCATCGCGACAGCAGGATCCGCGAGATCGACAGCTCGATGTCGCTGTCGAGGAAGCGCAGCAAGCTGTCGACCTCGTCGGTGTCCACCCCGAGCGAGGTGATCAGCCGCTTGCGCGTGCCCTTCGACAGATCCGCGCGCGCGTCGGCGAGCCAGCGCGCGCACGTCGCGCGATGCACGCGATACAGCTTCGCGAGATCGTCGATCGTCAGCTCGTCGAGGATGTGCTGGCGCAGCAGGTTGCGCTGCCGCACCTCGAGCGCGGCGAACGATTCGCGGATCGCGCGCTTGAGCTCGGCCGTGTACTGCGTGCGCATCTGGTTCTGGAGCGGATCCGGCGTGCCGGCCGGCCAGTGGTCGAGCAGGATCTCGTCGAGCGTCTCCTCGCGGTCGCCGCGCCGGATCACCTTGAGCGCCTTGCGCGTCGCGCTGATCCGCACCCACGCCGCGAGCTCGCCGCGGCCGGCGTAGTCCGCGATTTTCGGGCGCCCTTCGGGCGGCCCTCGATCTCCTGGCACGAGCAGCTCGACGCGCAGCGCCTGCTTGACCTCGTCCGCGGTGCCGCCTGCGAGCCGCATGCGGCGCAAGGCGATGTCGATCTGCGGCACGAGCTTTTCTTCGAAAATCCGCACCGCGGTCGGATCGCCCGCCGCCAGTGCGGTCGCGAGGTAGAGGTCGGCGTCGTGCAGGTCGTCGAGGCGCGCCTCGGCGTCGTCCGCGAGTCGCCCGGCGAGCTTCTCGGCGAGCTGATCTTCCTTCACCTCGACGCCCGGCCACGCGGCGCGGCCCGCAGCGGCGATGCGCGCCGCCGCTGCCACGACCGACGGATCCTGAATAGCCACCGCCACGTACGAATCGTAGCTCGATTTTCGTGCGACTGCGGCCTGGTTCGCGGCTCCCTCGGGTGCAATGCAGCGCATCTGGTTGATCCTCGCGCTCGCGGCGGCCTGCGGCCGTGCGAGCGGTAACGGCGGTGGCGGCGGCGGCGGCGGCGGCGGTGGGCCCGACGGTGGGCTCGGCACCGGCGACGGCGGCACCGGCGGCGACGGCGGCGGCTCGGGCAGCGGCGGGAGCTGCGCCTCGGGGCTGGTGCCGTGGCCGACGACCGGCGGCGAGCCCTCGGCGATCGCGATCGGCGACTTCGACGGCGACGGCAAGCTCGACCTCGCGTCCGCGAACGCCGGCACCAACAACGTCAGCGTCATGCTCGCGGTCGGCGGCGGCCGCTACCTCGAGCACGTCGATTATCCCGCCGGCTCGTCTCCGCGCGGGCTCGCGACCGGCGATTTGAACGGCGACGGCAAGCTCGATCTCGTCGCCGCGAACCAGAGCAGCTACACGATCAGCGTGTTGCTCGGCAACGACGACGGTACGTTCCAGGCCGCACGCACGGTGAACGTCGGGTACGCGCCGTGGGGCGTCGCGGTCGGTGACTTCGACGGCGACGGCAAGCTCGACGTCGCGGTCGCCGAGGAATCCGGCAACGACCTCGGCGTGCTGCTCGGTGCCGGTGACGGCACGTTCCAGGCCGAGGTGAAATACACGACCGGCTCCGAGCCCTCCGGCGTGGTCGCGCGCGACTTGAACGGCGATGGCAAGCTCGACCTCGCGGTCGCCGATGCCGGTTCCGCCGCGGTCAGCGTGCTGCTCGGTAACGGCGACGGCACGTTCGAGGCGAAGGCCGACTTCGCGGTCGGCAACTATCCATACGCCGTGGCCGCGGGCGATCTCGACGGCGACGGCAAGGTCGATCTGGTCGCGGCCTCCAACGGCACCGGCGAGGCCAGCGTGCTGCTCGGCAACGGCAACGGCACGTTCAAGACCAAGGTCGGCTACGCGGTCGCCGATGCGGAGTCGGTCGCGATCGGCGACGTCACCGGCGACGGCAACTCGGACGTGATGGTCGTCGGACCCGGCAATCCCGGCGTCGTGCTGCTCACCGGCAACGGCGACGGCACGCTCGCCGCGCCGCAGGCGTACTTCGCCGGCGCGTCGCCGAGCGCGGTCGCGATCGCCGACATCAGCGGCGATACCCGGCTCGACGTGATCATCGCGAACACCAGCAGCGCGACGCTGAGCCTCTTGCTCGGCGGCGGCGCCCACGGCTTGCTCGTGCCCGCCGCGCCGTCGACCGCGCCGGGCCCGATGGCGGTGGCGGTCGGCGACTTCAACGGCGACGGCAAGCTCGACGTCGCGACCGCGGATCAAACCGCGAACACCGCGAGCATCCTGCTCGGCAAGGGCGACGGCACGTTCTCCGCGAAGAAGGACTGGGGCACCGGCACCTCGCCGTGGGCGATCGCGGTCGCCGACTTCGACGGCGACGGCAAGCTCGACGTCGCGACGCCGAACGAGGGCGCGAACACCGTCAGCGTGCTGCTCGGCAAGGGCGACGGCTCGTTCCAGCCCAAGGCCGACTACGCGGTCGGCGCGCTTCCGTACGGCATCGTCGCGGCCGACTTCAACCTCGACGGCAAGCCCGATCTCGCGGTCGCGAACTACTATTCGAACAGCGTGAGCATCCTGCTCGGCAATGGCGACGGCACGTTCGGCGCGCAGCAAGCCTTCACCGCCGGCTCGTATCCGTACGGGCTCGCGGTCGGCGATCTCACCGGCAACGGCAAGGTCGGGCTCGTCGTCGCGAACTACTACGGCTACGGCGCGACCGTGCTCGCCGGCAACGGCGACGGCACGTTTCAGGCCGGCAAGTCGGTGACCACGAGCTCGTATCCGCGCGCGGTGGCGGTCGGCGATCTCGACGGCGACGGCCACGACGACTTCGCGATCGTCCATCCGAGCCTGAACCTCGTGTACGTCGTGCGCGGCAACGGCGACGGCACGTTCGCAACGCCGGTCTCGTACGCGACCGGCACGGGGCCGACGAGCATCGCGATCGGCGATCTCGACGGCGACGGCCACGCGGACCTCGCGATCGGCGACGGCGGAGGCAACACGATCAGCGTGCTCTACAACAAGGGCGACGGCACGTTCCGGCCCAAGCTCGACTTCGCGGCCGGCCTGGCGCCGCAGGGCGTCGCGATCGGCGACTTCGCCAATTCGGGGGAGCGCGATCTGGTGGCGGCGAGCAACGGCGCGAGCGTGGCGAGCGTGCTGATCGGCACCTGCACGCCGTAGTGCTAAGTTCCCAGCCGTGAAGTACCGGCTGCTCGCGGTGGACCTCGACGGCACGCTGCTCCGCCGCGACCACTCGATCGACGAGCGCGACCGCGCCGCGATCGGCGAGCTGCAGCGCGCCGGCGGCGGGGTCACGATCGTGACCGGCCGGCTGCACTCGGGCGCCCTCGCCGCGGCGCGCACGTGCGGCATCGAGGGCGCGATCGCGTGCGTCGAAGGCAGCCACCTCGTCGAGGTCGAGTCCGCGCGCACGCTCGCGCACCATCCGATGACGCCCGCGGTCACGAGCCTCCTGCGCGAGACGTTCGGCGCGCACGGCCTGGCCGCGTTCGTGTTCGAGGCCGATGGCATCCACCACGACGCGGCCGGCGAGCCGTTCGCGCACTACGTCCGGACTTGGTCGCCGCGGCTGCAGGTGGTCGAGGAGGCGCTCGACGCGCGCGTGTGGGCGAGCGATCCGCTCGCGGCGGTGGCGGTCGGCGACGAGCAGGCCGTGGCGGCCGCGCATGCCGCGCTGCGCCCGCATGCCGCGCACGTGTTCAGCGTCAGCTTCCCGGTATGGACGATTCCCGGCAAGCACGCCGTGCTCGTGCGCGCCGCCGGGCCGACGAAGGGCACCGCGCTCGCCGAGTTGTGCGCGGTGCGCGGCTGCACGCTCGCCGAGGCCGTCGTCGTCGGTGACTGGGTCAACGACGTGCCGATGTTCCAGGTCGCCGGCCGCTCGTTCGTGATGGGCAGCGCGCCCGACGCGGTGCGGTCGGCCGCGAGCGACGTGCTCGCGTGCGAGACCGGGACGGGCGGCGGCATCGCCGAGGCGATCCGGCGCGCATTCGGGTAGGCTGGCTCGCGGTGTCGCTGCACGAGCTGTTGGACGTCCTGTTCCGCTGGGCGCACGTGATCGCCGGGATCATGTGGATCGGCAACTCGATGCTGTTCAACTGGCTCGATCGGAACCTCGAGAAGTCGCCCGGGCTCGCGCCGCTGTCGCAAGGCAGGCTGCACATGCTCCACTCCGGCGCGTTCTACGACGTCGAGAAGAAGCTGCTCGAGCCGGGCGAGCTGCCGGCGACGCTGCACTGGTTCAAGTGGCAGAACTTCGCGACCTGGGGCACCGGCATCGGCCTGCTCGTCGTCGTGTATTTCATGAACGGCGCGGCGTTCCTCGTCGATCCGTCGCTGCACGATGTCAGCCCGATCGTCGCGATCTCGATCTCGCTGTCGGCGCTGTTCGTCGCGTGGATCATCTACGACGGCGTGTGGGACTCGTTCGGCAAGGGCGCGCCCCGGCTCGCGTCGGTGCTCTCGATCGCGATGCTGTTCGGCGCGATCTACGGGTTCACGCGCGTGTTCAGCGGGCGCGCCGCGTACATCGAGACCGGCGTGCTGATCGGCACGCTGATGACCGGCAACGTGTGGTTCGTGATCGTGCCGTCGCAGCACGCGCTGGTCGCCGCGACCAGATCGGGCAAGCCGCAGGATCCGGCGCTGTCGATCGCCGCGAAGCAGCGCAGCATTCACAACAACTACCTGACGTTTCCGCTGCTGTTCATCATGGTGTCGAACCACTTCCCGGCGGCGACGACGCACTACCTGAACTGGCTGATCCTGATCGCGGTCATCATCGGCGGCGCCGGCGTGCGCCACTTCATGAACATCCGGTATCTCGGCGCCGGCCGCCAGCTGCGCGCCGCGGCGTGGCTCGCACCGGCGTGCGCGATGGGCGCGGTCGCGATCGGCGGCCTGATGATCGTGTCGCGCGTCGAGCCCAAACCGAAGTACGGCATCGATCATCCGGTCGCGTTCGCGCGCGTGCAGGAGATCATCGGCAACCGCTGCCTGCGCTGCCACAGCCTGCATCCGTCCGACGACGTGTTCACCGCGGCGCCGCTCGGCGTCACGTTCGACACGTCCGATCAGATCCGCGTGATGGCGCCGCGGATCAAGTACCGCGCGTACGACCTCGCGAACATGCCGTTCAACAACAAGACCCACATCACCGACAGCGAGCGCGCCGAGCTCGCCGCGTGGGTCGCCGCGGGCGCGCACGCCGAGTGATCGACTACAATGATCGCGTGGCTGAGCAGGCTGCCGCCGCCGACTGGACGTGCGCGACGTGCGGCGCATCGTATCCGCCCGACTTCGCGGTGTGCCCGCGCGACGCCACGCCGCGGGCCGAGGCGATCGCGAAGACCGGCGACCCGCTGATCGGTGAAGTGCTCGGCCGCACGTATCGCGTCACCGGTGTGGTCGGCGAAGGCGGGATGGCGCGGCTCTACAAGGCCGAGCACCTGCGCATCGGCACGCACGTCGCGGTCAAGGTCATCCACGACGATCTCGCCGCGAACCGCGACTTGCTCGCGCGCTTCGAGCGCGAGGCGCGGGCCGCGGCGCGCATCGACAGCGAGCACGTCGTGCGGCTCGTCGACGTGCTGCGCACCGCCGACGGGCGGCCGTGTCTCGTCGAGGAATTGCTGCAGGGCGAGGATCTGCAGGCGATGCTGAACCGCGCCGGCAAGCTCAAGGTCGCGCAGGCGATCCCGATCGCGCGCGAGATCTGCCGCGCGGTCGCCGACGCGCACGCGGCCGGAGTCGTGCATCGCGACCTGAAGCCGTCGAACGTGTTCTTGTGCCAGCGTGACGGCGAGCCGCACGTCAAGGTGTTCGATTTCGGCGTCGCGAAGCTCGAGGACGACGAGCAGCTGACGCGCACCGACGCGGTGATGGGGACGGCCGCGTACATGGCGCCCGAGCAGGCGCGGCGCGCCGCCGATGCCGGCCCGCTCGCCGACGTCTACGCGATCGGCGCGATCGTCTATCACATGCTCGCGGGCGAGCCGCCGTACGGTAACGTGCCGGCGCTCAGTCGCTTCGCGCTCGTCCTGCACGAGGAGCCGGCGCGGCCGAGCTCGCTCGAGCCATCGATCTCCGCCGAGGCCGAGGCGGTGATCCAGCACGCGATGGCGCGCGATCCCGCGCACCGCGTCGCGAGCGCGCTCGACCTCGAGGCGCAGCTCGCCGCGCTCGACAAGCCGGCGGCGCCGCAGCGCATGACGCGCGCGCAGTCGAGCCCGTCGATCCCGACGCCCGACGCGGCGGCGATCGCGCGGCGCGCGCGGATGGCGAGGCCGGTCGCGTGCGCGGTGACCGCCCTGTCGAGTCTCGCGACCGGCGCGTGGCTCGCCGGCTTGTTCGCGGCGTGGTTCGGCACGAGCGCGCTGCTCACGGTCGTCGCGCTCGCGGCGGTTGCCGGCGTCGCGGCGCTCCACGTGCGCGGGCTGCGGCCGCGCTGGAACAGCTCGCCGGCCGTGCTCGCGTATCTACGGCCGTCGCTGCGCGGCCTCGCGGCCGGCACGATCGCGCTCGGCGCGTGCGAGCTCGCCTCGATCGGCGCGGCGACCGCGTTGCGAATCGATCTGATCGGCGCGGGCTGGTGTCTCGCATTCGCAGGCGTCGTCGCGGCGCTCGGCCTCGCCTGGGAAAGGTTTCGCCTCGGCGATCGCATGCGCGACCGGGTGGGGTAGCATCATCGGCTATGGAAGCCGGCTCGATCATCGGCGGGCGCTATCAGCTCGTCGACATGGTGGACGAGGGAGGCTTGTCGACGGTGTGGCAAGGCGTCGCGCGCTCGAGCGAAGTGTTCGCGCGCCCCGTCGCGGTCAAGGTGATGAAGCGCGCGTTCTCGCAGGTCGGCGGCCCGTACCTGTCGATGTTTCTCGAGGAGGCGCGGATCGGCGCGCACCTGCAGCATGCGAACTTGATCCAGGTGCTCGATTTCATCATCGAGGCCACGCCGGCCGGCCCGGTCTATTGCCTCGTGCTCGAATGGATCGACGGCGTCAGCTTGAAGACGATGCTGCGCGTCGAGCGCGACATGGATCGCCCGACGTCGTGGGCGTTCGTCGCGACCGTCGGGCTGCGCGTGCTGCGCGGCCTGGCCGCCGCGCACGATCATCGCGGCGCCGATGGCAAACCATCGCCGGTCATCCACCGCGACATCGCGCCGCAAAATATCCTGCTCGGCTTGAACGGCGACGTGAAGCTCTCGGATTTCGGTATGGCGCGCGCGCGCGATCGCGTCGCCGAGCTCACCGCGCCCGGCTTCGTGAAGGGCACGCTGTCGTACATGGCGCCGGAGATCTTCACCGGCAAGCCGGCGACGCCCGCGAGCGATCTGTTCTCGCTCGGCATCACGCTGTGGGAGGCGCTCGTGCGCGAGCGGCTGTTCCATTCGAAGTCGGATGCCGACGTCGTCGACAAGATCCGCAAGTGCGACGTGCCGGCGCTCGCGGACAGGCGACCCGATATCCCGGCGCGGTTCGCGGCGGCGATCCACACCGCGCTCGCCGCCGATCCCGCGAACCGGTTTCCGTCGGCGCGCTACATGGCCGACGAGCTGGGCGAGGCGCTGCGCCAGAGCGGCTGGGGCGACGCCGACCTGATCGTCGGCAACGCTGTCGCGGAGGCGCGCGCGGCGTTGCAACCGGTATGAGGAAGCGAAGCGTAGCGAAGCGTGGGGCGGGTGGCAGGGGACGCTCGTACCGAAGGCCGAGCAAAACGAGGACGTTCGCGTGACGGTCCTGCGCTCGCGCCGCGTCGTGCTGCCCGGCGGCGTGCGACCCGCTGCGATCCACGTCGGCGAGGACGGCACGATCGCGCGCGTCGCCGAATGGGACGACGCAGGAACTGCGTGCGAGGATTTCGGCGAGCTCGCGATCCTGCCCGGTATCGTCGATACGCACGTGCACCTGAACGAGCCCGGTCGCACCGAGTGGGAAGGCTTCGCGACCGCGACGCGCGCCGCCGCGCTCGGCGGCGTGACCACGCTCGTCGACATGCCGCTCAACTCGGTCCCGCCGACGACGACGCGCGAGGGGTTCGCGGCCAAGCGCGAGGCGGCGCGCGGGCAATGCGCGGTCGATGTCGGGTTCTGGGGCGGCGTCGTGCCCGGCAACCAGCGCGAGCTGCCCGGCCTCTTCGCCGACGGCGTGCGCGGCTTCAAGTGCTTCCTCGTCGATTCCGGCGTCGCCGAGTTCGGCTGGGTCGGCGAGCCGGAGCTCCAGCCCGCGATGCAGATCCTCGCCGCGCTGGGCGCGCCGCTGCTCGTGCACGCCGAGCTCGCCGGGCCGATCGATGCCGCGACCGCCGCGCTCGGTGACGCCGATCCACGCGCCTACGCGACGTATCTCGCGTCGCGCCCGCCGGCCGCCGAGGAGCAGGCGATCCAGCTCGTCACGCGGCTGTGCCGTGCGACGCGCGCGCGCACGCACGTCGTCCATCATTCGGCGGCGAGTGCGCTGCCGCTGCTGCGTGCCGCACGCGCCGAAGGCCTGCCGCTGTCGGCGGAGACGTGCCCGCACTACCTGCACTTCACCGCCGAGTCGATCCCCGACGGCGCGACGCCGTTCAAGTGTGCGCCGCCGATCCGCGACGCCGCGAACCGCGAGGAATTGTGGCGCGCGCTCGCCGAAGGGGTGCTCGAGCTCGTCGCGAGCGATCACTCGCCGTGCTCGCCCGGCTTGAAGCGGCTCGAGGCGGGAGATTTCGTCGCCGCGTGGGGCGGCATCTCGGGCTTGCAGCTCGCGCTGCCGGTCGTGTGGACCGAGGCGAGCGCGCGCGGCCACTCGCTCGCCGATGTCGCGCGCTGGATGTGCGCGGGGCCGGCGCGGCTCGCGAACCTCACCGGCCGCAAGGGCGCGATCGCGCCCGGCGCCGACGGCGATCTCGTCGTGTTCGCCGACGCCGAGAAGTGGACGGTCACGCCCGATGTCGTGCACCACCGCCACAAGGTCACGCCGTACGCGGGCGACGCGCTGCGCGGCATCGTGCACGCGACGTTCCTGCGCGGCCGCAAGATCGCCGAGCGCGGCCGGCTCGTCGCGGGCGAACGAGGGCACCTGATATGAGCGAGCCCCCCGCGTTCCTCGAGCTTCCGGATCTCGCGTGCGACGCCACCGGCGGCGCCGCGATCGCGTGCAACGACGATTTCTTCGCCGAGAAGGAGAACCTCGTGCGCGAGCGCGCGGCCGAGTGGCGCGAGCACGAGTACACCGATCGCGGCAAGTGGATGGACGGCTGGGAGTCGCGGCGGCGCCGGGAACCTGGCCACGACTGGTGCCTCGTGCGGCTCGGCATGCCCGGCGTGATCCGCGGGATCGTCGTCGATACGGCGTTCTTCCGCGGCAACTTCCCCGAGTCGTGCGCGATCTACGCGTGCGAGCTCGACGATCCGCTCGATCTCGCGGCGCTGCAGACCGCGACGTGGACGAACATCTTGCCGCGCTCTGCGCTGCGCGGCGACGCGAAGAACGTGTTCGCGATCGACTACCCGCAGCGCTTCACGCACGTGCGGCTCGACGTCTTTCCCGACGGCGGCGTCGCGCGATTGCGCGTGCACGGCGAGGTCGCACCGCGGTGGTTGCGGCTGCGCGCGCTCGGCGGCCCGATCGATCTCGCGGCGCTCGAGCACGGCGCGTGGGTCGAGTCGTGCAGCGACATGTTCTTCGGCTCGCGCAACAACCTCATCAAGCCCGGGCCGTCGCGCAGCATGGCCGACGGCTGGGAAACCCGGCGCCGGCGCGGGCCCGGCAACGACTGGGCGCTGGTGCGGCTCGCCGCCGCCGGCGTCATCGATCGCCTCGTGATCGACACGACGCACTTCAAGGGCAACGCGCCGGGCCGGTGCGTCGTCGACGGCGCAAACGGTCCCGCCGCCGACGACCAGTGGCGGCAGCTGCTCGCGTCGCCGCTGCAGCCGCACACGCGTCACGTGTTCGAGACCGAATTGCGCCGCATCGGCGCGATCACGCACGTGAAGCTCTCGGTCTTCCCCGACGGCGGCGTCGCGCGGCTACGCGCGTGGGGCAACCTCGCGCCCGCGCCGTCGCCCGGTCTCGACCGGCTCAATGCGATGGCGGCGCTCGACGCGACCGAGGCGCTGCTGCGCTGCTGCGGCTCGGCGCGCTGGACCGCCGCGCTGGTCGGCGCGCGGCCGTTCGAGGATGCGCCGGCGCTGGCGCGCATCGCCGAGCGCGTGTGGTGGAGCCTCGGCGAAGCCGATCACCTCGAGGCGTTCGCCGCGCACCCGAAGATCGGCGAGACCTCCGCCGCGACGTGGTCGCAGCAGGAGCAAGCGGCCGCGGCAACCGCGGCGCAACGCACGCTCGCCGAGCTGGCCGACGCGAATCGCGAGTACGCCGCGAAGCACGGCTTCATCTTCATCGTGTGCGCGTCGGGCCGCGCCGCCGACGCGATGCTCGCCGAGCTGCGCGCGCGCCTGCATCACTCGCGCGCCGCCGAGCTGCGCACCGCCGCCGAGGAGCAGGCGAAGATCACGCGCCTGCGCCTCGCCAAGCTCCTCGAGGAGCCGCCGCGATGATCACGACGCATGTTCTCGACATCGCCACCGGCAAGCCCGGCCGCGGCGTCGCGATCGAGCTCGAGCGCAGCGAGCACGGCGTGTGGCATCTCGTCGGCGGCGGCGTCACCGACGACGACGGGCGCCTGCGCACGCTCACCGCGGCCGGCCCGGTGCCCGAAGGCACGTATCGCATTCGCTTCCAGGTCGGCGCCTACTTCGCGGCGCGCCAGCAAGACGCGTTCTTTCCGCTCGTCGAGATCCAGTTTCACGTCGGTGACGGAACGCAGCATTATCACGTGCCGCTGCTGCTCTCACCGTTCGGGTTCTCGACCTACCGCGGCAGCTGAGTTACAACGCGCGGCATGTCGGCACGCACGTCGCTTTCGCAAAAGAAGCTCGACAAGATCCTCGCGCGCGTCGAGCGCGCCCAGTCGCGGTTCTTGCGCCGCTATCCCGGCGACAGCGGCGCGCGCCAGCCGGTGCACACCGTGTACGGCGGCGCGCACCTGTTCTCCGCCGACACGCCGAAGAAGCTCGGTGAGCTCGCGCTGCGCTCGCTCGACACCTACGCGCCGGACGCCGCGACGTTCGCCGAGGCGATCGGGCTTTCAGCCGGGCACACTCATGCCGGGGGCGAGCTCGCACCGAAGGTGCTCGAGCGCGTGCGCGAGAAGCTGCGCCGCGAGCCCGTCGAGGATTTTCGCATCGACTTCGAGGACGGCTACGGTAACCGCGCCGACGAGGAAGAAGACGGCCACGCGACGGCCGCCGCGCAGCAAGTCGCGGCCGCCGCGGTCGGCGGCACGCTGCCGCCGTTCATCGGCATTCGCATCAAGCCGCTCACCCGCGATCTCGCGGCGCGCTCGCTGCGCACGCTCGACGTGTTCCTGACCGAGCTCGTCGGCGCGACGAACGGCCACTTGCCCGACAACTTCGTCGTCACGCTGCCGAAGATTCAATCGGTCGCCGACGTCGAGTTGCTCGTCGAGACGTTCGAGTTGCTCGAGGACCGCCTCGATCTCGCGACCGGCGCGCTGCGCATGGAGATCATGGTCGAGACCACGCAGAGCATCTTCGACCCGCAGGGCCGCTCGGTGCTGCCGCGCCTGCATCGCGCCGCGCAGGGCCGGCTCTCGGGCGCGCACTTCGGAACGTACGACTACACCGCGAGCTGCGACATCACCGCGGCGCACCAGCGCATGCGCCATCCCGCGTGCGATTTCGCGAAGCACATGATGAAGGTCGCGTTCGCCGGCACCGGCGTCATGCTGTCGGACGGCGCGACCAACATCATGCCGGTCGCGCCGCATCGCGGGCAGAACCTCACCGCGGATCAGCAGCGCGACAATCGCAACGCGGTGTTCTCGGCGTGGCGGCTCCACGCCGACGACGTGCGCCACTCGCTCGTGCACGGCTTCTATCAGGGCTGGGATCTGCATCCCGCGCAGCTCGTGCCCCGCTACGGCTCGGTGTACGCGTTCTTCCTCGACGGGCTCGCTCCCGCGAGCGAGCGGCTGCGCAACTTCGTCGGCAAGGCCGCGCAGGCGACCCTCGCCGGCGACATCTTCGACGACGCGGCGACCGGGCAGGGCTTGCTGAACTACTTCTTGCGGGGCATCGCGTGCGGCGCGGTCACCGAGCAGGAAGCGCTGGCTACCGGGCTGTCTTTGGAAGAGATCCGCGGGAAATCGTTCGTGAAAATCATGGCCGCGCGTCGCGCGACTGCGTGAATTTTGCGCAACCGGAGCGGTCGGACCTGTGTTACGCAAGCGCCATGATCGACATCCAGATCAAGGCAAGGCGTGGTCCGAACGCGCTCGCGCAGCTGATCGCTTCGACGCAAGGTGAAGACGTGCGCGACGCGAGCGTCTCGCAAGTCGCGACGCTCGTCCGCACGCACCAGGCCGAAGACGAAAAGTCGCGGCCCTCCCACCAAGAGCTCGAGACGGTCGACTTCAAGAAACTCGACCTCGACGTCGACAACGACTGGTCCGACGTCTAACGCGACTTGCTTCGCGCCCGTCGTTCCGGTATCTACCGGTTCCCACGGTGGATGTAGCTCAATTGGTAGAGCACCAGGTTGTGGTCCTGGGTGTCGTGGGTTCGACCCCCATCATCCACCCCATCGTTTTCGGCTAGTTACTTCGCGTCTGACGACTCCGCTTGCGCGTGGCTTTGCAGCTCCGAGCGCGATCGCTCCAGCAGTCGTTGCAGCACCGGCAGCGGCACACGGCCGGGCCATCTCTATCCTGTCGCCATCTCCAAAGAGGCAGGGAGCCGAGAGGCGCACCAGCCGATCAGCTTTCTGAGGGCGAGCTCCGACCGGCCTGGGTGGCCCCGTGCCAGAGCGCGCGGTGCTCGCCGCTGACCTGCTCGCGAGCCTGGATGGTGAGGCAGATCCCGAGGTGGAGGCGGTGTGGGCGTCCGAGATCGAGCGTCGGGCACGCGAAGCGCACTCGGATCCCGATGACGACGTTGCGTGGGACGCAGTGCGCGCCGAGCTTCATGCCGATCCCAACGCGAGATGAGCAAGCGGGTCCGGCTCCTCGCGAGAGGCTCGCGAGTTGTTAGGGGCTGCACGACGCTATGGCGCCGTTCGGCCCGAGCTGCGAAGAGACTTCTTGGCCGCCGGGGATGACGTGCTCGCCGATGTCGTGCGTTTACGCGCAGCATCTCGGTACACCCCGGGAATCGATCCGCGCTCGGCGTGAAGCGCGTGTTCATGAAGCGCTTCCCGTACTCGGGCTACTTCGTCGAGCTGCCGACTCGTTTGCGCGTCCTTGCGTTCGCTCATGCGCGCCGCAGTGAGCTCGCGCCGGTTAACTGGGCGCTAGTCGCACGCCGTCCACGTCCACTCGAGGTAGCAGCAGTCGTGCGTGCCGGACGCCCAGAGCTTGCGGGTTTCGGCCGCGCTGAACAGCTTGCCGCTCGAGCCGAGCACGCCTGCTTCCGCGGGCAACGTCTTCGGGCACGACGAGAACGGAGCCGGCTGGTACGCGCTCAGCACGGGAAAACCGCCGCGGCAGTACGCCGGGCGCAGCTTCACGTCGCAGTCCATCGCCGGTGCGACCGGTTCTGGCGGATCACCGACCTGGGTGGTGGCGTCGGTGCGCGCGACCATGCCCGTCGGCTGTGGCGAGCCGCAGCTGATCGCGGTGACAACGACGAGCCAGGAGTGGCGCATGGTCAGCTCGGCTCGTCGCTCACCAGCCGAAACCACAGCGCCCGCGGCGTGCCGCAGAGCTGGCATCGGACGTCGACACGACGCAATCCCGAGGACGGCGACGTGTGTTCGACGATCCGATACGTACCTTCACATTGCGGGCACGGCGAGTTGCGCACGCGCGTCTCGACCACGGCGGATGACGGCACCTCGATCGGGTGATCGGAGCTGCCGCCCCGGGATAGCGCCGCGAGCTTCTCTCGATCGCGCACGATCTTGCGCGC
Organism: Kofleriaceae bacterium; assembly: GCA_036490935.1. Taxonomy (GTDB): domain Bacteria; phylum Myxococcota_A; class Polyangia; order Haliangiales; family Haliangiaceae; genus JABFXX01. The sequence goes on along the minus strand of DASXCY010000166.1, from coordinate 21,925 downwards.
GGCGCGCTCGTCGGCACGGCGGGATACGCGCTTGCGAACCATCAGTGCAGGCCGAAGATACCCCGCGTCGCTCGCATGTTGCGTTTTGTTTCCTGCGACCACCTCGTCACGTTCGCGTGAGACAAAGCATGCGAAGGCCAGCCCGCCGCTACCGACCTCGATCGATCCTCCGGTTCGATCGTCAACGAAACGTGCGCTCCGGTGGCGGCGAGCTGGTGCTTCGCCAAGCGCGCGCCCACCGCGGACGTGCGACCATCGCGCGCGGTGACCGATCGACGCCAACCGCGACGCCACCGCCTCGTCACGCTGGTGTTCTCGCACTACAACGAGAAGGCGCGATGGGCGCTCGATTACTGCGGCGTCGCGTACGACGAGCACGCGTTCATGCCCGGGTTTTCGCAGCTCGGCGCGATGGTGGCGACGCGAGGTCGCGGCGGCCGCGCCGATTCGGTGTCGTCGCGGTGGTCGACGCCGGTGCTCGTCACGGCGGAGCGCGACGTGCTGGCCGACTCGACCGACATCGCGCTGTGGGCGTCGCGGCAGGCCGGCGCCGGCGCGGGCGACGGGCCGCTGTTTCCCGAGCCCTCGGTGATGGCGATGGTCGACGAGCTCGGGCATCACTTCGGACCGCATACGCGCCGGATCGTGTACTGGCACGCGCTCCGCGGCGACGCCGTGATGAAGAGGCTCGCCGAGACCAACGTCGGGCGCGTGCAGGCGCGGGCATTCACGCTGATCGCGCCGCTGTTCTCGACCATGATCCGCCGCGCGTTGAAGGTCACCGAGGACGGCTACCGGCGATCCTTCGAGCGCGTGACCGCGTGGGTCGCACGCATCGAGCACACGCTCGCCGGCCAGCGCTACTTGTGCGGCGACACGTTCACGGCTGCCGACCTGACATTCGCCGCGCTGTTCGCCCCGCTGCTGCTGATCGGCCGCGACGACGGGTACGGCGCGACCCTGCCCGCGCTCGACGAGCTCGGGCCCGACACGCGCGAGCTCATCACCGAGATGCGCGCCACCCGCGCCGGCACGTTCGCGCGCGACGTCTATCGCCGGCACCGCCGCGAGCGCTTCCGGACGGCCGGTTCGTCCTAGAGTCCCGTGCCGGCGGCGTAGTGCGCGGCGATGCGCGAGGCGGGGAGTGCGGTCGGGTAGAGCGCGACCTCGTCGAGCGCCCCCGTGTAAGGGTTGCCGGCGCTCGATTTGCCGATGATCGCGACCTGCGTGATCGCGGCGGCGCTGCGCGCGTCGGCGGTCTCGCCGATGAGTGCGCCGTCGACGTAGAGCGCGACATGTGCACCGTCGTACGTCGCGACGACGTGATGGAAGCCGCCCGCGGCCGGATCGATGGGCGTCTTGACGCTGCTCGACGACACCACGCGCTCGAGCTGGAAACCACCGGTGGCCGACGATGGAGTCACGAGCAGCGCGTACCCGTCGAGCGGATCCAACGCATCGCGCTGCTCGCCGCAGAAGATCATCTGGTACAGCGTATTGGCGGTCGTCGAAGACCAGGCTTCGATCGAATACGGCGCGGTGCCCGAGAACGGGAACGCGACCGGCAGCGTGATCTTGCACGTCGAGCCGTCGAACACGACCGCGGTGTCGGGATCGCCGACGATCGCGCCGGGCACTCGCTCCGTGCACGCGCCCGAGTACGCGCCGTCGTACGTGCCGGTCTCGTCCATCGCAACCGAGGCGGTGTCGCCGAGCCGCCAGTATCCGATCGGATGATCGGACAGCACGACGTCGCGATAGCTCGGGCGAGCATCAGCCGGCGCGTCGGACGAATCGCCGCGCGCGTCGGCGGCATCGCCGGGTCCAGCGGCATCGCCGATCCCGCACGTGTTGCTGGCGAGGTCGCACGTGTACGGCGCTGGACACGGGCAGCTCTTGCCGGCGAGGTCGACCGCCGGCACGCGACACGCTGCCAGCACGACGAGCCAGACGGCGCGCATCGTGGCAACGATACCATTAACTCCTGCTCGAGTTTCTCGGATAGTTTTTTGCGCCATGCGGCTGGCCGAGATCTGGCGCTATCCGGTCAAGACCATGGCGGGAGAGCGGCTCGAGCGCGCGACCGTCGGTCCGCTCGGGGTGGCCGCGTGGTCACGTCGCGCTCGCATCCGCGGTTTCTCGGCATGCACGGCACGCTCGGCGCCGATGGTGAGCCACTCGTCGATGGTCAACCGTGGGCGAGCCCGAACGTGGGAGCGCGCGTGACCGAGATCGCGGGCCAGGGCGCGAGCCTGGTGCGCGATGACAGTACAGGCCATGGCCGTCGGGGTCCGCGACCAACGCGTGCCTCGGTGCTCCGTCCAGTGGTAGGCACGTACCGACGCCGGGCGCCTTCGACCGACATGCCACGCCGACAACGGGCAACACGAGCGACCGCGCGGTCATGGCCTCGACCCGATCATACGATGACTACGACAGGTTTCTTCACGATCGCGACAGACTAGTCCACAGCCTGCCGGCGCCCGAGCCGCTACAACCGGTGCATGAGCGATGAGATCCCGAGTGAACGTCGCGACCACGTGATCGAGCGCCTGGCTTCCGAGTTCGCCAACGGGACGTTCGAGGTCGACGAGCTCGAGCGCCGGATGGCGCTGGTCCATGCGGCGCACACGCCGGCCGAGCTCGACGCGATCGCGCCCGCCGGTCCGCTGGTGGAAGCGAAACGGGTGCGACTCGTGCTCGGCTCGATCGCGCGGACCGGGCCGTGGGTCGTTCCGCAGCGGCTGGCGGCGCGCGTCGTGATGGGGAACCTCGTCCTCGATCTGCGCGAGGCGCGGCTCGGCCCGGGCGAGACCACGATCGAGGTTCACGTCACGATGGGCCACGTCGAGGTGATCGTGCCGCCCGGCGTCGAGGCGCATGTCGAGGCGTCATCGTTCCTGGCCAATATCGAAGAGCGGACGCAGCGTGCGCCGACCGGCGGAAACCACCCGGTCGTGCACGTCGTCGGCCACGTGAGGCTCGGCAACCTCGAGCTGTCGACGATGCGACCGGGCGAGACCCGGCGCGACGCCCATCGCAGGCGCCGAGCGGAGCGTCGTCTCGCGCGGTACTTCGCCCGGTGATCAGCGACGCTTCGGTTTCGGCTTCGGCTTCTTCGGCTTCTTCGGCTTGCGCCGCGCCGCGACCGTCCATCCGTCGCGGATCGTCGCGCGAACATCCTTCGCCCGCGCGGCGCGCAGCGCGATCAGCACGGCCGCGTAGCCCTTGAAGTGCTCGATCGTGAAGAAGCCCGGCAGCTCCATCGCGAGCAGCGCGTCCTTCGCATCGAGGCCGTCGACGATCACGCCGATGATGTCGCCGGTCGGTGGCTTGTCGTCACCGAAGCGCTCGATGTCGGTCTTGCCGAGCGGACGCACCCACACGAAGCCGTGGCCGTTGACGAACCACGTGCGTTTGCCCCAGCGCAGGTCGGCGGTCACGTCGGGCAGACCCGCCGCGAACGCGGCCGCGTCGTCGAGCTTCATCGACCGCGATAGTGCGCGATCGTCAATACATCGTCCAGGTGTACGTCGCTCCGGCGGTCAGCGTGATCGAGGTCGGCGTCTCCCAGTACGTTGTCCCGGCGGTGCCTTCCCAGTAGTAGCAACCGGGCGGGATCCCGGTGAGCTCGAACGACGAATAGTCGCCGATCGTGTACGGGGCCAGCACGTTGCCGGTCCACGATCCGCCGCACGGCTCGAAGTAGAACGCCGTGATGATGTACGAGGTGTCGTTCTGGAGCTCGAGGTTGGCTCCGCAGTCCTGCGCGCAGCTGTCGAGCGATTCGTTCGACGCGCACACGCCGTCGCCGCAAGACCCGCAGTCCTCCGGACATGTCTGTACGGTTTCGGTGCCGGTGCACGTGCTGTCTCCGCAGCGGCTGCAGTCGGCCGGGCAGCTCGCGAGCGTTTCGCCGGCCTCGCACACGGTGTTACCGCACGTCGCCGCCGGGGCGGCGTCAGTCGTGTATGGCGGCGGTTCGGGCGTCGTGCTGGGGCAGCCGGCGAGTGCGACGGCCGCGATGAGGGTCTGAACGCAATGGTTTCTGGTCATGACGGTTCTCCTGGTTGAAGTTGCGAGCTCACGGGGTGACGACGGTGTTGACGTCGGCGGGGATGGCAGGGCCGAGATCGGGAACGACCTCGGCCGGAGCCGCGTCGCGCGGGTTGCGCGGAGCCGGCTGGGTAGGGCGCGTCGCGGCATCGATCGCGATCGGGCGAGTCGCGGCGTCGAGCTCGATCGTCGGCACCTCGAGCGTGGGCACGTCTCGCGTCGGCATCGCGTCGCTCGGCGCGAGCGCGGGCTTGGTGCCGAGTGCGCGCACCGCACCGTCGGGAATCGGCGCCTCGGCGCGCGGACCTCGCCACCACCGATACCAGGCGCCGAGCATCGCGAGCGTCATCGCGAGGCCAGCCGCGGTGACGAGCGCGAACCGGAATCCGAGCTGCGGTGCGGCCACGGGCGGCTCGCGCGCCGCCAGGATGCGATCGAGCTCGGCGACGACCTCGGTCGTGCTGCTCGGCCGATCCTCGGGCGCTTTCGCGAGCAGCCGTGCGATCAGGCGGCGGACATCGGCCGGCACCGCGCAAAATCGCGCGATATCGGGCGCCGGCGCGGCGACGTGCGCGGCGATGAGCTCGCCGGTCGGCACGTTGCTGCCGAACGGCGGATCGCCGACGAGCAGCTGGAACAGGATGCAGCCGAGCGCGTACAGATCGGCGCGGTGATCGCAGTCGCTGATGCCGCGACATTGCTCGGGCGACATGTACGCGGGCGTGCCGAGGATCATGCCGGCCGTCGTGCGATGCGCCGGCTTGGTGGCTTCGAGCTTCGCGATCCCGAAATCGAGCAGCTTGACGCGCTCGATCGAGCCGCCCTCGTGATCGGCGAGCAGGAACACGTTGTCGGGCTTGAGATCGCGATGGACGACGCCGCGCGCGTGCGCCACGGCAAGCGGCGCCGCGATCCGACGGACAAGCGCGAGCGCGTCGACGAGCGCCAGCGTGCGGCACTCCGCGAGGCGCGCGCCGAGCGAGACGCCTTCGAGCAGCTCCATCGCGATGTACGCGCAGCCCGATTCGGTGTGGCCGTAGTCGTAGATCTCGACGATGCCGGGGTGACGAATCGCGGTCGTCGCACGCGCCTCGGTCAGGAAGCGCTCGCTCGCGATCGCGAAGCCGCCGAGCTCGGGCCTGAGCACCTTGATCGCGGCCGGCCGGTGCAGCAGCACGTGCACGGCGCGATAGACCATGCCCATGCCGCCGCTGCCGAGCTCGCCGACGATCTGATACGGCCCGATGTGGCCGCCGATCGCGATCTCGAGGTCGCGAGTCATCGCTCGTACCTCACGCCGATCTCGAGATCGAGCTCGGCGACCGGCGCCATCAGATAGCCGACCTGTGGCGAGGCCGCCGCCGCCAGCGCGGCGCGCACGGCCCAAGAGGGAGCGACGTCGTGCTCGGCTCCGACCTCGCCACGTGCCAGGGGGGCCCACTGGCCGGTGCGAAGCGTGCCGGGCACGACGCCGCTCGAAAAATCGAGCTGCGAGATCAGCTGCGCGCCGAGCTCGCCGCTCGCGATCAACGAGCCCCACGACCAGCGCGCGCGATATCCGATCGTGGCGCCGAGCTGGACGAGCTGCGCGTTGTCGTCGGGGCTCGACCGCCAGAGGTTCGCCGCGCCGAGCGCGAGACCGAGCTCGCCGCCTGCCAGCCACGGCGGCTGCACGGTCGCCGCGACCCGCACGCCGGTCAGCGGCGCGACGCCGGCCGAGATGACCTCGCCGGTGATGGCGCCCGCCGTGACATGGAGCAGCGAGGCGTCTTCGACACCCGGTGTGGCGGGTTCGGCGTCGGCCGTCGCGGCGACCGGTGCGGCGGTCGCCGTCGGCTGCGGCGTGGTCGGCACCGGCCCGTCGGGTCGCTCGTCGCGTGTACGGCACGCCTCTTCGAGCTTCGGCAGCAGGCTCTCGACCTGCGCGGCCAGCGCCGGCGCCGGATGGCCGGCGAGAAACAAGTGGTAGTACTCGAGCGCGCGCTCGCAGTGCTCGAGCTTGCGATGCGCCTGGGCGAGGTTGAACAGCAGCGCATCGCTCTGGAACAGCTGATACGCCTCCTCGAACTCCGCGATCGCGTCCTCATACTTGCCGAGGTTGTAGAGCGCGATGCCGCGGCGCGCGTGACCGTCGGCCTCGCTGCGCGCATCGGCGCGAGCGACCGCCGGGACCATCGCGACGGCGACAAGCGAACACCTGGCGAGCCCCCGCATCGCTAGTTGCCGCTTCCGCTGTTACTGCCGTTCAGGTCGCCGACGCACTGAGAGAACCCGTCACACGACGGATGGCTCAAGCACTGCTCGAGCTCGTAGTTCAGCTCCTGCTGCTGCGACTCGGGCAACTCGGCGATCTGCGAATGCAGATCTTGCGTGCACTCGTCGACGCTGGTGTTCAGCAGGTTGCAGGTCTGCGCTCGGTTGCAGAACTGCTGGCTCGTCGAATCGGACGTGCATGCACCGGCCGTCGACATCGACACGATCAAAACGATCCACACGTGACGCATCGGTTCCTCCTTCTCGTCGCCAGGACGGAAGCGATGGGCGGAATTCCCGAGAAAACTTTCACGGGAATGTTCGACTGGACCGGCGTCTATGGGACGTGGCCTTGACGAGTCGCGCAGCGCCGTGCCAGTTTCTGGCGCGGATGGCCGAGCCGGTGGTGGCTCCGGCGCGTGAGCGCACGGCAGGGTTGGATGCGGTGCTCGCCTCGTGCGAGCCGGTGCTGCTGCGCGTGGCCGAGCGGCTGTGCGCGAGCTCCGCCGACGCGCGCGATCTGCTGCAGGACACGCTCGAGCGCGCGACGCGCCAAGGCGTTCCCGCCGACGTGCGCAACCCGCGCGCGTGGCTCGCAACGATCATGCACAACCTGTTCATCGACCGGTGCCGCGCCGTTGCGCGCCAGCCCGTGCACGAGACGCTCGATGACGACCACGGCGTGGTGCCGCTCGATCAGAGTGAGGAGCCGGCGTGGGGCCGCGCGACGATCGAGGACGTGCGCGCCGCGCTCGACCAGATCGATCCGGTGTTCGCGCAGGTCTACCGGCTGCACACGTTCGATCAGCTGTCGTACGAGGAGATCGCGAAGCGGCTGCGCGTCGAGCGCGTCACGGTGGGTACGCGGCTCAATCGCGCGCGCAAGAAGCTGCGCGAGGTGCTGGTCCAGCGGCTGGGCCTCGAGGAGGCGCCATGACGAGCTGCAACCAGCTCGATGCGTTCTACGACGGCGAGCTCTCGGCCGAAGAGGCCGCCGCATTTCGCGAGCACCTCGCGACGTGCGCGCGCTGCCAGGCCGCGCTGCGCGGCCGGATGGCCGAGGAGGTCGTGGTCGACGAGGCGCGCGGCGCACCGGTCGCGAGCCTGTCCGCCGCGCGGAATTCGCGCCGGCGCATCGCGGTGGCTGCCGCGATGGTCGCGTTCGCCGCCGCCGCGGCCCTCGCGCTCGTGATGTGGAAGCGGCCGGGTCCGGCGCCGTCGCCGCGCGCGCCTGAGGTGGCGCTCGAGCTATCGCTCGCCCGCGGCAGCGAGGTGATGCGGGGCCACGCCGCGCACGTCGGCGATGTCGTGCACGTCGCGGCGCGCACGGAGCTGCCGCATCACGCGGTGTGGGTGTACCGCGGCGATCACGAGCTCGTCGCATCGTCGTCGGCGCCGGCGGACGTACCGCTGCGCGCGCTCGGGACGTACTCGGTCGTCGCGCTCGCGTCGAGCGCGGACATCCCGGCCCCGCACGGCTCGCTCGACGCCGACGTCGCCGGAGCCGCGGCCGCCGGGGCGATCTACCGGATCGACACGGTCGACGTGCAGTGATGACGCGAGTCGCGATAACACTTCTGTGCTGTGCGTCGGCGTGTCGAGCGGCGCCACGGGACGTCGATCCGTGTACGAATGCGTCGAGCTGTCTGGCGCGCTTCTGGGACTCGCTCGGCGATGTCCAGCTGAGTCAGGGCGACGACGTCGCTGCCGTGACCTCGTACCGGCGCGCATTCGATCACCGCGCGCCGGATGACCTGCACGGCCGAACGCTCGACGCGCGCGGGTTGTATCGCTCGTACATCGTGTCGAATCACTACGAGTCTGCGATGCACTACGCGGCCATCGCTTACACGACGAGCGCCAAGCTCGAGGATCGCGAGCTGCGAGGGAGAGTGCTCGTCGGCGTACTGACACTGCTCGTCGACATGGGAGACCTGCCCGCCGCGGAGGCGGTTCTCCGCGAAGCCGAGAGCGTGGTCGATCCGAGTACGGACGTCGGGCTGACGATGCGAGAGATGGGCGCGGCGATCGAGCTCGCGCATGGGCGCGCACGAATCGCAGTGCACGAGCTGCAGGAGGTACAAGCACAGGCGAGCCGCCACGAGGACCGGCTCCTGGTCGATACCACGCTCGATCTCGTCGAGGCCGCACTCGAAGCAGGCGAGCTCGATCTGGCAGAGCAAACTCTGGCCGGGTATCCCGCCATGCTGCGCACACCAGGTGAACCAAGTCAGATGTACGCGGACGAGTCCGCGCGCCTGCTGGTCGCGCGCGGTCGCAACGACGAAGCCATCGCCACGACTAGCTCCGCATTGAAGGCTGATCCCGGCGACCTCCGCGCCGAGATCGAGGGAACTCGTGGCCGCGCGCTGATGCGCAGCGGTCACCTGGCCCAGGCAGAAACGTCGTTGTGGGCGGCGATCGAAGCCACGGAGGCCTTGCGCGATGAGACAACCCTCGACGCGTTCAAGCCCGGGGTGATGGAACAGCTACGGGAGCCGTTCGAGGATCTGTTCCGCTTGTACGTCGATCAGGGCCGCGTCGTCGATGCGCTCGAGGTCGTCCAGCGCGCGACGGCGCGGTCCCTGTACGACGGCCTTGCGAGCGTCCGGTCCGACGGCGGTCCGATCGCGAAACAGATCGATCTCGCCGGCGACCGTGCGACCGGGCTCGTCGCGCTGGCCCACTCGCTCCGAGCTTCGGGCTCCGCGCGTCCGCCGGATGGCGCTACGCTGGTCGCGCGGCTCAAGGGTCGTCACGTGCTCACGTATTTTCGCGCGGGCGGAGACATCTGGGTGATAGCGATCCGGGCGAGCGCGCCCCCGATCGCACGCCGCATCGGTGCGGTTGAAGTGGTGCGAGCGAAGATCGACGCGTGGCTGGCAGCTCCCGATCAGCTCGCGAACGCCAAAGACCTGGCGCAGCTGCTCCTGCCCGCCGACGTCCGTCCAGCTCCCGGCATCACCCTGTACGTAGCCGCAGACGAGCCCGTGCGCGAGGTGTCGTTTGCGGCACTACCGGTCGACGCCGGATATCTCGTCGACAAGAACCCGGTTGCCTATGCTCCGTCGGCCAGCCTGCCCGCGCCGCCGCGCTTGGCCGATGCGGCGCCGGCCATCGTGCTCGGCGATCCCACCGGCGATCTCCCGGCTGCACGGCGCGAAGCGATCGACGTGGCGGCTGCGGTGGGCGGAGAAGTCTTTGTCGGCGCCGAGGCGACCCGACAACGAGTCGTATCGCGAGCGCGCGTACTGCACATCGCCGGTCACACCGAGCTGACCCCGCGCGGACCGGCGCTCTCGCTTGCGGATGGTCATCTCGATAGCGGCGAGATCATCGATCAACGACTTTCGGCCGATGTGGTGGTGCTGTCGAGCTGCGCCACGGCGAACCCGCGAGATCGCGATGAGCTTGCGCCCGTCGCGAATGCGTTCCTCGCGGCAGGTGCCGGTGCCGTGGTGGCGACTCGGTGGGCGGTCGAGGACGCGGTCGCGCGGCGCTTCGCGCGTACGTTCTACGCAGCCGGTGGCGCAACACATCCCGTGGCGGCAACGGCCGCCGCGCAGCGGCAGTTGATCGCAGACAACGTTGCCGCTCAGCAGTGGGCCACGTTCGTGGTGCTGCAAACGCCGAGTAGATAAGGAGATAACGAATGACCACAGGGAATCCGCTCTCGTTCGACATCGCATCGCCCCAGCTGAACTACGGAGACGGGCTCGTGCGCTTCTATTATCCAAAACCACCGGATGGGCCGCCGTCGGGCTACAGCTACGTGGCGACACTTCCGATCACGGCGCCGGGCCAGCCACCGGGTACGTTCGATCCGGAAGACGACGACGACGGCAGCGGCACGAGAGCGTACTGGGCAGTCGGCTGCTCGCCGCCGTGCACTACCTGTCACCATATCCCCTGCGGGACACCGCCGGAATACGAGCCCCGCGGTGGCGACGCTCCGGCTCTCGCGCTGAGCAACACGCTCAGCTTCGGTATTCGCGAAGTCCTGACTCCAGCCACGTCCGGGTTCGCATCGCTGCTCGTGATCGCGTCGGGAACGTCGCTGCGCGACGTGTTGCAGCAGATCGAGGACGTCTACGGTCAGACGTCGATCAAGACGTTTCACGTCTACGCGTTGGATCCCGCGGCGAACCTCGGAGGCTACATCGTCTTGCCGGTCGCTGCTGCGGCGCCGGATCTGCCAGCTGCGCTCGCAACGTTCTTCACTCCACAGTAGCTCGGCCCTCGCCGAGTCATGTGTCCAGCATGCCGTGCGCGCGGAACCAGGCGAGCGCGTCGCGGATGGCGGGCTCGAGCGAGCCGAACGTGTAGCCGAGCTCGCGGGCGGCTTTCGTCGAGGCGAAGCGGAACTTGTCGGTGTACGCGTAGCGGACTTGCGTCGAGTTGAGCAGTGGTTCGCGGCCGCGCGATTCGACGAAATCGCCCCACTTGCCGAGCAGCCACGCGGCCGCGCGCGGTGCGCGGAACCGAGGCGGAGGCACGCCGGCGGCGCGCGCGATCTCGATCATCACGTCGCGATAGGTGAGATCGTGGCCGGCGAGGATGTAGCGCTCGCCGCGCCGGCCGCGCTGCCACGCCGCGATCATGCCGCGCGCGACGTCGCGCACGTCGACGAAGTTGTTGTAGCCGGGCGTCCAGCCCGGGACCTTGCGGCGCGCGACGTCGAGCACGAGCTTGCCAGAGCTGACGCGCGCGTCGCGCGGGCCGAACATGTACGTCGGGTTCACGATCACCGCGTCGATGCGATCGCCCGCGGCGAGCACGGCGAGCTCGGCTTGATGCTTCGTGATCGCGTAGGCGTCGAGCAGCCCCTCGCGGTCGAAGTTCCACTCGGCGGTCTCGTCGCACGGCCGGCCGTCGCGCGATAGCCCGACCGCGACGACCGATGACGTGTGCACGAGCCGCGGCACGTGCGCGGCAGCGCATGCGGCGATCACGTGCTCGGTGCCGGTGACGTTCGCGTCGGTCATCTCGGGCGTGACCTTGCGCTGCACCGTGACCGCCGCGGCGCAGTGAAAGACGACGTCGGCGCCGGCGAACGCGGCGGCGAGCGCGTCGACCGAGCCGAGGTCGGCATCGCGCCACGCGATCGGAAGATCTGCGAGATGCGCGATCTTGCTGCCCGCGCGGCGCGTCGCGGTCACCTCGTGGCCCGCCGCGACGAGCTCGGCCGCGAGATTCCCTCCCAGCAATCCGCTCGCACCGGTGATCGCCGCCCGTGCCATGGCGGGAATCTCGCACGGCACGTCGCTTGCGTCACTTTCGTCCATGAAAGAAATCGTCCTGCACCGCGACGGCGATCATCAGCGCGCGTTCGCATTCGTGTTCGATCCCGACGAAGATCCGATGGCGCTGCTCGCCGATCGCGCTGCCGAGTACGCGCTCGCGAGTTGCCAGATCACCGGCGTCGGCGGCTTCTCGCGCGCGACGCTCGGCTACTTCGATCGTGCGCGCCGCGGCTATCGCGAGATCGCCGTCGACGAGCAAGTCGAGGTGCTCTCGCTCCTCGGCGACATCGCGCACGACGACGGCAAGCGCATCATCCACGTCCACTGCGTCGTCGGCCTGTCCGACGGCGCCACGCGCGGCGGCCACCTCCTGCGCGCCAACGTCTGGCCGACGCTCGAGGTCATGGTGACCGAATGGCCGCGCTACCTCCAGAAGCGCTTCGATCCCGAGATCGGCCTCGCGCTGATCGAGACTCCCGAGCCGCTGGCCTGATGACGCTTCTCGCGGTCTCCGTCTTGCTGTAAGTACACACGTAGACCAATGCGAGTGTTCGGTGCAGCGTGGCTAGTGATGACAGTATTCGCGGCTTGCTCGTCGAGCCCGCCGCCGTGCAAACCATTCGATCTGACCATCCCGGCGACTTCTCCGGGGGCGAACGTGGTGTGGACGGGGAACGAGTACCTGCTGCTCGTCGCTGGCAGGTCCCCGATCACAGCTCAATCGCCGACGGACAATGTGATCCAGGTCGTCACTAGTGACGGGCAGATGGGTTCAGTCTTCGCGACCGTCCCGTTATCCGAGGGGACCATCTGGGACCTGGCGCGCAGCCTCGCTTGGAGCGGCTCGACACTCGGTACGCTCGTCGAGACCATGACCCCCGCGCCGGCCATGTTGCAACTCCTTCGGTTCGATGGCGATGGCAAGGAGCTCGGCACCACCACACTCACCGAGGCGGCCATTCAATACCCGCAGCTGGTGTGGGCCGACGATCGGTTCGTCGCTTCATGGCTGTCCATGAACAACTCGCAGCTGAATATTGTCGAGATCTCGAGCGACGGATCCGCGAGTGCGCCGATCGTCATCACCCAGGGCACCGGATTCATCTTCAACACGCTTCGAGACTTCGCGGCCAGCTCCAAGCGATACGTGGCGGTGGTCTCGGACAGCTATCTCGCGCCCACGTTCGTGCTCGTCGATCGCGCCAGTCATGACACATCGATGGTGATGCCTGTCCAGGACGCGTTTGCCGTATCGACACGAAACGACGAAATCGCGTTTGCGACGGGCCTCGGTACCGCGACGATTTTCCAAGATGTCGACACGTCAGACCAGCAGACGACCGCCGTGCAAGAGCCTCTCGGGGCTACGACGGCAGCCATGGTTCCGACGGCATCTGGGTTTGGAATCTACGGACTTGGTGTCCAGGATCCTTCCACCATGATGTGCAATGTCGAGTTTCTCGACGTCGACGCGAGCGGTACCGCGCGAGGTGCGTCGTCGACGGTGGCGACCTTCCCGTGCGAGGGATCATTTGTCGGCCCGAATCCCGTGACGCGCGACAACGGTTACGCCGCGAATGTTGCTTACGGGCCCGGTCCCTTCGCGACGCAACGGCTGATTCAGCAATGTAAGTAGCAGTGCTTCGTTCTTTGACGGATCGGACTCGCCGACCATGGCGACGATGAAAACCGCACGATCGAATAGCGACGCGTTTAGCGCACCGCGGCTTCCAGCGCCGCGGCGTCGTCGTGTTCGAAGGCGAGCTCGGCGGCGAGGGCGAGCTGGTCGCGGCCGAGGGTGACGACCGCGCGGATCTTGCCGGCGTCGCGATAGACGACGTGGGCGTCGCGCGCGCCGAGGCTGCCGTGAAGCTCGGCGCGATCGAAGCGCTCGGCGTGGCCGACGTAGCCGAGCGTGACGTCGTGGTGCTGGCTCCAGAAGAACGGGACGTCGCGGCGCGGGGGCCTGCCGAGCATCGCGCGCGCGACCGCCTGACCGTGCCGCGTCGCGACTTGCCAGTGCTCGATGCGCACGCGCTCGCCGCCCCACGGATAGCGCGCGACGTCGCCCGCGGCCCAGATTCCGGGCTCGGCGCGCAGATGCTCGTCGACGGTGATGCCGCGATCGACCGCGAGCCCCGCGGCCGCCGCGAGCTCGACGCGTGGCTTCACGCCGACGCCCATCACGACGAGCTTCGCGGGCAGCTCGCTGCCGTCGTCGAGCACGACCGAGGTCGGCGTGATCTTCGCCGGCGAGCGGCCGAGCCGGAACGCGACGCCCTTGCCCTCGTGCACGCGCTGCACGAACGCGCCGACCTCGGCGCCGACCACGCGCTCGAGCAGTACGGTCTCGCGCGCGACGACGGTGACATCGACGCCGCGCGCGCGCAGCGACGCGGCGACCTCGAGCCCGATGAAGCCGCCGCCGATGATCACGACGCCCGAATCCAGGGTGCCCGGCGGCGAGCTCGCCGCCGCGATCGCGCGACTGTCGGCGAGCGTGCGGAGCACGTGCACGTGCGGCAGGTCCGCGCCTTCGATCGGCAGCCGCACCGGCTCGGCGCCGGTCGCGAGGAGTAGCGCGTCCCAGCCGAACGTGCGCCCCGACGCCGTGCGCACGACGCGCGCTTCGCGATCGATCGCGGTGGCCGCATCCGCGACGAGCTCGACGTCGTTTTGTGCAAGCGCGTCGGCGGTGCGCAGGTACACCCATTCCTCGGGCGCGTTGCCCGCGAGGTAATCCTTCGACAGGTTCGGGCGATCGACCGGATCGCTGCCCTCCGACGTGACGAGCGTGATGCGCCCGCGATGACCCGCGACGCGCAGCTCCTCCACGCACGCGATGCTCGCAGGGCCGCCGCCGATCAGCACGACCGAGCGCGGTCCGCCGGCATTCGGCGTCGCGACCGTGCGCGTGCCGCCGACGCGCAGCCGCCCGCCTTCGAGCGCGACGTCGTAGCAGGCGATCGCGGCGAGTGCCGGGCCGTGCGCGTGACCGGTCGCGAGCTCGAAGCACGCGTGATGCCACGGGCAACGAATCGTTCCGTCGGCGACGAGGCCTTCGGCGAGCGGACCGCCGTAGTGCGTGCACGTCGCCGCGACGGCATGAACCTGTCCACCCGAGCGCACGACGACGACCGGCTGACCGTCGACGTGCCCGAGGAGCGGCTTGTCATCTCGTACATCGGCCGCTGCGATCCCGGTTTTGAGGTCCGGTCCCGTCAATTCTGGAGTCGCGTCCATCGCCAAAACCAGCCTAGCCGACCCCCGCACTCGCTGCGGCCCACGCGGCCCCGATCTGCACGTCTTGCGCGAAACAGGCTGTCGCACCCGGCCCGCGGTACGGCACGCCGCGTGCTGTACGGGAGCGCATGAAGATCCTGGTGGTCGATGACGACCCCGGCATGGCGAGGGCGGTCCAGCGGCTGCTCCGAGGCGACGAGGTCGAGGTCGCGCATGCACCCGACGCGGCGCTCGACCTGGTCGAGTCCGCCGACAAATCCGGCCGCCCGTTCGAGCTCGTGCTGTGCGACTACCTGCTACCTGGGATGACCGGGATCGAGCTCGGCACCGCGCTGAGCGAGCGGCGCGAGCCGCCGATGTTCGGGCTGATGTCGGGCTACGACTCCCCCGCCGCGCTGACGCCGAACCTGGTCGCGCTGGTCAAGCCGTTCACGCCGACCGAGCTGCGCCAGGCGGTCCGCGCACTCGTCACGGCCAAGGCCGCGGCGATCACGCAGCGGATCCCGCGCCTGAGCCTGGCAGTCGGCTAACGTAGACGCGTGACTCGTGCGGCCCTCGTCTTGCTGATCGCGTGTGCGAGCAATCCACCGCCGATCTGCAAGGACCAGGCATTCCAGCTCGACGGCGAGGCCGCCGGCACGGACGTCCGCGTCTCGACGACGACCGGGACGTTCGAGCTCGGCAACGCGTTCGGCGTGACCGCCGGCGCGCTCGCGGTCTCGTTCGATACGACCGGCCAGGTGGACCTCGAGTGGAGCACGGTGGCGGTCGTCGATCAGCCCGAGCCGGTGCGCGGCGCGGTGACGCTGCTCGACGGCTCGAAGTATGCGGTCACCGCGGGCGACGTCATCCTGCGCTCCGCGGACGAAGGCGGCGGCGTGTCGTTCGAGCTGACGAAGCTCGCGTTGAGCGGCAAACCGGCCGGCTCGCTGCAGGGCTGCGCGGCACCGTGAAGCGACGCGGCTAGAACCGCGTCGTGTAGCCGACGCTGCCACCGCCGTGCTCGACGTGCAGCGCGACGTGCGAGTCCTCGCGGTGCGGCGTCAGCGCGAGGTAGCTGCCCGCGGCGACGAGCAACGCGCCGCCGATGCCCATGCCGATCGAGACGCCGCGGAGCGTGTGGCCGTCGTCCTGCTTCGACTTCGCTTCCGAGAGCGTGGTCGCGTCGGGACACGTGTCGCTCGGGCACAGCCGCGTGACGTCGTCGAAGCGCGACGACGAGGCTTCCCACACGATCGCGGCGCCGACGAGCACGCCGAGGCCGCCGGCGCCGAGAATGAGGCCGTTGCGACGGCGATGATCGGTCGAAGCGCGCGGCGCGTCCGCCGGCATCAGAGCCGGTGCCGGCGCGGGCTCGGCGGCGCGCGCGGCTTCCGCCGGCGAGGGAACCGCCGCGGGTGCAGGCGCGGGCTCGGCCTTCGGCTCCATGCGCACGATCACGTCGAGCACCGAGCGCTCGCGATCGACCGGTGCCTGCGCGTGGCCTTCGTAGCCGGGCGCGGTCGCGATCACCTCGTGCGGCCCGGTATCGACGAGCAAGTCGTCGCTCGCCGACACCTCGACGCCGTCGACCTCGAGTACCAAGCCCGGCGGCCGCGGGTTGATCGCGAACCGCAGCTTCGGCGCGCGCGCCTCGAGCTTGACCGCCTTCGCGGTCGATTGCTTGCTGCGCTCCATGTTGGTGTCGTGCTCGGCGACCTTGCGGTACGCGCGCGCGGCCGACATCGGCTTGCCGTCTTGCTCGAGGCAATCGGCGAGCGCGAGCTCGGTCTGCGTCTCGGCCGCGAGCTTGTCGCTCGCCGCGAACGCGTCGCACGCGTCGTGAATGCGGCCGGCTGTCATCGCGGCGTGCCCGCGCTTGAACGCGGCCTGCGCGGTGTCGGCCGATTGCGCGGACGCGGCGGCCGATGCCAAGACGATCGCGGTGACTAGGAGGTGTGTCGGTTTTGCCGTCATGGAAGCCTACTGGTGCTCGGGTTGGCGGGAGTTTCCGAACTTGTCGGCGCTCGGGCCGCGTGGCGCGTCGCCCTTGACATCGAACGCGATGGTGTTGAGACCGTCGCGGATCTTGATCTCGGACTCGACGGGCGCGCGGCTGCGCTCGCTCCACACGCGCGCCTTGTACTTGCCGGGCGCGAGGCTGCGGAACAAGAACTCGTGCGCACCGTCGACCGGTACGTACGCCGGCGCGTCGATCACGAAGATGAATGCCGCCATGCTCGCGTGCACGTTGCAGCCGAGCCGCACGAGGCCGATCTTGTCGAACTTCATCTCGCGCGACTGGCCGCTCTTGTACATGCCGATGTCGAACGGCTGGGTCGCCGAGCTCGAGAACACGTTGTGATAGAAGTCGTCGTAGTTGGGGAACGCGACCGTCGAGCCCGGCGGGATCGCGAGCAGGTGCGGCCAGAACGTCTTGTGACGCTGCTCGACGATGCGGTACTTCGGAATCCGTTTCGCGTACGTCGTGCCCACCGGGTACAGCTCGACGAGGCCGACGCCGTCGAGCGGCTTGCCGTCGACCGTGATCGTGCCCTTGAGCGAGGCCGGCAGTTGCGTCGCCGACGGGTTGTCCTCGTCGGAGCTGCCGACGAGCTTGGGCTGCGGCGCGGCATCGAGCGGCATCTGCTCGAGCGCGGTCTCGATGCGACGCGGTGCGCCTTCGCGGAACGTCGGCGCCGCGGCCGCGACCGCGTCGGCGCCGACCGCGATCTCGACGCGCGAGAACAGCTGGTCGGCGTAGTTGCGCTGGCCGCGCTTGGCCGCGGTGATCGCCGCGGCCATCAGGTCGTGCGCGGCGGGGTCGCGTACCTTGTCGAGCACCGCGGTCGCCTTCGCGATCGCGGCGTCGCTCACCGGGTGCAGCTTCGACCTGGGCGTGACGATCCGCGGCTCGAGCGGGCCGAGCGCGCCGAGCAGCTCGCCTTTCTCGCGCGCCGGTACCTTGAACTTGTCGAGCGTGGTCGCGAGATCCTCGACGAGCGCGTTGAACTCGTCGTCGACGAGCTCCATGCCGGCGTGCGACGTCTCCATGTCGCGACCCGAGTAGTGGCAAGGGCCGCCGGTCGCCATGCACACGAACTCGACGAGCAGCGACTTGAGCTGCGGGATGTCGGTGTTCGCGAAGCGAAGATTGATGCGCTTGTCGGCGGCGACGCGATCGATGAAGTCATCGACCACCGCGACGATCGCGCGCTGGCCGCCGAGCCGCTCGTACAGCTCGCGCTTGTCGGCTCGCGCGCCCGACTTCGCCGGAGGCTGCGAGGAATTCGAGGCCGTGGCCGGCGTCTGCGCGGCGGGACGACCGCCGCACGCGAACGCGATGCATGCAAGAGCAGCGAGCTTCGTGGTCACGTGGTCCCCTTTCATTGGAACAGGCTCGAGTAGGCGCTCGTGTTGTTGGTCGTGCGGTCGGGGTCTGGCAGCGCGCTGAACTCCGCGTACGCCGTCGGCATGGTGTCGGTCGTGTGGTGCTCGACCAGATCGATCACGAACGTCGTGAGCGTCGCGGCGCCCGAGCCGCTGCCGGCATCGTTGGCGAGCGTGAGCTCGGGATCCGGGCCGCATGCGGCGAGCCCGAGCCCGAGCGCGCCGGCGATCGCGAGGAAGTACCTGAATGGCTGCACGTGTCTCCCCTGGCTGACTCAGCTCCTACGAGCGAGCGGGAAGACTGGATCGCCGAGATCAGCGGTGCAGGTAGGCGAGCAGCTCCGGCTCGATCGCCCGCATCGCCCGCGCGCGGTGCGACAGCTGGCCCTTCGGGCCGACGCCGGCCTCCGCGAACGTCATGCCGAGCTCGGGCGCGAAGAACAGCGGGTCGTAGCCGAAGCCGCCGGTGCCGCGCGGCGCGTCGAGGATCACGCCTTCGCATGCGCCGTCGGCGGTGATCACGCGCGCGCCGAGCGGGCCGCGCACGTCGGCGAGCGCGAGCACGGCGCGAAACCGCGCGGTCCGGCGCTCGCGCGGCACGCCGGCGAGTGCCGCGAGCAGCTTCGAGTTGTTCGCGGCGTCGTTGCACGGCTCGCCCGCGTAGCGCGCGCTGTACACGCCGGGCGCGCCGCCCAGCGCGTCGACCTCGAGGCCGCTGTCGTCGGCGAGCGCGGGCAAGCCGGAGAGCTCCGAGATCTCGCGCGCCTTCTTCGTCGCATTGCCGATGAAGGTGTCGGCGTCTTCGATCACGTCGGGCGCGTCGAGGTCGGCGGCGGAGATGACGTCGATGCCGGGCAATAGCTCGCGCAGCTCGACGAGCTTGCCGCGGTTTCGCGTCGCGAACACGAGCTGCGCCATTTACACGCCTGCGGCGCGGCGCTGCGCGGCCGCGAGCTCGCGGATGCCGGCGCTCGCGAGATCGAGCATCGCGTCGAGCTGGCGGCGATCGAACGTGCCGTGCTCGGCGGTGCCCTGCACCTCGATCAACTGGCCCGCCTCGTCGCCGACGACATTCATGTCGACCTCGGCCTTGGAATCCTCGACGTACGGCAGGTCGAGCACGACCTCGCCGCCGACGATGCCGACCGAGACCGCGGCGACCGGCGGCCGGAGCGCGCCGAGATCGGGCAGCGCTCCGCTCGCGCGCAGCTTTCCGATCGCGAGCGCGAGCGCGACCCACGCACCGGTGATCGACGCGACGCGCGTGCCGCCGTCGGCCGACAGCACGTCGCAATCGACCGCGATCGTGCGCTCGCCGAGCTTCGAGAGATCCACCGCCGCGCGCAGCGAGCGGCCGATCAGCCGCTGGATCTCCTTGCCGCGGCCGCCGGGGTCTCGCTTGCTGCGCGTATGCGTCGAGCGCGGCAGCATCGCGTATTCCGCGGTGAGCCAGCCTTGATTCTTGCCGACGAGAAACGACGGCACGCCGGTCTCGACGCTCGCCGCGCACAGCACCCACGTGTCGCCGAGCTTGATGAGCGCGGAGCCTTCCGCGTGCTTCTGGAAGCCGGGGATGATCTCGAGCGCGCGGAGCTGATCGGGCCGTCTACCGTCGGATCGCATGCCGCGACCCTATTATGGGCAGTTGGCCGTGCGCCACGCGTTCGTCGGGTAATCCACGAACGTGCCGCCGTAGCTCGCGCCCGGCTCGGGGCGCAGCTCGCCGCCGTTGACATCGACGTAGTATTCGATCGAGAGCTGGACGTACATGCCGTCGCTCGTCGCGGTCGGTGCGAGCTCGGGGCAGTGATAGTCGCGGAACGGATCGACGTCGCGCCACGGCAGCGCGTACTGCGCGTTGTTGCCGACGCGCGCGTCGAAGCCGACCGACGCTGCGGTCCACGCGGTCGTAGTCGTGCCATTCGAGAGCCGCCAGTACACGGCGACGTCGAGCTGCTCCCACAGGTCGCTGTCGTCGGTGTCGGTCTCGCCGGGCTGATAGACCTGGAAGCACAGGTTCGTGATGTCGGCCCGCTGGCGCGCCCACGTGTCGTACGAGAAGCCGCTCGCGGCGTCGCTGCCGCCGGCGCAGTGGCTCGACGAATCGCGCGTGAGCAGATTCGTCGGCAGGCCCAGCCATTGCGGCGCGCGCTCGACGGCATAGACGTAGTTCGCGCCGTACGCGGAGTCCCATGCCTGGCAGCCGGTGTCGTCGTGGTTGTCGAACCAGATCGCGATCGATTGCGCGCCGTCGGTCGGGATCGTGAACGATGCGCTGCCGCCGGCGACGCTGGCCGCGAGCTGCTCGCCGTCGGGCTGGAACACCACGTGGGCGGTGACGTCCCAGTTGGCGCCGCGGCAGGCCGGCAGGCGCGCGACGTCGTAATCGAGCGCGAGCGAGCCGCCGGCGACGATCACGCCCGTGCGGCTCTGCGTGAAGTCAGCGGCGAACGCGAGCGTCGCGCCGCGCGCATCGGTGGGCGCCGCGCACACGGCGGGTACGGGCCAGATCGAGTAGTCGTCGGCGTCGTCGAGCACGTAGCTCGCGAGGTCGTCGGAGTTGCGGTTGTGATCGAACACGCGGCTGCCGTCGGGCATCGCGAGGTAGGGAACGGCTTGCAGGTTGGAGGTGGTCGTCGAATCGACCGCGATCTCGTATTTCACGAAGCCGGGCGTCGCGCCGTCGGACGCGGCGACGCCGGTCGCGCTGTACCACGTCGCATCGGTGCCGCTCTGGTAGAGCAGGGCGGGCGCGAGCCCCTGCGACGCGGCGGCCGCCGAGATCTCGACCTCGGCGACGAAGGTGTCGCTGTCGGCGGGCAGCAGCTGGCGGAGCACGATCTCGCAGTCGCGATCCGCGCGATCGGTGCCGCCGGAGGTGTCGAGCAACGGCGCCGGAGCCGCGGTGCGGGTGGCAGCAACCGGAGTGGTGGTACAGGCGGCGAGCGCGAGCAAGGCGGCGGACTTCACGCGCGCGCGCTGTCGCACGGCGCGTGCCAGAGTCGCGCGAGCGAATTTCGCGAGGTTATCGGGCGCCCGGTGGCCTCGACGATGCGGATCGCGACGCCGGTGCGCTCATCCGTCGCGCAGGATGCGACGCGCGACGTCGCGCACGGGATGCGGATACGCGGTTTGCGTGGGGACGAGCTTGAGCTCGTGGCGCGGCAGCAGCCGGAGCACGCGCAGGACCTGATCGGGCGCGAGGCGCGGGTTCGAGAGGAGTGCGCGGCGGACCTCCGGGATCTGCAGCCACCCGCCATTGCCGACGATGATCTCGATCAACGGGCGAGGAAGCGCGCCCATGCGCGCGATGCGCGCGACCTCGGGGCCGGTGATGCGCGGGTTGCGGAGCAGCGCGTCCCAGACGGTCTTGCCGTAGAGGCGTTCGAGGACGATGCGCTCGGCGGTCTCGCCGGCGTGGGCGAGCTTGATCTGCTGGGCCAGGGAGAGGCCGCGCACGCGTTCGTGGACGTTGAGCGGAATCTTGCGGGTGGCCGCTTCCGCTTCCGCTGCCGCTTCCGCTTCCGCTTCCGCTTCCGCTTCCGCTTCCGCTTCCGTTGCCGCTTCCGCTTCCGCTGCCGCTTCCGCTTCCGTTGCCGCTTCCGCTTCCGCTGCCGCAGCCGCTGCCGCTGCCGCTGCCGGTGCCGCTGCCGGTGCCGGTGCCGCTGCCGCTGCCGCTGCCGGAGGCGCCGCTCGGCGGGGTCGGCGCCGAGCCACTGCCGGAGGTCGAGCCCCCCGGCGTTCCAGCGCGCGCCGCGGCC
>DASXCY010000165.1:0-5182 GCA_036490935.1 Kofleriaceae bacterium | reverse complement strand
GATCCGGTCTTCTTCGGGCCAAAGCCCAATGCCCGAAGCCCAAAGCCCGAGCGATCAGCTCCGCATCTTGTATCCGACGTTACGCACGGTCTCCACGAGCTCGCCGACGGCGCCGAGCTTGCTCCGCACGCGCCGCACGTGAATGTCGACGGTGCGCGTGCCTCCGGCATATTGGTAGCCCCACGCGCGCTCGAGCAAGGCCTGGCGCGTGAACACGCGGCCGCGGTGCTGCGCGAGGAAGCGCAGCAGCTCGAACTCCTGATGCGTGAGGTCGATGCGGCGACCCGCGATGCGCGCCTCGTAGCCCGCGATGTCGATCACGAGGTCGTCGATCTTGATCACCTCTTCGGATCCGAATGTTGCCGATTTCCAATCGAGCTGGCGCATGCGCGCGTAGAGCTCGGCCGGCACGATCGGCAGGAGCACGAAGTCATCGAAGCCGATCGAGAAATCCAGCGCGGGCAGCCGCGCGACCGTGACCGCGAGCAGGATCGGAACCTCGAGGAGCGGCCCGGCGTCGCGCAATTTCTGGATCGTCTTCTGGGCGCGCGGCAGCTCGTCCCCGGCCTCGACGATCACGACATCGGGCACGTGCCTCGCGAGCTCGTCCAGGTCGAGGCCGCCGAGGTCGAACCGTCCCAGCGATACGCGCGCGCCCAGCTCCGTGACGAGCGTTACGACCGACGCGGCCTCACGCACCGCGCGCTCCGGATCACCGCAGATCACGACGGTGCGCACAGAGCCAGTGATCCCTCGGCCGGGCACCGCGTCAAGTCGTCACGCTGGCGTTCCTTTTGGTTCGGCCTGTTGCCTGGCCCTCCAAACATGTAAGAATTGGATCTGGATGGAAGAGTTCCATTGCTCTTTCTGCGGAAAGCAGCGCCGCGAGGTCAGAAAGCTCATCTCCGGCCCGCGCGTCTTCATCTGCGATCAGTGCGTGACTCTGTGCAACGACATCCTCGCCAAAGAGGAGGCGTCGGAGCGCCCCAAGTACCCGCCACCGCGGGCGATCGTGGACGAGCTCGACAAGTACGTCGTGGGTCAGAAGGACGCGAAACGCGCGCTCGCGGTCGCGGTCTACAACCACTACAAGCGCATCGGCATGCGCGGCAAGGCGACCGACGTCGAGCTGCAGAAGGGCAACATCCTCCTGCTCGGTCCGACCGGCTCGGGCAAGACGCTGCTCGCGCAGACGCTCGCGAAGAAGCTCGACGTGCCGTTCGCGATCGCGGACGCGACCACGCTGACCGAGGCCGGCTACGTCGGCGAGGACGTCGAGAGCGTCGTCAAGGCGCTGTTCCGCGCGGCCGGCGGCGACGTCGAGAAGACCGCGCGCGGCATCATCTGCATCGACGAGATCGACAAGATCGCGCGCAAGGGCGGCACGCCGTCGCCGACGCGCGATGTCTCCGGCGAGGGCGTGCAGCAGGCGCTGCTGAAAATCCTCGAGGGCAAGACCGCGACGATCACGCCCGACGGCGCGCGCAACCGGCCGCAGCAGGAGCTGATCCAGATCGATACGACCGACATCCTGTTCATCTGCTGCGGCGCGTTCAACGGCCTCGAGGACATCGTGCGCCGGCGCACCGGGCAGCGCGGCCTGGGCTTTGGCGCCGAGGTCTCGACCGCCGAGGACGACAAGGACGCGCTGCGCCGGCAGGCGCGCACGGAGGACTTGATCAAGTTCGGCATGATCCCCGAGTTCATGGGCCGGCTGCCCGTGATCGTCAGCTGCGACGCGCTCGACGTCGACGCGCTGACCGAGGTGCTGTGGAAGCCGAAGAACGCGCTCGCCAAGCAGTATCACCGCCTGTTCGAGCTCGAGGGCGTGAAGCTGAACTTCCGCCCCGACGCGCTGCGCGCGATCGCCGAGGAAGCGGCTCGCCGGAACTCGGGCGCGCGCGGCCTGCGTGCGATCCTCGAAGAAGTCATGCTCGACGTGATGTACGAAATTCCCTCGCTCACGGGCGTCAAGGAATGCGTCGTGACGCGCGAGGTGGTCGAGCACCGCGCTCGCCCCGAGCTCGTGCTCGAGAGCAAAGCCGCGAGTTGACCGCCGTCGGCGGCTAGTTCACGCAGCTGAAGATCGTGTTGCCCGACGGGTACTCGTAGATGCCCGTGAAGCACGCTTCCTGCGTCGCGCTATCGCCCTCGCCCACCGTCGTGCCGGTCGTGTTGACATAGGTGCACGTCGTCAGCAGCGACGTGCTGTTCGCGATCTGCGTCGGCGCGATCGGGTGGATCGTCTGCGCCGTCGGCGTGAAGTCGGCGTCGAGCAAGGTCTGGCTGCCCGCGGCGAGCTTCTGGTGGGTGCCGAGCGCGCGCATGTGCGGCCACAGCGCGATGACGTTGTACGCGGCGGTCGCGGCGCAGCCGCCGCTCGCGTACTGCGGGCCGCCTTGGCTCGGCAGGGTGATCTGGCGCGTGCCGGCGTAGAACATGTCGAGCTCGTGCGAGACCGACGCGGCCGGCACGGTCTCGACGAGCACGCCCGACGTAGCGCTCAGGGCCTGCATGCCGGTCTGGTACAAGTGTATGTTAAGGTTGATGTATTGGCCGGCCGTGAGGTGCACGGCCATGCCGTCGGGGAACTCCAGGTCGTCGGTGCCGAGGCCGGCCGCATAGACCATCGTGGTGTCGACAGCGGCGGCCGAGCAGTCGTACGAGCCGTTGCTCAAGCCCGTGTCGTTGGCGGTCACGGTGACCGTGAGCTCGTCGGTCCCGGCCGGCGCGAGCTCGCGAAACCCGGAGATGTAGACGTCGCTCGTGACCTTGGTGCGGATGCACTCCCAGCGCTCGGCGTAGGCCGCACCGCCGGTGCCCTGCAGCATCCACGACCGCGAGATCAGCGTCGACCACGTCGAGCCGGCGTCGGCCGAGCCGGCCGCGTCGGAGCCCGAGCCGATCGGCGAGTCGGGGTGCGGTGGCGCTGCGCTGCCGCCGCCACACGCTCCCACCAACGCCGCCGCGGCAAGCCATCGCATGGGCGCCATTATACGCATCCGGGGCCTGCAGATCGGCAGTTTTCGCCGTGATGGCTCGCACGGTATCCTCCGGTCGAAAGTGGCCGAGCTTCGCAACGTGATCGTGTTCGCCCTCGGCAGCTCGCGCTACGCGATCGAGCTGCGCTGGGTGCGAGAAGTCGTGACCCTCGGGTTCGTGACCGCGGTGCCGACCGCGCCGCCCGCGCTCGGCGGCATCGTCAATTTGCACGGCACGATCCTCCCGGTGCTCGACGTCGCCGCGCTGCTCGATCAGCCGCCCGGCCCGCCGGCGCGCCAGGGCGACGGCGCGCTCGTGATCGAGGCGGAGTCGCAGGTCTGCGCGCTGCGCGTCGATCAGGTCGATCACGTCGCGTCGCTCTCCGAGCAAGCCGGCGCGGTGGTCGACGCGACCGGCCGCCCGCTCGTGCTGCTCGATCCGCAGCGGCTGGTGCGGCGCGCGCTCGAGCTCGTGGCGGGGGCCGTGCGCTGATGAGCGACTCCGATCTCGACTTCGACGCCGACGAGCTCGCGATGCTGCGCCAGCTGTTTCGCGCCGAGGCGCACGACGCGCTCGAAGCGGTGACCACGCGCGTGCTCGCCGGCGGCTCCGCCCGGCCGGCGCCCGAGGTGTTGACCGAGCTGATGCGCGTCACCCACACGCTCAAGGGCGCGGCCGGCACGGTCGGCCTGGGCGTGATGGTCGACCTCTCGCACCGGCTCGAGAGCGCGATCGCCGCGCTGGCGCGCGAGCCGTCGCCGTGGTCTGCGCAGACGCCGGACTTGATCGTCGAGGTCACCGACGGGATGCGCGCGTACCTCGACCAGCTCGCCGCCGAGCCCGCGGCTGCCGAGCCGATCGCCGCGCGCGTGCGCGACCAGATCGAGCGGATCGCGACCGGCAAGACCACGCGCGAGATGGGGCGCGTGCGCGTCGACTCCGAGCCCAAGGGCATCCCGGCGATCGAGTTGCCGGGCGCGGGCGATTCGCTGTCGATGCCGACGATCACGGAAGCCGGCGAGCCGGAGGCGGTGCTCGACCTGGCGTCGGATGCGGTCGCGTCGCCCGAGCCCAAGACGTATCTGCGCGTCGAGCCCGAACGCGTCGACGCGCTGATGTCGTCGGCGGGCGAGCTTCTGTTCGACCGCACGCGCATCGAGCGGCGCGTCCAGCTCTTGCGCACGCTCGCGCGCGACCTCGCGCGCACGCGGCAGACGCTGCGCGACGCGCTGGACGCCGGCGGCAACGCGCGCGCGGTCGGCGAGGCCGAGGGCGAGCTCGCGAGCCAGGCCGCGCTGCTGGCGCAGACCACCGCGGCGCTGCTCGACGAGATCGAGGCGCTACGCCGCACGATCGGCGAGCTCCAGCGCGGCCTCACACGCATCCGCATGGACACCGCGCGCAACCTCATGTCGCACGCCGCGCGGACGCTACGCGCGTTACGCCGCGCGACCGGCGTCCGGGTCGAGCTGCGCACGCTCGGCGAGGACACCGAGTTCGACAAGGCCGTCGCCGAGCAGCTCGTCGATCCGATCACGCAGCTGCTGCGCAACGCGGTCGCGCACGGCATCGAATCGCCCGACGAGCGCGCCGCGCGCGGCAAGCCCGAGGCCGCGACCATCGCGATCCGCGCGCGGCAGGACGGTCACCTGCTCGTGCTCGAGGTCTCCGACGACGGCCGCGGCGTCGCCATCGTCACGCTGCGCGATCGCCTGGTCGCGACCGGCCGGTGGTCCGAGGCGCGCGCCCAGCTCGCGAGCGACGCCGACGTGCTCGACGCGCTCGGTACCGGCGTGTCGATCCGCGGCGACGCCGACGAGCTCGCCGGCCGCGGCATCGGCCTCGACGTCGTGCGCCAGACCGTCGCGCAGCTCGGCGGCGAGGTCAAAGTCAGCTCGGTGCCGGGCCGCGGCACGACGTTCAGCTTGCGGCTGCCGCTGTCGACCTCGCTCGCGCACGCGATGCTGTTCAAGGTCGGCGGCCAGGTCTACGCGATTCCGGCCGTGCACGTCGTCGACACGTGCCTCGTCGAGGCCGGCGCAACATCGACGGTCGTGCGCCACGAGCAGCTGCCGGTGCTGCGGCTCGAGACGCTGCTCGGCCACGGCCCGAGCAGCGAGCGCCGGCCCGGTGTGGTCGTGAGCTTCGCCGGCAAGAGCTTCGTCGGCACCGTCGACAAGATCGTCGGGCCGCGCGAGAT
>DASXCY010000164.1:0-31623 GCA_036490935.1 Kofleriaceae bacterium | reverse complement strand
AGCCCGGCAGCTATCGCGCGTGCACCGACGAGACGCATTGCGTGCCCGTCACGGTCGCGACTGCGCCCGACCAGCAGGCCATCGAGATTCGCGTGCCGTGAAGCGCGTCGATCAATGACCTTTCACTGGGAGTGGATCCCTGCGACGGCCGCCGCAGCGGCACTGCAGCACATCGTCGGCGAACACGCGGCGCAGGAGGTCGGCCCAGGGTAGCCGGCCCGACCGCGCGCGAACGCCGGCCGCGCGCCGACCGAGAGCTTGAATTGCCAATCGCGCGAGGCCGCGAGACAGGTGGGGGTGACCGCGCTGTTGCCGAGTTCATGAACCGGCTGCCGGTCGCCGGCTCGATGTCGAGGTCGACACCGGACCGGCCGGCCCCGTGCGCGCGCCTGGTCGTTTGAGCTACGTCGCCGGCGCGCCGCAGTTCGGGCAGGTGTTGCGATCGGCTCCGAGAACGAAGATCGACTTGCAGTAGGTGCACACGGTGGTCTGCGGCGTGGTCGCCGACGGTTGATCGGTACTCGCAGCCGAGGTCGAGCAGAGCTTCACGAATTGCGCGAGAAACCCGCCGCACGACCGCATGTACGCGATCGGATCTTCGAGCTCCTCGAGCGCGCGCCTTCCGAACGCGGTCAGCGACGCCGGCGTGTCGTTCGAGAGCTCGACGGCGAGTAGGTCCAGCGCTTCCATCTGCTGCAGCAACAGATCCTGCGCCGCGCGTGGCGTGTGATTCCACGCCGGGATGAAATCGTCCGTGACCTGTTCGGGCATGACCTCGAACGTGGCGAAGTAGATCCCCTTGCCGAGGAACACGCATTGCGGCCGGTCCTTCGTCCAGGCGTCGCTCGCGTCGCGCGGTTGCGGAATCCGCGCGGGGTCGCGCGCGATCGTGAAGAACGCGCCGGTCTCGGCGCAGCGCGCTTCGATGACCCAGATCCGTCTGGCGGGAATCGACACGATGATGCGAACCGGTACGCCGTCGCAGGTGCCGTGGAGCTCGACGTTGCGGTCGGCCGAGCTGGTCGCGCGGCCGCCGTAGTCGTAATTCACGTCCGGGGGCACGCCCGGGCCCTCGCCCGGTTCACCGTCGACGACCTTGGCGTTCTCGAAGTCGGGCGCGGCGCGCTCGAGTAGCGATCGCAGGTACGCGCGCGCGTGCGTGTTCCCGTCGCTCCAGAACGTGGGGTGACCGCGCGTCGCGTGACGCAGGCCCTCTTGCCACGGGCTCAGCGCCTTGTGCGGTTTCTTCGCGCCGAACAAGTCGAA
This sequence comes from Kofleriaceae bacterium, assembly GCA_036490935.1. Lineage (GTDB taxonomy): Bacteria > Myxococcota_A > Polyangia > Haliangiales > Haliangiaceae > JABFXX01. Next base: position 30,357 of record DASXCY010000164.1, on the reverse strand, counting down.
CAACCCCATCGTGTCTCCGGTGCCATCGTATTCGATTTCGGCCTGACCTGCGGAGCACGTCGGGCGGCGTGTCCGCATCGTCGTCGTCGTACACGTCGGCCGCGAGCAGGCGCGCGACCCGGCGCACGATTCGATCGAGCTCGAGACCACCGACGATCTCACCGCTTTCACCTACCGCGCCGCCGACAACCCGGCGCGGTCCGCCGATGTGGTCCACACGATCACCGGCTCGAACATCGCCGCGACCGTGCCCGCCGGGACCGACGTGAGCGCGCTCATCACGACGTTCACGACCGATGGCACCGCCGTGCGCGTCGACGGCTGGACCAGGTGAGCGGGACGACCGCGAATGACTTCACGAGGCCGCTCGACTACGAGGTGCTCGCCCAGGACGGCGCGGCCCAGACGTACATCGTAACCGTGACCAGCGAGCCAGGTACTGCGACGGAGAGCGTTCCTCGCCGAGGACAACGCCGCGTTGACGTCCGACGTCGCAGCGACGATCGACGGCTCCACGATCGCGGCGGCCGTGCCGTTCGGCACCGACGTGACCGCACTCGTCGCCACGTTTTCCACGACCGGCCAGAACGTCGCGGTCGGCGGCACGACCCAGGTCAGCGACACGACGCCGGACGACTTCACGAGCCCGGTCACGTACGCGGTCACCGCCGGCGACGGATCGACGCGCGACTACACCGTCACGGTGACGATCGCACCGAGCGCGCGCCTGAAGAGCGGCGAGCACAGGTGGAAGCCGGTGACCGTCATGCTCCACGAGCCGTTCGATCAGCTGCCGATAAGGCCACGGCATCCGCGCCGGCGGGCTGGCGGATCGGAGACGACGGCTCGTTCACCGCGCGCCAGATCACTTCTGCCACGTCGAGCGCTCGGGTAAGCGTCCCCGAGGGCTGCCCGGTGATCCTCTCGAACGCAAGCCGCGCGAAGTCGGCGTACGCCTCGGGAATCACGACGCCCTGCTCCTGCATTCGAGCCCGTGCGTTTTGACCAAACGGCGTCTCTCGGGACTGCCCCGGAAGCACGAGGCACAGCCGGACGTTGAAGAGCTGGAGCTCCAACGCGAGCGACTCGGTGAACGCGTTGAGCGCCGCTTTGCTCGCGCTGTAAACGGCAAGCATCGAGAGCGACTTCAGCGTCACGCTCGAAGAGACGTTCACGATGACGCCGGCCTTCCGCTGCGTGAACTGCGGCAGGAACGCATGGGTCACGGCCATCGGACCGAACGTGTTCGTGTCGAAGATGGCGCGGACCGTTTCCATCGACGTGCCCTCGAAGACACTCAGCAGGCCGACGCCCGCGTTGTTGACCAGCACGTCGATCGGTCCGGCGGCCTCCACCGCCTCGCGAATGCTCTGGGCGTCGGTGACGTCGAGCGCGATCACGCGCAGATGCTCCGAGCGCGGCAACACGTCCTCGCGTGGCGTGCGCATCGTGGCGATGACGTTCCAGCCGCGCTCGAGGAAGTAGCGGGCAGTTTCGAGGCCGAATCCCGACGAGCATCCGGTGATCAAGATGGTTTTCATGGCGTCTCCTGTCTGTTCTCTGGGTTCCCGCACGATAGGGAGCGACGACCGGACCTGCTACCATATAGAGTCCGCATCTCGTTTGCAGGAGTCCGGAATGATCGATCCGCTAGCAGAAGTGGTCGCGCTGCTCCAACCGGGCGCGTCGTTCTCGAAGCTCGTCAGCGGCGCGGGCCGGTGGCGCGTGCGTCGCGAGGGGGCCGGGAGGCCCTTCTACTGCGCGGTCCTCGATGGCGCGATCCGCCTCGTGGTCGACGGACGAGAGCCGATGACCCTCGCGAGCGGAGACTTCGTCTTGATCCCGTCGGCGTTCGACTTCGCGATGTCGAGCCTCGACCCATCGAAAGGTAGTCGCAACACGCCGCGCGTCCTGTTGCCCAATGGCGAGGTCCGAGTCGGCATCTCGACCGGGCCACCTGATGTTCGAATGCTGGTGGGGCACTGCGCCTTCGCTTCTCCGGACGCGAGCCTACTCGTCTCGCTGCTTCCGCAGCTCGTGCGCGTTCGCGGCGACCGAAGGCTCTCGACCCTCGTGGAGCTCGTGCGAGACGAGTCCCGCGAACAGCGGCCCGCGCGCGTGGTCATCCTCGCCCGGCTCCTGGAGGTGCTCCTCATCGAAGCTCTCCGCGCCACGGCCGGCACCGCAGCGTCGAGCGGCCTGCTGCGTGGGCTTGCGGACGATCGGATCGCGGTCGCGATACGTCGTATGCACGAGAGCCCGACCAAAGCGTGGACGGTCGCGCAGTTGGCCAAAGCGGCCGCGCTGTCCCGTTCGGCGTTCTTCGAGCGTTTCAGTCGCGTGGTGGGGCGTTGCCCCGATGGAGTACTTGCTCGGCTGGCGCATGGCATTGGCGAAGGATCTGTTGCGGCGCAAAGAAGTCACCGTCGCCGAGGTCGCGGAGCAAGTCGGTTACAGCTCTGCGAGCGCGTTCAGCGTTGCTTTCAGTCGCCACGTCGGATTGCCGCCCACGCACTACGCGCGTGACAACGCGGAGCCGCGACACGCGTGACACCGCGCGTGGGATGTACGCGCCGATGGGCAACATCTCGGCGAAGCTGCGCACTTGTCCGACGCCGTCGATTCTCGGACACGTCGTCACCGACTCCGGCGCTCGCGCACGAGCTGCTCGAAATCGCCGAGGTTCAACGTGACGAGGATGCGATCGTCTTGGTAGGCGCGGTCGAGCACTCGTGGTCGCTCGTTCCCTCGAGACCGCGATCTCTGACGTGCCAAGCGTCAATGCCTTCGTCGGCTAGCGCGCGGCCGGCTTCCGCTTCCGGCGGATTGGCGCGCCGGATTTCGGTTTCGCGGACGTCTTTTTCGGCGGCGGCAACTCGCGGCCGAGCGCGAGCGCGTACAGATCGCGGCGCGGTGCCTTGCCGGCGATCCCCGCCTCGAGCTCGGCGTGGACGCTCGCGGCGCCGGCGCGAAGCAACTCGCCCGTGCGCGCATCGCGGCGCTCGTCGCGCGCGCGAGTGAACGTCGCGACGTGCGCGATCAGCGAGCGCAGCACCGCGGGCGTCGGACACAGATCATAGAACCGCCACGCGCCGCCGAGCGCGGTTCCCGCCCACGGCCGACACGCGAGGATGCGTGCTTCGCGCCGCTCGACGGGCAACCGCGCGACGACTGCGCGCAACGTGGCGGTCGGGTGCGGAACGCCTTGCACCATCGGCCGCACCAACAGCGAGGCTCCCTGTCAGCTCTCGCTCGGCCACAAGACGGCGCACGGCGACGAAAGCGCGACCTCCCACTTCGTGTTCGACGGCGACACGCTCCACATGGGACTCGGCGACGCTGCCGTCAAGCAGGGCGACAAGATCATCGGCTGCGTGGTCAACGGCATCTTCGTGCTCGAAGGCGGCAAGTGCAAGGAGTACCACCTGTGGTCCACCGGTCTGACGTCGGAGGATGCGACGTGCAGCCTCGACGGCACGACGTTCAAGGTCAAGGACTCCGGCTACGGCGAGCTGACCGTCGAAGGCCACGGCGCGGTGTTCGGCGGCAACCAGCTGTGGGACGATCTGCCCGCGAAGGTCGCCAGCTACGACGAAGCCAAGGCGAAGGCGAAGGCTGCCGTCGCCAAGTAGCGAGCTCCGCGCCGTGCCCCGGTCCCGGGCTCACGGCGCAGTCCTCGCGCAGCGGACGCCGACGTACACGGTGCGGGCGGACGGCGCGTCGTCGGTGCGGCGTGCCCCACGCAGAGACAACGGCGCAGCGACACTGAAATTCTCGCCGCGGATCACGCGGGTCGGTGCGGGCGTCGTATCCGCACACTCGTCGCATGGGTTTGCGTACGGGATCGCGTACCAGTCGAGCGTCCACTCTCCCACGTTGCCCTCGAGGTCGGACTGGCCCCAGTTGCCGTCGCCGTCGGGCGATTCGCTGCCCACGCGGTTCACGCCGCCGGTCGGCGGGTTCACGCAGTCGCCCGTGGCGCTCTCGTAGTTCGCATGCGCGCAGTCGATGGTGAGATCGCTCGGCGGCTTCGACCACGGGTACGCGCGCTGGTCGTCGCCGCCCGCGGCGGCGTAGTTCCATTCGGCTTCCGCCGGGACAAAGCCGCCGTCCCACGCGCAGAACGCGAATGCTTCGAACCAGGTGATGCAGTTCATCGGCAGCGCCTCGTTCACTCCGGGCGCATCGGTCCACGATTGGTAGCTCGCGTCGCACTTCACACTGGACACGAGCGTGGTGGTGTCACTGACGAGGCTCGCGTTCCACGTCGGATCCCAGCCGCCTTGGTTCGCCAGGCCGTTCAACGTGCGCGCGCCCGCGCCGGTAGCCGGCGGGCTCGCCTGCGTGCCCATGCCGGCGTTCACGAACTGACGGAATCGCCCGACCGTCACCTCGTATGCATCGAGCCGGAAATCGCGGATCGTCGCCGGGTTCGTCATGTCCGGGAACTTGCCGTCGGTGCCGACGTCGTAGCTGCGATAGAAGGTCCCGCCGGGCACGAGCGGGCTGTCGCAGCACGACGACGTTCCGGTCGGGCCACAGATGGCGGCGAGCCCCGCGCACGTCAGCATCGGCGGGCCGTCGCCGGTGGCGCCGCCGCTGCCGTCGCTCGAGGCGAAGGGATCGAAGCGGACGTGCCCGCATGCTGTTGCGGTGGCGATGACACAACAGCCGAGCCACCCAGGCTTGCCCACACGGCAGATTATACGTGCGCCGCGACGACCAGGCGTCAGCATCGCGATCGACAAGTAGGTAGACTCGGCAGGTGCGCAGTGTGGTGGCCTTGGTCGCGCTCGTCGGTTGCACGAGCGAGCCCGCCGGCGATCCCGACTGGATGGCGCGTCTGCCCGATACGCTGAGCCTCGCCGCGCTCACGATCCCCGGCACGCACGACTCCGGCGCGATCCACGAGCCGGCGCCCGGCCTCGCGAAGACGCAGACGCTGACGTTCGCGCAGCAACTCGACGCGGGCGTGCGCTACTTCGACGTGCGCTGCCGCAACGTCGACGATCAATTTCTGATCTATCACGGCGCGATCGATCAGGATCAGATGCTCGACGACGTGCTCGCCGCGATGTACGCGTTCCTCGACGCCCACCCGCAGGAAGCGCTGATCGTGTCGGTGAAGGAGGAGCTCGCCGCGTCGGGCGCGACGCTCACGTTCGAGCAACTGTTCGATCAATACGCCGCGCGCGATCCGGACCGCTGGGATCTCGATGATGCCATCCCGGCGCTCGGCGATGCGCGCGGCAAGCTCGTGCTGCTGCGCCGGTTCGACGCGACGGCGTCGGTCGGCATCGCGGCGGCTCCAGCGGTGTGGACCGACAATGCGACGTTCGACATCGCCGGCCCACCCGTGCTGCACGTCGAAGACAACTACATCGTCACCGACGACACGCTCAAGTGGAACGCGATCACCTCCCTGTTCGGAGAGGCCACGTCGCCGACCGATCCTGCGGCGCTATATCTCGCGTATACGAGTGGCTACCAGATGATCTCCGGCCTCCCCAACATTCCGAGCGTGAGCGACACGATCGATCCCATGCTCGATGCGTACTTCGCGACCGCCGTGCCCGCGCGCTATGGCGTCGTCGTGATGGACTTCGCGACCGCGGCGCGCGCGCACGCGGTGCTCTCGAAGAACTGACATGCCCGCGATCGTCAGCATTCGAGGCGTCTCGAAGACGTACAAGGGTCACGTCACGGCGCTGAAGACCGTCGATCTCGAGATCGAGCGCGGCGAGATCTTCGCGTTGCTCGGGCCCAACGGCGCCGGCAAGACGACGCTGATCAACATCGTGTGCGGCATCGTCACGACGAGCAGCGGCAGCGTGGTCGCCGACGGCCACGATATCGCGAAGGACTTCCGCGCGGCACGCTCGAAGATCGGGCTCGTGCCGCAGGAGCTGTCGACCGACGCGTTCGAGCGCGTGTGGTCGACCGTGAGCTTCTCGCGCGGCCTGTTCGGCAAGCGGCGCGACGACGCGCACATCGAGAAGGTGCTCCGCGAGCTGTCGCTGTGGGACAAGCGCGACGCGAAGATCATGACGCTGTCGGGCGGCATGAAGCGGCGCGTGCTGATCGCGAAGGCGCTGTCGCACGAGCCGTCGATCCTGTTCCTCGACGAGCCGACCGCGGGCGTCGACGTCGAGCTCCGCCACGACATGTGGGACATGGTCCGCGAGCTCCGCGCGAGCGGAGTCACGATCATCCTGACCACGCACTACATCGAGGAGGCCGAGCTGATGGCCGACCGGATCGGCGTGATCAACAAAGGCGAGCTCGTGGTCGTCGAGGACAAGCACACGCTGATGCGCCGGCTCGGCAAGCGCCAGCTCGACATCGTGCTGCAGCACCCGATCGACAAGGTTCCGGGCGGGCTCGAGCACGTCGACCTCTCGAAGGACGGCACCACGCTGACGTACTCGTTCGACGTCAAGAGCACCGACACCGGGATCGCGCCGCTGTTGAAGCGCCTCGCCGAGCTCGGCATCGACTTCAAGGATCTGCACTCGAAGGAGTCCTCGCTCGAGGACATCTTCGTCGATCTGGTCCATGGCCCGCGCGCTGGAGCGACCTCGTGAACACGCCCGCGATCCGCGCGATCTATCGCTTCGAGATGGAGCGCGCGTTCCGGACCTGGATGCAGAGCATCTTGTCGCCGGTGCTGTCGACGTCGCTGTACTTCGTCGTGTTCGGCTCCGCGATCGGCGGCCGGCTCAAGACGGTCGGCGGGATCGATTACGGCGCGTTCATCATCCCCGGGCTGGTGATGCTCTCGCTGCTCGGCGAGAGCATCTCGAACGCGTCGTTCGGGATCTTCCTGCCGAAATGGTCGGGCACGATCTACGAGCTGTTGTCGGCGCCGGTCGCGCTCGTCGAGATCGTCATCGGCTACATCGGCGCGGCCGCGTCGAAGTCGCTGATGCTCGGCGTCCTGATCCTCGTCACCGCGCGCGTGTTCGTGCCGTATCACGTCGAGCATCCGGTGTGGATGGTGGCGTTCCTCGTGCTGACGTCGATCACGTTCTCGACGTTCGGCTTCATCATCGGCCTGTGGGCCGACAGCTTCCAGAAGCTGCAGACCATCCCGCTGATGATCGTCACGCCGCTGACGTTTCTCGGCGGTGCGTTCTACTCGATCGACATGCTGCCGCCGTTCTGGCAGAAGGTGACGCTGTTCAACCCGGTCGTGTACTTGATCAGCGGCATGCGCTGGGCGTTCTACGGCCACGGCGATGTCGACATCACGATCAGCGTCGCGGCGATCTGCGGCTTTCTCGCCCTGTGCATGGTCGCGATCGCCTGGATCTTCAAGACGGGCTACAAGCTCAAGAGCTAGCACGCGCGAGCTCGCGCTCGACATAGCTGGACTATGCTGCGCGTATGACGAACATCGGACGCTTTGCTTGGTACGAGCTGCTCACGTCGGATCCGATGGCCGCGATCGCGTTCTACACCGAAGTCGTGGGCTGGAAGACGCAGCCGTGGGAGCAGGGCGGCTACACGATGTGGGTCGGCTCGCAGGGCCCGCTCGGCGGTGTGACGCCGTTGCCCGAGCAAGCCAAGCAGATGGGCGCGCCGCCGTACTGGCAGGCCAACGTCGAGGTCGCGAACCTCGATCACAATGTCGAGCTCGTCAAAGAGCTCGGCGGCAAGGTGCTCGTCGTCGAGACCGTGCCGTCGGTCGGCAGGTTCGCGGTGATCGCCGATCCACAGGGCGCGGTGATCGCGCTGTTCAAGCCCGAGACCAGCATGGCATCTCACGACGTGAACGAGGCCGGCGAGTTCTCGTGGCACGAGCTGTACACGACCGATCACGAGGCCGCTTTCGAGTTCTATCACCAGGTCGTCGGCTGGGAACGCCAGGGCGAGTTCGACATGGGCCCGATGGGCAAGTACGTGCTTTGGGGCCGCGAGGGCAAGCAGCTCGGCGGCATGATGACCAAGCCTGCGGAGATGAAGATGCCCGCGGCGTGGATGTACTACGTCACGACCACGGATCTCGACGGCGCGCTCCAGCGCGCGAAATCGATGGGCGCGAAGGTGATGCGCGGGCCGATGGATGTGCCGGGCGGTCAGCGGATCGTGCAGCTGCTCGATCCGCAAGGCGCGGCGTTCGCGCTCGTCACCGCGCGGTAAGCGCGCAAGCGAGGGAGAACCATGACCGACGCGGACATCATCGTCATCGGCAGTGGGCAGGCGGGGGTCGCGCTCGCGGCGCGGCTCGTCACGGCGGGCAAGCGCGTCGTGCTCGCCGAGAAGGGCCCGCTCGGCGGCACGTGCGTCAACACCGGCTGCACGCCGACCAAGACGATGGTCGCGAGCGCGCGCGCGGCGCACGTCGCCCGGACCGCGCCGCGGCTCGGCGTCCACACCGGCGAGGTCCACGTCGACCTCGCGGCGGTCGTCGCGCGCAAGGACGGCATCGTCAAGCGCTGGCGCGACGGCGTCGACAAGCGGCTCGCGTCGGCGGGCGTCACGGTCGCGCGCGGCCACGCGCGGTTCGTCGCGGCGAAGGAGCTCGACGTCGGCGGTACCCGCTACCGCGCGCCCACGATCGTGATCAACGTCGGCGCGAAGCCGGTCGCGCCGCCGATCCCCGGCCTCGATGGAGTCCCGTGGCTCGACAACGACACGGTGATGCGCCTGACCGAGCTGCCGTCGCACCTGCTCGTCATCGGCGGCGGATACATCGGCTGCGAGTTTGGTCAGATGTTCCGCCGGTTCGGCGCGCGCGTCACGATCCTCGACGCCGCACCGCACCTCGTCAGCCGCGAGGACGACGACGTGTGCGCCGCGATCGAGGGCGTGTTTCGTGCCGAGGGCATCGAGCTCGTGCTCGGTACGAACATCGACAAGGTCGGCACGGACGGCGGCGATCTCGTCGTGACCGCCGGTGGAAAGACCTACCGCGGCTCGCACCTGCTCGTCGCGACCGGCCGCCGGCCGAGCACCGAAGACCTCGGCTGCGAGGTCGCCGGCATCGCGCTCGACGGCAAGGGCCACGTCGTCGCCGACGATCACTACAAGACCAGCGTGGACGGCGTGTACGCGGTCGGCGACTGCATCGACCAGCCGCAGTTCACGCACGTCGCCTGGGACGACCATCGCTTGTTGTTCGACGCGCTGATCTCCGGCCGCGTGCGCTCGCGCGGGCGGCGCACGATCCCGTACACGACGTACGTCGACCCGCAGGTCGCCGGCGTCGGCCTCACCGAGAAGGAGGCGAAGCGGCACGGCGTCGCGTACGAGGTCGCGACGATGCCGTTCGGCGCGATCGCGCGCGCGACCGAGGTCGACGAGACCGCCGGGTTGCTCAAGGTCCTCGTCGATCCGAAGACCGAGAAGCTCGTCGGCGCGGCGATCGTCGGCGCCGAGGCCGGCGAGCTGATTCACGTGTTCCTGACGATGATCGAGGGCGGCGTGCCGGCGCGCGTGCTCGTCGATGCCGAGATGGTTCACCCCGCGTTCGCCGAGGGCCTCCAGTCGGTGCTGATGCGGCTCGACCGCTTCGCCCTGGCGTTCCGCGCGTGATTGACCGCGGGCGCGCCGTGGTCTGTGCCGTGTTCGCCTCGATCCGTCGACCGGGCGTGCCGTTCTGGCAACGGCGAACCTTCGCCGGGCGCGAATTCGGGCATTTCCAGGGTGGCCCGGCTGTTGTAAGAGGCAGAGCCATGACCCGGCAGTTTCACGCCCGCCTGCGCAGCGCCCAGAAGCCGAAGCCGCGCGAGCCGCGGCAGCATATGTTGAGCTTCACGTGCTTTCGGCTCGTGCCACTCGATGACCTCGGGCCTGATGCATACGAGATCATCGAGCTGTGCGACTCGCGCAACGCGATGCGCGCGCTCGTGTTCGAGCGCTAGGCGCTACATCACGATTTCGATTTCGCGGCGCGCTCGGCCTCCGCGAGCTTCGCCTCGACCTCGGAGCCTCAGCGAATAAGGAACCGAGGAACCGCGGAACCGAGAACGGGCCGGATCTAGCGCCCGCCCGAGTCGGGATGGGCGAGGCTGGCGTGCAGGAACCACGCGCGTCGCTCGGTCTCGTCGATCCAGACCTCGATGAGGCTCGCGGTGGCGATGTCGCGATGCTTGTCGCAGAGCTCGTGCGCCTCGCGCATGTTCGCCGCGAGCGTCGCGTTGTCTTCTCGCAGCTCGGCGAGCATGTCCGACGGCTCGACGTAGTCGGCGTCGTTGTCGAGTACGCGCTGGTTCTTCGAGATCTGACCGATCGACTTCAAGGTCGGCGATCCGATCTTGCGGGCACGCTCCGCGATCACGTCCGTCATCGCGAAGATCTGATCCGCCTGTTCGTCGAGCAGCAGGTGGTAGTCGCGGAAGTGCGGGCCCGACATGTGCCAGTGGAAGTTCTTCGTCTTCAGGTACAGCGCGAACACGTCCGCGAGGATCCGGTTCATCGCGCCTCCGACCTCCTTCGCGGTCGCCGCGTCGAGATCGCTCGGCGTCACGAGGCGACTCATCCGCCGCTCGCGAAGCTTCTCCACATCGATCGAGTCTTTGTCCTTCATGGTGTTCTCCTGATCGCGCGCTTGAGTGCGCGTTCGTGCCGCTCGGCAACGCGAAATTCGACGCGTTCTCCCGGCTGTCGAACCATCGCGGCAACCTAGCGCTTCTGCTTCGAGATGTCTTCGAGATGTCTTCGAGATATCTCTCCGCTTCGATGGCATCTGCGCGCTCCCGCCCGCTTGCGCCCGCCTGCCCCGCGAGCTCGGAGCGACTCCGCGCGAGGCTGGTCGTTTCGCCGTGCTGTACACCGGCCGCGATCGCGGCGCGGGGCTTCGAGGATGACCGCCGCGCCTACCACCCCTGGCATCGACAGCAGCGCGCGCCGGTGATAGCGATCGAGCCCATGAATCATCACGGGTACCCAGTCTCGGTCGGCGATCAGGTGTTTCTCGACGGCGACGATGAAGAGATCGGTGCGGTCCGGCAGGTCACGCCCGATCAGGTCGTGATCTATCTCGAGAACGCGGGCGACTTCATCGTTCGCGGACCGCAGGTCAAGTCCGCGCACGATGGCAAGCTCGTCCTCGACCCGCAGCGCGTCGAGCCGGCCCTGCTCGCAGCCGCACGTGCTGCCCACGAGCGCGAGACCGAGTGATCTGGGCGTCGAAGCTAAGCGAGCTCGATCTGGACCTCCGAGGCCGTCATCAGCTTGTGAATCGGGCACGCCGCGATCGCGCGCTGCACCTGCGCCCGCTGATCGTCGGTCAGCGACCCGAACAGCTCGACCCGAACGCGTAGCTTGTAGACGCCGTTGCGCTCGTGGCTGTCATCGCTCTCGACATGCGACTCCACGCGCTCGAGCGGAATGCCGTGGCGCTTCGCGTACCACATCGCGGTGATCGCCTTGCACGCGGCGAGCGCGCTATCGAAGTAGTCGTGCGCGCCGGGCGCCGAATCTTGCCCACCTGCCGCAACGCTCGCGTCGGCGGTGAACGTGTGCTTCCGGACGTGCACGTCGATGGGATACTCGCCGGGGCGAACGGTCTGCGCGTCGATCGTATTCATCGCATGGTCCTCGGGCCAAGGACTGTACCAGCGTCGAGCTCCTCGAGCTTCCGAAGCTGGTCATCGTATTGACCTCGGTCGGTCGTCGTAGAGTGCGCCATGCAGAAACCAGCCATCCGCGTGCTCGTGTTCTCGGCGTCACTTCGCCGCGAGTCGTTAAATACCAAGCTGGCGGGCCTCGTCGCGCGGCATACCAGCGAACGCGGAGCGACGGTCGATGTAGCGTCGATGCACGCGTTCGAGTGTCCGTCCTACGACGGCGATGCCGAGACGAAGTCGGGCATCTCGCCCGGCGCGCACGAGCTCCATCGCCGGCTGGTCGCGAGCGACGCTTTCGTGATCGTCTCGCCCGAGTACAACGCCTCGATGCCAGGCGCGCTCAAGAACGCGATCGATTGGACCTCGCGGATCCGTCCGCAGCCGTTCGACACGCGCCACGGGTTGCTGCTCTCGGCATCCCCGTCGCTCGCCGGTGGCAATCGCGGCTTGTGGTCGCTGCGCGTGCCACTCGAGCATCTCGGTGCCCGCATCTACCCCGACATGTTCTCGCTCGCGGCAGCCCACAAGGCATTCGACGCTGACCGCCTCGTCGATGCCGCGCTCCAGACGCGACTCGAGAAGACCATCGACGCGTTCCTCGAGCTCGCCGAAGCAGCGAAGCACTACCCGTGTGCGAAGCGGGCGTGGGTCGAGTTCCTCGGCCAACCACCGAGCAATGCGGGCGACCGCGTCGATACGCCTGTCTAGCCCGGTCTCTGAGGATTGGTCACATCTTGCGATCGTCAGTCGAGCCTGCCGATCCGCGCGCAAGGCGGCCGGCGGTGGTGGCGGCGGCGAAGCACAGCGTCCGAGGCGCAGGCTCGGCGCGCGCTCGAGCGCGGCTGGCAGCTCGCAGGCTCCGTCGGGACTCGCGACGTGCCGGGTTCGATCTGACAGGCCGGTCGGCGCGCGCGGCCGCCGCCGGCTCTGGGTTCTTTAGGGCCTTCGGCTCGTGCTCGGTCCTCGGCGTAGACGCTCGATCACGCGGGACGTACCACGATGCCGCCCACCAGCTCGCCATGCCATTTGGCGCGCATCGCGTCCGCGAACTCGTCGAGCGCGTAACGGCGCGACACCAGCGGGCGGATCTGGCCGGCGGCGGCCCAGGTCATGACCTGCGCGAGCCGCGGCGCGCGCGACGCAGGATCGTGGACGGTCGAGATCGCGGTCGGGCAGCCGAGGACGTCGAGGCCCTTCATCATCATCAGATTGGTCGGCAAGACGTTGGCCTGCGTGCGCGTCACGAACGGCGTGGCTGCCCACCCGACGATCAGATAGCGCGCGCCGAACCGTACGCAGCGCAGACTCTCGACGGAGAGCTCGCCGCCGACTCCGTCGTAGACGACATCGACGCCGCGGCCCTGCGTGAGCGCCTTGATCCGATCGCGCAGAGGCGTGTCGGTCACGACGACGTGATCGGCGCCTTGCGCGGCGACCACCGCGAGCTTGGCGCGCGACCGGCCGGTGGCGATCACGGTCGCGCCGAGCAGCTTCGCGACGTGGACCGCCGCGAGCCCGACCGATCCGGAGGCGCCGTGGACGAGCACGGTCTCGCCGCGCTGGACTCGGCCGCGCGTCACCAGGCAGTGATATGCGGTCTCGTAGTTACCGAGCAGGTTGCACGCCTCGTCGCACGACAGCTCGCCCGGAATCCGGTGCACGGCCTCGGCCGGCGCGACCGCGTACGTCGCGAGCCCGCCATGATTCTGGTACGCGCCGAGCGAGCGCGGGCCGGCGAGAAACGGATCGACGAGCACGCGCTCGCCGACGCCGATCGCCGACTCGGCGCCGGCCCACGCGATCGTGCCCGCGTACTCGAGCCCGGGCGTGTACGGCGGCTTCGCGGCGTGCTGGTACTGGCCGGTCATCATCAGCAGATCGACCCAGCCCACCGACGCGCTCGCGACGGCGACGATCACGTCGCGCGACGACAGCCGAGCTCGATCAGGCGCCGGCATCGCGACGAGCGAGGCCTGCTCGATCGCGGCGAGCGGCTCCGCGGCGAGCGTCGAGACGACGACCTTGCGGCCGGCGGGCAGGTTCACGACTTCGCGGGCGGCGTCCACGACTCGCCCTGGAACAGCCCGCCTTGCTGTAGCTCGTCGAGCATCTGATCGAGGCGTTGCTGCTTTGCCGCAGGGCCGGCGGCCGTCGCGATCCACTTCAAGTAACCGTTCTGCTGGTAGTCGGGACGCGCGCGAAACGCGTCCATCAAGTTCTTCTTGGCGAGTGCGCCGCTGACGTTGCCCGGCATCGGTTGTGTGGATTTGTTCGGGTGCGAGCTGCGCGCCATACGGACCTAATATGCACGAACCAGTGCTGCGGTGCGCTCGAGCGAGGCCTACTTCGTTTGCGCGACGTAGTACTCCTTCTGCGACGGGTAGTAGTCCTCGAACGCCGGCCGCGTCGCGTCGTCGCGAGATGCGACGAGGCTGTCGAGGTAGTACTCCCAGCCTGGGCCGAAATCGCCGACGCCGCTGCGGTCGCGCAGGTGATGCACGAACTCGAGCTCGGTCACGCCATTCGCTTCGCGAAGCTTGAGCTCGAGATGCGAACCGTACGGGCCAGTCGTCGTGAGCTCGAGGTGATGCGGTGCCTCGCACGTGTTGATCGTCGCGTGCGACCACGCGTCGCCCTGCTCGAAGACCATCTTGATGCGGATCGCGCCGCCGGGCTTGCCGTCGCCCTCCCACTTTCCATACCAGCGCTCGGTGCGCGCGGACTCGGTCACGCTCGCCCAGACATCTTCGATCGGCGCCTTGAACGAACGCGTCAGGATCAGATCGTTGCCACGCAGGTGGCCGGTCGGCTGCTTGCTCATGCGGTCTCCTTCTTGGTCTGCGGAGTGACTACTTCGTGCTTCGCGCGCTCGCGTTTCGTACGGTGGACTTCGGTCTCGAGCGCCATGAAGCGGCGCTCCCACGTCGCGGTGCGGTCCTCGTGAAGCTCCGCGAGAAACGCCTCGAGCTCTTCGAGCGCCCCCAGGTCGAGCCTGTACACGCGCTCGCGGCCGTGCGACTCGTCGACCACGAGCCCGGCCTCGCGCAGCACGCGCAGGTGCCGGCTGATCGCCGGCCGGGACACGTCGAACGCGCCGGCGATCGCGCCCGCCGGCAGCTGGGCGTCACGCAGCATGCGCACGATCTGGCGCCGGGTGGCGTCTGCGAGGGCCTGGGCGACCACATCCACGCTTTACGAGTAACCTACTGGTTACTCGTCGTCAAGAGCAAAGCGCGGACTCGCATGTCACGTTCCATAACGGAGTGCACGCCACGTCGTGCAACGCAGACATTCCGGACCGCGAAGCTCTGTCCGTGACCAGACGCGCTCGATGTGCGCATGCGCCCGGGCCGCATCATCGCGACCATACGACGTCGACGTTCGCGACGACGTCCGTCGCGCCGCAGCGTGCCGGCGGTGCGACGGCCGCAACCGTGACCGTGATCCAGGACGTCAGCCGGGATCGTGCGCTCGCACTGGAACGCGAGCACCTCGGGCGGTTCGCGCAGCGCCTCCGCGGCATCGTCGGCCACGATCGGCGTAGCCGCGCACATTTCGGACCCGGCGGGAACGCCGCGTGCAGGCCTAGCTTGGGCGATCGTATGGCCCGCGCCAACGTGAGAGGGACCCACCCCGAGCCGCATCGGCTCGGGGCGCTGATTCGCGAGCAGCGCGACGAAATCCTTGCGCGATGGGAGCGAGGCGCCCGGGCGCTACCGCACGGGCTCGAGCTGGACCGGCCGCGGCTCGTCGATCACATCCCGGAGCTGCTCGATCGCATCGCGTCGATGGCCGACGAGCGCGGGCGCGACACCCGACCGGAGCTCGGCAAGACCATTTCGGGACAGCACGCGATCGCGCGCCTCGAAGAAGGCTTCGACCTGGTCGAGGTGATCGACGAGTTCGGCGTGCTCCGCGAGGTCCTCCGCGAGGTCCTGCGCGACTCGAGCGAGCAGTTCGGCTTCGACGAGCTCGCGATTCTCGATCGCGCGCTCCATACGGCCGTCAAGGACTCGATCGAGCGCTACACCGACGTCCGCGAGCGAACGCTGCAGGGGTTCGATCGGATCGGCCTCGCCGCGCTCGAGAGCCGCAGCCTCGACGACCTGCTACGCCGCCTGCTGCGCGTGCTCCACGAGACGACGCCTTCGATCGAGACGAGCTCGATCTACCTGCGCGAAGGCGACGTGCTGCGCATCCGGGCCGCGGTCGGCCTGGACCGCGAAACCGAGGAGGGCGTCGCGACGCGGATCGGCGAAGGCTTCGCCGGTCGGATCGCCGCGCGCGCCGAGGCGATGACGGTGCACCACCCGAAGCCAGAGCACCTGCGCAGCCCGCTGCTCGCGAACGCGAGGTTGCGCGTGATCCACGGCGTACCGATCTTCGACGGCACCGCGGTGATCGGTGTCGCCCTGATCGCTTCGAGCACCGCGGAGGCCTTCTCGCGGCAGGACCGGCGAATCTTCGCCGCGATGGTCGCGCGCGCGAGCGCCGCGATCCTGCAACACGTCCTCCGCGAGCAGGCGCAACGCACCGCGCAGCAGCTCGCCGAGAGCGAGCGCCAGCTCCGCGCGCTCGCCGACAACATCCCGCAGCTCGTGTGGATGGCCGACGCCCGCGGCGACGTGCGCTGGTTCAACGCCGGTTGGTACGAGTACACCGGACTCACGCCCGACGACATGAAGGGCGCGTGGAAGCCCAGGGTGCACCACCCGGAGTACTTCGCGCGGGTCGAGCGCCAGTGGGAGGAGGCGATCGCCGCCGGCACGCCATGGGAAGACGTGATCGCGCTCCGCGGCCGGGATGGCAGGTATCGCTGGTTCTTGTCGCGCGCGGTCCCGATCCGCGACGCCGCGGGGAATCTCGAACGCTGGTTCGGCACGAACACCGACGTCACCGCGCGCCGGTTCATCGACAACGCGACCAAGCTCCTCAATAGCTCGCTCGAGTACCGCGAGACGCTGGAGCGGCTCGCGCGACTCACCGTCCCCGATCTTGCCGACTGGTGCATCGTCGATCTGCTCGAGCACGGCAAGCTGGAGCACGTCGCGATCGTCCACTCCGACGAAACCAAGCTGGAGCTCGCGCACGAGTACGTGCGGGCCAACGCGCCCGATCTCCAGCGCGACCCGGGCACGCACGAGGTGATGCGCACCGGGCTGGCGCGGATCGCGGCCGACATCACGGACGACATGCTGGCCTCCGGCGCGCAGAACGCGGAGCATCTACGCCTGCTGCGCGCGCTCGGTTTCAAGTCATGGATCGGCGCGCCTCTGATCGCTCGCGGCCAGACGTTCGGCGTGATCCATCTCGTCATGAGCGAGTCGGGGCGGCGCTACACGGCGGCGGACGTCGAGGTCGCGGCCGAGCTCGGCCAGCGAGCGGGCGTCGCCGTCGACAACGCGCGGCTCTACCGCGACGCGCACGAGGCCATCGGCATCCGCGACGACGTGCTCGCGATCGTGTCGCACGATCTGCGCAATCCGCTCAGCGCGATCGATCTCGCGGCGACGTTACTGATGCAGCGCCACAGCTCCGATGCGCTGGATCGCAAGCACATCGGGACGATCCGACGCTCCAGCGATCGCATGGTGCATCTCATCAACGACTTGCTCGACATGGCGAGCATCAACGTCGGCCGCTTCTCGATCAAACCGGTGCCGCTCGACGCGGGCGACGTCCTCCGCGAGGCGCTCGACATCAACGAGCCGCTCGCGAACGAACGCGGCATCACGCTCGTCCGCGAGTGCGACATCGACGGAGCGCTGCTCGACGCCGACCGCGACCGGCTCATCCAGGTGTTCGCGAACATCCTCGGAAACGCGATCAAGTTCTGCAAGCCGGGAGATGTCGTCAGCGTACGCGCCGTGCGCGCCGGCGGCCACGTGCGCATCTCGATCACGGACACCGGTCCCGGCATCGCGCTCGCCGAGCTGCCGCACATCTTCGAGCCGTACTGGTCGGGGCGCTCCGGCAAGAAGACCGGAACGGGCCTCGGCCTGTTCATCACGAAGGCGATCGTCGAGGCGCACGGCGGCGCGATCGCGATCGCGAGCGAAGAAGGCAAAGGCGCGACGTTCGAGGTGACGCTGCCGAGCCGTGCGTGACCGCCGTCCTCACGGCATCAGATCGATATCGGGATCCACGCGAGCACGGCGGTTCGCAATCTCGAGCGCTGCGAGCGTATCGCATCGCGCTAGCATCAGGAGTGATCGATTCCCACTGTCATCTCGACGTCGCCGCGTTCGATGCCGATCGCGACGACGTGCTCGCGCGCGCGCGCGCGGCCGGCGTGACCGGCATCCTCGTGCCCGCGATCCGGCCGCGCACGTGGGATGCGCTCGCGCGGCTCGCACGCGAGCGCCGCGCGATCGTGCGCGCGGCGTTCGGCGTGCATCCCCAGATCGTGCCGGAGCTCGAGCCCGACGAGCTCGCGGACCTCGAGCAGCGGATCGCGCGTGCGTGCGAGGACCACGGCGCGATCGCGGTCGGCGAATGTGGGCTCGACGGCGGCACCGCGCAGCGCGAGCTGCAGCAGCAGATCTTTCGCGCCCACGTGCGTGCGGCGCGCGCGCTCGCCAAGCCGCTCGTCGTTCACGTGTTGCACGCGCACGATGTCGCGCCACAGCTGCTGCGCGAGGAGCGCGCGGGTGACGTCGGCGGCGTGATGCACAGCTACTCCGGCGGCGGCGAGCTCGTGCCGGTGTATCGCGACCTCGGCTTCGCGTTCTCGTTCGCCGGGCCGGTCACCTATCCGAACGCGCGCCGCCCGCTCGAGGCCGCGCGCGCGGTGCCCGCCGAGCTGCTGCTCGCCGAGACCGACGCGCCCGATCAGGCGCCGGCCTCGCATCGCGGCGGCCGCAGCGAGCCCGCGTATTTGCCCGAGATCATCGCCGGGCTCGCCGCGGCGCGCGACGAGCCAACGGCCGCGGTGGCCGCCCGCACCGCCGAAAATGCCCGTCGCGTTTTCCGCGATTTTCCGTAGACTGCGCGCGATGTCCACGCACCGCCGTTTCGACCGCACCGCGCGCTTGCTCGGCGACGAGGGCCTCGCCCGCCTGTCGCGCGCGACCGTCACCGTGCTCGGCCTCGGCGGCGTCGGCTCGTTCGCGGCCGAAGCGCTCGCGCGCAGCGGCGTCGGCCGGCTGATCCTCGTCGACTACGATCGGATCTGCGTGACCAACGTCAACCGCCAGCTCCACGCGGTGAAGGGCACGCTCGGCAAGAGCAAGGTCGAGGCGATGGCGGAGCGCCTGCGCCTCGTGAACCCCGACGCCATCGTCGAGGCGCGCGGCCAGTTCTACGGCGCGGAGACATCGGCGCGGCTGCTCGTCCCCGAGCCCGACGTCGTGATCGACGCGATCGACAACATCGCGGCGAAGATGCATCTGATCGCGACGTGCGTGCGCGAGCGGCTGCGCATCGTGTCGGCGATGGGCGCGGCGGCGCGCCTCGATCCGACGCAGGTGCGCGTCGCCGATCTGAGCGCGACGAAGCTCGATCCGTTCGCGCGCGATCTGCGCCGCAACCTGCGCGCGAAACACGGCCTCGACTGCACGCGCCACGTCGGCGTGGTCGCGGTGTACTCGGAAGAGCCGCCGCTGCCGCCGCAACCGCTCGCCTACGATGACGGCGCGTTCCGCTGCGTGTGCCCGGGCGGCCACAACGGCGTCAACGACTGCGAGCACAAGCATCGCATCGACGGCTCGGTCGCGTTCGTGCCGTCGGTATTCGGCATGACGATGGCCTCGATCGCCGTGAAGTGGCTCGCCGGCCTCCCGCTGCCGCGCGAGTGCGATCCGCCGCGCAAACGCGTGACGATCCGCCCGTCGTTCACGTGCTAGCGTCGGTGCGATGCGGGCCGGTTGGTTGCTGGTGGCCGCGGCGTGCGGGCACTCGGGCGTGAAGCCCGCGATCGATGCGAGCGCGGCCGACGCGGGCGCCGCCGCCGATGCGCCACCGGATGCGACCGCCGCGTGCGCCCCGTTCGGCGCGCCCGGCACGTGCATCACGACCGAGGCGTGTGCGGCGCTCGGCGATCACACGTCCTATGTCGGCTACTGTCCCGGACCGGCCGACATCCAGTGCTGCATCGTCACGCCAGACGTCGCGGACAATCCGCCCGTGCCGGCCGGCTGGCAGCTGATGCAGCAAGCGGACGTCACCACCGACATGACGACGTGGGCCGTGATGATCCTGAACGATCCCACGACCTATCCGATGTTCTCGACGGCCACGATGGTGTTCGGCTCGCTCGACGTGCTCGCTCGCGTCGAGTGGCATCCGCCCGACTTTCAGAACAGCGCCGTCCATCGCGGCGTCACGCTGTACGAGCCCGCGCCGTAGCTGAGATTTCGCGAAAATCCTTCGCCACCGCACCGTTACCCGTAGGGGGGGCTTCAACTACCGGAGATAGGGACGACCTTCGTGGGCGATGCGTAGCAACAACGTTTGGCCCGCTCTCGTCACCGCAACCGCCCTCCTCGGTGCTTCGCCCGCGGCCCGAGCCGGCGGATCGTGCATTCCGGGCTTCGCCGACGGCATCTTCGGCAAGAACGGCGTCACGTTCAGCGGCAACGGGACGACCAACAGCTACGACTCGAGCCTCGGGTATGCCGCTTCGGCGACCAACAGCAACGGCAACGTTTGCACCGACTCGGCCGCGAGCGGCGCGGTCGGGCTCTCCGGCAACGCGACCATCAACGGCAGCGTTTGTGTGGGTGTGGGTGGCACGGCCGGCTCGCCGACGATCACCAAGTCGGGCAACGCGGGGTACCAGAGCGCGAGCGTACAGCCCGCGAACGTGGCGCTGCCGTCGGTGACGATCCCGACGGTCGGCACGAACCAGGGCAACGTCAGCAAGGGCACGCTCGCGCCGAACCAGACCTACGGCACGGTGAGTTGCACGAGCAAGACCGGCATCACGCTGAACGCCGGCACGTATGTCATGACGTCGCTGGCGATCTCGGCCAACTGCACGCTCAACGTCGCGACCGGGCCGGTCGTGCTGTACATCTCGTCGTCGCTCTCGATCTCGGGCAATGGCGTCAGCAACCCCTCGCTCGTCGCGTCGAATCTGCAGATCTTCGCGGGGCCGGACGTCACGAGCGTCTCGCTCACCGGCAACACCAACGCGGCGTTCGCGCTGTACGCGCCGAACGCCGCCGTCTCGATCTCGGGTAACGGCGACATCTACGGCGCGGTCGTCGCCGCGACCATCACCGACAGCGGCAACGGCGAGATCCACTACGACAAGCAGCTCGCGACCTCGGTCGGCGGCGGCTTCACGTGCACCGCGGCCGAGGTGTCGCGCGCTTCGCCGGTCGTCGCCACGATCGGTTCGCAGAGCGCGGTCGTCCAGGGCACGTACGCCGCGGCGAGCGGCACCGTGACGTCGATCTCGACGGTCGCGAGCGTCGCGACGTTCTCGTTCCCCTACATCAAGGGTCACATGCGCGCCCGCCTGGCGTCGTCGATCACGACGACGGCGTCGACGTACTCGAGCGGCACCGTGCTGTTCGACGCCGGCGCGACGGGCATGATCCCGACCGTGAAGTACACCGGCTGCTCGAGCCACAACGGCACGTGCCGCAACGTGTTCACGAACCTCGGCACGCCGCCGGCGAGCGGCAGCACGTTCCACCCGGCGATGGTGCAGCTCGACGACGGCAACTCCGCCGCGATCGGCGCGGTCATCGCGCCGACGTCGGTCGTGACCGGCATCGGCGCGACGCAGTGGAAGACGATCGTCGAGGACGTGCTGGCCGCGCCGCTCGGCGGCGTCGACCGCTCGACGGTCGCCGTCATCGACGCGAGCACCTACGCCGGCTCGGCGACGCGCCCGACCATCGCGTACTTCGGCGCGACCGACGGCATGATCCACGCGGTGTGCGCGAGCACCGGCGGCTCGACGCCGTCGCAGTCGAACATCTGCCCGTCGCTCGGCACCGAGCTGTGGGCGTTCCTGCCGCGCGTGCAGCTGCCGCTCGTCCGCTCGAACACGGCGCGCCTCGACGGCTCGGTGCACGTCGTCGACGCGTACGGTGACTTCGTCAACAACCCCGTCACCGGCAGCCGCAGCTTCCGCACGATCCTCACGTTCCAGACCGGCTTCTCGACCGGCTCGACGCCCGCCGCCTACGCGGTCGACGTCACCGACCCGGCGAGCCCGTCGCTGCTGTGGGAGTACACGACCCCGACGAAGCCGAGCGCGCTCGACTTCGGCACGGGCCTCACGCTCGCGGTCGGCCCGACGCTCGCCGGCGGCATCATGACGAACATGGTCGTCGCCGAGACCAACAACGGCGGCACCGGCACGGCGGGCATGGTGACCACGTCGCTCCAGCTCGAGACCGGTACGAAGCTGTGGCAGGTCGGCGTGCAGTACCCGTCGCCGCCGCGCGGTGTGGCCGCGGACGGCCCGCTGTCGGCGACGGCGATCCCCGGCGGCGCGGTCGGCGTCGACCTCGTCGGCCAGGGCTACTTCACCGACTTCGTGGCCGGCGACCTGTACGGCGAGCTGTGGCGGCTCGCCGCGACCGACGGCTCGAACCGCACCGGCTCGACGCCGATGTTCCAGTTCGCGAGCAACAAGCACCCGATCGGCGTCGCGCCGACCCTGTACTCGGACGGCACCCACCAGTACGCGGTGTTCACCTCGGGTGGCTACGTCGACCCGCTCGCGACGACGTGGACCTCGGGCTCGCAGTACCTGATCTCGATCAAGCTGTCGACGACGTCGCTGGTGACCGACGCGGCGAGCGCCTGCGGCACGTGCGCGCTCGCGGTCAAGCAGGCGCTGATCGCCGGCGACAACGGCTACGCGCAGGCCCTGATCGTCGGCACGCAGCTGCTGGCGGTGTCGGATTCGTCGAACGTGAACCTGTCGACGTACGGCACCGGCGGCAACACCGGCCACGTCACCACCGTCAGCCTCACCGGCCAGGGCAGCCCGACCACGGTCGTGGCACTCGGCGGTGCGAGCTCGCTCGCGCACTCGGGCACCACGGTCTTCATGTCGACGGGCGAGCAGCAGCAGCAGCTCGCATCGGCGTCGACCGCGACGGGCCCGAAGGTCGCGCTGTCGACGACGATGAGCGTGTCGCGCTCGCTGTTCGTGCGCACCGAGTAACGCGTCAGGCGAGATCGAACACGAGCAGCTCGCCGTCGCCGTCACCTTCGACGCGCACCTCGCCGACGCCCTCGAGCGCGAGGCCGTCTCCGGCCGCGAGCGACTGGCCGTTCACCCGCACCGTGCCGCGCGCGACCTGCGCCCACGCGCCGCGGTTGGCCGCGAGCGGCAGCGCCGCGGAGTCACCGGCCGCGAACAGGCCGGCATAGACGTTTGCATCGGCGTTGATCGAGATGCTGCCGTCGCGGCCATCGGACGACGCCACGAGTCGCAGCTGGCCGCGCTTGTCGGCCTCGGCGAACGTCTTCTGCGCGTAGCTGGGCGTCACGCCGCGCTTGGCCGGCATGATCCAGATCTGCAGAAAGTGAGCTTCGTGGTGCGGCGACGGATTGAGCTCGCTGTGCAGCACGCCGGTGCCCGCGCTCATGCGCTGGACATCGCCCGGGCGGATCACCGCGCCGGTACCCATCGAATCGCGATGCGCGAGCTCGCCGTCGAGCACGTACGAGATGATCTCCATGTCGCGGTGCGGGTGCGTGCCGAAACCCCGGCCTGCGGCCACGCGATCGTCGTTGATGACGCGCAGCCCGCGAAACCCCATGTGGTGCTCGTCGTAATAGTCGGCGAACGAGAACGTATGATGCGAGTCGAGCCAGCCGTGGTCGGCGTGGCCGCGCTCGGATGCTTTACGAAGGGTCATCATGGGTTGCCTCCTGAAGGCCAGCAAGATGGCCATGGTGGGGCCGCGATGGAAGGGCCGGCCGCCGAGACGAACCTTCCCGCCCCCGCGCTAGGCTGCCCCCATGAGCACGCTGCCCGCGAACGAGCCGAAATGTCTCGATCCGCACGACGACCACGTCATCGACCTCGTGATCGAGGCTCGGCCGCGCGATCTGGGCACCGTCACGGTCGCGCGCGTGCTCCCTTCGCCGAAGCGGCGCATGGTCGGCCCGTTCATCTTCGCCGACCACATGGGGCCGCTCGTGCTCGCGCCGGGGGTCGGGTTCGACGTGCGGCCGCATCCGCATATCGGGCTGTCGACGGTGACCTACTTCTTCGCGGGCGAGAACGTGCACCGCGACAGCCTCGGCAACGTGCAGGTGAACCGCCCGGGCGACGTGAATCTGATGACCGCGGGCCGCGGCATCGTCCACTCCGAGCGCGCCGAGCCGGCGTTTCGCGCCGCCGGCGGCGAGATGCACGCCGTGCAGATCTGGCTCGCGCTCACCGACGCGCACGAGGACGACGCGCCGAGCTTCGAGCATCATGCCGAAGCGACGCTACCCGCGATCGCGCCGGCTCCCGGCGTGCGCGGCCGCGTGCTGCTCGGCGCCGCGTTCGATGCGATCTCGCCGATTCGCCACCCGAGCGAGCCGATGCTCGTCGAGCTGCGCTTCGACGCGGGCGCGAGCCTCGAGCTGCCCGCCGACGCCGCCGAGCGCGGCCTGTTCGTGATCGACGGCACGCTGCGCGTCGGCGGCGACGTGCTCGCCGCGAATCACCTCGCCGTGCTGTGCGCCGGCAAATCCGCGCGCGCGACCGCCGGCGCGCCGGCGCGCGCGATGTGGCTCGGCGGGCCGCCTCCCGGGCCGCGCTACATCGAATGGAACTTCGTCGCGTCATCGCCCGAGCGGATCGAGCGCGCGCGCGACGCGTGGAAGGCGCGCCAGTTCCCGGCGATCCCGACCGACGACCAGGAATTCATTCCGTGGCCGGAGAACCTGCGATGACCGATGCGACCGTCGAGCAGCACCTCGCGTTCCTGTGCGAGACCGCGCAATGCAAGCTCGTGGCGCGCGCACTCGCCGCGGCCGCGACGAAGGTGACGGCGAAGGGCAAGACGCTGCACATCTCGTTCGGACCGGAGTACCGGCTCGAGCTGTCACCGCCGTTTCGCGGCAAGCTGCAGCGGGGCGTGCCGCGCTCGCTGAAGAAGGTCGTCGCTCACCACAACGGCATCGCGCTGCACGGGCCGGACACGCCGATCGCGTTTCACGGCGTCACGAAGGGCGGCGCGCTCGCCAGCGGCGGCTGGCTGGCGAGCGACGGCCGTCAAGCGGCCCCGATCGACTGGCACGAGGACTTCGTGCTGTTCCATCCCGAGCGGCGCGCACCGAGCGGCGAGCCGCTGCTGTGCCCGTGGCTGCACGACGGAGGAATGGGCAAGCCATATCCCAGCCGGCTCGCGATCGGCGGCGTGCTGCTGCGCCTGTTCGCGAGCGAAGTGCTCGGCAGCGATTTCTTCAAGTCCGTCAAGACGACGCCGCGCGCGGCCGCGCCGACCTCGCAGCCGAAGCAGCTCGTGCTCGAGCGCCGCGAACACCGCGTCCATCAGGGCAAGCAGCGGCTCGAGGACGGCTATCGGATCGGCCTCGTTCACGCTGCGTCGCAGCTGTGGACCGCGAGCAACGACGGCAGCACGCTGCTGCACTGGAATCTCGATGATACGCGCGCGAAGTGGGTCGAGTGGCCCACGCCGGCCGGCGAGTTGCGCCTGCCGATCGTGACCGAGCGCCACCTGATCGTCGCGAGCGCCGTAAAGATCACGTACGAGCTGCTCGTACTCGACCGCGCGACCGGCGCGGTCGTCGGCCGCGCACCCCTTCCCGACCGCGGCTATCGTGCGGGTTGCGCAGGGGACGGCTTCGCGATCGCCGTGATGGACGACGTCGGCCACTACTACGACATGTCGGATCCGGCGCGGCCGCACGCGGTCGCGAGCTTCGACGCGACGGAGATCCGCGGCCTCGCACTGCTACCCGGCGGCGAACGCATGTGCGCGCTCACCGAGCAGGAGCTGCGCGTCTACGCGCTCGGAACCGCCGGCAAGCCACGTTGCATCGCGCGCGTCGCTCACGGCACCGATCACGCGTATCACACGCGGTTGCAGCTGTTCGGCGACGTCGCCTACGCGACCGGCTGGCTCGTCGATCTCACCGAGCCGACGAAGCCGCGCTCGCTCGCGAACATCGAGATCGGCGGCCACCGCAGCCCGCAATGCGCGGCGCGCGTCGGCGACGCGATCTACGTGTTCTCCGAGCACGGCCACTACGTCGTCGTCGACGTGCGCGACCGCAAGCGCGCGGCGATCGTCGCGCAGGGCGAGCTGCGCGACCGCAAGGGCGAGCTCGTCGCGATCACCGCCGAGCACGGCGCCGTCTTTACCGGCGACCGCATCGCGCTGCTCACGGGTCGGGACTTCTGCTTGTTCCGCCTGGTCGACGCGTAGAACGCCGGCCCTCGCCGGCGCCAACACCGACCGCCCTGCCCGAGTCGGCAGGTTTTGCGGCCCTGCGACGCCCTGCGACTCCGCCCGCGTCGCATTCTCTGCGCCCGCAGATGGTGGTAACTAGCAGGGCTCGAATGCGCGTGCTGGCACTCATCGTCGCGATCGCTGGAACCGCCGCGGCTTGCAGCAAGAGCGCTCCGGCGGGCGGGCCGCAGGGCGGCGGGCAAATGCCGCCTGCCGAGGTCACCGTCGTCACGCTCAAGAGCGAGAAGATCGCGCTGAAGACCGAGCTGCCCGGCCGTACCACGGCGTCGCTCGCCTCCGAAGTGCGGCCGCAGATCACCGGCATCGTCAAGGCGCGCACGTTCGAAGAAGGCGCGCACGTCAAGGCCGGCCAGGTCCTCTATCAGATCGAACCGGCGCAGTATCAGGCCGCGTACGCGGGCGCGAAGGCCGATCTCGCGAGCGCGCAGGCCCAGCTCGAGTCCGCGAAGATTCGCGACGAGCGCTACGCCGGGCTGCTCAAGATCGAGGGCGTGTCGAAGCAGGAAGCCGACGACGCGCGGCTCGCGCACGCGCAGGCCGAGGCGGCCGTGGCGCAGAAGACTGCGGCGCTCGACATGGCGCGCATCAACCTCGGCTACACGTCGATCGTGGCGCCGATCACCGGCACGATCGGCAAGTCATCGGTGACCCCCGGCGCGCTCGTCACCGCAAACCAGCCGACGTCGCTCGCGACGATCCGCTCGCTCGATCCGATCTACGTCGATCTCACCGAGTCGACGGAGCAGCGCCTGAAGCTGCGCGCGCAGGTCGGCTCGGGTGCGCTGCAGGCCGGCTCGACGAAGGTCCAGCTGGTCTTGCCCGACGGCTCGACGTACGCGCAGGACGGCACGCTCGAGTTTGCCGAGGTCGCGGTCGACGAAGCGACCGGCACGGTCACCCTGCGCGCGAAGTTCCCCAACCCCGACAGCACGCTGCTGCCCGGCATGTACGTGCGCGCCGTGCTCGACGAGGCGATCGATCAGAACGCGATCCTCGCCCCGCAGCAGGGCGTGTCGCACGACGCGAAGGGCAACGCGAGCGCGATGGTGGTCGGGCCCGACGGCAAGGTCGAGGTGCGCACCCTCGTCGCGACGCGCGCGATCGGCGATCGCTGGCTCGTCGAGAGCGGGCTCAAGGAAGGCGACAAGCTCATCATCGAGGGCCTGAACAAGATCGGGCCCGGCATGCCGGTGCACGCGAACGAGAGGGCCCCGGACAAGCCAGCCGACGCGAAGCCCGTCGAAAAGCCGGCCGAGACGAAGTAAATGCTGGCTCGGTTTTTCGCCAGTCGCCCGGTGTTCGCGTGGGTGATCTCGATCGGTATCATGCTCGCCGGCGTCGCCGCGATCCTCGCGCTGCCGGTCGCGCAGTACCCGAACGTCGCGCCGCCGAGCGTGAGCATCGGCGCGTTCTACAACGGCGCGTCGGCCGATACCGTCGAGAACAGCGTCACGCAGGTGCTCGAGCAGCAGCTCACCGGCATCGACGGCCTCATGTACTTCTCGAGCTCGTCGAGCTCGACCGGCAACTCGGGCATCAACGTCACGTTCAAGCAGGGCACCGATCCCGACACCGCGCAGGTGCAGGTCCAGAACAAGATCCAGCAGGCGATCCCGCGCCTGCCGCCCGCGGTGCAGCAAGCCGGCCTCGTCGTCACCAAGTCGCAGACGAACTTCCTGATGATCGTCGCGGTCTACGACGAGTCCGACAAGACGACCGGCAATGACATCGCGGATTACCTCGGAAGCACGCTCGCCGATCCGATCGCGCGCGTCGACGGCGTCGGCGCGATCAATATCTTCGGCGGTTCGTACGCGATGCGCATCTGGCTCGACCCGGCCAAGCTCGACGCGCTGAGCCTGATGCCCTCGGACATCGAGAACGCGATCCTCGCGCAGAACGTTCAAGTTTCGGCCGGCAAGATCGGCCAGAACCCGGCGCCGCCCGACCAGGCGATCAACGCCACGGTGACCGCGCAATCGAAGTTGCACACCGCCGACGAGTTCAAGGCCATCATCGTCAAGGACGATCAGAACGGCGCGACCGTGCGGCTCGGCGACGTCGCGCGCGTCGAGCTCGGCAGCGAGAACTACGACTTCGCGATCCGGCTCAATCGCCACCCGGCGTGCGGCATCGCGGTGATGCTCGCGCCGAACGCGAACGCGCTGGCGGTCGCCGACAACGTGAAGCAGAAGGTCGACGAGCTGAAGCGCACGATGCCGGCCGGCTGGAAGGTCGCCTACCCGTTCGACTCGACGAAGTTCATCCGGCTGTCGATCACCGAGGTCGTCAAGACGCTGATCGAAGCCATCCTGCTCGTCGTGCTCGTGATGTTCATCTTCCTGCAGAGCTGGCGCGCGACGCTGATCCCGGTGATCGCGGTGCCGGTCGTGTTGCTCGGCACGTTCTGCGTGCTGCGCGTGCTCGGCTACTCGATCAACACGCTGACGATGTTCGGCCTGGTGCTATCGATCGGCCTGCTCGTCGACGACGCGATCGTCGTGGTCGAGAACGTCGAGCGCCTCATGCGCGAAGAGCACCTGTCGCCGCTCGACGCGACCATTCGCTCGATGAAGGAGATCACCGGCGCGCTGATCGGCGTCGCGACCGTGCTGTCGGCGGTGTTCCTGCCGATGGCGTTCTTCACCGGCTCGACCGGCGTCATCTATCGCCAGTTCTCGATCACGATCGTCGCGTCGATGCTGCTCTCGGTGTTCGTCGCGCTCACGGTGACGCCGGCGATGTGTGCGTCGCTACTGCGCGCGACGCACGCCGCGAACGAGGCGCCGCGCCGCGGTCCGTTCGGCTGGTTCAACCGCGGCTTCGATCGGTTGACGCGCGGCTATCGCAACATGGTCGCCTGGATGCTGCGCGGCCCGATGAAGTGGCTCGTGCTCTACGCCGCGATCTGCGCGCTCATGGGCTTCTTGCTCGTGAAGCTGCCGACCGGCTTCTTGCCGCCCGAAGATCAGAGCGAGGGCATGGCGATCTGGACGCTGCCCGCAGGCGCCACGCTGCCGCGTACCGCCAAGGTCGCGCGCTCCGTCGAGGACTACTTCCTTGGCGCGGAGGCCAAGAACGTCGATTCGCTGTTCACCGTGTCGGGGTTCAGTTTCATCGGCAGCGGCCAGAACGTCGGGATGGCGTTCGTCGAGCTCAAGGACTGGGACCAGCGCCCGGGCAAGCAAAACAGCTCGGCGGCGATCACGAACCGCGCGACCGGCGCGCTGTCGAGCGTGCGCGACGCGTTCATCTTCTCGATCACGCCGCCGGCGATCCAGGGCCTCGGTCAGTCGGAGGGTTTCGATCTCGAGCTGCAGGCCGCCGGCACCGATCGCGCGAGCCTCGCCGCGGCACGCGATCAGCTGCTCGCGCTCGCCGCGAAGGATCCGAAGCTTCGTGCGGTGCGGCGCAACGATCTTCCGGAGACGCCGCAGCTCAAGATCGACATCGATCAGGCGAAGGCGTCGGCGCATGGCGTGTCGCCGAACGACATCACGAACACGCTCGCCGCGGCATGGGGCGGCGTGTACGTCAACGACTTCGTCGACCGCGGCCGCGTCAAGCGCGTGTACATGCAGGGCGACGCGTCGTATCGCAGCAAGCCGGAAGACCTGTCGCAATGGTACGTGCGCGGCTCGACCGGGCAGATGACGCCGTTCTCCGCGTTCGCGACCACGCGCTGGACGTTCGGCGCCGAGTCGCTGGAGCGCTACAACGGCCTCGCCGCGTACGACATCCAGGGCCAGGGCGCGCCCGGCGTGAGCTCCGGCGAGGCGATGGCGGAGATCCTGAGCCTCGCGAAGCAGCTGCCCGCGGGTACGACGACGTCGTGGAGCGGCCTGTCCTATCAGGAGCAGCTCGCGAGCGGCCAGACGCTCACGCTGTACGCGATCTCGATCCTCGTCATCTTCCTGTGCCTCGCCGCGCTGTACGAGAGCTGGTCGGTGCCGTTCTCGGTGCTGCTCGTGATCCCGCTCGGCATCGTCGGCGCGGTGCTCGCGGCGAAGTTTCGCGGCCTCGACAACGACGTCTACTTCCGGGTCGCGCTGCTCACGACGATGGGCCTGTCATCGAAGAACGCGATCCTGATCGTCGAGTTCGCCGAGGCCGCCTATCACAAGGGCGCGTCGGTCGTGGACGCGGCGGTGACCGGCGCGCGGCTGCGGCTGCGGCCGATCATCATGACGTCGCTGGCGTTCGTCGCGGGCGTGATGCCGCTCGCGGTGTCGACCGGCGCCGGCGCGAACGGACGCGTCTCGATCGGCTCGGGCATCGTCGGCGGCACGGTGACCGGAACGCTGCTCGCGGTGTTCCTCGTGCCGGTGTTCTTCGTCGTGGTGCGGAAGATCGTGCGCGGCAAGCGCGCGGAGATCTCG
>DASXCY010000163.1:0-3685 GCA_036490935.1 Kofleriaceae bacterium | reverse complement strand
CAGCTTAAGTTGTTTGGCCGCCCCCGGGGTGGTACGCCAGAAGTGCATGGTTTTGCGCGCGCTCCTGGCGCTCCTGGTGCTCGGCATGTCGGCGCCCGTGCTCGCACAGCCGGCGAGTCCCGCGCCGCAGGATCCGTACGGCCAGGGCGCGCAGGATCCGATGCTCGCGGAGCAGATCGCGCAGCAGCTCGTCGGGCGCGCGCAGGAGCTGCTCGACGCGAAGATCTACGTCGATGCGAAGCAGCTCGCGGTCGAGGCGCTCGTCGAGAGCCCCAAGGGCGGCGCCGCCGACCACGCCCACGCGATCATCCGCGATGCCAATCAGGCGCTCGGCATTCACGACGAGGAGCCGGCGCCGCCCATCGAGAAGCAGCCCGACCTGAAGCCGATCGAGGATCCGACGCAGGCCAAGCCCGAGCCGAAATCGAGCGCGGAAATGCCGGCGCACGATCCCAAGCTCGCGGCGCAGGTGCACGGCGCGTTCTACGGCGGCGTGATCGGCGCGGCGATCGGCGCGTACCTCGACACCGACAGCCCGGCGAGCGGCGCGGTGCCGGTCGCCGCGATCGGCGGCTTGGTGGCAGGCCTCGAGGCGCCGCGGCTCGCGAGCCACTGGCACGCCGACGAGGCGCAGATCCGTACGGTGGGCTCGGGCGCGACGTGGGGCGGCGTGATCGGCGGCCTGCTCGCGGGCACCGGGACCGGCGCGAACGGCGGCAACGTGCACGCGCCCGGCGTGCTGCTCGGCGGCGCCATCGGTTCGACGGTCGGGCTCGCGGGCGGCATCTATTACGCGCACGAGAACGAGCTGACGCGCGGCGATGTCGCGCTGGTCGACACGTTCGCCGGCATCGGCACGGTCGGCGGGCTCACGATCGGCATGCTGATGCAGCCGGCGCAGGCCGAGGCGTACTCGCTCAACGCGGCACTCGGTGCGGCGGCGGGCGTCGTGGTCGGCCTCGTCGCCGCGCCGCAGACCAACACGACGCCGCGGCGCATGCTGCGCGTCGCCGGGCTCGCCGCCGCGGGAGGCGCGGTGCCGTTCGTGATCCTCGCGGCCGGACCCAGCGATAGCGGCGTGCAGCGCGGCGTCGGTGCGCTGTCCTCGGTCGGCCTGCTCGCCGGCGCGTGGCTCGGCTTCTATCTGACGCGCAACATGGACGTCGGGCTCGACATCAAGGACGGCGCGAAGCCCGGCGCCGACGACGCACCGGCCGCGGTCGTCGGCCGCGACTCCGACGGCCACTGGCACCTCGGCGGCCTCGCGCTCGAGCCGCTCTCGCCGCAGCTCGCGACCAACCAGCGCGGCATGACGCTCGACGTGCTCGGCGGGCGCTTCTAACGGCCGGTCAGCACGGGATCGAACGGCGCGGTCGGTGCTTCCACGCTGAATTGCGGGCTCTGCCAGCCGTGCTCGTCGTCTCCCGACTTCATGCGGAGCGTGAACGCAAACGGACCGAGACGGTCCGGCACGCGGATGCGGACCATCCCGTCCGAATGGCTGGCCTCGAAGTACTCCACCTTCCAGGTGCATCCGCCGCATTCGACGTCGACGGTGAACGGGTGCTGCTCGCATGGAAAGGTCGGTTTGAACAAGTTGCCCGACTCCCAGCTGCGCCGTTCGTGGCCCTCGCAGATGCCTTCCCACCTGGTTCCGACGACGATCTCGCCACCTGGTGCGACCACCTGCGTGCAGCCGTCACACCGCGCCAAGGGAGCGGCGGGCATGTAGACCTTCGCAGCGCACGCGGCAACGAGCGGTAGCGCGAGCCTCACGAACGGGAAGCTAGCTCGACGCTGCTAGCTTGAGACCATGAATCGGTGCGCGATCCTGGTTTTCTCCGCGATTGCCAGCGCTGGCTGCGCACGCGGGCCGGTCGCGAGCCTCGCGCCGGCGAAGCTCGACGAGCTGCCTGCCAGCTTCAACCACCTGAAGCCCGCGGCCGAGCCCGACGCGATCGTGGGGGCGCCGTTCGGCTGGGACAAGCAGCTGCTGTTCAGCGACGACGGCGGGCTGGTCGTGGTCGCGGACGAGCGGATCGCGCTCGTCGACACGCGGCGGCGCGTGCTGATCGATCAGCTGGCCCTGAACAGTCCCTTGCTGCCGGATCGATCGAACGCGCTGGCACCGACCGCCCATCTGCAACAGACGTCGACAGACGCGGTGTGGCAGTGGGCCCCCGCGCGGCACACGATCGTGGGTGCGACCTGTCTCGGGGGCTGGGGTGACGTCACGTCCGGGCTCGCGGTGTGGATCCCGAGCGAGCTGTCGTCGCCGACACCGATCACGCCGGCCCCGCACGCGTGCGTGCCGCTGGCGATCTCGCCCGACGGGACGCGGGCGCTCGCGCGCGTCGGTCCGACGGCCGTGCGGTGGTACGCGGTCGCGGATGGGGCACCGGTCGGCGCCGCGATCGAGCTCGAGCGCACGCCCGAGCGCGCGGCGGTGTCGCCGGACGGCAAGCTGATCGCGTTCGCCACGCGGAACGAGCTCGGGATCTACGACGCCGCGGCGGGCTCGCTGCGCATGCTGGTCCCACCGCGAAATCACCGGACGGGCGCGCTGAGATTCGCGCCGAGCGGACGCGTGTTGGTCGCCGCGGGCGACGTCGAGACGGACGCGTGGGAGCTCGCCTCGGCGACGAGCAGCGCGACGCGCATCGCGGATCACGTCGCCGGGTTCGCGTTCGACGCCGACGGCACGCAGCTCGCGCTCGCCACCGCGAAGGACATCGAGATCGTCGACGGCGCGACGTTCGCGCTGCATGGCGTGGTCGCGATCGCGAATGCGACGGCGGTCGCGTGGACGCCCGATGGGACTCAGCTCGTCGCATCGACACGAGACGCGCTCGTCGTGCACGATCTCGCCGCGCCGCCGGCGCCGGTGACGATCGATCACGCGTGGTTCGATCAACTGCACCCGCTGCCGGTTCCACCGCCACCGCGCGAGCCGGCGTTCGCGAGCGATGGCACGATCGATGGCCGCGTGCTCGCACACGGCGCGCCGGTCGCCGGCGTCGAGGTGCGATTGACGAGCGGCGATCGCTGGCCGGTCGCGCGCGAGCTCCCGCCCATCGTCGGGCGCACGGGCGCGGACGGCGCATTTCATTTCACCGCCGTGCCGCGCGTGAGCTGGCAGCTCACCGTCGCGCCACCCGGGATGACGCAGGGGTCCTGGGCGGCGATGCTTCGCGATCGCGAGTCGGTGACCGCCGAAGTGACCGTCGAGCCTGCGGTCACGGTCCACGGCGTCGTGCTCGGCCCCGATGGTCATCCGGCGGCAGGGGCACGCGTCGTCCACGCGGCGGAGTACGGGCTCGGGCGAGTCGAGACGACGGCAGGCGCCGACGGCAGCTTCACGATCGATCACCTGGATATCCGGAATTCGTCGGGGCACTACGCCGTGGCCGCGTGGGGCGCGGATGGCGCGATCGGTCTGGGCGAGGCCAACCTGCGCGGCGCGGCCGCGCCGAAGCTCGCGATCCGGTTGACGAGCGCGACCGATCCGCACGTGCTGGTCGTGAAATTCGTCGACGAGCGGGGCGCGCCGATCGCCGGCGCCCCGGTCCACTTCGACGCCAACGTTCCATCCGATCGCACGGACGCGAACGGGCTCGCCTCGACCTGGCTGGATCCGGGGCGATTCTCGGGCGAGAAGAGCTTGTCCGCTGCGGTCGAGTCGGAG
>DASXCY010000162.1:0-49866 GCA_036490935.1 Kofleriaceae bacterium | reverse complement strand
TTCTGCAACGCGAGAGAGGCTCTCGACCTCGATGTGGATGAACAGCTGTAGCTGAGAGTGCGAAGAACGCGATCTCCACCGGCCAGCCATACTACGCTGGGATTGCGTTCGATCAGCTCGCTCGCCGAGCTCGCGCGTCGGAAGATCGCGCCGGTGCGATCAGTCTGATGCTTCGCGCCGCTGAGCTTTACGACGAGTCGGGATCCATGACTGCCGGACCGGGCGCACTTGCGCGCGTGGCTCAAATGGAAATCGAAGATGCCGATCATGAACAGGCAGCTGCGCACATTCAGAGAGCGCTGGCTCGGCTGGCAGCTTTTCCACTCGGCGGAACAAGCGTTCGCTTGCTCGAACGCAAGATCCAAGCGCTCCAACAGAGCCTGCAGAGGTAGACTTTCTGTCCAAGATCGAAGCCGTATTGCCGAAGTCCAGGCGATGAGAAGCCTTTCAGACGCGGATGTTCGCGACATCCACTCGCTCGTCGGCCGCGCACTGGCGGCCGACGAGCTTGTTGGCGCTGACGCGGTAGAGGAGTTGTCGGCCGCAACACGGCGGGTGACACGAGTCGTGGCCGGGCACTCGAGCCAGCTGGCACTGAAATACCTTCGAGAGCTCGTTCCAGGCACCGGCGTCGGAGAGCTCGTCGTGTTTCTCGAAGGGCTCGTGTCGGCCGGGGCATACTCGTTTCGGGCCGCGCTCGATCTCGCAGCCATGCAGTCACGGCTCGGTCGCGCGAGCTGGCGGTTGAGCGATAGCGATACGCATGGCGACTACTTGTCCAAGTGGATCACCTGGGCCGACGGAACGGCCTCGCGGATACGAATCTTCTCGTTCGAGGACGGGCGGTATCTCCTCGATGTCTTGGCCCCGCGCATCGAGCTGCATCATACGATTCGATGCGACATCCTGCCGGCCCTGGAAGCGTACGACATCGAAGATGCCGAGGCGCTGTAGCGGGCTGGCGCTCTACCCGCGGCGGAGGACGACGGCGTGCTCGGCCTTCGGGCGGTCGCCGAAGGCGCGGCGTTCCGGGGCGCCGAGCAACGGGCGTTCCTGAGAAGCCCAAGCCTCTAACACCAGGTCGCCCGGCAAGGCGTCGCGCAGATCGTCGAGCGCGTAGAGGGCGCGACCGTGGGCGACCGAGTCGCCGATGACGAGCGCGGCGGCGCGGCCGGGGGCGAGGGCGCGGGCGAGGGCGGCGACCACCTGCGCGAGGGCGGTGCGCCAGGCGGTGTAGGCGGCGGGGGCGTCGTCGTCGAAGGCGCGGCGCGGGGCGAGCTCGCCGTCGTCGAGGGCGCGGTGGCGCAGGCCGAGGAAGTCGAAGCGGAGGCGCTGGTGCTCGGCGTAGTCGTAGGTGCCGGCGTACGGCGGCGACGTGACCACGCCGCAGGCGCTGCCATTGGCCACCACGTCGCCGAGCCGGCGCGCGTCGTGCTCGAACAGCTCGGGCAGGCTCGCATGCGCCCGCGATAGATCCGTCAGTCCCGCGACGAGCAGCTCCGCGCGCTGCACGAACAGCCGCGCCGCGGCGCCGCGCGCGACGTGACGCTCGATCCACGTCGGATCCGTGTCGCTCGTCCGCGACGACACCTTGTACAGGACCGCCGACAGGCATGCGAGGAGCACGCCCGCGAGCTCGGCATCGCGCTCGCGTAGCTCGTCGATGCGCGCCGCCATGTCTTCGAGCTCGCGGCGCACGTGCGGTGCGAACCAGCTCGCGAGCCGGCGGTTGCGCGCGTTGGGATCGAAGCCGGCGGGGCCGCGCAGCTTCGGGGCCTCGGCACCCGAGCGGCGCGCGGCCTTGCCGGCGGCGAGCGCGGCGCCTGCGATCGCGTGCGCGGTGTCGCGCAGCTCGCGGCGGCGGCGCGGCGGCGCCGTCCAGGTCTTCGCGCGCGCGACGAGCACCGCGAGCGGGTTCAGATCGACGCCGACCGCTCGTAACCCGGCCGCGCGCGCCTCGACGAGCACCGTGCCCGAGCCACAGAACGGATCCACGAGCGGCGCATTCCGGCCCGCGCCCGCGCCGACGAATTCGACGAGCACGCGCGCGGTCGCCGGGTGCAGGCGCGCGGGATACGCGTGAAACGGATGCGTGAGCGTCTCGGCGGTCTCGCGATCCTGCTGGGCGGCGACGAGCGCCTCGACGAGCACGGCCGCGGTCGCGGTCACGCCGTCGCGATGCACTCGGCCGGGCGTGCGCGGCATCGACAACGAGCGGCGCTGGCGCGGCATCACTTCGCTCCGACGAGCCAGACCGCCGCCGGCACCGCCACGCCTCCGGCGGTGACGAACGGCGCGAGTGCCGGCGCGAGGCGTTCGCGGATCCGCGCGCGCGTGTCCTCGGGCAGCTGCGCCGCCAGGCGTGCGAGCGGGCCGATCTCGAAACAATCGTCGAGCGCCTCGTCGAGTGATTCGCCGAGCCACATCGTCGACGCATGCGCGGTGAGCGTGACGTCATGCCAGCCGGCGCGCTCGAGGATGCCGCGCAGCCGCTCGCCATCGGCGAGCGCGAACGGGCCCGGTGCGTGCGGCTCCGGCGCGGACTGCGGCGGCAACAGCGGCCGCGCGGCCGCCAGCGGGACGCCCGCCCACGCGTTGTGCTCCATCGCGCGCCAGCACGCGAACGCGAGCCGGCCACCGGGCGCGAGCGCGCGCCGGATGTTCGCGAATGCGGCCACCGGATCGGCGAAGAACATCACGCCGAACCGCGAGAACACGAGCTCGAACTCGGCCGCGAACGCGTGCACCGAGGCATCGCCGGCGACGTACGTCGCCCCGCCTCTCGCGCGCGCGATCTCGAGCATCGGCGCCGAGACGTCGACGCCCACCGCGGCCACGCCGGTCCGCCTCGCGAGCTCGATCGTCGTCGAGCCGCAGCCACAGCCGAGGTCGAGCACGTGCTCGCCGGCGTGCGGCGCCGCGAACGCGAACAGCGCCTCGTTGATGCGGGCGGCCGCGCGATCGATGCGGTCTGGCTGCGCGGTCCAGCGCTTGCCGCCGTCGCCGTTCCAGTACTCGATCATGTCCGCGTTCGGTTCGGTCACGTGCGCATGGTATACGCCAACGCATGCCCCTGCCGCTCGAGATCATCGGCCTCGGCAAGCGCGAGGTGCGCTTCGTCTGGGACGACGGCGCCGAGGACACCTGGGCGACGCGCGAGCTGCGCATCCGTTGCACGTGCGCGCTGTGCCAGTCCGAGGCGACCGGCGAGCGCTTGCTCGATCCCGCGTCGATTCCGGCCGACCTCAGCGTCGCGGACATGCACCTCGTCGGCAATTACGGCGTCGGCATCCACTTCTCCGACGGCCACACGACGGGCATCTTCCGGTTCGCGAACCTGCGACGCGCGCGATGATCCACGAGCTCGAGCAGTTGTGGCGCGACCGTGCGAGCCGCCGCGCGTTTCGCGCCGAGCCGATCGCACGCGCCGCGCTCGTCGAGCTGTTCGCCGCCGCGCAGCGCGCGCCGAGCTGGTGCAACGTGCAGCCGTGGCGCGTCGTCGTCACCGAGCCGCCGCGCACCAAGCAGCTCGCCGAGACGCTCGTCGCCGCCGCGCGCGCCGCCCTGCCGCACGCCGACGTGCCGTTTCCGCTCGATTATCCGCAGCCGTACCAGCAGCAGCGCGTCGCGTGCGGCGTCGCGCTGTACCAGGCGATGGGCATCGCGCGCGAGGACAAGGCCGCGCGCTACGACGCGTGGCTGCGCAACTACGAGCTGTTCGACGCGCCGCACGCCGCGATCGTCGCGTGCGATCGCCGGCTCGGTCCCTACGCCTACGTCGATGTCGGCGTGTGGCTCGGCTACGTGCTCACCGCGGCGGCCGCGCTGGGCATCGAGACCTGCCCGATGGCCTCGGTCGCGGCCTATCCCGACACCTTGCGCGCGCAGCTGCCGATCGCCGAGACCGATGTGATCTTGTTCGCGCTCGCGCTCGGCCACGCCGACGACGCCGCGCCGGCGAATCGCTGCCGCACGACGCGCCAGCCCGTCGAGGCCAACGTCGTTTTCTGTTAAGCTTCGCGAATTATGAAACATGGGGTGCTGCTCGCGATCTGCCTCGCGATCGCCGCGATCGCGCCGCGTGCGAGCGCACAGCCGGCCGACTCGCTCAAGAAGGCACAGGCGTCCTTCGATCAGGCCCAGACCGATTACCTGTCGGGCAAGTACGACGAGGCCGCGCAGGAATTCCAGGACGCGTTCGCCGCGCGGCCGTTCCCGCAATTCCTCTACAACGTCGCCGCCAGCTACCACATGAAGGGCAAGAAGCTGTCGGACATCGACGCGTACACCAAGGCGGTGGCGTTCTATCAGAAGTACCTGCAAGAGGATCCGAACGCGACCGACAAGCCCAAAGTCGAGAAGGCGATCAGCGTCCTCGGCGACGAGATCAAGCGACTCAAGGATGCCGCGGCGGCCGGCGCCGGCTCGGGCTCCGGCTCGGGCTCGGGTTCGGCGGCGCCGCCGGTGGCTCCGTCGCAGGAAGTCCAGCAACTCGGCGACGTCAAGGTGCGCGGCCTCGTCGTGATCGTGACCGAGCCGCAGAACGCGACCGTCTACCTCGACGACAAGAAGAAGGGCGTGTTCGCGACCACGCCATATTCGGGCTCGCTCGACGGCGATCACAAGATCATCATCGAGAAGCGCGGCTACAAACCGGTCGAGACCACGATCAGCGCGGATCCGTCGAAGCTCGTGCAGGTCGTGTCGACGCTATCGCAGGAGAGCTACCTGGGCTGGATCGACGTGACGTCGAACGTGCCGGGCTCGGACATCTACCTCGACGACAAGAGCGTCGGCGCGATCGGCAAGACGCCGATGTCGCAGAACATCAAGCCGGGCAAGCACACGTTCTGGATCTCTGCCGAGGGCTACAACGAGTACACCGAGACGGTCGACGTCGCGGCCGGCGAGACCCACGAGGTCAAGGCGATGCTCAAGGGCGCGCCGGTCGGCCAGCTCGACGTCGTCGGGCTCGGGCTCGACGGCGCGCGGATCCTGATGGACGGCGCGCCGCTGTGCGCCAAGGCGCCGTGCGTGCGCAAGGTGCCCGAAGGCGATCACACGATCGAGATCACGCGGCCCGGCTACAAGCCGCTCGTGAAGCTCATCACGGTCACGGCGAAGGCCGAGACGTCGCTCAAGGTGAACATGGCGCCCGAGCCGGGCCACGGCGACGCGATCGCGGCGTACATCGTGGCCGGCGTGTTCCTCGGCGGTGCGATCTACGCCGGCTCGCAGGCCAACGACATCCACGATCAGCTCGCGAATGCGATCGCGAAGGGCAACCCGCCGGTCGACTCCGGCGACTCGCGGTTCTTCAAAGGCAAGATCTACGCGATCTCCGCCGACGCCGGCTTCGGCATCGCGGCGATCGTGGGGCTCTCCGCGATCTGGTACACGTTCCGCACCAAAGGCTCGCCATCGGTCGGCACGGCCGATGTGCGCGCGCTCGCGCTGGAGCCGGAGATCGGACCCAACTTCGCCGGTCTCGGCGTAGGAGGTGCGTGGTGAAGCGATATTTGATGTTCGCCGCGCTCGCGGCGTGCAACTGGGGGACGTTCGATGACCTGCAGGACAGCACCTGGGTGCATGCGCAGAAAGCGCCCGATGGCGTCGGCTCGAGCGACTACGCGGTCGCGCTCGTGAACGCGACCGATTCGATGCATCCCGGCGCGCTCGCCGTGCTCGGCGCGACCGACACGACGTACTCCGTGCTCGACTTCGATGCCAAGGGCAAGGTGAGCGCCGGCTTCAACACCGCGCTGGCCGACTCGCAAGCCGAGATCGCGCAGCTGCCCGCACAGCCGGTGTTCGTGTCCGACGGCGCCGGCAATGTCGGCCTCGCGCAGACCGGCACGGCCGGGTTCGGCGTCGTGTTCGGGTCGGGCTCGGGCCCGACGTTCGACATCTTCACGAATGTCCCGGGAGTCGCGACCGCAGCGACGTACGCCGGCACGAGCTTCATCGTCGCGGCGGGCTCGCAGCTGGTCGCGATCGATACCACGGTGCCGACGCCGATCCCGACGATCTGCGACGCGACCGACTCGAGCAGCGCCGCGATCACCGGCATCGCCGCGCTCGCCGCCGACGCGTCCTCGCTCTACGCGTGGACGACCGACGGCAGGCTCGTCTCGTTCACGCTGCCGATCGCCGCGCCGACCTGCACCGCGAACGCCACCACGTTCAGCTCGCCCGCCAGTTTCATGCCGGCGCAGGGCTCGCGCATCTTCATCTCGGGCACGCACGCGGTGCTCGCCGGCCACGACGGTAGCGGCGCCGGTCAGGTGTTCGTCGCCGACCTCACGGCGACGGGCGCGACCGCCGCGCCGGTGCTCACCGTCGAGAGCCTGGTCGCGGAGACGTTCGGCCCGATGGGCACGAGCGCCGAGGCCATCCTCGCGCTTGGCTATCCCGCGCGCTCGGTCAACGGCGTGACGTCGGGGCAGGTCGAGCTCTACAAGTACGACATGGCGAGCGCGACGCTCGACCCGTCGATCGTCGAGACGCTCGAGAGCGCGCAGCCCGGGAACGACCAGCAGTTCGGGCGCGATCTCGGCGTGATGAAGCTCAATGGCTTCGGGGTCCTGGCGGTCGCAGCGAAGGGCGAGCTGTACACGTACTTCCGGACGACCGAATATCCCGACGACACGCGCCAGCACTAGCACGTGCGTTACGACTGTCCGTCGTGTCAGCGTTCGTTCGAGGAGCCGGGCTTCTGTCCGTTCGATCGCACGCCGCTGGTCGCGGGCGGGGTCGCGGTCGACCAGCCGACGATGGTGTCGGCGCAGCGCACCGCGATGCCGTCGGATACCGCCGACACGCTCGACGATCCGACGCGCAAGGTGCGCGCGGTGTCGGCGTCGACCGACTCGCATGCCGCGGTCGACGAGATGCGCGCGGCGAAGCTCGCCGCGAAGGATCGGCTCGTCGGCGAGACGCTCGACGGCCGCTACTACGTGCTGCACAAGATCGGCGAGGGCGGTATGGGCGTCGTGTACGCGGCGAAGCACGCGGTGATCGAGCGCCCGCTCGCGATCAAGGTGCTCAAGCGCGACGCGACGCGCGACCCGGCGATCGTGCGGCGGTTCGTGCAGGAGGCGAAGGCGGCGTCGCGCATCGGCCACCCGAACATCGTCGACGTCACCGATTTCGGCACGACGGCCGACGGCATGACGTACTCGGTGATGGAGTTCGTCGACGGCACGACGCTGTCGCGCGCGATCAAGGAAGGTGCGCCGCTGCCGTTCGAGCGGGCGGTGCGCATCGCGGCGCAGATCGCGCGCGCACTCGGCGCCGCCCACGACAAGGGCATCGTCCACCGCGATCTCAAGCCCGAGAACGTGTTCTTGATCGATCGCGACGGCCGGCCGGACTTCGTGAAGATCGTCGACTTCGGCATCGCGAAGGTGCAGCCGGCCGCGGGCGCGGCCGAAGGCCCGAAGCTGACGCGCCAGGGCTCGATCTTCGGCACGCCCGAGTACATGGCGCCCGAGCAGGCCAACGGCCGCGGCGATACCGACCATCGCGTCGACATCTACGCGCTCGGCACGATCCTGTACGAGATGATCTGCGGCCGCGTCCCGATCAAGGGCGGCAACATGATGCAGACGATCGCGATGCAGATGCTCGACGCGGCCAAGCCGCCGAGCGTCGCGTACCCCGAGCTGAACGTGCCCCCGCAGCTCGAGGCGGTGATCATGTGCGCGCTCGCGAAGAATCGCGACGAGCGCTACCCGCGGATGAGCGACATGCTGGGCGCGCTCGACACCATCGCCGGCTCGCTCGCGGCCGCGGCGGGCCCGACGCTGTCGCTGCAGCCGCTGCCGCCCGGCGCCGATCCGTCGATCACGCCGCAGCCGCACGCGCTGCCGCGCCGCGCGAAAGGTCTGACCCGCCCGCTGCACGAGCCCGAGTTCGTCGCGGCGCCGCTATCGCTGCACCACGCGTTCGAGATCGCCGAGGACGAGCCGCGCCGGCGCTCGGTCCTGCCGTACGTGCTGCTCGCGCTCGCGCTGGTCGCGGCCGGCGGCGCGATCTTCGCGATCTTCGCGTACCGCGGCACCGGCGAGCAGGTCGCGGCGGCCCCCGACGGGGCGGCCGCGCGCGATGCCGCGCGCGTCGTGATGGTGGTGACCGATGGGCAGGAGCTCGAACCGCCGCCCGGCGACGGCGGCGTGCTCGCGGTCGAGCCGCGCGACGGCGGGCTCGGCCGCATGCGGCTCGAGGACGGCGGCATCGACGTCGGCATCGCGACCGTGCGCGTCGACGTGCTGACCACGCCCGGCGAGGCCGACGTCTACATCGACGGCCATTATCGCGGCCCGAGCGGTGCGCACGTCGACGTGCCGTACGGCAAGAAGGTGCTGATCGAGTGCCGCGCGCCGCACTATCGCGGTCGCAGGACCGCCGTCTTCTACAAGGACGGCGAGTCCGTCATGTGCGTCGCGACGCACATCAAGATCTGCGTCAACGGCCTGAAGAATCCGCTCGAGGACTGCGAGCCGGCGGGGCCGGTCACGCGACCTGCGCCTTAGCGCGGCGGCTGCGCGAACCGCTGGTCGCCGGGGAACGGCTCGGCGGTCTCGCGCGTCATCAGCTCGCCGTCGTCGGGAAGCGGCGTGACCGGAACGCCGAGCGCGGTGAGCCCGGCGGTGTCGTTGTAGCGCAGCTCGGCGATCGCCACCGGCGCGCCCGCGGCACGCTCGAAGCGCGTGTACGTCGCGCCCGACGAGCGCTGCTCGCCGAACTCGGTGCCGAGCCCGAGGCGGTGCGTCGGCGTGGCATCGGGCACGTCGGGCGCGCGCTCGTAATCGGCGTCGCCAGCAGCGCCTTCGTCGTCGGAGTAGTTGCTCTCCTTGGCCGCCTTGCGCGGCGAGCTGCCGCGCACGGGCTTTGCGGCCGCGGCGCCACCGGACGGGCCGGCGGGACGATCGGCGGCCGGCGGCGCCGAGGCGGTCGCCGTCGGGCGCGGCTCGGGCGCGGGAGAGCGGCTACCGTCGAGGTCGTCGCGATAATCGTAGCCATTGCGCGGCGGCGGCGGAGCCGGCTGCTCCTCCTGCACGATCACCTGCTGCTGCGCCTCGGCTTGCTCCTGAAAGATCGCGACCGCGATCACGCCGACGTTGCGCGCCTTGCCTTGCCCGCCGGCATACGAGCCGTCGACCGACGAGAACCGGAACGTCGCGACGTCGTCGATCGACGTGCGGAAGCCCTCGATGCGGACGTCGCCGCCCGCCGGCACGATGTAGCCGCGCTTGTGCAAGTCACCTTCGTTGCCGTCGATCACGTCGAGCCCGTCGACCGACACCACCGCTTCCACGCGATGCGCGGTCGGATTGGTGACGCGGATGACGTAACGCTCGCCCAGGTTGCCCTGGACGTAGAACCGGTCCTTGAACGCGTACGTCGGCAGCGCCTCGCCGTTCTCGCGGATGACCTGCACGTCGTACGGCGCGCGCGACTTGGCGGGCGCGATCGCGAGTGCGGTACGCGGGCCCATCGCCTGCGGCGCCGCGATGGTCGGCTGGTCGGCATACGCCTGCGTGCTGCAAGCACCGGCGAACAGGAGCGACGCGAACAGGAAGCTGCGCATGGAACATGGAACGCGCTGCGGCGGGAGCCGATCTAATTGCGTGTATAGTCCGCGCCATGCCAGCGAAGAGCTCGGCCAAGAAGGCCGGCAAACCTGCCAAGCCTGCGAAGCCCAAGCCGAATGGCCACGGCAAGTCGACGCGCCGCGGCAAGCCGGCCGACGTCGAATTCGCCGATCCGGTGCTGTTCGATCCGCTCACCGCCGGCGAGGTCGCCGACGCGCTGCGCACGCTCACCGAGGATCGACGACTCGCGGCGATGGCCAAGGTCGGCCGCTATCGCGTGATCTGTGCCGAGCCGCTCGTCGTCAAGCCGCCGCACTGGATGGCCGGCCACCGGCTCGCGCGCGTCGTCGCCTACGACTACTCGCAAGATCGCGCGGTCGACGCGTGCGTCGATCTCGATGCCGGCGTGGTCGCGCACCTCGAGCTCGACAAGTCACAGCCGATGCTGTCGCGCGAAGAAGAAGCGATCGCGACGTCGATCGCGATCGTCGACCAGCGCGTGCGCGAGCGGCTCTCGATCGGCGAGGCCGCGCTCGCGGTGATGCACTACTGGGGTCGCACCGCCGGCGACCTCGCGTACTCGCGGCGCTCCGCGGCGGTGCTGTTCGGCCGCGCCGGCGGCCACCCGTCGCTCGTCGCGGTGGTCGATCTGTTGGATCAAGTGGTGACCCAGGTGGTCCCGGCGGAGCAATGGTGATGAGCAACGTCATCGATGAAGCGGGCTGGAAGTTCCACTGGCGGTTGACCGAGTCGGCCGGGATCATGGTCTACCTCGCCGACTACAAGGGCCGGCGCGTGATGTGGGAAGGCTCGCTGCCGTACGTCACGGTCGACCACCAGCGCGACCTCGACGTCGACGACACGTCGGAGCCGCACGGCCCGTGGTGGATCCCGCTCGGCA
Organism: Kofleriaceae bacterium; assembly: GCA_036490935.1. Lineage (GTDB taxonomy): Bacteria > Myxococcota_A > Polyangia > Haliangiales > Haliangiaceae > JABFXX01. Next base: position 39,369 of record DASXCY010000162.1, on the reverse strand, counting down.
CGCGCACGCTCGACGGGCCGGTGCGCGTGCAATCATTCCGCGGCGGCGTCGAGCTGTCGGCGAGCTTTCAGGCCGGGCCGTACCACTACACGCAGCTGTGGCGGTTCCACGACGACGGCCGCATGTGCCCGTGGCTGACGATCTTCGGGCCCGGCGTCCACGACCAGCACACGTATCACCCGCACTTCCGCTTCGACTTCGATCTCGATGGCGCGCGCGAGGATGCGTTCGAGCACTACGAGAGCGGCCGCTGGGAGCGCGTCGCGACCGAGGGCTGGTTCCCGTACTCGGGCGAGGCCGACGACCAGGGCAACGTGTGGCGGCAGGTCGATTTTGGCTCGCGCGCGTCGATCAACGTGCGCCCGCACAGCTGGGACGACGCCGAGATGTTCGCGATCCGCTACCACGACGGCGAGTGGCCGCCGTTCTCGCCGCGCTCGGCAGCCGGCAGCCAGCCGTTCCCGGCCGCCTACGTCGGCGACGAGTCGCTCGACGGCGAGGACATCACGCTGTGGTACGTCGCGCACGTCCACTTCGACCAGTCATTCCCGTACACGGCCGGCCCATGGCTGCGCGTCCAAGGCCTCGCCTGATTCAGGCGGCCTCGCCGTGGCACTTCTTGTACTTCTTGCCGCTGCCGCACGGGCACGGCTCGTTGCGGCCGACCTTCGCGGCGGCCACGACGGTGCCCTGGCGCTCGCCGGGGCGCGAGCCGGTTAGCGCGGCGTCGAACGCTTCGATCACGACCTCGGTCGGCTTGATGATCGTCGACGCGGTGTCGGCGGTCATCGCGGCTTCCTTGACGTCCTCGGCGAGCAGCTCGGCCACCTTCGCGTAGATGTGCGGCTGCCGCGCGGCGAGCGCAGGCGGGATGCGCTCGTGCGGTGGCTTGTCGGCGAGGCCCTCGAGCTTGCCGAGCTCCTCGCTGACGATCTTGTCGGCGTCGGCGAGATTCTGCTGGGTCAGGCGCGGCAGCGTCTCGTCGCGGCCGCGGTCGAACATCGCCCACACGAGCGTGGCGTAGAACACCGCGGCTTCGCCGACGGCGTCGCCGTGCTCGGTGCGCACCGCGGCGGCGTGCTGGAGCAAGAACGGCTGCTCCTTCTGCAGCCGCTGTGCGAGCTTGTTCATCGCGCGCTTGTCGCCGCGCTGATCCAGGCGGGTGAACGAGGTGATCGTCTTGTCGACGTCGTCCCGAGAGACGGCTTGCTCGGACATAACCGCGCGATCTTGCCGCTATCGGGCCCGGCGTCAAGTCACGGTGGCAGTACTGGCTGGGTCATCGCGCAGCCCCCGACATAGGGGCACGCGCGCGGGAACGGGCTGGCGTCGACGATCTCGAACGTCGCGCCCAGATAGCGCTGCGGGAGCTGGGTATCGAAGGCCGAAGCATCGGCCGGGAAGTTCAGCTCGAGGTTGGGGAGCGGCTCGCCGGACTTGGCGGTCGCGCGCAGGATCACCTCGAGCGGGCCCAGGAAGCCGCGGTCGCGATGCACGCGCATGCCGGGACCCTCGCCTTCGGCGACGGTGACGAGCTCGAACGTCGCGCAGCCGGGGTCGGGGCACGGCGCGAACAGCTCGCCCCAGCGGGCGAGGCGCGTCGCGCGCGTCGCGGCGAGGTCCTCGCGCGGCGTCAGGTAGATCTTCTCGTGGTGCCAGTCGGCGGCGACCTTGAACGGCCGGAAGAAGTCGAGGCCGAGCACGCCGTCGAGCTTGTACTGCCAGAGCCGGCGGTCGTCGTACGGCACGAAGCCGACGTGATCGCGCGAAGCGGTCGCGACCGTCACGGCCGGCGCGACGCCGAGCTGGGTCACGTCGCGCACGATGCCGCTCGAGTCGATGATCTTCAGCGCGGCATCGGTCGGCGCGAGCCCGGCCGCGTGCCACTTGTCGAGCGCGAGCTCGCTCGCGACGCGCGAGAAATCGGGGTGTAGATCGACGGCGGCGGCGCCGATCTTCGCGTCCTTCACGACCGGCCGCCACGCGACCTTGACGCCCGAGCTCGAGATCCCGTCGAGCGCGAGCACGGTCGCGGCCGGCGGCGGCACGAACGCCTGCTGCGTCTCGAGCCACGCGATGCCGCGGTCGCGATCGAAGCCGAACACGAGCGAGTCGGCGACGAGCTTGCGGCCGATCACGCCGGAGATGTGGCGGCCGTCCTCGTCGAAGTGGCCGGGTCGGGGCAGCACCTGGACCGGCAGGAGGCTGATCGTCAGGTTGCCGATCTCGACGTCGGTGATCTCGGCGTAAAACGCGGGGTGCGTGTGATCGTCGTAGTCGTCGACGCGCAGCTCGCCGGTCGCACGCGCCTCCGCGGCGGCGGCGATCTCCGGATCGACGATCGTGCTCGCCGCGTCGCGATCGATCGCGAACAGGAACGGCCCCTTGCCGTGCACCATCACCGGCACGACGAGGCGCCCGCCGGCGAGCGGATCGACGAGCGGGAACGTCCACTGAGTTCCCGACGAGAAGCCCGGCGGCGCGCCGATCGCGCAGCCGGTCGCGACGAGGAGGGCTAGCGTCCGCATGTGACGAGTATCGGCGCGATCGGCAGCAACCGGGGTGAAGATCGCGTGTCGTCGCAGGCGATGAGCGGGCGCATCGGAGTGACGCGGGAGGTTAGGTGCGTTCGCGCGAGATCCGCGTTCAATGGAGTCATGCGCACGCTCGCTTTGGTCGTGGTGTGCAGTTGCAACCGGTTCGTTCCCGCGCCGCCGCAACCGGTGACCGCGCACGCCGAGGCGATCGGGAGCGGGGTGCAGGCGGTGCCCGGCGAGGCGATGGAGTTTCGCGCGACGGCGCGGGGCATCGAGGTCGGCATCGCGCAGACCGCGATCGGCCGTGCCGGATGGATCGGCGATCGCCACGCGATCGTCGTGCGCACCCGCGCGACCGCCGACGGCCTGGTCGCGCTGCTCGGCGAGTTTTCGTGGGAGCTGTCGTCGACGATCGATCTCGACGCCGGTGTGCCGATCGAAGATCGCGAGCAAGCCTCGGCACGCTTGATCTCGGGCGAGCACGACCGCCGCGACCAACGTCGCACCTGGGACGCCGACGACCGCGTGCACGACATCCACTCCGCGGTCGGCGCCGTGCGCGCGTGGCACTCGGAACCCGGCGCGTCGACCGCGTTCGACGTCGAGGTCGGCGGCGGCCGCTTCACGGTCTCGTTGCGCGACGCAGGTCGCGAGCTCCACGCCGGCAAACCCGCCGTCCGCTACGAAGGCAGCGCCGCGCACTTCCCGTTCGTCACCTGGGTCTCCGACGACGAGGCTCGCGTCCCGCTCGCGTTCCACTGCGACACCGAGCTCGGCACCGTCGCCGTCGAGCTCGTCGCTTATGATGTGGTGGACGCGCGCTAGCCGGGTTTGCGGCGCGCGGTCGCGACCTTCCAGCTCTGCACGAGAAAGCCGACACCGGCGAGCAGCGCGAACAGCGCGCCGATGAACACGCCCGGCGCATATCCACGCTCGTAGCCGGCCTCGCGGCCACCGGGCGCGATGGTTGCCGAAGTCACCCATCCGATCGCGAACAACGCGATCGACATCGCGAGCACCACGAGTCCCGCGACCAGAAACAGCCGGGTGTAGCGCCGCCGTACATCGGCGAGGTAACGACCGCTCGGCGAGTCTGCAGCCACGCCATCGACGAGGTAGGTGGGCCGCGGCTGTCGCTTCGCACGCGTCGCACGCGACCGTGTCCAGACGCCTGCGAACACGACCGCGACCGTGACGACCGCGACTGTCAGCGCCTTCGCGGGCGCGCCGAACGGCTCGATCGCGGCGACCACGCTGCCGGACGCGCCCCCGGCCCCGATCGAGGCAACGAGAGCCAACGCGTCGCGATTTCTGCTGTCGCTCATGCAGCACCCATATCGCTCGGATGCCGGGCCGTCACCGTCGGCCTCGCGCGTGGCCGAATCTATTCGGCCTGCGCGGCCAAATCGGGGGTTAGCTGGCTAGTGCCGCGTGCCGTCGGCGCCGACTTCCCAGACCATGCCCGAGTACATCAGCTTGGTGAGGTCACCGGGGCCCTGCTTCGCGATCGCTTCGTCGATCTGGGCGTGGGCGAGCGACTCGTAGGTCGACTTGTCCTCGCGGTGCAGGATGCCCATCGGCATCGGGAAGTGCGGCTGGACGAGCTGGGCGAGCAGCTGGGCGTAGAGCAGCGAGCCGCGCTCGCTGTGCACGAGCACGGCCGGATCGGTCGCGTCGCAGATCTCCGGGACCAGCCCGGCGCCGAGCTTGATGCCCTTGGTGCCGCCGGCGAACACGAGCGGCTTGCCGTCGACGAGCACGATCTGCTTGCCGGCCGGGTCGTCCTTCACGCCTTCCCAGACGCCGTCGTTGAACACCGGGCAGTTCTGCAGCATCTCGATGAACACCGCGCCCTTGTGCTTGTAAGTCTGCTCCAGGATCGACGCGAGCAGCTTCGCGTCGGTGTCGGCCGCGCGCGCGATGAACGTCGCGCCCGAGCCGAGCGCGAGCTCGATCGGATTGAGCGGATGGTCGACCGAGCCCGACGGTGTCGACGCCGCGCGGGTGCCGAGCGTGCTCGTCGGCGAGTACTGGCCCTTCGTGAGCCCGTAGATCTGATTGTTGAACAGGATGATCTTGAGGTCCATGTTGCGCCGGAGCGCGTGGATCATGTGGTTGCCGCCGATCGACAGGCCGTCGCCGTCGCCGGTGATCACCCAGACGTCGAGCTCGGGCCGCGAGACCTTGAGCCCGCTCGCGATCGCCGGCGCGCGGCCGTGGATCGTGTGAAACCCGTACGTGTTCATGTAGTACGGGAACCGGCTCGAGCAGCCGATGCCGCTGATGAACACCGTGTTCTCGCGCTTCACGCCGAGCTGCGCGAGCGTGCGCTGCACGGTCGCGAGGATCGCGTAGTCGCCGCAGCCCGGGCACCAGCGGACGTCCTGGTCGGACTCGAGGTCCTTCTTCGAGAGCTTGATCTTCACCGCGTCGCTCATGCGATCACCTGCTGTGCGACGGCCTTGGGCGTCGTCGACGGTCCGAGGAGGTTCTCGATCGCGGCCGTCACCTCGCGCACCTTGAACGGCTGACCCTGGATCTTGTTGAGGCCGACCGCATCGACGAGGAACTGCGCGCGGATGACGTTCCGCAGCTGGCCCATGTTGAGCTCGGCCACCAGCACGTGCTTGAAGTTGCGGATGATCTTCGCGAGCCCGGGCTCGAGCGGCGAAAGCCAGCGCAGGTGCGCGTGGCTGACCTTCTTGCCCTGCGCGTGCAGCCCCTGCTGCGCCTGGCGAAGCGCGCCGAACGTGCCGCCCCAGCCCAGGACGAGCACGTCGCCGCTGTCGGGGCCACCCAGATCGAGCTCGCCGATCTCCTGCGCGACGCGCGCGATTTTCTCGGCACGCACCTTGGTCTGCTTCTCGTGGTTCTCGGGCGAGTACGAGATGTTTCCGGTGAGCGCGTCCTTCTCGATGCCGCCGATGCGGTGCTCGAGGCCCGGCGTGCCCGGCACGACCCACGCGCGCGCGAGCGTGCGCTCGTCGCGCTGATAGACGAAGTAGCTGGCCGGGTCGGTGCGGTGCATGACCTCGAAGCGCGGCAGCGTCGCGAGGTTCGGAAGCGGCCACGGCTCGCTGCCGTTCGCGATGTAGCCGTCGCTGAGCAAGATCACGGGGCACATGTAACGTGTCGCGACCTTGATCGCCTCGATCGCGCAATAGAACACGTCGCCCGGGCTCTTCGCGGCAAGCACGGGCACCGGCGCCTCGCCGTTGCGGCCGAACAACGCCTGGTTGAGATCGCTCTGCTCGGTCTTCGTCGGCAGGCCCGTCGAAGGGCCGCCGCGTTGCACGTTGATGATCACGAGCGGCAGCTCGGTCATCACGCCGAGGCCGATCGCTTCGCCCTTGAGCGCGATGCCGGGACCGGACGACGCCGTCACGGCAATGCTGCCGCCGTACGACGCGCCGATCGCCGCGCCGATCGCGGCGATCTCGTCCTCGGCCTGGAACGTGATCGTGCCGAAGTTCTTGTACTTCGCGAGGGTGTGCAGAATCGTCGACGCGGGCGTGATCGGATAGCCCGAGTAGAATAGCTTCTTGCCGGCGAGCTCCGCGCCGACGACGAGGCCGAGCGCCATCGCCTCGTTGCCGGTGATGTTGCGATACATGCCGGGGGTGAACGTCGCCGGCGGCACCTTGTAGACGGTCTGGAACACCTCGGCGGTCTCGCCGTAGTGATAGCCGGCCTTGAACACCTTGACGTTCGCCTCGCCGAAGCCCGGCTTCTTCGCGAACTGCTGGTAGATGCGCCGGATCTCGCCCTCGATCTCGCGGCCGTACATCCAGAACACGAGACCGAGCGCGAAGAAGTTCTTCGCGCGGCCCTTCTCCTTCGTCGACAGCTCGCTGTCGTCGAGCGCGGCGGTCGTGAGCTGACCGATGTCGATCGCGTGAACCTTGTACTTGCCGAGGCTGCCGTCGTCGACCGGGTTGCTCGCGTAGCCGGCCTTCTTCAAGTTCGCCTCGACAAACGCGCCGGTGTTGACGATCAGCGTGCCGCCCTCGTTCAGATCCTTGAGGTTGGTCTTGAGCGCGGCCGGGTTCATCACGACCAGCACGTCGGGTGCGTCGCCTGGCGTGTAGATCTCCGACGACGAAAAATGCAGCTGAAATCCCGACACGCCGAACAAGCTGCCGGCGGGTGCGCGGATTTCGGCGGGGAAGTCGGGGAACGTCGAGATATCGTTTCCGGCTTCTGCAGCGGCTTTCGCGAACTCGCTTCCGGTCAGCTGCATGCCGTCACCGGAGTCGCCCGCGAAGCGAATGACGACTCGCTCCAGATGCTTGGTTTCCATCGGGGTTACCTTTTACCAGCACGGAGGCGCAAACCCAAGGGATCATCCCGAGCGGGTTGCCACAAATTTTTCCGCTAGTTAGGCTCCACGTCGTGGTCCGCAGCTGGCTGGTTCTGGTGCTCTTTGCCGCGTGTGGCTCGTCCCATCTCGACGTCGCGAAGCCGACCGCGCCGGCCGTCAACAAGCTGCCCGACGGGCCGCCGCTCGTCACGCCGGGGGAGCACATGCAGTACAAGCTGTCGCTGCGCGGCGTCGAGCTGGCGGTCTACGACCTCGCGATCGGCGATATCACCGACTTCAACGGCAAGCGCGCGATCGTCGTGCAATCGCACGCGAAGACCGTCGGCCTCGGCGCGCTGATCAAGGTCGACGACTATTTCTCGTCGTGGGTCGACGTGGCGACCGGCCGGCCGCTGCACTGGAAGTGCGACGAGTACGCATCGAACGGCAAGGACAAGGAAAAGACCGACGCCGATCTTGCGGGCCGGCAGGGCGACTCGATTCCGATCGCGTTTCACTTGAACGACGACCCGCCCAAGACCGAGCCGCAACACGTGTCGCTGCCCGAGGTGTGGGACTACAACTCGTTTCTGATCGCGCTCCGCGGGTGGGAAGGTGCGCCCGGCTCGACGGTCACCGCCGAGGTGTTTCGCAGCCGATTTCTATGGCACGTCGAGATGAAGATCCACGGCCGCGAGCAACTGCACACGCAGCTCGGCGAGCTGCCGGCGCTGCGCCTCGACGGCCACACCTACAAGCTCGACAAGGACGGCTCGCGCGATCCGGGATCCGACGAGCGCAACTTCTCGGTGTGGATCAGCGACGACGACGGCCGCGTGCCGCTCGAGGTCAAGGCGCGCACGGACTACGGCGACATCGAGATGGTGATCGTCGACTACCAGCCGGGAACCGGCCAGCGCCTGCGCTAGAGGGTTCGGCCGCGGGCGCGGCGTCTCCTACCCCTGCTTGCCCTTGGCCTTGAACGTCTTCTCGCCCTCGTCCATGACCTTCTTCTGATAGTAGTCGGCGCACGGCACGCCCGACGACTCGACCTTCTTCAGCTCGTCGTCGACGGCGGACTTGAACGCGTCGGGCTGACCGCTCCACTGGAACGGCTTGCCGTCGAGGAAGAAGCTCGGGGTCGCGTTGACGTGCCATTTCGCCAGCTCGTCCATGTCCGCTTTGACGTGTGCCTGGCAGTCCGGGCTCGCCATGTCGGCCTTGAACTTTGCCTCGTCGGCGCCGATGTCCTTCGCGATCGCCAGGATCGTGTCGTCGCCGAGCTTCGACGGATCGCGCGCGGCGGCGTACGGCGCGAACGCCTTCTCCCACCACTCGTGGCGATACTGGACGAACTTGCCCTGCTTGGCTGCGGCACAGCCGCCGAGGTGACCCTTCATCACGATCTGCGGGTGCACGACCATGTTCTTGTAAACGACGCGAACCTTACCGTCGTAGTCCTTCACGATCTGCTCGAGGGTCGAACTGACCCTCTGGCAGTAGGGTCAAGCAAAGTCCCAGGCCTCGACGAGCGTCACGCACGCCGTGGCCGGGCCTTCGACCTGCCCCATCTTCAGATCGGGCGCGATGTCGACCGCGAACGTCGCGTTCGGGTCGGGCTCGTTCTGCTCCTCCGCGTCCTGCTGCGACTTCATCTTCAGATACTGCGGATAGATCCACTCGAGCTCTTCCCGATACTTGGTCATATCGGCCTCGAGCTTCTTGACGCGATCTTCGAGGTTGCCGCTAGCCGCCCCGCCGCCCGACCTGTCGAGCTTCGACTCGTTCTGGCAGCCGACCAACAGCGCGCTGGCGAGCAAGACGGAGGCTAACGACTTCATGTGGAGATTCTGCATGAACCGCTACCCCTTCGCATCCTTCTTCGAGCGAAACTTTTTCTCGCCCTTATCCATCACGACCTTCTGGTAATAGTCCGCGCAGGCCACGCCGGACTTCGCGACGCGCGCGAGCTCGTCGTCGATCGCCGACTGGAAGGACGTCGACGTGCCGTCCCAGCCGAACGAGCGGCCGTTGATGAAGAACGTCGGGGTCGCGTTGACGTGCCACTTCGCGAGCTCGGTCATGTCGGCTTCGACCTGCGCCTGACACTGCGGGCTGTCCATGTCGGCCTTGAACTTCTTCTCGTCGAGCTTCAAGTCCTTCGCGATCGCCAGGATCGTCTCGAGGCCGAGCTTGGAGGGGTCGTGCGCCGCGGCGTACGGCGCGAACGCCTTGTCCCACCAGACGTGGCGGAACTCGGGGAACTTGCCCTGCTTGCTCGCGGCACAGCCGGCGAGGTGACCCGGCATCGCGATCTGCGGGTGCACGACCATGTTCTTGTAGACCACGCGGACCTTGCCGGCATAGGCCTTGACGAGCTGCTCGAGCGGCTCGCTGGCCCGCGCGCAGTACGGACATGCGAAGTCCCACGCCTTGACGATCGTCACACACGCGCCGGCCGGACCGTCGACCTGGCCGGCCGCGAGATCGGGCGCGATATCGACCGCGAACATCGCATCGGGCGCCGGCTCGTCCTCGTCTTCGGCCGCCTCCTGCGCCTTCTGCTGCTGGTGGATCGCGTGTACCCAGGCGAGATCCTCGCGGTATTGCGCGGTCTCGGCCTCGAGCGTCCTCACCCGGGTTTCGAGCTGGGCGGTACCCGCGGTCTTGGTATCGAGCTGCGATTTGGAGGCGCAGGCGGGACCGAGCGCGATGGCGGCGAGCCAGGCGAGGCGTGTCATCGCGCGCATCTTCCGGTGTAGAACCTTCGCTGACAAGGCAGCATTCCCATGAGCCGAGCGATCTGGATTCTGGCCGGGCTCGCCGCGTGCGGCGGCGGCAGCAACGCGACACGGTCCGACGCCGCGCCCGACGTCGCGACCAGTCAGTGCCAGCCGATCGGCGCGATCGGCAGCTTCTACCGGCGCGATCCGAACCCGCGGCTGACCGCGGGCCGCTCGTTCACCGACGACCGCATCGAGGTCCTCGTCGCCGATCCCGATCTGCACTGGGACGACGGCGCGCAGCTGTGGCAGCTCTACTATCACGGCCCGCGCGCCACGACGTACACCGCGCCGAACACGCAGACGATCACGCACGCGACGAGCCCCGACCTCGCGACGTGGACCGTGCAGGACGCGCCCGCGCTCGCGGTCGACCCGGATCCGACCGCGTGGGATCACACCAACACCGAGACACCTTCGGTCGTCGAGAATCCCGACGCGCCGGCCGCGCAGCGCTACTTGATGTTGTACAGCGGCGCGGCCGGTCAGCTCGGCTCGACCGGCCTCACGGCCTACGCGATCGGCGCCGCGTTCTCCGCGGACGGCGTCACGTTCACGCGCGCGTCGGACTCGCCCGTGCTCACCGGCGCCGACGCGTATCCCGACGACGATGCCGCGCTCGTCGCCGATCCGGAGGTCGCCTACGTCGCGGGCACCTATCAGCTCTGGTTCTCGAGCTACGCGTGCACGGGCACGCCGTGCGTCGCCAGGGCGTACGGCATCGGCCACGCGACGTCGACCGACGGCCTCCACTGGAGCGTCGATGCCGCGCCGATCCATTCGCTGCTGCGCGCGGCCGCCGACCTGACGAGCGGCGGCTCGCAGCCGAGCGTGATCTACGACACCGAGCATTGCCGGTGGGAGATGTGGCTGCACAGCGACGCGACCGGCGACGACACCGCGCAGCCGGTGCAGTTCAACAACATGGCCGGCGTGTGGCATGCGACCTCGAACGACGGCGCGGTGTGGTCGATCCAGTACTCCGGCACGCGCGACCTCGAGTGGATGCAAAGCGAGGCGAGCGAGGATCTCGGGCTGCTCACCGGCGCGGACGTCGCGGCCAAGGGCAACGCGCGCTACCTCGTCTACGTCGGCTTCACGGATCAAAATGTGCCGGGTGGCTTCGTGCTTCCAACCGCTTCGGGCACGACGCCCGGCGTGACCGCGCTCAGCCTGGCGACACGCGACGCGCCACAGTGATATAGGCGCGCCATGCGCATCGTGCTCGTGCTGCTCCTCGTCGCTCGCACTGCGTCCGCCGGGCCCGACAAGAAGTGCTTCGCCGGCACCGAGACGCACGATGGCAAGTCCGAGGCCGTCGTGGTCACCCGCGAGCTCGATCCGGCCGCCCACGAGATCCGCGAGCACACGTGGCGGCAGCTCGACCCGGATCGCGAGATCGCGACGACGCTGCACGTCGCGGCCGACGGCAAGACGTTCACGGTCGAGCGTGGACCGATGACGGCCACCGGCACGCTCGAGGGCGAGCCGTGGAAATGGACCGGCTACCACGAAGAGGCGATTTCGCCGATCGCCAAGATGATCGCCGATGGCAAGCTCAAGGGCGACACGATCACCGTGACGTCGACCATCGACATGCACGGCACGACGCTCCACGCGCAGGTCGAGGCGAAGACGTTCGATTGCGCCGAGCTCGCCAGGCGGCGCGCCGCCCTCGACGACACCGCCAAGGACGCCGTGCACGCGTGCTTCGAAGGCACCGAGAAGACGATGCTCGCCGAGACCAGGCACGTCGTACTCGAGCAGGTGTTCGAGCCCAAGCGGATCCAGCTCCGCATCTCGATGCCGAGTCGCGAGAACCGCTTCGTGTTCGCGATCGACGGGAGCGCGATCACGGTCACGAACGGAAAATCCTGGAGCGGCCACGGCCAGCTCACGGGCAAGCCCGGCGCGTGGACTGGCTATCGGTACGACGCGAAGCTCGACAAGCTCGACCTGAACGTCGAGGGCACGCTCGGGGGCAAGCACGAGAGCGAGAAGCTGACAGCGCATGCGAAACGCGCCTTCGTCGGGACGATCGAGGCCGATGCGTTCGACTGCAAAGACATCGCAGTGCGGCGCGCGGCGCTCGACTCCGCCGCGCCGTAGGATATAACTGCCGCGCGATGAGTGCTGCGGTTGGTGCCGACGTCGAAGCTTTGTGCTCCAAGTGTGGAGACGTGTGGCACGTGGTCGTGGCGAAGGTCGGCGCGCAGATCGTCAAGGTGCAGTGCAAGCAGTGCGGCGGCTACCACCGCTACAAGTCACCGCACGGCGCGCCCAAAGAAGTGCGCCAGCCCTCGATGTTCGCGGCGTCGACCACACGTTCGGCACCGCGGTCGACCGCTTCGGCGAAGGCCCCCGTCGAGCGCTTCGAGAAGCCCGCGGTGAGCGCGGATCTCGCAAAGCCGGTGCGCACGTACCGCGCGAGCGAGAAGTTCGAGGTCGGCGAGCGCGTCGAGCATCCGAGCTTCGGCCAAGGCGTCGTCGAGATCGCCGAGCCCGGCAAGGTCACCGTGTTCTTCGCGTCGGGCCGGCGCGTGCTCGTGCAATCGAAGGAAGGCGCGCCCGGGACCGGGAAGCTCGAGCGGCCCAAGCCGTTCGATCATTCGAACGCGGCCGGCGGCAAGCCGGTCGGCGAAGCCTGATGGCCCGGCTCGGCTGGCTCGGCCCCGGCATCGTGATCGGCGGCGCGGCGATCGCCGGCGTCGGCATCTGGTACTACATCCACGCGCGGCCGGTCGCCGGCGACGTGATCGCGACGATGGACTGCGAGGGCGCGGTGCTCGTGTTTCGCGACGAGCGCGGCGGCGATCGCGACTTCGTCGAGCTGCACGATCGCGGCGAGGTCAAGTGGCAGGCGTTCATCCCGCACTACGCCGGCAGCGCGGGCCGGCCGGCCGCGGCATGCAGCGAGAAGTCGGTCAGCGTGCGCGTCGAGCGCGACGGACGCGCCGAGGTGTTCGGGTTCTATCGCGAGGACGGCCAGAAGCTCGGCGGCTATCGGCTCGCGAGCGATCACCAGCCGATCCAGACCCAACCGACCGGCCCGATCACGCTCACCGATCACGAGGAGTCCTACGAATTCGTAGGCGGCCCGGCCTGGCACCAGCTGATCGCGGTCGGCCTCGATTCCGGCAAGGGTCTGTGGAAAACCGACCTGGGCGGAGACCCGATCGACGACGGCGGCCTCGCCGATGGCCACGTGTGGCTCCGTCAGCGTGGGACCGAGCGCTGGTTCGGGATTTCGGACGGCCGCGAAATTCCCGTCACGAAGTCTGGTAATTAACTGCAATTCAAGCAGAATTCGCGACGCGCCGGTGTAACCGAGGCGCCATCTGCAAGGTATAATTTCGCCGAATGTCCCCGGATCGTCCCACCGTGATCGCCGAGTCCGGGGCCGTAGCCGTCCCGCGGCTCGAGCTCGTCCCCGATCCGCCGGTAGCCAACGTGTCCGGTTCCGAGCCCCCGCCGCGGCCGTCGCTTCGGGCGATCGACGTACCCGGCCGTACGCCGCCGGCGCCCCGCCTGGGTGACATCGTCCCGACCGCGCTCGACGCGCCCGAGCTGTATCTCAACCGCGAGCTCACCTATCTCAACTTCTGCTGGCGGGTGCTGCACGAGGCCGAGGACGAGCGCACGCCGCTGCTCGAGCGCGTGAAGTTCCTCGCGATCGTCAGCTCGAACATCGACGAGTTCTTCCAGAAGCGCATCGGCGGCCTGAAGCAGCAGGTCGGCGCGCAGCTGCACGCCGTCACGCCCGACGGGCGCACACCCCAGCAGCAGATCGCCGAGGCGCTCGAGCTGATCGGCAAGCTCGAGGCGCGCAAGGCGGCGATCCTCGACAAGATCTGCAGCGACCTGAAGGCGATCGGCGTCTGGATCGCGCCGTTCAAGGAGCTCGACGCGCAGCAGCGCGCGTGGGTGCGCGAGTACTACGTGCGCAACATCTTCCCGCTGGTCACGCCGCAGGCGATGGACCCGGCGCACCCATTCCCGTTCGTCTCGAACCTGTCGCTGAACTTGCTGGTGTCGCTGCGCTACGAGAACGACGCCGAGCTCCTGCTCGCGCGCGTCAAGGTGCCGACCGGCGGCGGCGTGTCGCGGTTCGTGCGGCTCGGCTCGTCGCGCACCTTCGTCGACCTCGCCGACGTGATGGCGAACAACCTGGATCTTCTGTTCCCGGGCATGGAGGTCGAGGCGTGCTCGGCGTTCCGGGTCACGCGCAACGCGATCGCCGAGCGCGACGAAGAAGAAGCCGACGATCTGCTCGAGATGATCGAGATCGAGCTGCGCAAGCGCAAGTTCGCGCCGGTCGTGCGCCTGCAAGTCGATCGCAACATGCACGCGCAGCTGCGCGGCCGGCTCGCCGCCGAGCTCGGCCTCGACGAGGAGCTCGACGTGTTCGAGGCGCAGGGCACGCTGGGCCAGCGCGACATGATGGAGATCGCCGCGCTCGACCTGCCCGAGCTGCGCGACGGCACGCACTCGCCCGTGCAACCGGTCGACTTCTTGACCGAGGGCAACATCTTCCACGCGTTGCGCGAAGCGAAGCACATGCTCGTGCACCACCCGTACGAGTCGTTCCAGGAGTCGGTCGAGCGGTTCCTGCACGAGGCGTCGACCGATCCGAAGGTGCGCGCGATCAAGATGACGCTGTACCGGACGTCGAAGGACGGCGAGGTCGTCAAGCATCTGATCCGCGCCGCGAAGAACGGCAAGCACGTCACGGTCGTGCTCGAGCTCAAGGCGCGGTTCGACGAGGAAGCGAACATCAAGTGGGCCTCGCGCATGGAGCGCGCTGGCATCCATGTCACGTACGGCGTGGTCGGCTTGAAGACGCACGGCAAGGTCACGCTCGTCGTGCGCAACGACTACGACGGGCTGCGCCGCTACGCGCACGTCGCGACCGGCAACTACCACGCCGGCACGTCGCGCCTGTACACCGACCTCGGGCTGTTCACGTGCGACGACGGGATCGGCCGCGACCTCACCGAGCTGTTCAATTACCTGACGACCGGCTACAAGCCGCGGCGCAAGTATCAAAAGATGCTCGTCGCGCCGAAGATGCTGAAGCAGGCGCTGCTCGAGAAGATCGAGCGCGAGATCGCGCTGGTCGGGCAAGGCGAGCGCGGGCACATCCAGTGGAAGCTCAACGCGCTCGAGGACATCGACATCGTGCGCGCGCTGTATCGCGCGTCGCAGCGCGGCGTGACCATCGATCTGATCGTGCGCGACACGTGCCGGCTACGGCCGGGTCTTCAGGGCGTGTCGAGCTCGATCAAGGTCGTGAGCGTGATCGGCCGCTTCCTCGAGCACTCGCGCATCTACTACTTCCACAACGGCGGCCGGCCCGAGTACTACATCGGCTCGGCGGACGCGATGCAGCGCAACCTCGAGAACCGCGTCGAGGTGCTGGTGCCGATCGAGGATGCGCGCCTGCAGGCCGAGCTGCAGTTCATCCTCGACGCGCAGCTGTCGGATCAGCGCGGCGCATGGGACATGCAGCCCGACGGTTCGTACACGCAGCGCGCGAGCACCGGCGCGAAGCACAGCCAGCAGCAGTTGATCGAGCGCACCGAGCGCCGCCTGAAAGAGGCGACGCGCCTGCGCCGCCGCAAGGTTCAAGCGGTCGCGCGCAAGCGGCGCTGAATAGGGCATAGGGACCTATTCCCTATGGTTCAGAGTGAACCGCACACGATCCCGCCGCTGCGCGCGCGGACGTCGACCGTCAGCGTCTGCCCGTCGGTGTACTTGCGCCACGTCGCGTCGGACACGTCGCACGTGCCGGCCTCGCCGAAGTCGAGCGTCAGCGTCTCCTGGCGCGCGCCCGCGCGGCGTTGCGGTGCGAGCGGCGATCGCGCGGGCGCGATCGTCGCATCGGGCCATGCCGGCGCGAGATCGCGGCCGTTCGCGGCGCGCGCGTCGACCTTCGTCCAGTCCCGCACCGTGAACGTGCACCAGTCGTCGTCGACCGACTCGCTGCGGGTCTTCGCCGTGCACTTCTTGACCTGCTCGAACGTGCCGTCCTTCTTGTCGTGGCGCTCGGTGTGGCAGTCCTCGCCATCGGACACCTGGCGCGTGGCGCGCTCCTTGCGGCTGCACGTCGGCAGGTCGGCGCCCGCGGGGATCTGATCGCGCCACGCCGAGCGCTGGACCGGTCCGAATTGCTCGATCGCGATCGTGCGTGACCAGCGATGCGCGGTGACGGTGACCTGCGCCTCGCGCGTGCGCAGGAACAACCACCACATCGAGAACCCGAGGCCGGCGAGACACAACAGCACCCACGGCCACAGCCGGCGCCGCTTCGGCCGCGGGATCGGCGCCGCCGGGCGCTCGTCGACGCCGCGCACCTCCTTCGCGCCGTCGAGCGGCGAGCCGCATTGCGTGCAGTTCTTGCCGTTCGCGCTCATCGGCGCGCCGCACGCCGGGCACGTGCGATCGGCGCCGACGTACGAGTGGCCGGCGACCTGCTTCTGCTGCTCGGGCGACCGGTAATAGCGCTTGTCGGGATTCTGCGGCGCGCCGCACTCGGGGCAATGGCGCTGGCTCTTGCCGAGCAACCCCTTCGTGCCGCAGTGGTCGCAGTCCCACAGCATCTCGAAGAAGCCCTCGCTCGTCTCGGTCTCGCTCATGTCCTGCCCCTACGACTAGGCGACGTGGCCGGCGATGATAACGTAGAGTTGCCAGATGGCCGCCGCCGCGATCGGAATCATGTACGGCAGCGGCGGTGGTGGTGGTGGCGGCGGCGGTGGCGGCGGTGGCGGCGGTGGCGGCGGAGGCGGCGCGGGCAAGGCCGGCGCGACGCCGGCGCACAAGGCGATCGGCGGACCACCTCCGCCGGAGAAGGTCGACTGGCGGAGCTATTTCGGCGTATTCCGCTACCTGCGGCGCGCCGCGCAGCTCGTGTGGACGACGAACCGCGCGCTGACGATCGGGCTCGCGATCGGCAGCGTGATCGCCGGCATGCTGCCGACCGGCATCGCGTACGTCGGGCGCCAGCTCGTCGACGCGGTGGTCGCGGCGCGCGCGCACGAAGGCGATCAGCACACCGCGCTCGTGTGGGTCGGCGTCGAGCTCGCGCTGGTCGCTGGCGTGATGCTCGTGCAGCGCACGATGGGCATCTTCCGCTCGCTGCTGCGCCAGCAGCTCGGCCAGCGCATCAACGTCGAGATCCTCGAGAAGGCGCTCACGCTCGAGCTCACGCAGTTCGAGGACAGCGAGCTCTACGACAAGCTGACGCGCGCGCGGCGCGAGGCGAGCTCGCGCCCGCTCTCGCTCGTGTCGCAGGCGTTCGAGCTCGGCCAGAGCTTCATCACGCTGATCGGCCTTGGCGGGCTGCTGTTCGGGTTCTCGCCGCTCGCGCTGGTCGTGCTCGTCGTCGCCGCGATCCCGCCGTTCGTCGCCGAGCTGAAGTTTTCGGGCGACGCGTTCCGGCTGTCGCGCTGGCGCACGCCGGAGACGCGCGAGCAGATGTACGTCGAGATGGTGATCGCGCAGGACGCGTACGCGAAGGAGGTGAAGCTGTTCGGCTTGGGGCCGCGCTTCCTCACCCGCTACCGGCGCATCTTCGACGTGCTGTACGCGGGCGACCGCGCGATCGCGGTGCGCCGCGGCGTGTGGGCGGTCGTGCTCGGCACGCTCGGCCAGGGCGCGTTCTACGGCATGTACCTGTGGATCGTCATCGCGACCGTGCATCTGGACATCACGCTCGGCGGCATGACGATGCTGCTCGCCGCATTCCGGCAGGCACAATCCGCGCTGTCGAGCGCGCTCGGCGATGTCGGCGGCATGTACGAGGACAACCTGTACATGTCGAATCTGTACGAGTTCCTCGACACGCCGACGATGACGGCCGGCGGCACCGCGACCGAGGGCACGACGCCCGGCGACGGCGTGCGCTTCGAGAAGGTGTCGTTCACGTATCCCGACTCGCGCGACCCGGCACTCGACAACGTCGATCTCCACATCCCGCCCGGTAGCAAGCTCGCGATCGTCGGCGAGAACGGCTCGGGCAAGACGACGCTCATCAAGCTGCTGACGCGCCTCTACGAGCCGACCGGCGGGCGCGTCCTGCTCGACGGGCGAGACCTGCGCGAGTGGTCGCCGTCGGCGCTGCACCATCGCATCGGCGTCATCTTCCAGGACTTCGTGCGCTACCAGCTCACGGTCGGCGAGAACATCGGCGCCGGCGATGACCACGCCTACGAGGATCGCGGGCGCTGGGACGACGCGGCCGACCGCGGCCTGGCGAAACCGTTCATCGTCGACATGCCCGCTCAATACGATACGCAGCTCGGGCGCTGGTTCCGCAGCGGCCGCGAGCTGTCGCTCGGTCAGTGGCAAAAGGTCGCGCTCGCGCGCTCGTTCATGCGGCGCGAGGCCGACATCCTCGTGCTCGACGAGCCGACCGCATCGATGGACGCCGAGGCCGAGGTCCGCATCTTCGAGCGCTTCCGCGCGCTCACCGAGGACAAGATCGCGATCGTGATCTCGCACCGGTTCTCGACGGTGCGCATGGCCGACCAGATCATCGTCCTCGATCGCGGCAAGGTCGTCGAGCGCGGCACGCACGACGAGCTGGTCGTGCTCGGCGGCCGCTACGCGACGCTGTTCCACCTGCAGGCGCAGGGCTATCGTTAAGGATGGCCGGGTACGAGCTGATCGAGACCGCCGGCGTTCCGATCAAGGCGTGGACGCGCGGCGTCGGCGTCGAGGCCTCGGCGCGCGCGCAGCTGGAGAACGTCGCGCGGCTGCCGATCGTGTTCCATCACGTCGCGGCGATGCCCGACGTGCACTGGGGAATCGGTGCGACCGTCGGCAGCGTCGTGCCGACCGAGCGCGCGATCATCCCAGCCGCGGTGGGCGTGGACATCGGTTGCGGCATGTGCGCGATCGAGACCGATCTGCCGGCGAGCCGCCTGCCCGACTCGCTGCACGCGCTGCGCACCGCGATCGAGGACGCCGTGCCGCATGGCCGCACCAAGAACGGCGGGCGCGGCGATCGCGGCGCGTGGCAGCGCATCCCGAAACCGGCCGAGGCCGCGTGGCGCGAGCTCCAGCCGGCATATCGCGAGCTGATCGACAAGCACCCGCGCGTCGGCCAAGGCAACGACGTCAATCACCTCGGTACGCTCGGCACCGGCAACCACTTCATCGAGGTGTGCCTCGACGAGCGCGAGCTCGTGTGGTTCATGCTGCACTCCGGCTCGCGCGGCGTCGGCAACCGCATCGGCACGTACTTCATCGAGCTCGCGAAGCGAGACATGCGCCGCCACCTCGCGAACCTGCCCGACAAGGACCTCGCGTATTTCGAAGAAGGCAGCCGGCACTTCGCGGATTACGTCGCGGGCGTCGAGTGGGCGCAGGACTACGCGCGCCGGAACCGGCAGCTCATGCTGGACGCGGTGATCGCCGCCGCGCGCACCGAGCTGCCGCACTTCGAGCTCGGCGCGACCGCGGTCAATTGCCACCACAACTACATCGCGCGCGAGCATCATTTCGGCCACGACGTGTTCGTGACGCGCAAGGGCGCGGTGCGCGCCGGCGCCGGCGACCTCGGCATCATCCCGGGCTCGATGGGCGCGGCGAGCTTCATCGTGCGCGGCAAAGGCAACCGCGACTCGTTCTGCTCGTGTAGCCACGGCGCCGGGCGCGCGATGTCGCGCGGCGAAGCGAAGCGGCGGTTTTCCGTCGAGGATCACGTGCGTGCGACCGCGGGCATCGAGTGCCGCAAGGACGCAGGCGTGATCGACGAGACGCCGATGGCTTACAAGCCGATCGAAGCCGTGATGGCAGCTCAGGATGACTTAGTGGAGATCGTTCACCGGCTGCGGCAAATAGTTTGTGTCAAAGGCTGAGACGGCCGGCACCCCGTCGCGTCCCCCAGGTAATGGACAAATTGATCGAACAAGCGTGGTGGGTTCGTGGCCTGACCGCGTGCCGCGGCGTCGCGGTCGTGCGGCCGTCGTATATCGCGTTCGTGCCGTGCCAGCGGCCGAAGCATCTCGTCGCCGAGGTCGCGTGGGCGGCCGGCGGATTCGTGACGGTCGGCGCGCGCGAGATCCCGGTCGCGACGATCGTGCAGGCGCTGCAGTCGGCGCCGTTGCTCGACATGCGGGCGCGCGAGCTGGCGGCGCAGCTCGCCGGCCTGTGGTGGACGCCGCAGACCGCGCGGTGGCGCGAGAAGCGGTTTCCGCTGCGCCGCAGCCGCCGCGGCGTCTGGTTCGAGGCGGCGGACGCCAGCATCCGGCTCGCGCGCACACTGCCGCTCCCCGAGCTGGCGCAGGCGACGACGTTGCTGGCGACCTGGCCGCGCGCCGCCTGACGTCATATCGTCGCGGGCGTGAGACTGCCGATCGACATCGATGGCTCGCGCGGCGAAGGCGGCGGCCAGATCCTGCGCACGGCGCTCGCGCTGTCGATCGTGACCGGGCGCAAGCTGCGCATGAAGCGGATCCGCGCCGGTCGCAAGCACCCCGGCCTGCAGCGCCAGCACCTCGCGTGCGTCGACGCGGCGGCCAAGCTGTGCGGCGCCAAGCTCGCGCTGCCCGAGCTCGGTGCGCAGGAGCTGGTGTTCGCGCCCGGCGAGGACCGGCCGGCCGAGCTCGCGGTCGACATCGGCAGCGCCGGGTCGACGCTGCTCGTCGTGCAGACGATCGTGTGCGCGGCGATCGCGCGCGGCCAGACCGTGCGCGCCACGATCTCCGGCGGCACGCACAACCCGCTCGCGCCGCCGTTCGAGTTCGTCGACCGCGTGTTCGTGCCGCGGCTGCGCGCGATGGGCGCCGACCTCGCGGTGACGATGGAGCGCCACGGCACGCTGCCCGACGGCAACGGCCGCGTCGTGCTCGAGGTGCGCGGCGGCAAGCTCCAGCCGATCGCCCTCGTCGAGGCCGGCGCGGTCGTCTCCCGCCGCGCGATCGCGATCGTCGCCAAGCTGCCGCGCCACGTCGCCGACCGCGAATGCGCGGTCGCGCAGGAGCGATTGCGCGACCCGGAGTGCGAGATCCGCGAGCTCGCCGATTGCGGGCCGTACAACTGCTTCATGGCCGAGGTCGAGCTGGCGAGTGGAGCGCGCGAGCTGTGCACGTCGCACGGCCGCAAGGGCTATCCGGCCGAGGACGTGGCCGACGACGCGCTCGACGACCTCGAGGACTTCCTCGAGGGCGGCGTGCCGGTCGGCGAGCACCTCGCCGATCAGCTGCTGCTGCCGCTCGCGCTCGCCGGCGGCGGCCGGTTCCGCACGCTCGCGCCGGTCACCAGCCACGTCGAGACCAACCTGGCCACGATCCGCGAGTTCCTCGACGTGCCGATCCGGATCGAAGAGCACGAGGACGTGGCCGAGGTCATCCTCGGCGCTTGAGCGCATAGACCGCGAGGCAGATCCAGCCGACGAGAAACGCGACGCCGCCGAACGGCGTGACGAAACCGATCGCGTGCACGTCGGTCAGCGCGAGCGCGTAGAGGCTGCCGCAGAACAGCACGATGCCGAGCTGGAAGATCCAACCCGACGCACGCGCGCCGATGATGCCCGCGAGCACCATCGCGAGCGCGTGGAACATGTGATAGCGCGCGCCGGTCTCGAACGCGGCGAGCGCGTTTGCGCCGATCTGCCCGCGCAGGCCATGTGCGGCCACCGTGCCCGCGACCACGGCGAGCGCGCCGTTGATCGCGCCGGCGGCGACGAGCCGTGGCTCCGTCATGCCGTCGGCACCTGCAGCTGCACCGCGAACTTCAAGCCGGCGGCTTCGAGCTCGTGCTTGATGCCTTCCATCGTGTCGGCGGCGACCTCGGAGTACGTCGTGACCGAGACCCACGGCCGCACGTACAGCTTCACCGTGCCGTCGGTGACCTCGGCGACCTCGATCGAGAACGGCGGCTGCGTCTTCACGCGCTCGTCCTTCTCGCACACCTTGTGCAGCAGCAGCTTCGCGTGCTCGATCGTCGTCTGGCCCATGATCGTGACGACCAGATCGACGCGGCGGTGGCCGAGCACGGTGAGGTTCTCGATCGGCGCCGCGATGATCGTGCCGTTCGGGATGGTCACCTCGCGGTGATCGGCCGTGATGACGATCGTGTGAAACACCTTGATCGCGTCGACGCGGCCCATGTACTTGCCGATCACGACCGAGTCGCCGACCTTGTACGGCCGCAGCATGATCAGCATGACGCCGGCGGCGAAGTTCGACAGCGAGCCCTGCAGCGCGAGGCCGACGGCAAGCCCGGCGGCGCCGAGGACCGCGACGACCGCCGTCGTCTTCAAGCCGATGGTGTCGAGCGACGCGATGACGACGATGACGAACATCACCGCGTACGCGACGTCGCCGAGGAACTTGCGCAGCGACACGTCGAGCTTGCTGCGCTCCATGATGCGATCGAGCGCCGCGAGGATCGCGCGCGACACCCAGCGGCCGATGATGAAGATCGCGACCGCGAGCAGCAGCTTCGCGCCGAACGGGATGAGGTACATCTCGCTGAAGTCGCGAACGTCGTCCCAGGTCACGTTCACCTCAGTGCTTCCAGGGCGGCGGATTGAGCGACTTCGCCATGTGATCGAGGAACAGCGACAGCCGCGGCGGCAGGTTCTGGCGCGCCGGGTACACCGCGTGCACTTCGGTCGTCCGCGTCGTCCACTCCGGCATCACGCGCACGAGCTTGCCGCTCGCGAGCTCGTCCGCGATCATGAAGTCCGAGAGCAACGCGATGCCGCCGCCCGCCATCGCGACGTAGAGCACGGCGCCGTAGTTGTTCGAGGCGAACCGCGCCGGCCGGCCGAACTCGTAGCTGGCCTCGCCGTGGACGATCGTCCAGCCTTGGTTGCGCGACCCGGGCGTGAACAGCACGTGGTCGTGCTCGTCGAGCTCGTCGATGGCGTGTGGCGTGCCGCGGCTCGCGAGGTAGTCCGGCGAAGCGCACAGGATCAGCTCGACGCCGCACAGCCGGCGCGCGACCAGCGACGACTCCGGCAGCGAGCCGAAGCGGATCGCGACATCGAAGCCGTCCTCGATCAAGTCGACGACCCGATCGGTCGCATCGATCTCGACGTTGATCTCCGAATGCTGTGCGAGAAACTGCGAGACGATGTCGCCGAGGTAGCGCGTCGCGAAGTCGACCGTGGCGGTGACGCGCAGCCGGCCGCGCGGCGTCGCCTGCATGTCGGTGACGAGCTGCTCGGCCGACGCGATATCCGCGACGATCCGGGCGCAGCGCGTGTAGTACGCCTCGCCGATGTCGGTGAGGGCGAGCTTGCGGGTCGTGCGCTGGACGAGCCGCACGCCGAGCCGCTCCTCGAGCTGGGCGAGCTTGCGGCTGACCGTGGACTTGGGCAGGCCCAGCGCCTCGGCGGCGCCGGTAAAGCTCTTGGTCTCCGCGACCTTCGCGAAAACGACGATGTCGTTGAGGTCCACGGCCATCGTATACACTGAGGCGGGTCCGCGCTGTATGTCGCGCTACCACGAGCTAACTGGCAAGGTCGACGCGTTCTTCGCGCGCGTGGAGGCGCGACACGGGTGCGACATGCAATGCGGGTCCGGGTGCTCGGACTGCTGCCACGTGCGCCTGACCGTCACCGGCGTCGAGGCGCGGGCGATCCGCGAGCTGGTGGCGGCCTGGCCGGCCGAGGCGCGCGCCGCGCTGGCCGAGCGCGCGCGCACGGGAGCGACCGACCGTTGCGCCGCGCTCGATGCCGCCGGCCGCTGCTCGATCTACGTCGCGCGGCCGATCACCTGCCGCTCGCACGGCGCGCCGATCCGGATGCGCGAGGGCTCGCTGCCCGTGGTCCAGAGTTGCTTTCGCAACTTCACGCAGGTCGAGCCCGATGCCGACTGCGTGCTCGATCAGACGACGCTGTCGGCGCTCGTGCTCGCGGTCGATCGCGAGGCCGGCGGCGACGGCTCGCGCGTCGATCTCGCGGAGCTGCTCGCGAGTTGCTAGAGTCCGCGGCCGATGTCCGAAGTCGTCGCGCTCGATCATCCTCGGTTTTCGCGCGCCGAGGTCGAGATCTTCACCCGCCGCGTGGTCGCCGATTGCATGAGCCATCGCTGCGCGATGCACGCGACCGGCGCGACGCATCTCGACGCGTGCTGCCAGTACGGCTGCGACGTCGATCTGTACGAGCGCGCCGCGATCGAGGCGCACGCCGGCGAGATCCGCAGCCTGCTGCGCGCCGACGCGCGGGCCGCGAGCTGGTTCGACGACAGCGCGCCCGAGGCCGACCCCGACACGCCGTCGGGAACATTCGTGCGCACCGCGGTGCTGGGAAGCGGCTGCCTGTTCCTCGCGCACGATCAGCGCGGCTGCGCGATCCATCGCGCCGCGCTCGCCGGCGGCTGGGACTTTCGCCCGGTCAAACCGCGCGTCTGCCAGCTGTTCCCGCTCACCTATACGAGCGACGCGATCGTCATCAGCGACGACTACGAGGACTACTCGTGCGCATACGAGCCCGACTCGCCGACCTTGTATCGCGTCACGCGCGACGCGCTCGCGTTCCATTTCGGCGAGCCGCTGGTGCGCGCATGCGATGCCGCCGAGGCGCGCGTCCTCGGGCGCCGGCTGCCGGTCGTTTAGTTAGGGGACGCCGCGCGGGCCCGGGCAGCTGTCGCAGTTGCCGGCATCCGGGCAATCGAGGCAGAGGTCGCCGACGGGTGCGCGCAGCACCGGCTGCGCGGCTTCGCTGTCGATCGTGCCGTCGCCATCGTCGTCGCCGGTCTCGGCCGGGACGCCGGCGGCCTGCAGCACCGCGGCCGCGGTGGCCGCCGTGACCGCGCGGCCGACCTTGCTCGCCGTGGTCTCCTGCCAGCGCGACGCGCCGAGCGACGACGACGGCGCGTGCGCGCCCGACGGATGAAACGCAGCGCCGCCGCCACCGCTGCCGTAATTCGAGTGCCCGAAGCCGCCGCCGCCACCGCGCCCCATGTGCTCGCATGCGGGGACGAGAACCAGGGCGAGCCACAACGCGGCGAGGCGACGCATGCCAGGGATAGCAGCAAGCCTCACGCCACGGCCAAGTGGCGCGAATCCCGTGCGAGTTGGGTTTTCACCGTGGCGAGCGCACCACGGCTGTCGTCACGGCGCCACGGCCTGACGCGCCTCGACGACGCGCTTGGCGTAGCCCTTCCACTCCGGGTTGGGCTCGGCGGCGGACCGGATGCGCACGACCGAGCCCGGCGCCTCGACGACGCCGGCCGACATCGTCCAGCCCGGCGGCACCTGCGGGTCGCTCCAGAAGTACAGCCAGCGCGCGTCGCGCGGCGCGAGGTTGACACAGCCGTGGCTGCGCGCGTGGCCGAACTGATCGTGCCAGTACGCGGTGTGCAGCGCGAGATCGCGCTCGGGATAGAAGTACTGCGTCCACGGCACCGTCGCGACCGAGTAGGGATCCTCGCCGTTCAGGCCCTTCATGTCGGCCTCGGATTCCTTCATCCACACGCGATACAGGCCGGTCTCGGTCGGCGTCTCCTTGCCGCCGGTCGAGACGAGCGTCGCGTACACCGGCAGCGTGCCCTCGTACGCGACGAGGATCTGCGCATCGAGATCGACGTCGATCCAGCGCTCGTTCGCGGCGAGCGTGGCGGGCGGAGCTTCGGGCGTGAACACGCGCAGATCGGGCGGAAACATCCACTCGCCGTCGCCGATGCGATACGCGGTCGGCTTGCCGTCCTTGCCGGCGGCGGTCTCGAGGATCGGCACGGCCGTGCGCGCCGCGATCTCGCGCGCGATGCCGCCGCCGGTCGACTTGTCGAGCACGTACGCGGTCGGCCCGCCGCCGCGCGGCCACACGAACGCGATCGGCACCGACCAACCGATGTCGTCGCCCAGGCGCGTGCCCTCGAAGCGCGACGGCTGATGCAGCGTGATCGCCGAGCGCAACACGTACTCGGCGTCCTTTTGCGCGATCTTCCAGTACGTCCTGCCCGCGATGTCGAGCTCGTCGTAGCGACGCACGTTGACCGAGCCGATGACCGGCGCGTCCTCGATCAGATCCGGCGGCGCGTCGTGACGCGGCCGCTTGGAGTGCTTGGTCAGCAGGTAGGTCATCGCGCCCGCCGCGGTGATCTTGCCGTACACGCCCGGCACGATCTCGCCGCGATCGAGGTGCGGGACCTCCTGGCCGTACGGTTCCTTCTTGGTCGCGACCACGTAATCGCCGCAGATCCAGCCGCGCGGCTCGATCTCGATCCATGGCTTCGTGCAGCCCTTGCCGGGCTGGTCGTGGCCGGCCCAGCCGACCCGGGTGTCGATCGCGACCGTGCCGATGCGCTTGGCATCATCGCCTGGCTCGTAGCGGACGCCGACCGTGCGGGTCAGGACGAGCGAGTGCGTGCCGTCGGGAAACTCCGGCGTGGCCGGCGCCGCCGCCTCGCCCGGCTCGTCGGCGTGGTCGGGCGCGGCCTGGCTCGCGGGTGGGCTGTCTTGCTTCCCGCGGCACGCCACGAGCGGCAAGAGCGCCACCAGCGCGCATTGCCAGGACCTCACGTCGACACGATTAGCACGTCTCGCCCGAAACTCCAGCCTGCGAAATGCTCGTGCTACCGTCGCTTGCGGATGCGGCTCGGCGAGATGCTCGTGCGTGACGGCCGATTGACCGAAGCGCAGCTCAAGCAGGCGCTGGCGGCGCAAGCCAAGGACGGCGGGCGGCTCGGCACCGTCCTGGTCGAGCACGGGTTCATCGATCTCGAGGCGTTGACCGTGTATCTCGGACTGGAGCTCGGCACGCCGATCGCGACCGGCGCGATGCTCGAACGCGCCCGGTTGCCCGCGGTCCGCATGCTGCAGCCGGCGCAGGCGTTCAAGCACAAGTGCGTGCCGCTGCTGGTCCAGGATCGTCAGCTCATCGCCGCGATCGAGGATCCGCACGACTTCGCGACGCTCGAATCGCTCGCGCAGCTCACGGGCTACCGGGTCCTGCCGCGTGTCGCGCCCGAGGTCCGCATCTACTACTACATCGAGCGCTACTACGGCGTGGCGCGGCCGCCGCGGTTCCTCAAGTTCGGCGACTCGCCGCGCAGCGACGAGCCCACCTCCGGCGTCGGCCTGCCGGGCCGGCCGCTGCCCGGCTTGCCACCCGCGCAGCAGAATCCGGTCGCCGCACCCGGGCCGCGCCCGCGCCTGCGCAGCACGCGCATGGCGAAGATGTTCGACGAGAGCGAGTCGCTCGAGCTCGACGCCGAAGACTTGATCGAGACGCTCGACGCCGACGAAGGCGCGCCGGCCCAGGCCGCGCCGACCGTGCGCCCGCACCGGGCGACGACGCCGCCGATGCTCGCGATGGCGCCGCCGCCCGACGTCGACCGCCCCAAGTCGATGAGCGCCGAGACCGCGGTCGCCGAGCTCGCGGCCGTCACCGATCGCAACCGCATCGTCGAGGTCGTGCTCGCGTTCGCGTCGGGCGTGTTCGAGTCCGCGGTGCTGTTCACCGTGCGCGACCAGCTCGCGTTCGGCTGGAAGGCGTTCGGCGATCTGACCGGGCGCGCGAATGTCGAGCACCTGCTCGTGCCGCTCGACGCGCCGTCGGTCGTGCAAGCGGCGGTCGCCGCCGATGGCGGCGTGTGGCACGGCACGGCCTCGCCGTCGACCGTCAACAGCTACCTGTGGAAGGTGCTCGGCAGCGCCGAGCCGCGCCATCCGGCTGCCGGCGTGATCATGATCGGCAAGCGCGTCGTCAACGTACTGTTCGGCGACGGCAAGGAGCTCACGCCGCTCCAGCTCGAGGACCTGCGTCGCGTGTGCGAGGTCGCGGCCGAGGCCTACGCCCGGCTGATCGCGGGCAAGAAGAAGCGGTAGCTACATCGCGGAGATGTACAGCGGCACGGCTCCGCCGGCGGGAATCGGCGTCGCGTGACACGAGTTGCAGCCGCCTTGCCCCGTCGCGACGATCGTCGTCGTCATCAAGAGCGGGGTCGGCGAGAGCGTGCAGTTGCTGACGTTGGTCTGCGCCGGATACGCGATCGTCTCGTTGATGTAGAAGTTGCCCGCGCTGTCCGCGGCCGCCGTGTGGACGACTCCCATCGCATCGAGCACGCGAATGATCGCGCCTCCCGCGGGCGTGGTGTCGGCCGTATCGGTGTAGACCGTGCCGGCCATCGTCCACTGGCCGCCCGGGTCGGTCGCGGCGAGGTGACAGCCGGAAGCCAGGCAGCTCTGGCCGGAGTTCGTCGGATTGGTCGCGACGACCGGTGCCGTGTGGTCGTGCGGCAGCCCGATCGGGCTCGCCTGGTCGACGCACATCGCAAAGTCGGCGCTGCCACTCCCGGCGTCCGCGCCTCCGCCACCCCCACCACCCCCGCCGCCGCCGCCGCCGCCCCCTCCACTGCCCATGGTGACGTCGCCGACGTCGCAAGCGCCCAAAAGGATGGTCAGGATGACGAGGATTCTGGTCATGCGTTTCCCGGCCTAACTTCCGTTGTAAGAGATCGGTAATGCAATAGCTAGCGCCAGGTCGCGGCGACCTCGCACGCGAGATGAAAGTGCTGGAATTCTCGCGCGCTGCATATGAAAGGCGGTGCGATCGCGAGCCCGGCGAGGCCGGCGACAACGGCGAGTCCGCACCCCACGGGCAGGACGAGTGTCCCCAGTGGGCCGGCGCCGCGGCGGCGTGCCAGCCAGGCGGACAGCGCCAGGGGTGGCGCCAGGAACAGCGCGAGCCAGGCGGCGAGCGGGAGTGCCACCGGCAGGAACCCGTTCCAGGATGCCTCGCGCAGCTGCGCGGGAGCGAGCACGAGCACGGCTGGTAGGACGGAGGCGGCGAGCGCGAGCACGGCGGCACGGCCGAGGCGCGGCGCGAGCGCGGCCAGGGCGGCCGGCACGAGCCAGACCCACGCGAGCTCGGCGGCGCCCACCGCGAGGCACGCGCCGCCGATCGCGAGCGGCAACGCGATCGCGATCGCGAGGTATCTGCGCTCGCCCTTCCACGGCCACCGGCGCGCGACGAGCCGCGTGGCCAGGCCGAGCACCCCGACGAGCACGCCCGTCTCGGCGAGCTCGGCGCGCAGCGGTGCGTGCAGCCACGGTGCGGGATGCGCCCCGGCGAACGCGCGCTCGGCGGCGATCGCGAGCGCGACGGCGACCGCGAAGCAGACGAGCCCCGCGACGAGCCCGGCGCCGCGCGACCGAGACGGCCGGTTCCGCGCGAACGAGACCAGCACCGCGAGCGCGAGCGCCGCGAGCACGAGCTCGACCACGAGGAGCGTCCAGCGCGGGACGACCGTGTTTTGCGCGAGCGGCAGCCAGAAGCCGTCGCGGCCGCCGGGCTCGGGCACCGGCGAATCGGCGAGCGCCTGCAGCACGCGGCCGACCTCGAGCACGGAGTCGCGATCGACGCGCGACGCGACGTCGCCCGGCGAGTGATACGCGAGATCGATCCACTCGCCGTCTTGCCCGCGGTTGTAGAAGTGCACGCCGCGGATCCCGCGCCGCGTGAACGCGCCGTGATCGGCGCGCTCGGCCTGCGGCCACCACCGGCTGATCACGCGATGCGGCAGCGGGGCGCGCAGCCAGATGCCGGCGCGATCGGC
Source organism: Kofleriaceae bacterium (assembly GCA_036490935.1). Lineage (GTDB taxonomy): Bacteria > Myxococcota_A > Polyangia > Haliangiales > Haliangiaceae > JABFXX01. Next base: position 10,235 of record DASXCY010000162.1, on the reverse strand, counting down.
CGCGGCGGCGATCCAGCGCAGCTCGGGCTCGCGGATCAGCGTGCTCGCACCGTTGAGCACGAGCGGGCCGGTGCCGCCGACGAGATCGAGCGCGATCGCGAACGCGATGTCGTCTCCGCGGCGCTCGGCGAGGGCTTCGGCGCCGACCAGGCCGCGCTCCTCGTTCGCGGTGAACGCGAGGACCACGGGCTGCGCCGGCGGATGCTCGCGCCACGTGCGCGCGAGCTCGATCAGCAGCGCGACCGATGCGCCGTCATCGACCGCGCCGGGGCTGCCCGGGACGGTGTCGTAGTGCGCGGTGACGAGCAGCGCCTTGCCGGGCGGCCCGAAATGCACGAGCAGATCCGGATCGGTGGTGTCGAGGTGATGCGCGTCGCGCCAGTGCACGCCGAGCACGTCGATCGCAGGCAGATCGACGCCGCCGACGTCGAAGCGCTCGATGCCGGGCACCTGGCTCGCGATGTATGCGGCCGCCGCGCGCGACGCCGGCGAATCGCCGGGACGCGGGCCGATCTCGTCGGCGAGCTCGTGCACGTGCGCGGCGATGCGGCCGGGATCGACGGAGGCGAGCTCGCTGCTCGTCGAGCACGCGGCGCAAACGAAAATCAGCCAGCGCACAGCTCGGTCAGCGCGGCGACGAGCAGCGCGTTCTCGGCCGGCGTGCCGACGGTGATGCGCAGGCAGCCCGCGAGCGGGCCCGGGCGATCGAAGTCGCGCACGACGATGCCGCGCTCGGCGAGCTGATTCCACAGCCGGCCGGCGCCGGCGCGCCGCACGAGGATCAGATTTGCCTCGCTCGCGAACACCTCGAAGCCAAAGCCGGCGAGCGCGGCGGCCAGCTTGCCGCGCTCCGCCACGATCGCCGCCGCCTGCTGCGCCGACCACGCACCGCACTCGCGCAGCGCGAAGCACGCGGCGCGCTGATCGATCGCGCTGACGTTGTACGGCGGCCGCACCTTCTCGAGCTCGTGCGCGAGCTCGCGCGAGCTGGCGGTGAAGCCGACCCGCAGTCCGGCAAAGCCGACCTTCGACAGCGTGCGCATCACGATCAGGTTCGGATGCGCGGCGACGTGCGGCAGGTTCGTCTTGCCGCTGTACGCGAAGTACGCCTCGTCGGAGACGATCGCGACGTCGGGGTGACGCGCCGCGAGCTCGACGGCAAAGTCGGTGCGCCACAGCGTGCCGGTCGGATTGTTCGGCAATGCGAGGAACACGATGGCCGGGCGGTGCGCGACGATCGCGCGCTCGAACGCGGGCTCGTCGAGCTCGAAGCGCGCGTCGAGCGGCACGGTGAGACTCGTGCGGCCGCGCGCGCTCGCGGCGAGCGAGTAGTACACGAAGCTCGGCGCGGGAGACAGCACGGGACCGGCGAGCACGGCGGCGAGCAGGCCGATCAGCTCGTCGGAGCCGTTGCCGAACACGAGCTGGTCGCCGCCGACGCCGAGCTGGTCGGCGACGAGCGCGCGCAGCTCGCGTGCGTTCGGATCGGGATAGCGCTCGAGCGGCACGGTCGCGAGCTCGGCGCCGAGGCGCGCGCGCAGCTCGGCGGGCAACCCGAACGCGAGCTCGTTGGCGTCGAGCTTCGCGCGGATCTGCGGCGGCTGCGGCACGTGATACGCGACCATCGCGGCAACCGTCGGATCGATGCGTAGCGTCATGGCTTGCGCATCCTCGCCGAGCGGCCGTGGCCTTCGAGCCCCTCGCACGTCGCGAGCACTGCGATGTCGTCGGCGTGCGCGATCGCGGCGGCTTCGCTGTACTCGATCAGCGACGTCCGCTTCTGGAACGAGGCGACCCCGAGCGGCGACGCGTAGCGCGCGGCGCCGCCGGTCGGCAACACGTGGTTCGCGCCGGCGAGGTAGTCGCCCGCCGCCTCCGACGACCACGAGCCGATGAAGATCGCGCCGGCGCTCGTGCAGCGCGCGGCGAGCGCGCGGGCGTCGGCACACGCGAGCTCGAGGTGCTCGGGCGCGAATCGATTCGCGAATGCGATCGCATCGTCGATCGACGCGACGACGACGGCCGCGCCGTGATGCGCGAGCGCGTGCGCGGCGATGTCGCGGCGCGGCAGGCTCGCGAGCTGCGTGGCGAGCGCGCGGCTGACATCCTCGGCGAACGCGTGCGACGTCGTCACCAGCACCGCACGCGCCTCGCGATCGTGCTCGGCCTGCGCGATCAGATCCGCGGCGACCCACGACGCGTGCGCGGTCGCATCCGCGATCACGAGCACCTCGGACGGCCCGGCGATCGAATCGATGTCGACCTCGCCGTACACTTGGCGCTTCGCCGACGCGACGTACGCGTTGCCCGGCCCGACGATCTTGTCGACGCGCGGCACGCTGGCCGTGCCGTACGCGAGCGCGGCGATCGCCTGCGCCCCGCCGAGCTCGAACACGCGATCGACGTTCGCGAGCCGCGCCGCGAGCAGCACCTCGGGCGACACGCTCGGCGACACCATCACGACCTCGGCGACGCCGGCCACCTTCGCCGGGATCGCGGTCATCAGCACGCTCGACGGATAACGCGCGGTGCCGCCCGGCACGTACACGCCGACGCGCTGGAGCGGCGTCACGCGCAATTCCAGCCGCACGCCGTCGAGCGTGATGTCGACCTCGTGCTCGAGCTGGCGCTCGTGACACGTGCGGATGCGCGTCGCCGCGACCTCGAGCGCGGCCCGCACGCGTGGCGCGACCTCGTCGGCGAGCGCGTCGCGGCGCGCGCGCGTCACCTCGTACGGCGGATCGCGGCGCTCGAGCTTGCGCGTCCAGTCGGCGAGGCCGTCGTCGCCGCGGCCGCGCACGTCGGCGAGGATCTCGGCGACCGTGTCGTCGACGCCGCCCGCGAACAGCGTCGTGCGCGCGAGCAGGCCTTCCGCCTCGCGCGTGCCGGCACGCAGCACGCGCAGCATCACTGATCTTTCTTCGGCGGGAGCTTCACCTTGCTCGGGTCGTAGTGTTCGAGATCGGGCCGCGGGTTGGTCGAGTCGTACGGCTCGTTGTCGTTCGGCTTGGGCTTGTCCTCGGGGCCGGCCGGCAACGCGCCTTCGAGCGCGCCGCCCGGCAGCTGCGATGGATAGCGATCGACGTAGCTCGCGACCAGCGCCTTCGGCACGTCGGTGCGGCCGCGGCCGCCGACCTTCACGACGTACCTGGCCGCGGGCCACATCACCCACGACTCGCCATGGCCGTTGATCGTCAGCGTGCGCGCGCCGCCGACCTTCTCCTCGTCGACGTGATAGCCCGCCTCGGACGCGAGCCGGCGCGCGAGCTTCACGGTCTCGCGGACGACGCCGTCCGGCTTCTCGTACTTGGTTACAAATACGTTGACGACGTCCTTGTCGCCGATGTGACCGGACTTTTCCGCGTCCTCCGTGACGTAGCTCGCGGTGAACGCCTGCGCCTTGTTGTTGTCGACCCAGACCTCGACATCGAGGACGTTCTGGAACCTCCGGAACTTCCACGCACCGAGGTCCGCCTCGACGACGCCGCGCGTCGGGATCGGGGGATGTCCGCCGCAGCCCGCGAGTGACACGGCGACGACAAGCAACCATCGCATCTCCGTTATCGTATACCGAGATTCCGTTGACAGCAGACGCCCGTCGCTGAATAGTCCGCCCACCCATGGCCAGCTATCTGTTCTCGAGTGAATCCGTTACTGAAGGTCATCCCGACAAGCTCTGCGATCAGGTCTCGGACGCCGTGCTCGATGCATGCCTGACCGAGGATCCCACGAGCCGCGTCGCGTGCGAGACGGTGACGAAGACCGGGTTCGTGCTGCTGGCGGGCGAGATCACGACGAAGGCGCAGCTCGACTACCCGAAGCTCGTGCGCGGCGTCGTGCGCGACATCGGCTTTGTCGGTAGCGACACCGGCTTCGATGCCGACACGTGCGCGGTGATGGTCGCGGTCGCGCAGCAGTCGCCCGACATCGCGCAGGGCGTCGATCGCGGCGATCCGGCGAAGCAGGGCGCGGGCGATCAGGGCCTGATGTTCGGCTACGCGTGCGACGAGACGAAGGAGCTGATGCCGATGCCGATCCAGCTCGCGCATCAGCTCGCGCTGAAGCTCGCCGAGGTGCGCAAGAAGAAGGTCAAGGGCATCGACTGGCTGCGTCCCGACGGCAAGACGCAGGTGTCGGTGCGTTACGAGGACGGCGCGATCACGGGCATCGAGGCGATCGTCGTGTCGACGCAGCACTCCGAGTCGGTGAAGCTCAAGACGATCGAGGAAGCGATCCGCGAGCACGTCATCAAGCCGGTCGTGCCGGGCAAGCTCGTCACCAACAAGACCAAGATCCACGTCAACCCGACCGGGCGGTTCGTGATCGGTGGCCCGCACGGCGACGCCGGCCTCACCGGCCGCAAGATCATCGTCGACACATACGGCGGGTTCGCGCGTCACGGCGGCGGCGCGTTCTCGGGCAAGGATCCGAGCAAGGTCGATCGCTCGGCCGCGTACTACGCGCGCTACATCGCGAAGCATGTCGTCGCGGCCGGCCTCGCGAAGCGCTGCGAGGTCCAGTTCGCGTACGCGATCGGCGTCGCCGAGCCGGTGTCGATGCTCGTCGACACGTTCGGCACCGGCGCGGTCTCCGACGAGAAGCTGACGAAGGCCGTGCTCGCGACGTTCGACGCGCGCCCCGGGATGCTGATCCAGGAGCTCGACCTGCGTCGCCCGATCTTCCGCAAGACGGCGGCGTACGGCCACTTCGGCCGCGAGGAGCCGGAGTTCACGTGGGAGAAGACGCCGCTCGCCGAGAAGCTGCGCGACCACGCGAAATCGGGCAACGGCCACGCGGTGAGCAACGGCTCGAAGGCCGCCGCGAAGAAGCCGGCCGGCAAGACCAAGGCGTCTGCCGTCGCACGCGCGTAGCGGCGCTGTGATCGCCGCCGCGTTCGGCGGCCGAGGTTCGTGGCATGGTTGGCCGGATGCGCTGGTGGCTCGCGTTCGCCTGCCTGGCTCGCGTCGCGAGCGCGGGGCCATACGCGCGGATGCATCCGCGCGCGGCGCCGGGCAGCGTCCGGAACGCGGACGTCGCCGAACAGGCCGCGCGCGCGTTCGTCGCGGCGCATGCGGCGGAGCTGGGGGTGCGCCCGGCCGACCTCGTCGTCGTCGCGAACGAGCTCGACGGCGAGACGCGCTCGGTGGGATTTCGCCAGACCGCGCGAGGCGTGGCCGTGATCGGCGCGCAGATCGGTTTCGTGTTCCGGCGCGATCGCCTGTTCGCGGTGTTGCCGCACCTCGCGGCGAATGTGGTCGTGCCGCGTGACGCGCGCGCCGTGTTACGCGTGGCGCCCGGCGACGATCGTGCGGTCGAGATCGACGACCGCGCCGAAGCCACGATCTATCGCGACGCCGCGACGCACGCCGAGCTGCGTCGCGTGCCGAAGCAGTGGGACGCGACCGGCACGCTCCAGTTCGACGTCGGCTTGCGCTACGCGACGGGACCGCGCGTGACCGTCGCGGTTCCCGAGGACGAGATCACGGTGAACGGCGCGCCGATGGTGACCGGCGACGACGGCACGTTCAGCTGGCCCGGGATCGCGGCGGCGAGCGTGATGCCCGGGCTGGCCGGCACGCTCGTCGCGATCACGAACCAGGCCGGCGCGCTCGTCACGACGACGCTCACCGCGCAGGACGGCCTGCCCGCGGTGTGGTCGCTCGCGAGCGACGAGCTCGGCGACGCGCAACTGTCGGCGTTCATCTACACCGGGATCGCGAAGGCGAAGGCGCGCGAGGTCAATCCCGCGGTCGACGCGTTCCTCGACATGCAGCTGCCGGTGTTCGTCAACGAGACCGGCTCGTGCAACGCGACGGCGAATCCGAACGAGCTCCACTTCTATCGCGCCGACGCACAGTGCCAGAACACCGCGCGCGTCGCCGACGTCGTCTATCACGAGTTCGGCCACGTGCTGCACTACCACTCGGTCATCGCGGGCGTCGGCATGTTCGAGCAACAGCTGTCGGAAGGGCTCGCCGATTTCGGCGCCGCGAACCTGAACGACGACTCCGGCGTCGGTCGCGGCCTCTACTACAATGACGTCCCGGCGCGCGACATCGATCCGTATGGCACCGAGCGCCACTGGCCCGAGGACATCGACGCCGATCCGCACGTCACCGGCGAGATCGTGAGCGGCGCGCTGTGGGACCTGCGCAAGGCGCTGATCGCCGAGCTCGGCCACGACGCCGGCATCGCGCAGACCGAGGCGATCTTCACCGGCATCATGCAGCGCGCGGTCGACATCCCGTCGAGCTACGAGGCGGCGCTCGTCGCCGACGACGACGACGGCGACCTGTCGAACGGCACGCCGCACTTCTGTGCGATCTACCGCGCGTTCGGCGTGCACGGCCTCGCGCCGGCGGGGTTCGCGACCACGACCGTCGGCACGCCGTCGATCGCGGATTCAGCGATCGCGCTCACCGTCACGACGCCCGCCGACGTCCAGTGCCCGGCGCCGCAGGTCACGTCGATCACCGTGACCTGGCAGCGCGGCGACGGCGTGCCCGCGCAGTTCGAGCTCGCCGGCGGCGGCGACAGCGGGATCTGGGCCGGCCAGGTGCCGCGCGCGAACGACGGCAGCATCGTCCACTATCACGTCGACGCGGCCCTCGATGACGGCTCGAACATCCTCATGCCCGACAACCCGGCGGATCCCGACTACGTGGTCTTCGACGGCAGCGCGTCGACGATCGAGTGCGAGCACATGGACCACGATCCCGCGTGGACGCAGGTCGGCAACGACGGCGACCAGTGGACGTGGGGCCGGCCCGGCGAGACGTCGTACGACCGCGCGGCGCGAACTGCGTACAGCGGCGACGACGTGCTCGGCACCGGGCTCGTCGGCACGGGCGTGTACCACCCCGCCGAGACCACGTCGATCACGACGCCCGCCTACACGGTGTCGAAATACGAGGTCGTGCATCTGCAGTTCTGGCGCTGGCTCACCGTCGAGGACGCGACGTACGACCAGGCCGAGGTCGCGGTCAACGGCAGGCCGATCTGGACCAATGCGAGCTCGGTGCAGGGCACGCTCGATCACGTCGACAAGGAGTGGCGGTTCCAGGATTTCGACGTGTCGCCGCTGGTCGCCGGGGGCAGCGCGCAGATCACGTGGTCGCTGGCGAGCGACGACACCAACCAGTTCGGCGGCTGGACGCTCGACGACGTGTGCCTCGTCGCCACGACGCGGGTCCCGCGTTGCGGCGACGGCTTCGTCGATCCCGGCGAGCAATGCGACGATGGCAACAACGTCTCGGGCGACGGCTGCTCGGCGACCTGCGATGACGATTTCAGCGCGGGCGGCGGCGGCTGCGACGCGAGCGGCGGCGCGAGCGCGTGGTCGATCGCTATGGCTGCAGCCGCGCTTCTAGCAGGTGGCCGTCGCGGTCGGTCTCGGCGCGGATGCCGTAATAAACCTGCGGGCCGCGCGGGTCCGCGTCGATCGTGAGCTTCAGGTCGAACGGTGCCGGGCCGTCGACGTGGTCGATCCGAAATTTACTGACGAGGTCCTGATGCGTCTCGGGCAGGTCGAAGTGAATCTCGTCGCGCGTGGTCGAGAATCGGAACAGCTCGAACGTGCCCTTGTAGAGCGTGCGGTCCTGGAACACGCCGCCGCCCATCGACGGCACGAAGCGATAGACGTGCAGGCGATCGCGCTCGGTCTTGGGCATGTGATCGATCCAGTTGCGGTCGAGCAGCAGCTTGCGAGCCTCGCTGTCGTCGACCGACGTCGCGGCCTTGCGATGGGACGAGCACGCCGCGAGCGCGGCGACGAGCAAGATCGAAGTGCGCATACTCGAAGCCTAGCACCCGGAACACGACGACGACGTCACGCGGCGAGGATGCGCAACGCGCCGCGGGCACCGCGCACCATCTGGCGCGAGCGCTGCTCGGCGCTGCCGCCGACGGCGCACACGAGCAGCTCGCTGCCGTCGACCGCGACCTTCGTCATCTGGACGTCCCAGCGGCAGCCGCCGCCGAACAACGTGCCGTCGAAGCTGCGGATGCGCGGCCCGACGAGCACCATGCGCGCGGCGACCTCGTCGCACGCGTAGCTGTCACCGGCGGCGGCGAGCGGCAGCCCGTCACCGTCGGCGATGACCATGGCCTGGATGCCGCCGTCGCGGCAGCAGTCGTCGAGCTGGTAGCTGAGCGCGAGCGTGAGCGTTTGAGCGCGGCGGCGCCGTCTTTCCATCATGGTGCGATCGTTCCTCAGCGCGGGCGCCGGGGCAAAATTTGGGCATACTCGCGCGGTGAGACTCGTCGCGCTCGCCGCGCTCGCCGCGTGCGCTCACCCCCATCCCACTCCGATGACCTGGCCCACGCTCGATGCCCAGCTCCTGGCCGATGCGGCCGCCACGTTCAACTTCCGGCTCGGGCTGCCGTCGCCGCTGGCGGTGACCGCCGACGGTGCGGTCCTGTTTCGCCGCACGCCGCCCCGCGACTTCGCGGCCAGCCTGTACGAGCTCGACACCCGGACCGGCGCCGTGCGCGAGCTGATGTCCGCAGACGGCGATACCGAACGGCTGTCGGATGCCGAGGCCGCGCGGCGCGAGCGCTCGCGCACCGTGACGCGCGGCGTGGTCGACATCGACGTCTCCGACGACGGCCACACCGTGCTCGTGCCGCTCGCCGGCATGCTGTACTTGCTCGACCGCCGGGGCGGGGCGCGCGTCGCGATCGACCCGGGCGGCGAGGCTTACGACCCGCACCTGTCGCCCGACGCCTCGAAGATCGCGTTCGTGCGCGACGGCGATCTGTGGGTGATCGGCCGCACCGGGCCTGCGAAGCGGCTGACGAAGCACCCCGAGGGCTTCGAGTACGGCGTCGCCGAGTTCGTGGCCCAGGAGGAGCTCGATCGCCGCCGCGGGTTCTGGTGGGTCGGCAGCGATCGGTTGGTGTTCCAACGATCGGACTTGCGCCCGGTCGACACGATCTACGTCGCCGACGCACGCCATAACGACAAGCCGCCCGTGCCGTTCAAGTATCCCCGCGCGGGCCGGCCGAACGCGAAGATCGATCTCGGGATGATCGACGCGTCCGTGCCGGGCCCGAAACCAGAAGTGCCCGGCCCCGAGCCGAAATGGCTCGCCGTGCACGGCGACTACATCGCGCGCGTGAGCTGGCCGGATGTCGTCACGCTGCCGCGCGCGCAGGACGAGATCGCGATCGGGGATCTGGTCGTCGCGCACAGCGACACGTGGATCGACGTCCCGCGGCCCGGCGCGTTCGGCTATCGCGCCGGCACGCCGCTTCACGTCGGGCCGGATTCGTTCCTGTGGGACGCCGGCGAGACGCTGCAGCTGCGCACGAAGACTTCGACGACGGACCTCACATCGCCCGAATTCGGCTTTCGCAAGCTGGTTGGTTACGACGACTCGACGCGGAGCGCGCTCGTCGAGGCCTCGGTCGATCCGACGCGGTCCGACATCTGGCGCGTGCCGCTCGCCGGCGGCGCGCCGACGCGCATCACCGCGGGCGACGGCGTGTCGACGGCGAGCTACGAGCACGGGGTGCTGGTCGTGACCACGCTGTTCGAGCGCGGCGGCCGGCGCACGATCGCGATCGCGCGCGACGGCCGGTCGTTCGAGCTACCGTCGGTCGCCGAGCAACCGAAGCTCGTGCCGACGACGCAGCTCGAGACCGTCGAGCTAGGCGGCCGCACGCATCACGCGGCGATCACGCGGCCGCGCGCGTTCGATCCGCATCGCAAGTATCCCGTGCTCCTCAAGGTCTACGCCGGTCCGCATCTGCAGATGGTCGACGTCGCGCGCGACGGCTACGTGATGGACCAGTGGTACGCCGATGCCGGGTTCGTCGTGGTGCGCAGCGACGGCCGCGGCACGCCGAATCGCGGCGCGGCGTGGGAGCACGCGATCGCTCGCGACCTGATCACGGTGCCGCTCGCGGATCAGATCGGCGCGCTGCAGGCGCTCGGCGCGCGCCATCCCGAGCTCGACCTAGCGCGCGTCGGCGTATTCGGCTGGTCGTTCGGCGGTTACTTCTCGGCCATGGCGGTGCTCCTGCGCCCCGACGTGTTCAAGTGCGCGATCGCGGGCGCGCCCGTGACCGACTGGGCGCTCTACGACAGCACGTACACCGAGCGCTACATGCAGACGCCCGAGCAAAACCCCGAGGGCTACGCGCGCACCTCGGCGCTCACGCACGCGGCGCAGCTGACGCGTCCGCTGATGATCATCCACGGCATCACCGACGACAACGTCCACTTCGCGCAC
>DASXCY010000161.1:0-7315 GCA_036490935.1 Kofleriaceae bacterium | reverse complement strand
GCGGTGCAGCTCGCGATCGAACCACAGCTGCACGCTCGTCCAGTCGCCCTCGTGATCGCCAAACGAGCCGAGGCCGAGGATCGAGATGTCCTGGTTGTTGAACGCGAAGAACTGCCAGTATTCGATCTTGTAAGCCGCGTGGCCGTCGATCGTCGTCTGCGCGACGTGGCCGTAGAAGCCGGTCGCGTTCGGTTTCGCCTCGGTGAAGTCGACACCGTGGTAGCGCGTGTTGTCGAGATTGAGCGAGTAGTCGGTCTTCGCGCGCGTGACGTTGAAGCTCGTCTCGGGCTGGCACGTGTAGAGCTGGCTCGGCGGCGACAGGTGCGCGTCGCCGGCCTCGCCGCAGCCCGCGATCGGGTCGCTCGTGCCGTTGCCATCGGGGTACGAGAGCTTGAGCTGCGCGTGCGTGATCTCGGCGACCGCGTCGGCGGGCCGGTACGACTCGTCGTTGCCGCCCGATTCCGAGAACCGGTAGTACGGGCGATAGCGCCGCAGCAGCAGCTCCTCGGTGGTGTCGAGGATGCCGTCGCCGTCGCGATCCGGGTTGGAGACGTTGGCCTGTTCGCCCGGCACCGGCGTCTCGGCCGCGGCAACCAGGTTCGCGATCTGGTCGAGCTGGGCTGGATCGTCGCCGTCGGCCTCGACGTCGGTCGCGCTGGGATCATCGGCGATCGCGACGTCGGCGGTGCAGCCGGCCACGAGCAACAAGCAGGCAAGCTTCCTCATGCCGCTCGCATTCAGCAAGCGCCGCGCCGGGTCGCGCGCCACGCAACCTCGCGTCCCGCAAGGCGGCTACGCCGGTGGCCACTGCCGCTGCGACATCGGACTGCAACCGGCCGAGTGCGCCGGTGCGTGCGCAGCGACGTGTCCCGGCCTTAGAACCGATCCGGGAAATCGCAACGAGCCCTTAGTTGAGCAGCTCGTCGGCGGGCTTCGCCGGCTCGGCGGGCGCCGCCGGAGCAGCCGGCGTTGCGAGCCGCTGCCGGTTGTTTTCCATCATGAACTGCGCGACGTACGGGAACCCGACCTGGATGCCGTTGAGCTTGGGCGCGAGCGTCGCCTGCAAGCCGAACATGATGACCGACGCGCGCTCGACGTAGAACCAGCCCTCGGGATATGCGACCGACTTCATCAGCTCGCGCAGCTCGTCGCGCTTCATGTCGGGATCGCTCAGCTGCTTGGCGACTTTCGGATCGATCTTGCCGAAGTCGGTGATGTTGAGGTTGAGCAGCTTCTCGAAGTACTTGCGCGTCGTGCGCTCGAGCAGCGCGCGATCACCGTGCGGCGAGATGAAGCCCATCTCGTCGATGCCCTTCACGACGAGATCATCCTTGCGCGTCATGAGGCCCGACAGGATGTCGAACATGCCGTCGGCGAGGTTCGCGCGCAGCTCGGTCGCGCTGCCGAGATCGAGCACGACGATCCGCACCTGGCCTTCCGGCCCGCGCTGCACGAAGAAATTTCCGGGGTGCGGGTCGGCGTGAAAGAACCGATCGATGAACAGCTGCTTGTAAAACACTTTGACGAGCTTGGTCGCGACGTCGTACGGGTCGAGCGACAGCGACGCGAGCGCGTCCTTCTTCGTGATCTTGACGCCGTCCATGAACGTCATCGTCATGACGGTCTTCGTGCTCCATTGCGGGTACACGACCGGGAACAGCACGTCGGCGTCGGTCTCGAAGTTCTTCGCCATGCGCGCGATCATCCGCGCCTCGTTATCGAGATCGGTCTCGCGATCGAGCATGTCGGCGAGTTGCTCGTGCACGCGCTCGATCTGCTGCACCGGGACGAAGTTCTTGTAGATGCGCAGCGCCCAGCCGAGCACGCGGAGGTCGACGCGGATGATGGTCGCGACGTTCGGATACAGGATCTTGACCGCGAGCCGGTCGCCGGCCTCGTTGCGCGCCTCGTGGACCTGGCCGAGCGACGCCGCCGCGATCGGATCGCGCGCGAAGCTCGCGAACACCGCATCGGGCTGCTTGCCGAATGCCTGCACGAAAGTCGACGTGATCTTCTTGTACGAGGTCGGCGGCACGTCGTCCTGCAGCGCCTCGAGCTCCTCGACGTATTCGCGCGGCAGGAACGTGCCCATGATCGAGAGAATCTGGCCGAGCTTGATGTACACGCCGCGCAGCCGCACGAACCCGCGATACATGCGGCGTGCGTTGCGGCGATGGATCTGCTTCCAGCGCGCCTTCGTCGCATAGCGCGACGGCCACAACCGCGCCCACGACATCTGCCACATGTAACTGAGGAAGATGATCGCGAACACGCGCGTCGCGCGGAGCAGACGGATGGCGGCCCACATCTAGTCGAAGCTCGGTGGTTCGGACGATGTTAGCATTTCGCGCGTGCCGGACCTCTTCGATTCCGCGGCCGCGTTCTTTCACGATCTGCAGCGCGACATTTGTAACGCGCTCGAGGAGCTGGACGCCGGCGGCAAGGATTTCGGCACGGATGCCTGGCAGCGCCCGGGTGGCGGCGGGGGCCTGTCGCGCGTGCTCGAAGGCGGGCTGGTGTTCGAGAAGGCCGGCGTGAACACGTCGAACGTCGAGGGCGAGCTGCCGGCGGAGCTCGCCGAGCACATGCCGGGCACCGGGCGCGCGTTTCGCGCGGCGGGCATCTCGCTCGTGCTTCACCCGCGCTCGCCGATGGTGCCGACCACGCACGCCAATTTTCGCTGCATCGCGAAGGGCGACGCGATGTGGTTCGGCGGGGGTGCCGACCTGACGCCGTACTACTTGCAACGCGACGATGCGGTCCACTTTCACCGCACGCTCGCCGAGGCCTGCGATCGCCACGCGGCGGTCGCGAGCTACGACCGGTTCAAGGCGTGGTGCGACGAGTATTTCTTCCTCCCGCATCGCGGCGAGACGCGCGGCATCGGCGGCGTGTTCTTCGATTACCTCGGCAACAAAGGCGAGCCCATCGACGAGGTGTTCGCGTTCGTGCAGGAGCTCGGCCGCGCGTTCTTGCCGGCGTATCTGCCGATCGCGCGCCGCCGGATGGGCGAGCCGTACGGCGAGCTCGAGCGCGCGTGGCACCTGCAGCGGCGCGGGCGTTACGTCGAGTTCAACTTGCTGTACGACCGCGGCACGCTGTTCGGCCTCAAGACGAGCGGACGGATCGAGTCGATCTTGATGTCGCTGCCGCCGCTCGTGCGCTGGGACTACGACGTCTCGCCGCAGCCGGGTTCTCCCGAGGCGGCGCTGCTCGCCGCGCTGCGTCCGACAGACTGGATTGTCAGACCGAAGCTGTAGGGTCTCGCCATGTCCACGGGAGTCCAAGGCTAGTAGGTAACGCCTTGACGTCACCCTACCCGTAGCGTAAGGAAGATCATGGCCAAGAAGCAGACTCGACGCAGCATCAGCGTGAGCCGGGCGACCTACGAGCGGCTCAAGGCGTTTTGCGAAACGAACAACATCTCGATGAGCCACTTCGTGGAGACTCGCGTGGGAGATTTTCTCGGCGAGGGTGCTGGCCAGACGGTCGTCACGTCGGTGATTCCGACCCAGCCGCGGCCGACGATTCCGGCGGCGCCGCGGCCGATGCCGTCGTCGATCAGGCCTCCGACCGAGACCCGGCAGTCCGCGGTGGCCATTCCGCTGACCTCGGCGGCGGCGCGATACGTCGTCGATCCGCCTCCGCCGGTCATCAAGCGCCGATCGGAAGCGGAGCAAGAGGCGGCGCCGAAGCCGACCGAGAAGCGGCCGGATCAGATCTTCACGTTCTAGGCGCTGCGACGGCCGAAAATAGAACGGGCCGGCGATTGCCGGCCCGTTTGCTCTACTTGCCCGAGCCGCACGTGGCGAGCTCGAGGTCAGGGAGGGCTACGAAACGACCTCCATCGAGCGGGTGCAGTGACGTTTCATGTGCCTTTCTTCTCCCCCGGCGTAGAGCCGGAGCCCGATGGCGCGGCCCGCCAGCAAAATTGCAGCGGCTCCCGGCATCGGGCCTTCATGATGGGCGCTACGGCCCGTCTCGAGGCCCACAGCTCGCGGTTCCCAAATGGTCATCGCGTGTGTACTCGGCGACCAGGATGGTCGCATCTCGAGTGTAGGGCATCGCGCGATCGCGCGCCAGCTTCCTGCCGTGTTATGAGCGCGCGATGGCGACGCAGGCCAGCAAGCAGTTGGAGACATTCTCGAACCCGCGTGTCGGGCGCGACTACCACATCGCGTTCGAATGCCCCGAGTTCACCTGCCTGTGCCCGATGACCGGCCAGCCCGATTTCGCCACGATCTTCATCGACTACGTGCCAGACCAGCTGTGTGTCGAGCTCAAGAGCTTGAAGCTCTACTTATGGAGCTACCGCGATGAAGGTACGTTCCACGAAGCCGTCACCAACCAGATCTGCGACGACCTGGTGCGCGCGATCTCGCCGACTTCGATCACGGTGACCGGCAAATTCATGGTGCGCGGCGGGATCTGCACGACTGTCACGGTCAGCGCGCGGAAGTAGTGAGGAGCAGCTGGTGGTCGCCGAGCGTGCGCTCGGCGAACGCGGCCTCCGAGAACGCGAGGTACAGCAACCACGTGCGCACGAACGGCTCGTCGAAGCCGAGGCGGCGGACCTCGGGGAGCGCGGCGACGAACCGGTCGCGCCACGCGCGCAAGGTCGGCGCGTACGACGGGCCGATGTCGTCGGCGTGCGCGATCGCGAACCCAGCGGGCGCGGCGGCGGCGCGAATCGCGGCGAGCGACGGGATGCACGAGCCGGGGAAGATGTAGGTCTGCATCCAGTCGACGCCGCGGCGATACCCGTCGAAGCGATCGCCGGGCATCGTGATCGTCTGAAGCGCGAGCCGGCCGCCGGGCGCGAGCACGCGCGCGCACGTCGCGAAGTACTGCGGCAGGTGCTCGAAGCCGACCGCCTCGAGCATCTCGATCGACACGACCTTGTCGAACGTGCCGGCGAGATCGCGGTAGTCGCGATACTCGACGTGCACGCGATCGGCGAGACCGGCGGCCGCGACGCGCGCGGCGGCGAGCTCGTGCTGCTGGCGCGAGACGGTGATCGCGGTGACCCGGCAGCGGCGCGTTTGCGCGGCGTGCATCGCCATGCCGCCCCAGCCGCAGCCGATCTCGAGCACGTGATCGCGCGGCGAGAGCTCGAGCAGCTCGCACAGTCGCTCGTGCTTCGCGCGCTGCGCATCGGCGAGCGAGCGAGCCGGGTAGGTCGCGCACGAGTACGCGAGCGTCTCGGGATCGAGGAACAAGCGATAGAAGTCGTTGCCGAGATCGTAGTGGGCGTGGATGTTGCGCGCGCTGCCGTGGCGCGTGTTGCTTGCGCGCCGGTGGCGCACGAGCGCAGGTAGTCGCGCGAGGCGCGTGATCGGCGATTCGAGGCCGATCGCGCCGGTCGCGCGCAGGAACACGCGCGCGACCGCGACGACGTCGTCGCTCGTCCACTCGCCGGCGACGAACGCTTCGCCGGCGCCGAGCTCGCCGCGCAGCAGCAGCCGGACGAACAGGCGATCGTCGCGGATGCGCGCGCGCGCGTCGGCCGGCCCGTCGCCGCCGAGCCGCACGCGCTCGCCGTCGGGCAGATCGAGATCGAGCCGGCCGGCGTGCCAGCCGGCGCGCAACCGGGCCAGCGCGATCCGGCGGAGCAGCGGCGCGGCGGGCGCGGCAATGCGCGGCAGCGGTGCGATCAGCGGATGTGCGACGCTGGCTCCGGCCACTCGCGCGCAACGTATCACGCACGCAGTGGGCGGTGATCGGGTCCGGGCCGGCGATACGGCACGCCGCGCGCGCGCAGCTTCAGCGCTTGCCAGTGGATGAGGCCGATCACCTGCGCGGTCATCAGCGGGTAGCGCAGCGCGGTCGCGGCGAGCGTGCGATCGGTCAACGGCACGCGCGTGCCGTCGAGGCGCGCGGTGAGCACGCGGCCGTGCTCGCCGTGGACGACCATCTCGATCGCGAGGTGCTCGCCGTCGAGCGGCGCGTCGAAGTGGAAGTCGTACGCGAGCTCGCCGTGCAAGAACGGCGACACGAACAGCTCGCGCGCGTGGCGAAACGAGCCCTGGGCCGTGCGCTTGGCCGCGTCGAGCACGTAGCGAAAGCGGCCGCCGTACGTGTTGTTGACCTCGGCGATCGCCGCGCCGACGTCGCCGCGCGCGTCGTAGTCGAGGAAGAAGCTGACCGGATTGAACACGTAGCCGAGCACGCGCAGGTTCGTGACCAGGCGCGATGCGTGCGGGGCAGGCAGCGCGTTGCCGGCACGCAGGTCGTCGGCGCCGGAGTAGTCGCGATCGTCGAACGAGAACACGTTCCAGCGCCGGTGCGAGAACAGACGCAGCGCGCGGTCGAGGGCGGGGAGCTCGTCGAGATCGAGCGACGCGACGTACACGGGATAGCGAAACGCGCGGCGCGCGAGTGAATCGTGGCGCGCGTGCATCAGCTCGCCACGATACAGCGCGGACTTGAACATCAGGCCGCCTCGCGGGCTTCGTCGGCGAGCGCGCGGGCCGCGGCGGCGAGCCCGGAGCGCATCGCGTCCTCGTGAAAGCCGAAGCCGAAGTGCGCGCCCGCGTAGTACGTGCGCAGCGCGCCGGCGAGGCGCGGCAGCTCGGCTTGGGCGGCGAGCGCGGCGCGATCGAACTGCGGGTGTGTGAACCAGGTCTCGTGCAGCACGCGCGTCGGATCGCGCCGCGGGTTGAGGGTGACGAGGTATGGCGCGGCGGGCAGGCCCTGCAGCTTGGTCATCGAATAGGTGACCGCGACGCGCGACGTGTCGGGGTCGGCGACGTAGTTCCATGCCGCGTGCGCGGCGGCGCGGCTCGGCAGGAACGCGCGATCGGTGTGGAGCAGCGTGCGGTTCGCGCTGTAGCGGAACGCGCCGAGCACGCGGCGCTCGTCGGCGGTCGGCGCGGCGAGCAGCGCGAGCGCGGTATCGGCGTGGGTCGCGACGATCGCGCGATCGAAGTGGAGCTCGCGGCCGGCGGTGGCGATCGTCACGCCGTGCGCGTCGCGATGCACGCGCTCGACGGGGGTCGCGAGATGCAGCGCGAACGCGCCGCGCGCGTGCAGCCGGGCGAGCAGCGCGTCGACGTAGCGCCGGCTGCCGCCCTCGATCGTGCGCCACGCGAGCGGCTTCATCGGGCGCAGCATCCCGTGGTGATCGAGAAACGCGAGGTACGTCGCGGCGGGGAACTCGCCGCAGCTCCCGGGCGCGAGCGACCACAGCGCGGCGGCGAGCGGCACGACGAAGCGCTCGCGCACGTCGGCGGGGACGCGGCGCACGGCGAGGTACTCGTCGAGCGATGCGCGGGCGGCGAGCGCGCCGCCGAGATCGCGGCGCGCGGCGCGCAAG